>JAMXLO010000137.1 GCA_024280945.1 Acetobacteraceae bacterium
GCGCCGCCTATCCTTCTCGCTGATACCGAAGGCTAGCCCGCAACAACCACATTTGTAGTCGGTGCAAGTGCCGCGTTCTGCTGGCACGGTCACGCCAGCGATTCCGCAGCGGGGACAAGCTAAGTCACTCATCGGAACGCGGTGTCACGGTCGGATCAAGAGGCTGCACCCAGACTCGTGCGCCGGCGTTCGACACTTTGCGCAGCAACGCGATCGATTCCGGGTCCACCTCGCTCGCCTTGAAAGCGAGCAAGTTGAAAGCGAGCAAGCCCACCCCGGCAACAAGCGCAGGCGCTCCGCCTCGGTCAACAAATTCAATGCCATCCATCGCGCGGCATGTCGCCACTGCCGCTACGGGAGACAATGCTACAAACGCAGGCGTGGTCTCACTGTTGCGTCAGCAGGGGCGGAGTGGACCGCCTGGCCTGGCAGCATAGCATGAGAACATTGGAAACGAGGGCCTGTCCTCTCATCAAGCGCTAGCGACTGCAAACCGCCATCGCCCCTGACGGTGACAATCCCCAGAGTCCGTTTTGCGGTGCGGACCGTCCTGTAGAGGTTGCGGTTGGACCCTTGCCGTCCCACTTGCGCCGTCGCAGCAATGCGGTCCCTGACCGCGCTGTTTGCATCTCTTCCCCAGACTTGGCGGTGCCCTTGGGTGCCGCTTATTCTTGTGCGCACCGAGACGCGGCTCGGGTGAAGACCCGCCGAACTGCTGCGCGATTGCGGGAGATCAGTCGTCCTCCACACGGCGCTAGGCTTGCTGGTGACGGCGGTGGCTTGCGTGCGGCGATAGCGATCACTCTTTAGCCTCCGGCCCCTACAGAGGCACGCGCCGCGGTCTGACGCGGCTGTTCAATTCCTCTCCCGTCACCAGCCACCCCGCGGATACCCAGCCGCCGCAGCGCATCCGGCGCAAGGCTTCGCCTACCGTCCATCGGCCGCTGTAGCAGGCCGCCAGTGCGGCGACCGTATAGCTGCGCTCGCCGCGGCAACCGTGCGTTAGGCAATCCACCGCCAAGCAGAAGCCGCGGAACCCTGTCAGGGGAGCGGACAGGATTGCTGCCCGCTGGCCGCGGGCTGAGGCATTGGCGGCCGCGCGAGAACAAAGGAGGAACTAACCGTTGGGTCGCCTTCACTTGGCGTTTGTGGGCCGGCGTGAGGCGCAAGACGGTTGATCCGTGGTTCCCCGTTATTACCCGCGATTACCCACCGCGGCGAACCGGCGGTGGTCCGGCTAATCTAAGCCTTTGAAATGCCTTGGCGTCCCCTACGGGATTCGAACCCGTGTTGCCGCCGTGAGAGGGCGGTGTCCTGGGCCACTAGACGAAGGGGACCAACTCAGGCCGGGCCTTCTAGGGCAGCCGGCGGCCAAGTTCAAGCAAGGTCATGGCCGCGGTGGCGGTGCTGCGTCTCCAAGTTCTACCCGCCCGGCCACCGAGCCAGTCCGGGGATCGATCAATACGATCCGGTCCGTACCACCACCTTGCAGCAGCGCCGCCAACCGGTCCCCGGCCGCTGCGACTCCAACGATCCGCGTCCCACTAGGCTCATTCAGCACCAGCGCTGTCTCGATCGGAACCGGTTCTGGCCGCCCGAGACGCTGCGCGATCACCACCACCAGAACCGTCGTCGCGACCACGATCAGCAGCCCCATGCCGATGGTGATCGCCTTCAACAGCCGCATACGGCCCTCCCCGCTTCCCCACGCACGTCAATCGCGCTATCCGCAACCGCCATGGAAGCCCAGGTGCCAGACACCGCTTCGTTCACCGTTGTGGCGGGACCGGAGGCACGGGGCGAAAGACTCGATCGCTTCCTCGCCGCCACGTTCGGCACACTGTCGCGCTCGCGCGTGAAGTCGCTGATCGAGCAGGGTTGTGCCCGTCGCAACGGCGACGTGGTCAGGGATCCATCGGAACTGGTGCGACCCGGCGCCACCTACGCGCTCGATCTGCCGCCGGCTGTGCCCGCCACTCCGCAAGCGCAGCCAATCCCATTTCCCATTCTCTTTGAGGACACCGACCTGATCGTGCTCGACAAGCCCCCCGGTCTGGTTGTCCATCCTGCCCCCGGCAACGAGGACGGCACGCTGGTGAATGCTCTCCTGGCACATTGCGGAGACCAGCTCACCGGCATCGGGGGTGAGCGTCGGCCGGGGATCGTCCACCGGCTGGACAAGGATACCTCCGGCGTCATGGTCGTGGCCAAGACCCAGTTCGCCAATACGGCATTGACCGCCGCCTTCGCCGCTCGTGACATCGACCGCGCCTATCTTTCTCTCATCTGGGGCTTACCCGATCCGCGCGTCGGTGACATCCAGGGCGACATCGGGCGCGATAAGCGCGACCGAAAGCGCATGGCAGTCGTCACCCGCAATGGCAAACCCGCACTTACGCACTATCGCACCTTGCGCGCCTGGCACGGCGCCGTCGCTCTGCTGGAGTGCAGGCTCGCCACTGGCCGGACTCATCAGATTCGCGTGCATCTTGCCAGCCGCGGCAACCCGGTGGTCGGAGATCCGCTCTACCTACGGCGCGTGCCCACGACGGCACGGGCGCTTCCCGAGTCGGTCCGCAGGCAGCTCCTGGACTTCCCCCGCCAGGCGCTCCATGCAGCCCGGCTCGGATTCGCCCACCCAAGAACCGGCGAGGCGATGGGCTTCGTGACCGGGATGCCACCGGACATGGCGGCACTCGTGTCGTCTCTCGATCGTGACCTGCATAAGGTGCAGGTCTGATATAGGGCAGGATTCTTGACAGGACTAATGCGGTCCTGTATACGACCTCCTGCCGGGCGAACGGGTGTTTTGCGCCGGTGGGACGTCCGGAAACACGCCGCCAAATCAATGGGACGAGTATCCGGGACGTGAAGTCCCTTCCCGCACCCATCGAGTGGTTCAGTCACATTCAGGCCTCACTCTTGCGCCGTAGTGGGCAAGCGTAAGGCACGACGAAAGGAGCCTGCAGTTGGCCTCTGCCGTCATCAACGTCGCACCCGAGGGCAACCTCTCGCGGTATCTCCAGGAGATCCGCAAGTTCCCAATGCTATCACCCGAGGAGGAACTCGCTCTCTCCAAGCGGTGGCGCGACCATCAAGATATGGAAGCGGCACACAAGCTTGTCACATCACATCTGCGGCTCGTGGCGAAGATCGCCATGGGTTATCGCGGCTACGGCCTGCCGGTGGGGGAACTGATCTCCGAGGGCAATGTCGGCATGATGCAGGCGGTGAAGCGGTTCGACCCCGACCGGGGGTTTCGCCTCGCTACTTACGCGATGTGGTGGATTCGCGCCGCGATCCAGGAATACATCCTGCACAGCTGGTCCCTGGTGAAGATGGGCACGACCGCAGCCCAGAAGAAGCTCTTCTTCAACCTGCGCCGATTGAAGGGTCAGATGCAGGCGATCGACGACGGCGATCTGCAGCCCGAGCAGGTCGCGAAGATCGCCCGTATGCTCGACGTCCCAGAGCAGGACGTGATCAGCATGAATCGCCGGCTGGCCGCGCCGGACCACAGCCTGAACGCGACGGTCAGGCAGGACAGTGAAGGCGAGTGGCAGGACTGGCTGGTCGACGAGACAGAAAGCCAGGAAGCCAGCTACGCCGATAGAGAGGAACTCAGCGGCCGGAAGGCACTGCTGTCAGGTGCCCTCAAGACACTGAACGAGCGCGAGCGGCACATTCTGATCGAGCGTCGCCTCAAGGATAATCCTACCACGCTTGAGGATCTGTCGCAGCAATACGGCATCTCGCGCGAGCGGGTGCGGCAGATCGAGGTTCGCGCCTTCGAGAAGCTGCAGAAAGCCATGAAGTCGCAGATCGCTGAACGGCGTCAGCAGTCTCAGTCTGCCGTTGCCGCACGACAAGCGGTGCGGGCCTAGCTAGACCGCCCGTTCCGGCTGGACCGGAGGCTCTGGCGGGTTCTCCAGCCCCCAGGCCTCCACCAGGCGCACCCGCTCCGACTCGAGCCGCGCCCGCCGGGCGATACTCAGTGCCTCGAGCGCCGCGCGTGCCGCGAATGGCATGAGCTCGGCCAGCAGCCATCCCGCCGCCGCTGCACTCCAGGCGGTTCCGACCACGTCCAGGTCGCCCAGCAGCGCTGTGGCGGCCGCTAATGAGTGTCCGGATGTCCAGAGGGTCCGCAGAGGCCCTATAGAAGCAGCCATGCCGAACAGAGCGATACTGCGCGCCCTGGGCCGGCCGGGCTCCTGATCCAACGCCACGGCGACGAGCATTGGCGCCAACAGGACCCCGAGCAGAAGCGCCGTGGGTGTTGCCAGCGTGACCAACGCCCCGCAGAGCAATCCCTGCAGCCAGGTCAGCGAGCGCTGTCGTTGCTGTGGCTGGGATGTGCGCTTGGCCATGCCCGCCTCAGCCGAGTGCAGCGATCACCAAGGCGACGGCCAGCGCGGCGAGGCCGAGACCGGCAGCGATCTCTTGGCCGAGTCGGGTAGCAGTCGCAGTCCTGCCCCCGCTGCCGCCGCTGATCTGCGCAAGTTCTGCGTCGAGACCAGCCAGCGCAGCGGCTGCTTCCTGTGCTTCTCGCACGTCTGCGCTGCGCGCGCCTGGATCGTCGAGCACATGAAGCATCGGAGCCAAGTACCCGGCAGCTGCAAGCGGCTGAAGGCGGTGCTCGATGCCTGCACGCCGCTCTCGGTTCCTCCATGTCGAGACCACAGGGCTTGCTCTTGCTGCAAGCCAGGCGGCAAGGGCCGGCAATGGTCGTGGATGCAGCCGTGACTGCAACTGCGCCAGGGTCCGGATTTGGGCCAGGCACGCGGCGGCGCCGCCAATCTGGGTCGAAAGTTCGTTGTCCAGGCGACGCTCGAGGCGAGCGGCGATGAACGCCGCCACGTGTCCGTCAATTGGATCCGTTTGCTGGCGTTCTGCGTGTCCTGCCACCTCCTCGAGTGCGGGCAGCAGATCAGCCAGCCGGGCAACCCAGTGCCCCACCAGCAGCGGACTCCTGCAGGGCATCAGCGGGTTCAGCAGGTAAGTCAACCGCGACATATCCCCAGAGCCTTGGCCGCCACGCTGCGGCAGCCAGCTGTGGCGCTGCCGCGCTTCAGCCCTTAGCATCGCCACGTCGCATCGGTCGGCACGCAGACTGGCCCAGTTGGCCGCCTCCTCACGAACAATGACTTCCTCCAATCGGACGAGGACGTCGGGGGCGTCGGCCTGCGCAACAGCGAGGGCTGGCCCGATGCCGTCAGGCCAGATGGCAACCCCGCGCCAACAGAGCGGCGCCAGCGGGTCGATGAGTGCCACGGCACGCATGAGCAGTTCTGCATCATTGCCAGGCGTCACATCGTCCACACGATGGCGCACCAGCTCCTCTACCCCGGCGGCAACCTGCGCATCGCCCAGGCTCCGACGAAGCCATTGCTCCACCCTACCGCTGCGCACTGCCTGCGCGCCCTCGTCCGGTACGACGGCGAGCGCCAGAGCGAGCGACCTTGTACTCCAGACTTCACCCCCCGACAGCGTCATGGGGCGTTGCGCCCGGCGCGGTGGCCGCGCTGCGACGCGACGCCCGCGGGCGCTGGCCGGGTCTAGGAGCAGCGCGGGGGTCGGTCGATGCTCCGGGTCTTCCGCCACCATGCCGCGCACGAGATCGCCAATCACCGGCGGCAAACGCTCGTCGCCGGCGAGGGCCGCATAGGTTCCTAGCTCCAGTTTCCGGCGTATGATGGTGGTGTCGTCATGCTGCTCCAATACTGGATGGCCGAGCGCGAGGCACAGCAGCAGCACCCCCAAAGCGTAGACATCGTCTGCGATCGTTCCTTCGCCGCGGCCGGCTGGCAGGCACATGGCCGAGTAGGGCGGCTCGAACAGCGCGGGCTGTGTCATGGCGGGTGGCCCGGTCCACGCGGTCCCCATGACGACCGGCTGGCCCGGTACGCTCTGGAAGACGTTGTCGAGCCGGATCCCACGGTGGGTGATGCCGCGCGCCGTGAGAGTGTCGAGCACGCGCGCTGCTGGGCGCAGCACGCAGCCAAGTAGTTCTGCCTCCGGCCACGGACGTCGGCGTGCCTGCACGCTGGGACCGGTTGGCGCCAGGCAGATGGCGTAGCAGGCCTCGCGCACCTGGCCATAGGCAACCGGCGTCAATAGTCCCTCGATTGGCGCTGACAGCACGTGAAACGCCCGCGGGCGCGGGGGCAGATGACGGTCGATCTGAATGGCCATCAGGTCGGTGCGTCCGACGAGGCGATCGGTCACCCCAAACGACGCGAGCCCACCCACTGGGGAGAGCTTGCGGCCGGTCTCGACCTCGTACTGGTCGGAAATCAGGGTCCTGGCAGGACTGGCCATTGCGCGACCAATCCTTGGCAAGAAAGGTTGACGATCGGTGATCGCGCAGAACTATCCCTCGAACGGGTCGCGCATAAGAATTGTATCGTCGCGTTCCGGACTGGTGGAGAGCAGTGTCACAGGGGCTTCCACCAACTCCTCGATCCGCCGCACATACTTGACCGCCTGGGCCGGCAGCTGGGCCCAGGAACGCGCCCCCCGGGTCGAGCCCGTCCATCCCTCGACGACCTCGTACTCCGGTTCAGCTGCAGCCTGTGCACCGGGCGCCGCCGGCAGATGCCGGTAGTGCGCGCCTCTGATACGGTAGCCTGTGCAGATCTTAAGCTCCGGCAATCCGTCCAGCACATCGAGTTTCGTAAGCGCCAGGCCATTGATACCGCCGACCTTGACCGCTTGGCGCACCAGCACGGCGTCGAACCAACCACACCGGCGGCGACGGCCTGTGACGGTGCCGAACTCGTTGCCGCGATCACCCAGTAGCTGGCCCGTCGCATCGGGCAACTCGGTCGGAAACGGTCCCGCCCCTACCCGCGTGCTGTACGCCTTGGCGATTCCGAGTACGAACCCGACAGCGGCGGGCCCAATACCGGCACCGGCCGCAGCCGTCGCCCCCACGGTATTGCTCGAAGTAACAAAGGGGTATGTGCCGTGATCGACATCCAACATCACCGCCTGTGCACCCTCGAACAGGATGCGCCGCCCAGCACGTCGCGCCTCGTCCAGCCGTTCCCAAACGGGCTCGGCGAACGGCAGGATCTGCGGCGCCAGCCTAGTCAGGAGGCCCAGCACCGCTTCCTTGGAAAATACTGTAGCACCAAGTCCTTGCAACAGTGTGTTGTGATGTAGCAGCAGCTCATCCAGCTTATCCGCCAGCGTCTGCGGCTCCGCCAGGTCGGCAACCCGGATAGCACGCCGCGCCGCTTTGTCCTCGTATGCCGGACCGATGCCGCGCCCGGTGGTCCCGATCCTCCGCTCGCCACGCGCCACCTCGCGCGCGCGGTCGAGCGCCGGGTGCATCGGCAATATCAGTGTGGCGTTCTCGGCAATCCTCAGGGATGCGGGGGTCACGTCGATCCCCTGCCCCCTCACCCGCTCGATCTCGGACAGCAGCGCCTCAGGATCGACCACGACACCATTGCCGATAATGCCGATTTTGCCTCGCACCAGGCCCGATGGCAGCAGCGACAGCTTGTAGGTCTCATTGCCCACCACAAGCGTGTGGCCGGCGTTGTGGCCGCCCTGGAATCGCACCACGATGTCCGCGCGGCTCGCCAGCCAGTCGACGACCTTGCCCTTGCCCTCATCGCCCCATTGGGCGCCGATGACCGCAACATTCGCCATGCGTCACGCTCCAGAACTGATTGGCACGGCAGTGCCGTTGCGGAGGATATGCGAGCACTCCAGCCGGCGGGCCTCGGCGATCGGGTCGCGTTCCGCGCCGAGACCGGCGATGGTGGCATAGCCCAGACGCCGCATGCGTGCAGCCTCGTCCTGGTCCGCACCCTGCGGCACATAGAGCCGCTGCCGGGCCGCGCGCGGTGGAACGGTGCGCAACACGGCGTCGGGAAACAATGTCAGCCCGGTCGCGGGCTCGGCCTCGCCGCAGACATATCGTCCGCCCCGCCCCAACTCTTCATGCCGGCCTGGGGCATAGATCGTGACCGAGACGCCTGTCTCATAGCGGAAGCCGCGGAACTCCACCGGATCGATCGTGAGGCGTAAAGTAGGCGCCCTTGCCCGGACGGCAGCAACTGCCGCGGCGAGCCGGTCCGCCAGGTCACGTCCCGCGGGTGGCAGCGGGGCGGCCGCCAAAGCCAGTAATGCCCGGTCCGCCGGACCTGCCGCCAGGAGCAGTTCGGTCAAGGTGGGCGCCAGCCTGCCGGCATTGCGCTCTACCGAGGCCGCATCCTTCCGATCCAGCGCACGTGCGAGCGCGGTCCTCTCCTGGCCGAGTACGCCGGCATCGTCCAGCAGCATTGGAACCAATGTAGGAAGAGTCAGGTCGAAGCTGGTCCGGGTAAGCCCGACAGCGGCCAGCGCCTCCGCTCCAACCAACACAATCTCGGCATCCGCGGCGGGATTGTCGCAACCAATCAGTTCGATCCCGGCCTGGGCGACTTGGCGGTCGGGCGCGAGCTGGCTACCGCGCACGCGCAGGCACTGCCCGGCATACGACAGCCGCAGCGGTCGCGGCGCCTGGACCAGCCGTGTGGTGGCGATGCGCGCGACCTGAGGCGTTGTGTCGGCGCGGAGCCCCATCATCCGCTGGCTTTCGGGGTCCATGAGCCGGAAGGTCTGCTCGGCCACGGCCGCACCGGACCCGGCGAGGAGGCTGTCCTCGAACTCCAGCAGCGGCGGCTTTACCCGCTGGTAGCCGTGCGCCGCGAACACCTCCATCAGCGCTTCCACAGATGCGGCTTCGGTCTCTGCCTCGGGCGGCAGCAGGTCACGCAGGCCCGCCGGCAGCAGCGCGGGATGGTTGGGCACATCGTCGCTCATGTCGCTTCCAGCTATCAGCTATCGTGGCCCTGCGGAACAGACCTTTACCCTTGGTTATGCCAGCGGCGGCACAATCCGTCGCGGTATGCTGTTCAACTCGCCAGCATTCATCCTGGGTTTTCTGCCCATCTCGCTGGTCGGTTTCTTTACGGCAGGCCGGCTTGGCGGAACCGTCTGGGCGCTGCGGTGGCTGGTTCTGATGGGCCTGCTCTTCTATGGCTGGTCCAACCCGGCTCTCGTCCTGCTGCTGGGGGCGTCAATTCTCGTCAACCACCTATTGGCCGACCGGATTGCGCGACGCTCCTGCCGCTGGTGGCTGATCGGTGGCGTTACCGCGAACCTGGCACTGCTGGCATGGTTCAAATACGCCAACTTCTTCGTCCATGACGTGCTGAGGCTACCTGCGGTGGAATTCAATATCGTCCTGCCGCTGGCCATCAGCTTCTTCACCTTTCAGCAGATCAGCTATCTGGTCGAGACCAGTCGTGGTGAAGGCGATCGCCCACGCCTACTGCCATACGCCGCCTTCGTTGCTTTCTTTCCGTATCTGATCGCGGGCCCGATCGTCCGGCAACGTGAGGTCATACCGCAACTGCTGGCGACCGATCTTGCGGTGCCGCGGACCGAATCAATTGCCGATGGCATGACCATCTTTATCCTCGGCATGGCCAAGAAGGTGGTGCTGGCCGACACGTTCGCTCACTACGCCGATGTTGGCTTTGCTGCCGCCGACCGAGGCACGTCGCTGACTTTCGTCGAAGCATGGTTCGCGGTCGCCTCCTATGCGCTGCAAATCTATTTCGACTTCTCCGGCTACTCCGACATGGCGATCGGCCTGGCGCGCATGCTGAACGTGCGCCTCCCCATCAACTTTGCATCGCCGTACAAGGCGACGAGTATCACCGAGTTCTGGCGCTGCTGGCACATCACGCTCAGCAGGTTCCTGCGTGACCATTTCTATATCGTCCTGGGAGGCAACCGACGTGGTGCGCTGCGTCGCAACGCAAACCTCATGACGACGATGCTGCTGGGCGGGTTGTGGCATGGGGCGGCGTGGAACTTCGTTCTGTGGGGCGGCCTGCACGGGCTGTTCCTGTTGCTGCACCGGGTTTACCCCTGGCGCGTCCCGGTATTCGCTGGCCGCACGCTGACCCTGCTCGCCGTCTTGGTTGCCTGGGTGCCGTTTCGTGCCTCAGGTATCGATGCCACACTTGCCATGTTCCGCGGCATGGCGGGGCTGAACGGGATCGCTCTGCCACAGATGATCGTGCACGCATTCCCGCCTTTAGCCATCATCGCGACCGCTGTCCCGGCCCTGCCCTCACTGGGCGATGGGCGCACGCTCAGCTTCCCCGAGGTCACGGCCTGCCTGATTCTTGGCTGGGTGGTTGTCCTTGCGCTGCCCCCGGTGCACGAGTTGTCGCAACGGACGCGCGGTTGGACGCTTACTGCGAGTTTCGCGTTCACTGTACAGGCGCTGTTCTTCGCCCCCAACGCCACTCCTTTTCTCTACTTCCAGTTCTGATGACAAGATCTCGTGTCACCGCAAGCCAGGCGAAGCAATCGTCATCGAGATGGCTCATCCACAGCTGCCTCGCGTCGCTCCTGTCTTATGCTCTGGCATTTGGCTTGCTGTTCGATCGCCCGCTCGCATTCGGCCTTCTTCGCGCGCAGATCGACACGAAGCTGGAGCACGCGGCAATGATCGAGGTGCCGAAGCTGGTGATCCTCGCCGGCTCCAATGGACCCTATTCGCACCGCTGCGAGATCATTGAACCACTACTCCGCATGCGTTGCGTCAACGGCGGCGTCGCGGTTGGGATAGGTCTCGACTACCTGTTTGCACGCTGGCAATCATACCTGCATCGGGGCGATATCGTTTATATGCCGATGGAGGAAGCGCAGTACGTTCGCACACGGGCTGCCACTGATGTAGGACCCGACGCGGCGATCATGTTCCGCCATGATTGGCGCACTCTGGCTGCCTTGTCACCGGACAGATGGTTCGCGGGACTGTTCGCATTCGACCTGCGGTTCGCGCTCATGGCGCCGACAGAAGCTTTCTTGCAGATGGCTCACTTCCGCGACCCCCGTCCCGACGTCACCGGCACGATGAATACCTGGGGCGACCATGTCGGCCATACCGCTGAACGCGCGACGCCTAACCAGGCGATCGTCGCCTCGCTCCCTCGCGGCCATGCCGAAGCCGAGCAGATCAGGTCTGGCTATGGCACATCGTTGATTGTCTCATTCGTTCACTGGGCCAACGCGCACGGCGTACGGGTCATTGGCGGCCTTCCCACGGAATTTGCCGATCATCCGATGCCAGAGGCAACTCAAGAGGCGATTCAGTCCGTATATCTCACCAACGGCGCCGACTTCGTCGTCTTGCCGAACTTCAGCCGCTATCCGCGCTCGGCTTTCTTCGATAGCGGCGACCACCTGAACGAGGCGTGGCAGGCCGTGCATTCGAGGCTGCTCGCCGAGCAGCTCCGATCGCATCGCGCGCCCATTGCAGCAGCTCATCCTGACGATCCAACAGATCGTCCGGCACCACGTAATACGCCGACAGACTGACTTCCTGACCGCCGCGCATGTAGCTGAACGGTCGGCTGCCCGCGCGCTCGAAGCGTGAACGCGTTGCACTGTCTACGCGCAGATACATCGTGTCACGCACCAGCAGCCCAAACATGGCGCCGCCATAGAACAGTCCAACGCCGCTGAACATTTTCCGCGGCAATGGATCCAGCGGATGCAGCAGATCCAGGATGAGATCCTGATATTCCTGACTGACAGCCATTGCTCAGAAAGCCAACGAGGTCGCCTGCACCACCAACGGCAGGGTGCGCACCATTGCCAGGACGTCCTCCGGCACTTTCTCGTCCACCGACACGAGGCAGATCGCGTCGCCGCCCTGGCTGGCGCGCCCAAGGTGGAACGTCGCGATGTTGATCCCGGCACCGGCCAGCGTCGCGCCGAAGCGGCCGATGAATCCTGGCTTGTCCTGATTGGTCACGTACAGCATGTGCGGAGCGAAATCCGCTTCGACCTTGATGCCCTTGATCTCGACAATGCGCGGACGCGAGCCGGCGAACAGCGTACCCGCAACCGAACGTGTCAGCTGTTCGGTCTCAACCGTAACGCGGACCAGCGTCTGATACTCGCTGTCGCGATCGTGGATCGTCTCGGCAACGTCGATGCCATGCTCACGTGCGGCAACCGGCGCGTTCACCATGTTGATGCCGACCATCACCGGCGTCATCAGGCCTGCCAGAACTGCGGCGGTCAGTGGGCGCGTGTTCAGCGCCGCCGCATGACCTTCGTATTCCACCAATACCCGGTGCATAACGCCTTCCCGCGCCTGGGTAAGCTGCCCAGCGAAGGCGCCCAGGAGCCGGCACAATTCCATATAGGGTTTCAGCCGCGGCGCATCTTCGGCTGAAACCGAAGGCATATTGATCGCGTTCGCCACCGCGCCGGTCAGCAGGAAATCACTCATCTGCTCGGCGACCTGCAGTGCGACGTTCTCCTGCGCTTCCGCCGTTGCCGCGCCGACATGCGGCGTGCAGACCACGTTCTCCAGTTCGAACAATGGAGATTGCGTCGCAGGCTCGGTCTCGAACACGTCAAGCGCCGCGCCGGCCACATGGCCGGACTTCATCGCTTCGGCCAGTGCCAGTTCGTCCAACAAACCGCCACGTGCGCAGTTGATGATGCGGACCCCAGGCTTCGTCTTCGCGAGTGCCTCGCGCGACAGCAGATTGCGTGTCGCATCGATCAGCGGTGTGTGCAGCGTGATCAGATCGGCACGCGCCAGCAGGTCGTCGAGCTCCGCTTTCTCCACTCCAAGCTCCAGCGCACGCTTCTCACTCAGGAACGGGTCATAGGCGAGCACGCGCATTTTCAGTCCGATGGCGCGATCAGCGACGATCGAGCCGATATTGCCGCAGCCGATCAGGCCGAGCGTCTTGCCGCTCAGTTCCACGCCCATAAACCGGTTCTTTTCCCACTTCCCTGCCTTGGTGGACGCCGACGCTTCCGGAATCTGCCGCGCCAGCGCGCACATCATTGCGATGGCATGCTCGGCTGTGGTGATGGCGTTGCCGTGCGGCGTGTTCATGACCACGATCCCGCGCGCTGTTGCCGAGCGCACGTCCACATTATCAACGCCAATGCCGGCACGACCTACAACCTTGAGATTGGTCGCCACATCGAGCAGTTCGCGCGTCACCTTGGTCGCCGAACGGATCGCCAGCCCGTCATAAGGCGCGATGATGCTGCGGAGCTCGGGCGGCGACAGTCCGGGCTTTAGGTCCACCTCGATGCCACGACGTCGGAAGATGTCGATCGCCGCAGGCGATAGTTTGTCGCTGATCAGAACTCTCGGCATGCGAACTCTCGCTCTGCAAATCACACGCATGATTTCCCCTCCCGTTGCGGGAGGGGTTAGGGGGAGGGGGCCTCCTTGAGCGTCTCCGCACGCGCCCACTCCAACCAAGGCAACAAGGCCTGGATGTCAGCGGTCTCAACAGTCGCGCCACCCCAGATGCGCAGCCCCGGCGGTGCGTCGCGATACGCCCCGATGTCGTGGGCGGCGCCTTCTTTCTCCAGCAGTGCCGCCATCGGCTTCGCCAGTTCCGGCATAGTCAGCTTCAGGCAGATCGACGTGCACGACCGCGTCATCGGGTCCTCGGCAAGGAAATCAACCCAGTCCGTGCGTCCCGCCCAATTGGAAACAGCGCTCAAATTCGCTTCAGAACGAGCAAGCAGCCCGTCAAGTCCGCCGACCGACTCGGCCCAGCGCAGTCCATCGAGCGCATCCTCGACACACAGCATCGACGGCGTGTTGATCGTCTCGCCTTTGAAGATGCCCTCGATCAACTTACCGCCCGAGGTCAACCGAAAGATCTTGGGCAAAGGCCAAGCCGGTCTATATGAGAGCAGCCGTTCAACCGCCCGCGGCGACAATGCCAGCATGCCGTGTGCCGCCTCTCCGCCCAGAACCTTCTGCCAGGACCACGTGACGACATCGAGCCGGTCCCATGCCAGCCGCATTGCGAACGCAGCCGAGGTGGCGTCACAAATCGTCAGTCCCTGCCGATCACGCGCGATCCAGTCGCCATGTGGCACCCGCACCCCCGACGTCGTGCCATTCCACGGAAACACCACGTCGCGGCTGAAATCCACTGCGGCGAAGTCAGGCAGCCTGCCATACGGTGCCGCAAGCACGCGGGCATCGGACAGCCGCAGCTGCTTGACCACGTCTGTCGCCCATCCCTCGCCGAAGCTCTCGAACGCCAGCACATCGACACCACGTGCACCCAACAATGACCACAGCGCCATCTCGACCGCGCCGGTATCCGAGGCAGGCACAATCCCCAGTCGCCAGTCAGGCGGCACGCCGAGAATGGTGCGTGACCGCTCGATCACCTCGGCCAGCCGCGCCTTTGGTGCGCTGGCACGATGGCTGCGCCCCAGTATGGCGCCCGACAGTGCGTCCAGCGTGAAGCCGGGACGTTTGGCGCAAGGACCTGAGGAAAAATTGGCGTTGCCCGGACGCACGTCCGGCCGCGGTACATTCGCCATCCTGCACTCTCCCTTCCAGAAGAGAAGCGCCCCGGTGGGGGGGCGTGACCCGGGCGGGGGTATAACGAGATTATTGACGACCCGTCAATAATTGGGCCGCTAGTTGGAGTGGATTGGTGACTTCAGGATTCTTGAGTGCGGATGAAGTCGATGACGCGTTGAAGCGCCGTCTGGGGCGCCTATACGCGCGTCAACGGCTGGGCATTGAGAAGGATCATGAAGCACAGAAGTTCGGCCATGGATTGACCTTCTTCCACTTCGAGAACCTGCCAATCTCTCACGCCATTATCGACTCGATCCTGCGGGCCTCAGGCACCTATTGGCGCGGCCGTGCAAACGCTGCACGGATCAGGCTTCGCACCAACGAGGTGTACTCGCCAGCGCTACCAGATGGCTTCGATGGATTCACCATCCTGCACATCACCGATCTGCATGCCGACATGAGCGGTGCTGCGATCGCCGAGACCACCAGGCTGGTCAGTTCTCTCAGCTACGACCTCTGCGTGCTGACCGGCGATTATCGTGGACGAACCCACGGTCCTTATCACGCATCGTTGCAGAATATGCTGCCGCTGTGTCGGAGTCTCAAAGGTGACATCTACGGCGTCCTGGGCAACCATGACACCATCCTGATGGTCCCTGATCTCGAGCGCATGGGCGTCCGCATGCTGCTGAACGAGCATGCCATGTTCGAGCGCAACGGGTCGAAGATCTATCTTGCCGGCATCGACGATGCGCATTTCTATCGTATGGACAACATTGAGAAGGCTGCCGGGGAGATCCCGCAGGATGCTTTCTCAATTCTCCTTTCGCACACACCGGAAACCTACAGACGGGCCTCACATGCCGGGTTCGATCTGCTGCTCGCGGGGCATACGCATGGCGGCCAGATCTGTCTGCCGGGCGGCATTCCGATCTTCCTCTCGTCCGTCCTTCCGCGCCGCATGGGCAAGGGCCCATGGAAATACAACGGGATGTCTGGATACACCTCGGTCGGTGCCGGGTCCTGCGGTGTTCCCGTCCGCTTCAACTGCGCGCCCGAAGTGACGCTGCATCGCCTGCACAGAAGCGCATAGCGATCAAAAGCATCATTCACGAAGCCGTCGCATCTCCGAGACCAGCCGGCCAGTGTAGCCAAATACATTCTCGGCGCGCAGGAACATGCGCGTACGGGCATGGGGATGGCGGACGAACATGAAGTCCGCTGCGAAGTCGTGTGCCGGCTGCCGAGTGGGTCACGCTTCAGGTCGTGCCCGCCGGCGGCCACCGCATTCATCCCGGCTGCGATGCCGTCCAACAGCGTCGATTTGCCGCAGCCATTCTCGCCCGCCAGAAAGGTAATCCGTGCCGTGTACGCCAGCGTCCCCGGATCGCGCACCCGTGGCAGCGTCCACGGGAACCTGTCCCGCGCGCCTGCTGCCCAGCTCGGGGGCGGATCGCTGAGAGGAACGGCATGGCTCTGCGACCTTCTCATGACCGAGCCCCATCCAGCGGCCCTCAAGCGGTCAGCGACACGAATCGTCAGTGGCGCAGCGATGATCGGCGTGCGATGACGCGGCCATGGACGAGGTCCGCACGCGTCAGTCGGAGGCTTCCGTCGCTTCAGCGGAAGCGATCGCTGAACTCATCGGGGTGATCGTCGCCGTTACGGATGGCGAGCCGCGGGTGTTGACAATTGACGGCGGCCAAGCCTTGCCGTCGGGTCCATTCGAACTCAGCCACCGCTCATTGCAGTCCGGGACGCGGTCCTGGGTTGAGCAGCAGACGCACCATCCGTTGGGTTATGTCGAACAGCTCTACACGTTCGCCGATCGGGATCGCACCCGGACAGGTCAGCGGGTCGTCTCGATCAGCTATCTCGGGCTTACCCGAGAGGCGCGCACCTCAGCCGAGCAAGGCGTGAGCTGGCAGAGTTGGTATCGCTACTTCCCATGGGAGGATCACCGCGCCGGCACGCTGGCGTCTGAGGAGCAGATCGCCCCTCGGCTACGCAGCTGGGCAGAGGCCACTCCGGACGCGACGACACGGCGGGAACGACAGCATCGCATCGGCGTCACTTTCGGCCATGACGGCCGCGCCTGGAATGAGGAGCTGATCCTGCAGCGTTACGAGCTGTTATGGGAGGCAGGGCTGGTGCCCGAGTCGCCACAGGCGGGCAACCCGATCGATGGCGTCCCCATGACCCATGACCATCGGCGTATCCTAGCAACGGGCGTCGCCCGCCTGCGCGCCAAGATCAAGTACCGCCCGGTCGTGTTCGAACTCATGCCGCCACGCTTCACCCTGCTGCAACTCCAGCGCGCTGTGGAGGCACTGGCTGGCCGGCGTCTGCATAAGCAGAACTTCCGCCGTCTGATCGAGCAGCAGGACCTCGTGGAGGAGACCGGCGATGTGGCCACCGAGACCGGTGGACGGCCCGCGAAGCTGTTCCGCTTTCGCCGCGACGTGCTTGCCGAGCGCGCGGTGGCCGGCAGCAAGCTGCCACTGGCCCGCTAGTCCCAGTATCGCCTTGCGGCATAGAAATGTATCGAGGCGGTTCCCTTCGTCATTCCCGCGAAAGCGTCGTTGGGACGTGCTATTCGGAGCGGGTTCAGCGAAAAGCGGTGCCGGTTCCTGCAAAATCTCCGACAGCGTGACCCGTGATGGCACAGGCGGCGCAATCAAAAGACGAGATAGACGTGGCCGATGGTCGTGTTCCAAACTAAGAGGATGCGCCATATCCTGTTGCTTGCTGCGCTCCTATGCAGCACCCCGGCCCTGGCCCAACGGGGTGGAATTAACTCCACTGTTGGCACCGCCAGTATTCCAACTGTGACCTCGAATCGTGTCGCTACGACCGATTGGCGTTGGATGACCTCTGGCATACGCGCCGGCGAGGCGCTCTGGCGCAACTTTTGGCGAGCGGACCATGCCGGGGGGGCCCAGCGCGGCCCGATTGGCGGCGACGGGCGTAGCAACGCATCGCGAGGCCACCAGTTCGTCCGCGAGGCCCGTGGCGGAACCCCCGATATCCTGACGGGCGCCGGTCAGCGCGTTGATATCCTCACCGGACGTCCAATCGACTGACTGCAGTGCGTTGCTGGGCCTGACCGTCAGCGCCTGCCGAACCCCCACGGATTGGCAGGATCGCGGGTCGGCGGCACATGCAACAGCCGCCGCGTTGTCACCGCGGCTGCGACCGCGGCTACCAACGCCGCCGCCAGCCATTTAGTGGCCGGGTCATACCAGACCGTTCGCACCAGCAGCAGGAACACGATCGACACTCCCACCAGCATGCCCCCTACTCGCAACCCTCGTCGCATCCCCAGCACGGACAGCGCCAGGAACACCGCATAGAGCGCGATCGCTGCGGCTCGCATCACCTCGAAGGCGCGCCACATCAGCGTCGTCAGCAGATCGTCGACGATTTGCGCCAGGGCGCGGACGAACGCCTCGCACTGGGCAAGGAAGTTCTGTGGACCGATCGCGTATACCACGGCCATCAGCAGCACGCCGCCGATCCAAACCAGACCGATGATTCTGCGATCCAACAAGCGCCTCAGAACCGTTCGACCCAGGGGCGCAACTCGACCTCCCAGGTCCAGGCGCTGCGCGGCTGCTGCACCACGTGCCAATAGCTCGCGGCGATCGCATCGGGGTCCAGCATGCTGTCCGGTTTGTCCTCTGGCTCTGTCCGTCCAGGATTGCGGATCGCACCATCGATAACGAAGTGCGCCACGTGAATGCCCTGGGGCGCCAGCTCGCGCGCCATGCTCTGTGCCAGGCCGCGCAGCGCAAACTTGCCCATCGCGAACGAGGATGAATTCGGGTAGCCTTTCACGCTGGCCGACGCACCAGTGAACAGGATCGCGCCTGCACCCCGCGGCAGCATGTGCCGCGCCGCCTGTTGGCCAACCAGGAACCCAGCATAGCCGCTCACGGCAATCGCCCGCGCCACAGCGGCGGGATCGAGTTCGACGACCGGCCCACGAGCTCGGGCGCTCGCATTGTAGACCACCACGTCCGGCACGCCCTGGGTTGCGATCACCGCATCGAACAGGCCGCCGACCTCCTCAGGCTCGGCCGCCTCGCAGGCGAACGTGGTGGCCGCCGTCTCGTGCGCCAATGAGGCGAGCCGGTCGGGGTTGCGCGACGCCAGCGCGACCTGGAGCCCGTTTCGCGCAAACAGACGCGCCAGGGAAGCACTCAGGCCGCTGCCGGCACCGACGATCAAGGCCGATTTCAATTCCATCGCACGCCTCCGCTCTCTGTCCTGATTGATGCGGCTTGCTATCATCGCCGGAAATGGCGGCCAAGGAACCCTCGCCGCACAATGGAGGTACGTCATGCTGGGACTGATGCAACAGCAACCGCTCCTGGTCTCGACGCTGCTCAGACATGCGGCGCGGCATCACGGTGCAGCCGAGGTAATCTCGGCGACGGAAGCGGGAGCCGTCCATCACACCACATGGGCGGACAGCGAACGCCGCGCCCGCCAGCTTGCGCGTGCGCTGCAGGCACTCGGCGTTCGCGAGGCGGACCGCATCGGCACGCTGGCCTGGAACGACTACCGCCATCTCGAGGTGTACTACGCCACATCTGGGATGCAGGCCATCTGCCACACGATCAACCCGCGCCTGTCGCCGGACGATATCGCCTACATCATCAATCACGCCGGGGACAGCGCATTGTTCATCGATCCCGGGTTCGCGGCGCTGATCGGCGGGATCGCGGCAAGAATCGCGGATCATGTCCGTACCGTCGTGATCATGACCGACCCGGCCGGAATGCCGGCACTCGACCTGCGACCGGGTATGCGCCTGCTTTGTTACGACCAGTTGATGGCTGAGGCCGATGACGACTACGCGTGGCCCAGCTTCGACGAAAACACTGCGAGCGCCCTCTGTTATACATCCGGCACGACCGGCCGGCCAAAGGGCGTGCTCTACAGCCACCGCTCGACGGTCATCCACGCGTACGCGATCGCCCTGCCCGACGTGCTCGACCTGCGCGCAACCAGCCGAATTCTACCCGTTGTGCCGATGTTTCACGTCAATGCGTGGGGCATCCCCTACGCGACTGCCCTTACCGGGTCAGCACTTGTGCTCCCAGGACGTCACCTCGATGGCGCCAGCTTGGCTCGTCTGCTCAACCAGGAGCGGGTGACAATGACCTGCGGCGTTCCGACAGTCTGGCTGGGACTGCTGCAGCACCTGCGGTCGAGTGGCGAGAAACTCGCAACGGTGAGGCGCATCATGACCGGAGGTTCCGCAGCGCCTCCACTGCTGATCGAAGCGTTCCGCGATGAATTCGGCGTTGCGGTCGAGCATGGCTGGGGCATGACCGAACTCAGCCCGGTCGGCACCTACAACGCCGCAAAGCCGTCACAGGTCGGTCTGACCGGCGAAGCGGCGGCGCGTCACATGTTGAAACAGGGCCGCGTGTTGCCGGGACTGGACATGAAGATCATCGACGGGGACGGCCATGAGTTGCCATGGGATGGCAAGCAGTTCGGCGATCTGCTGGTCCGCGGACCGTGGGTATGCAGCAGCTATTTCGGGGAATCCGAGAGCGCATGCGATGCGGACGGGTGGTTTGCCACGGGCGATGTCGCGACCATCGATCCCGATGGCTACATGGAGATCACCGACCGCTCGAAGGACGTCATCAAGTCGGGCGGCGAGTGGATCAGTTCGATCACTCTGGAGAACATCGCGGTCTCTCATCCCGACGTCGCGGAAGCGGCCGTCGTCGCGGCTCGGCATCCGAAGTGGGACGAGAGGCCGCTGCTCCTCGTGGTACCGCGGCCTGGTCACACGATCGATCCACGGTCGGTTCTGGATTCCTACCGCGGCCTAGTGGCGAAGTGGTGGTTGCCAGATGCAGTGCTTGTCGTCGATCAGCTGCCGCACACGGCGACCGGGAAGCTGCTGAAGACTGCTTTGCGAGATCGGTATCGCAACTATTATCAAACCGCGGCGACAAAGGAGGAGTGATCGCTGATCACGCTTCTGAGGGCCATGCCGTAGCCGTCGACGTGGGATCGCAGGTTGCAAGCGAAACAACCCACGGTAGCAGCGAACACAAAATTTTGCTGCGGCCGCGAAGGTTGCACCGGATGACGGTCCGCCATAGGTTCGTCACGAGCGCTGGCGCCCCCCGGCAGGCGCTCGACCACGGGGCAACAACCTCCTCGGCAACAGGAACACGCAAATGAGCGGTTCGGCGAAGCGGTCCATCACGGTAACAATGGATGGCTCCAACAAGTCAGCCAACTTGCCGCTGTTCGAGGCAACGCTGGGACCGCCGGTGGCAGACATCCGCAAGCTGTACGGCGACCTTGGGATCTTCACCTACGATCCCGGCTACGGTGCGACCGCGTCCTGCGAGAGCAAGATCACCTACATCGACGGCGACGAAGGTGTCCTGCTGTATCGCGGTTATCCCATCGAGCAGCTCGCCGAGCAGTCGAACTTTCTTGAGATCTGCTATCTGCTGCTCAATGGTGACCTGCCGAATGCGAAGCAGCGGGAAGAATTCGAACTCGGCGTCATGCGGCATACGATGCTGCACGAGCAGATCCGTCAGTTCTACAATGGTTTCCGTCGTGACGCGCATCCGATGGCCGTGATGTGTGGCGTGGTCGGCGCGCTTTCCGCCTTCTATCACGACAGCCTTGACATCCATGATCCCGAAAGCCGACGGATCAGCGCGTTTCGACTGATCGCCAAGGTTCCGACCATTGCGGCCTGGGCCTACAAATACTCGATTGGTCAGCCGTTCATGTATCCGCGCAACGACCTGACCTACGCCGAGAACTTCCTCCACATGTTCCACGCTGTTCCGGCGGAATCGTACAAAGTCAATCCAGTGCTGTCGCGCGCAATGGATCTGATCATGATCCTGCACGCCGACCACGAGCAGAACGCGTCCACCAGCACCGTGCGCCTCGCCGGTTCCACCGGCGCCAATCCGTTCGCCTGCATCGCGGCTGGTATCGCCAGCCTGTGGGGGCCGGCGCATGGCGGGGCCAACGAGGCCGTGCTGAAGATGCTGACCCATATCGGCCACGTGAAGAACATCCCGGCCTTTCTCGAGGAGGTGAAGGACCGCGACAATCACGAAATGCTCTGGGGCTTCGGCCACCGGGTCTACAAGAATTACGACCCGCGAGCCCGCATCATTCAGAAGGCGTGCCACGACGTGTTGAACGAGCTCGGGTTCAAGGGCGACCCGTTGCTTGATCTTGCGATGGAACTCGAGAAGATCGCCCTGAACGACCGCTATTTCATCGATCGCAAGCTTTATCCGAACGTCGACTTCTATTCAGGCATCATCCTGAAAGCGATGGGTTTTCCGACCAGCATGTTTACCGCCCTGTTCGCGGTTTCGCGTACCGTCGGGTGGGTAAGCCAATGGCAGGAAATGATGGAGGACCCACAGCAGCGGATCGGCCGACCCCGGCAGATCTACACGGGGGCACCTCGCCGCGATTACGTACCGATCAGTCGGCGAGACTGATCGGCTAATTTCATCAACTGAAATGATGCTCCGGGCCCAGCTGTGGTCCAGCTTTGTCCACAGGCTGTTGATAATTCACACAAAAAAGGACGCTTAATTTAGCGAAATCAATTGATTTTCGTGGCACGCCCCTGCCCCGTGGCGAGCGCTTTTCCATGAGCTTCGGGCCAGTCTTAACCATTTATATCGAGAGAACGCCCGAACGTATGGCCGTAGGCGATTGATCTACATCCCTAGGTTGTATAATCAAACGTCACTAAAACTATACGGGGCAGTCCATGCGATCGTCTTACTATTTAGACAGATTGGTCAGGGAACGCCTAAAGGAATGGCCGCAGCGTCCGCCCGGGGTCACCAGGGCGCCGCTCGGTCGGGATGCCTGGCTGCGAGGGCGACCAGGCCATGAATTTCACACTCATCCCTTTCTCAAACTTCCCGGAAGTACCCGCTATCGCACCCTGCCTGATGGCCTATGGTTTAACTTCGGCGGGACGCCTGATGATCCTTACGTCGATATTTTCGCGATAGAGGCCTGCGCCAGCTTCCAGAATCTTCTGGACAAACGCTCGCGCTTCGCCCCTAGCACCCACTCGCTGTTGGCAGTCTGCCCGGTTTCGTGGTTGCTTGCGCCGGTGGCCAAGGATGATCCAACGCCCCGCTGGAAAGTGACCCGAGTTATCCGCAGCGACCCGACCAGCGACTTCGTCGTCCCCGTTCGCGATATGCACGTGCTCTATGGCCTGAAGCGCGAACACTACGCTGAGTTTGCGCGCCACCAATTGCCGCACCCGCACGAGTTCTTTGCTCCGATGGACGCGCTGACCGCAACCGACGGCGCCAAAAACCCGGAACTTCACACCCTGCTGGCGCGTGCCTCCGCGACCGCCAACTTTATGTCGGTTCCTCCTTCGCCAACGCGTATCGAGCAAGATCGGGTCGATCGGTAATCAGCCCGTCGACGCCCCAACGGATGAGCCGGTGCATGTCCTGCGGTCGATTAACCGTCCAGGGCACCACCTGGAGCCCCAGAGCATGCGCCTCCGCGAGGCTGTCCTCGGTGAGATCCCGATAATCAGGCCCCCATATGGGGCCGCCTTCCGCCGCAACCGCCCGAGGCACGGATCCGCCAAAGTCCGACGGATCGGGTCCGTCCCACCATACTCGGGCCGCCATCAGCGTGGCCGCGCTGGTCAGCCAGGACAGCCTAATCTCGGGCCGTGCCCGCCGCAGATGGCGTGGTCCGCGCCAGTCAAATGACTGGACGATGATCCGGTCGGCAGCATCGTAGATCTGCGCCAAATCAACCACTGCCTCCGCCATCTCGGCGCCCTCTGCTGTCAGATCGGCATGCAGCGGAAACGACTTGAGTTCGATGGTGAATGACACGACCGGATCGATCCTCAACACCTCGACCAGCCGAGGGATGCCCGCACCGTCGTGTGGCACCTGATCTGGATACTCGGCTGCATAGGCGCTTCCCGGCCGTATCCTCCCCACGTCATAGACACTCAACTCAGCCGCCCGCAGCGACCGGATCGCCGGCGTCGGGCCCGACAGGAAGGCACCGTTCCGATCGCGGGTAATGTCGCCGTTGAGTCGCGGGTCGTGCGTTACGACCACAACGTTGTCGGCCGTGACGCCGACATCGAGTTCCAGCGCATCTACGCCGATCCGAAGTGCGCCGGCGAAGCCTACCATAGTATTCTCGGGAAACAGGCCACGGGCCCCGCGGTGTCCGTGCAGCGCGATTCTGTTGCTCATGCGGCACCCGGTAGGTCGCGGCTCAGAGCCGCGTCAAGACACTGTCCGAGCAGGGCGCTCCCTGGCGCTGCTCCTGGTTTCCTGCAATTCTAACTGCATGCTTGGCGATGATCGTACGCTCGGTGTGCTCGGCGGCATGGGGCCCTTGGCGAGTGCCCAATTTATGCTGCGTCTTACCCAGCTGACGCCGGCCATGCGCGATCAGGACCACATTCCGACAGTGTTGTGGTCCGACCCGCGCGTACCGGATCGGACGAACGGAAGACTCGGCGATGGAGCTGACCCGCTGCCCTGGCTTCTGCGCGGGGTCGAGGGTCTTCGGCGCGCCGGCTGTGGCGCGATCGTTGTTCCGTGCAACACCGCCCATGGATGGTACGATGAGATGCAGGACGCGGCGCAGATGCCGATCCTGCACATCGTTGACGCTGCCGCCGCCGAGCTTCGACGGCTGGGCATCGCGAGTGGCTCGATCGGCGTCATGGGGACGCGGGCGACTTTGGCGATGCGGCTCTACCAGGATAGGCTTGGCGCCCAGGGCTGGGACTGCATCACCCCCGACCAACGGGAGATGGACAATTTGGTCAGCCCCGCGATCGCCCTGGTAAAGGCGAATCGGCTGGCCGATGCCTATCCGCCACTGTCGGAGGTCGTGCACAGCCTCGTGCAGCGGGGGGCGACGTCGGTCATGTTGGGCTGCACAGAGATCCCTCTGGGCATACAGGCCGGCCGCGCCTTGGAGGTGGCCATGGTCGACACGATCGATGCCCTCGCACGCGCGGCAATCGCCTGGGCCACGGAGTCGCCGTCAAGGCGCTGAACGCTCGAACCGAGCCCGGTCCGCCGGCAGCAGCCGCACGGTGACATGAACCGCGGCATCAGCGTCGTGCCGGGTCACCACCTCGCCATGTTGGTACAGCCACGCCAGCCGCGCCCCGTCATCGGGGGCGATCTGGTAATCAGCGATCTCCATGCCCTCGGCGATGCGCGCATCGATTGCCGACTTCAGCGCGGGAAGGCCTTCGCCGGTGACGGCAGAAACGGCGACCGCCCCGTTCCGGTCGGGCACGGCGGCGATTCCGCCCATCAGGTCCGCCTTGTTCAGCACTTCTATGGTGCGCGATGGCCAGTCGGAATCCAGCCCGCCATCCGCCACCATGTCCTCCAGCACCGCCACCACATCGGCACGCTGTGCCGCGCTGTCCGGATGCGCCCCGTCGCGCACGTGCAGGATCACATCGGCCTCCGCCACCTCTTCGAGCGTGGCGCGGAACGCCGCCACCAGTTCGTGCGGCAGTTCGCTGATGAACCCGACAGTGTCGGACAGTATGGCGCGTCGGCCGGACGGCAGACCTATGCCGCGCATCGTCGGATCGAGCGTCGCGAACAACTGGTCCCGCACCACCACCTCGGCGCCGGTCAGCGCATTGAACAGGGTTGATTTCCCAGCATTCGTATATCCGACCAGGGCGACGACCGGGAACGGCACCCGACGCCGCGCGAAACGGTGCAGGCCACGCGTCCGCCGCACCTGCTCCAGGTCCTTCTTCAGTCGCACGATGCGCTCGCCAATCAGCCGGCGGTCGGCTTCGATCTGCGTCTCGCCGGGGCCGCCCAGAAACCCGAAGCCGCCCCGCTGCCGCTCCAGGTGGGTCCATGACCGCACCAGGCGCGAACGCTGGTATTCCAAGTGCGCCAGCTCGACCTGCAGCGCTCCCTCCCGGGTTGCCGCGCGCTCGCCGAATATATCCAGAATCAATCCCGTGCGGTCGATGACCTTACAGCTCCAGGCGCGTTCGAGGTTGCGCTGCTGCACCGGCGACAGCGCCCCATCCACAACCACGACGGTAACCCCTTGCTGCCGGATCGCCTGACCTTGGGCAGATACCTGGCCCTCGCCCAGCAGCGTCGACGGCCGCACCACCCGCAGGGGCAGGATCGCCGTGTGCACCACCACCAGCCCGATCGATGATGTCAGGCCGACCGCTTCGGCCAGCCGGTGCTCGGCCGAGCGGAGACCATCCGATGCCCGTTCGGGGCGGTTCCAGGGGAGTATCACCGCTGCCCGGACTGGGGCAGCGCCGTTCAGTCGAGGCGTCGAGCTCCCGCCGTTACTCGCCTGCGGCAGGTGTCATCTCCCGTGCCGGCGCGGCAGCACCTTCGGCCTTCGAGGCGTCGAACAGCTGGATCGGCGCGCCCGGCATCACTGTGCTGATCGCGTGCTTGTATACCAGCTGCGTATGCCCGTCCCGACGCAGCAGGACAGAAAAGTTGTCAAACCAAGTAATTATGCCCTGGAGTTTAACCCCGTTCACCAGGAACACCGTTACCGGGGTCTTGTTCTTTCGCACATGGTTCAGGAACACGTCCTGAACGTTCTGCGCCTTCTCATTGGCCACGATGGCTGTCCTTTTCATTGTCGGCTGTTGTTCTTGTTCGGCGGCCGGGCATCATAACGGCCAACCCTTCGTCCTCTCTTAGGTACTCATCCGCCTCGGCCCAGCCCGCGCAGGCATTCGGCCAGGTCGAGCGCGGAGGGGAAATGGATATCAGGACGCGCCCGGTCAATGCCACCATCATGCGAGGCGTCGCCGACCAATACTGCCGTGACCCCGGCTGCCCGTGCGGTTTCCATATCGAGCGCGGTATCGCCCAGATACCAGACCGATCGGTCAGCGGCGCAGCGGAGACGGTCGAGCGCCAGCAGAATAGGCGCCGGATCGGGCTTGTCGGCCGCCGCGTCTCCGGCGCCCACCACTGCGCCGAAATGGTGGCTCCATCCGAGGTGCTGCACTTCGGCGCGCAGGAAGCCGCCGTTCTTGTTGGAGACCACGCCCTGTGGCCACGCCCCGCCGGCGGTGAGCGCCTCGGCCGCACCCGGCATCGGGGTGACGTGCCGCAGGTGGCGGGCGCGCAGTTCGGCGAGGAAGATGTCGCGCGCCTGCCCCCAGTCGGCACCGAACAGCACGGGGAAGCTGTCGCGGAACGAGAGCCGGACGCGGGCGCGGGCGTCGTCGGCGGTCCAGAGCGGCAGGTCGAAGCGGGTGAACGCGGCATTCAGCGCGGCCGCGATGCCGGCCCAGCCGTCGGCCAGCGTGTTGTCCCAGTCGTAGAGGAGGATGGTGGGGCGCATCGATCAGGTCGTAGTTGCGGGCGGCTCCCAGGGATAGACCGGAATCGCAAGCCCAAGCGGCCGGTCGTCTGCAAAGCCACGCAAGTCGTGCGGCGAAGCGAGTTCCGGCGTGTGCAGGATCACTCCATTTTCGGCAGGCGCATCGAGTGTGGTCTCGAATAACAGTTCGCCTCGCGGATCCGGGCTGGGTGTCAGCACCTGACCAGCGACTTCGACCTTGCAGGCCCCGGCAAATCCCGGCGTGATCTCATTGACAAATGGCACACTGACCCGCAGCCGCAGCGGGTACACCTGGGGCAGCACGTCGTGCCAGGCAATGCGACTGCTGCGCGTCCAGCGGAACCGGACATTGCCGCCCCGTTCCAGCGCATGCCAGGCATCAACCTGCTGCGCACGCTGAGGTGCGAAGGACGAAGCATCCTCCGGCGCGTCCAGACGCAGCCAAGCATAGGGCGTGCCAATTGCCGCCAGAATTTCGCGCGAGGTCTCGGTTGCATCTTGCGCGCCGAAGCCGTGCAGCCAGTCACCGCGATGCAGGAGCAGGCCGCAATTGCTGGCCAGGCGCGACAGTGCATCGGTGGTGAAGATCGAGGCGTGGCCGTTGCGCGGCCCGATATACCACCAGGCGCCGCGGATGACCTCGATGTTGTCCGGCTGCAGGGGCTGCGAGAACACGATGCAACCGCCGGGAGCCAGGAACGATATCATGTCCTGAACGCAGGCGATTGGTGACACCGTATGCTCGATCACCTCGAAGCAGGTGATCAGGCTGAATTTTCCATCCGGACGCGACGGGCTGGAGAACGGGTCGTAGTTGGTGACGTGGGCGAAGCCTCGCGCTGACATCTGTTCGGCAAAGGCGCCCGATCCTGAGCCATAGTCCAAGACGTCTACGTCACGCCAAGCAGCAAGCCGTTCCGCGAGCATGGTGGCTATGCTACCGGGACGGATGTCGGCGTATTCCGAGTCGATCCGCGAGTAGTCGGCGTTGTAGACATAGGCGGCAAATTCCTCGGAGGACCAATCGTCAAAAAAGTCGGTGGAAATGAAGCTGCAATCACGACACCGGCGGTATTCAACATGGATACCGGCAAAGCCGAAGGCAAAGGGGTTCGTAGGGGAGCAGTATTTATAGAAGTCGACGCTGTCGAACGGTGGGGCAAACCCACCACAGAGCTTACATGCGTGCGCCTGGCGCACGGCGGTATTGGCGGTGATCCCGAGAGTACGGGTGATCATGTCGAGATAGGGGCGCGACATTGGCATATAAGCGTTTCCAGGTAATCAGTCGGAAGCAGTTCGTGGCGCGCAGTTATTTAAGCATGGCTGTTGGGTGGCCCACCACAACGTTCTGTTATGCAATACCTCCCGCGACCGTGATCCGCCATCACCTTCTTTCTCGCCGCACTCGGACTAGAGGTGTACTGGACTTAGAGCGCGGGAGGTGGTCTCCGCTGCCTGCCGACCGTTGAGCTGTTTGGTTAGTAATCTCTGGGTTTGTCATCGTAATCGCCTTTTCTCACGTTTGCCGTGCCGGTAGTAGTGAAATAGAGCGGGAGTCTGACGTGCGGCTACATCCGGATTTGCCCGCCAATACGCATCACCATCAAATTCTGCAGTGAAGAGAGTTCCTGTGCGCTCGACAGAGATAGGGGAATACGTCGCGCGCATAATATCGCTGTCGACCCCCAATGCGGCGAGCAGGGATATGAATGCCGGGAACATAACGATATCGAGGCTGGCGAACGAATTGACATACTCACGTTCGTTCATTGAGAAGTATCGGATTAAGTGATCCCCATGACCCTTGTACGATAGCAGTCGTTGCTTGTCTGATACATCAACGCGGTTCTTGAGCTTCTGAAGTGCGTGATTTCGGACTGCGACAAACGATCTGTTGTGAAAATGCAGATAGCTCAGCGCATTTCCAAGGCAAGGCGCATCGGTCCCGGGCATACCGCCGTTATGGTTTCCGTGATCAAGGTGGCTGACCCCACCGCCAGAAAAACATACCTTCTGCTGGTCTTGGAAGTAAAACGCAGTGGGCTCGCCCGGTATATTATAGAGCAGGCTCGGGATAATAAGAACTCCCCGCTTTTTTACTAATCGATCGATCTGCGTCAGCACTTCGCCCCTTGCGCACGACAGACCCTTGTTTCCAAGAGCCACAAGAAACTCATCACAATCGAGCGGGAAATAGGCATTATGCCTACCGCCAGCGTCCAACTCATTGATCTTGGATCGGACAATCTCACCCTTCTTTTCGTAGTCGGCATCCTCGCAGTAGGAAAAGTCAAATTTTACACCGGCCCCTTGAAACCGCCGGATAATGTCGAGGGTGACGGAATGTGTCGATCCGTTATCGAAGACATATAGGTTCTCAAAACCAAAGAGATAGCCATGATAAGCCAGCCAAGGGGCGAGGAGGTCGTCCTCGTCCTGTTGCATCATTACGCACGCTGGTCCAGTTGGCATCTGGCCGCCCTATCGCTGATACTGTCGCCAACGCAAGTAACGGTTCACCAGTCCTGTTGCGGCGTTCGGATCGCTCTCCGGCAAGACCCGAGACGGGTGCCTTTCCCAATACTGAAACACGGCGGCGCTTGGCCTCGCTATGCCTTCAAACTCCTCAAAGTGCGCCACAGCGCTGCTGACCCATCGATCATCTGACTCGAGGCGGTCATCTCCATTATAAATGACCTGCAATAGGACGCCTTGTTCACTGAGTACCGTCACCAGTGGCGGAATACCCTCCTGCCAGGGAAGGTCCCAGGCCATATCAAGCCGAAGGAAAGCAAGGTTTTGCCCCGTAACCTCGCGATAAGCTTCTATCCAGGCAGTCATCTCATCAAGCCACGCCCGACCGCTGCGGAATGGTTCTACCTCGCCTACGGCTATCCCAGGAAATAGTTCGCGGACTTGGCGTACCTTCGTTGCAACGTTCTCAGCTAGTTCCTGTATGGGGTAGCGGCAGCCGAACTTATTGCCGCGGCGCACGAATTTGTGCCCATACGAAAGAGGTTCATCGAGCACTACGAAGCTCAGGTTTATACCGAGTTGCCTTGCCTTCTGGGCAATTGCCCTAGGTTCACCATCGGCCGAATATCCCTCAACATGCATTCCACAGCCATCGGGGCGGCCCGATACAGGGGCGATGCCGACAGCGATCGCAATGCGCCGGCGCTGAAGTTCTCGAGCTATTCGCAAGGTCTCTTCCATTGGACCTTTGAGAATTGATGACGAATCGATCTCAAATACTTTCACGTTCGAGGCGACAGCAGGCCAAGCCGCGTCGGGCCTGAAGAGGTCACCATAGTCTGCCGTTCGAGGCCACGGATTGAACCAAATCTCCTGGGCTGATGCGTAAAGGGGCGCTAGACAGAGTGCCAACAAGGCGACATGCCTTATCAAAACACGCCACGAAAATGCTCGGGAAATTCGATCCATCGGAAGACGTTCTGTGGCATCCAGTAAATACCGCCTACTTGCTTTGTCTCCGATGCCAGCTTTGCTATTTCGTTCGAGAAATCGAACGACTGGACTTTGTTGGTTCGAACGGAGTTCGACGAGTCGAGGAACGCCTCCTTGACAAACTTATCAAAACTATAGCGGTGATGGCCTCCATGGTTCGCGGCCAGGGAACGCTCGGACCATTCGGTGGCCTGGTTGGTCATTTGGCGTTGCATAGCGCACTGATAATCCATGAGCTTAATATGGAAGTTGAAAAGGTCTGGATCAAACCTGGGGGGTTTATCAGTGCAATGAAGGCCCGGGGCCCAAAGCGTCGGCACGCGGCTCAACAACGTCTTGCAACCAGCTCCCTTGAACAGACCGAACCGGCGTTGACGCATTATCGGCTTCGTCAGGTCGATTGGGGCTTCAGCATCAATAATGTGGGTGACATCAATACCCAGGCACGTGGCGTACTCGCCTTCCATCTTCTCTGCGTACTCAACAATGCCGCCAGGATATTGGTTGGGATTCGGCACGACGATTTCATCACAGTCCCCGCATATGACGGCATCGTAGTGAGACAACAGGCCGGACTGAAATGAAGACAAACAAGCGACCTTCCGAGCGTCGTCGAAAGGTGTCCTGGGCAGCAAGATCCGGTTGGCCTCTCCCAGCTTTTCAGTGCTGCCATCCGTCGAATCCCGATCAACAATGAACAAGTTCCGCTCTCCGAGTTGGCTTCCGTAATATTTGCGCCAGATCGGTAGGTTAACAAATTCGTTGAAGACGAAGGTCAAAGCAGCAATTCTCATCCTGATCTGTCCTTGCCGGCTCAAAGAGCATATTTGCCGAGCGACCAGACCTCGCACAGTAGTGCATGCTTAAGTTTCGCAAGAGCTGGCAGCGTCGCTATTACCCGCCGGGGCTTGGTGAAATAGGCCTGTGCTTCAACTAAGTCGCCACCAAAGTTAGGCGACTGTTCCAGACGCCTGAGCACAAAGTCATACGTGCTCAGTAGATCTATGATCTGATGCAGCAGCTTCTGACCTCGGTAGATTGGATACAGATGCGTCTCCAATTCAATCCCAAGGCAATCCGCTAGTAGGCCGCCAAAACCTTGTAGCACCTCATATTCATGGCCCTGGGTGTCAATCTTGATGGCGTCGGGCGGCGGCGCCATACCTGCTTGATGTAGGCTGTCATAGCGCCTGCAATCGATATCAAGCCGACCGACTATGTCAAAATGAGGCCTGCCAACTCCGTAATTGCGAAGCACGTCCAGGTTGGGCTCCAACAGGGAGGAGCACAACGGATTCTGAGTGACGAAGAGCGACCGAGGGCCGTCAACGTTCGACAGCCCTGCTTCGATCACAGAGTGCCGGTTACCGAGGCTCCGACGAAGTTGATGGGCAGAGTCGGGTGCCGGCTCGATTAAGATTGCTGCCACATGGCGGCCGTAGGGATGCCACTTGGGTTCAAGCCCACCGCGTCCACCCACGTCGACCAAGCGAAGCGCATTGGTCCCGGCACATTCAGCGAAGGCTTCGATGTCACTCAAGTGATGCCCCCTCTCTATTGCGCGGCCCAACGATCTGACCACGCCAACGCACGACACGCTGTCCGATCGCGCAGCACGCTCGGACTGCTCAAACATGTTCCTGTGGTTGTGTGGGTGTCAAACGAAAACAACCGCCTTGAGGTGCGCATCACGGGTCGAGCGCGTTGGGTCCGATGAGGACGAAGGACCAACCGTGGGATACGGCCCCGATACGCTCAAAGTGGCTGATAGTGCAACCGAAAGTCAGCGATGGGTCTGGCGAAACGGATCAATTCGGGAGATCTGATCAGATCGTCGTAGTTCGCGAACATGACCAAATTCTGGCGGAGCCAGAAGTAGATGGAGCTGTCGTCCTGTATATACGGTCTAACTGGCTCCAATGGGACATATCGGTGTGACCAGAATTTCTCCACCCAATATGGCAGCAATTGCTCGTTGACATGCCCAATGCCACCCTGCCCGGGGAGCGCAGCCGAGAACAAGATCCGGTTCGAAGCGCTGACGAGTGCAGTTATGAAGGTATCAGCGCCGCTCTCCGGCAAATGCTCTGCCACCTCCACTGACATAGCCAAATCGAAGTCCTTTGCAAATTTCGGCGGTGAGGTTCCAAGATCCGCGACACGGATCCATTTCTTGTCGATGATCGTGTCAGTTTCGCGAATCCATTCCCCTTCAATCCCCAGGACGCTTGTAGCACCCAGAAGCTCGGCCGCATGCAACCATGCGCCGATGCCACACCCGAAGTCGACGACGTTGCCCAGCGGCATGAAGGAGGAGATCAATTTCAGGCACTTGGTGGCGTTTGCGATACGAGCAGCTCGTTCGGCGTTATGCTGTCGATGCCCGGCCTTCCAGCCGTTCTTGGTTGACATCATGGCTTTCCCCCTGCCAACCAGCCAGGCCGACGCTGCCCTGGTTAGAAGCCAGAGGGCACCGCCAAGCGTGGGAACTTTCTACCCACCCCCAATCTTCGGGATCAGCACAATCTCGCTCTCCGGCCGCAGCTCCGCAGCGTACGCGTCCTGAAAAATCTCGCCGTCGATCGCAACCGCCATCCCCTCCTCCACCTGTTTGCCCAGGCCGGGGTAGCGGTTCTCCAACTCCATCACCAGGCGGCGGAAAGTCGTCGCCGCCACCTCGAGCTCCGCCTTGCCGCCGGTAAACCGGCGGCCGGCGTCGCCCGAGATGACGACCTTTGGCATCAGGCGTGACCCCTATTCGTCATGGCCGGGCTCGACCCGGCCATCAGTCGTCGCCGTTCGCCACGTCCAGCGCCTTGCGCACCTTCGGCGGCGACATCGGCAGGCTCTCCAGGCGCAGACCTATCGCGTCGCGGATCGCGTTGCCGATCGCCGCCATCGGCGGGATGATCGGCACCTCGCCCACGCCGCGCGCTCCGAACGGATGCCGCGGATTCGGCACCTCCACCATGATCGCCTCGATCATCGGCAGGTCGGAGGCCACCGGGCAGCGATAGTCCAGGAAGCCCGGATTATCCATCCGCCCATCCTTGTCGTAGATGTACTCCTCGTTCAGCGCCCAGCCGATGCCCTGCACGGCGCCGCCCTGGATCTGGCCCTCCACATAGCTCGGGTGGATGGCACGGCCGACATCCTGCACCGCAGTGTAGCGGACAATGGTGACCTGGCCGGTCTCCTTGTCCACCTCCACATCGGCAATGTGGGCACCGAACCCAGGCCCGGCGCCCTGCGCGTTCACCGACACCTCGCTGGTCACCGGCCCGCCGGTGCGCGCCGCCTTCAGCGCGATCTCGGCCAGGCTCAGCGGCTCGAACGCGCCGGCGTTGGTGCCGGCCGGATGGGCCGCGCCGTCCCGCCAGTCCACCGCGTCGGGCGTGATGTCCCAGATCATCGCGGCCCGCTGCTTCAGCTGCTCCACCACCTTCTCGGCCGCCATGGTCGCCGCCATCCCGGTCGCGAACGTCACGCGGCTGCCGCCGGTCACATGAGTGAAGCCGATCGAGGCGGTGTCGGCGACGATCGTCCGCACCTTATCGGCGGGGATTTGCAGGGTCTCGGCCACCATCATGCCGATCGAGGCGCGCGAGCCGCCGATATCCGGGCTGCCCGACACCGCCACCACCGTGCCGTCCTCGGCCACGTGCACCGCGGCACTCGATTCGCCGCCGATGTTGAACCAGAAGCCGCAGGCGATGCCCCTGCCCTGCCCGGGCTTCAGCGGTGTCTTCCAGTGCGCCGAGTTCTTCGCCGCCTCCAACGTGGCAAGGAAGCCGATGTTCTGGTGCGTCGGCCCGTAGTGGGTTTTCGTGCCATTATGCGCGCCGTTCTTCTCGCGCAGCGCGATCGGGTCCATGTTGAGCTTGCGCGCCAGATCATCCAGTGCGCATTCCACCGCATACGACGCAATCGGCGCGCCAGGAGCACGATAGGCGGCGACCTTCGGGCGGTTGCTCACCACGTCGTAGCCGATGACCTCGATGTTCGGCAGGTCGTACATGGCGAAGCCGCACATGCAGCCGGGCTGGATCGGCGAGCCGGGGAAGGCGCCGGCCTGGTACTTCAGCACGTGCTTGGCCGCGACGATCGTGCCGTCCTTCTTCGCACCGATCTTCACTTCCATGGTGGCGCCGGAGGTGGGACCTGACGCGCGGAACACCTCCTCCCGTGTCATCTGCATCTTCACCGGCCGGCCACACTTCTTCGACATAGCCAGCGCCAGTGGCTCCAGATAGACCAGCGTCTTGCCGCCGAACCCGCCGCCGATCTCGGCCGGCGTGCAGCGGATGTTGGAGATGTCCATCCCCATCAGCTTCGCCACGTAGCTGCGCACCATGAAGTGGCCCTGGCTGGAGCTGTAGATCACCGACTGGCCATCGGGATTGTACGAGCACACGCAGGCATGCGGCTCGATGTAGGCCTGGTGGACCGGCTCGGTCGTATACCGGCCCTCGACGATCACTTCGGCCTGCTTGAAGCCCTCTTCTGCGTCGCCCTTATGGAAATACACCCGCTTGGCGATGTTCGAGGGCTTGGTCGGCTTTGGTTCGACATTTGCGGTGAACAGATCATCGTGCAGGGTCGGCGCATCGTCCGCCATCGCCGCCTCGACGTCGATCACATAGGGCAGCACCTCGTACTTCACATCGATCAGTTCGAGCGCCTGCTCGGCGATCGCCTGGCTGATCGCCGCGACCGCGGCCACCGCGTGGCCCTCATACAGGGCCTTGCCGCGTGCCATGCAGTTGCGTGACAGATCACGGAAGTTCATCGGCCCTTCGCCGACGAAGGCCTCTTCCGAGGGGATGTCCGGGAAGTCGTCCGCGGTCACCACAGCCTTCACGCCGGGCAGCTTCAGCGCCTTGCTGGCGTCGATCGACACGATACGCGCGTGCGCGTGCGGCGAGCGCTTCACCTTGCCCCACAGCATGCCGGGCATGACCATGTCGGCGCCGAACATGGCGCGGCCGGTGACCTTGTCCACGCCGTCCGGACGGACCGGGCGGGTACCGACAACCCTCAGATCAGAGCCAACGTAGTTCATGCCACGGTCTCCCTTCGCATCTCGGCGGCAGCGTCCTGCACTGCCCTGATGATCTTGTCATAACCGGTGCAGCGGCAAAGGTTCCCTGCCAACCAGTAACGGATCTCGGTCTCCGTCGGGTTCTTGTTCTCGTCCAGCAGCGCCTTTGCTGCGACGATGAAGCCCGGCGTGCAGAAGCCGCATTGCAGTGCCGCATGCTCCAGGAATTTTTGCTGCACCGGATGCAGGTGGTCGCCCTGGGCAATGCCCTCGATCGTGGTGACATTCTTGCCCTCCGCCTCAACGCCCAGCATCAGGCAGGAGCAGACGATCTTGCCGTCGACGATGATGGTGCACGCGCCGCAGTCACCCGAGGCGCAGCCTTCCTTGCTGCCGGTCAGGCCCAGCACGTCGCGCAGGCAGTCCAGCATGGTCTGCTGCGTCTCGCACAGGAACTCAGCCGGTTCGCCGTTAATCGTGGTGGTAACGTGATGCTTGCTCATATCAGTGAGTTTTCCCTTGCGTCTTGCCCATCGCGCGATCGAACGCGATCGCGGCCACGCGGCGTGCCAGCACACCGGCGACCTTGGTGCGGTATTCGACAGTTCCCCGTTTGTCGTTGATCGGCTTGCAGGCGGCGCGCGCTGCGGCATCAAGCTTCTTCAGCGTCTCCGCATCCAGCGTGTGGCCGACCAGCGCATCCGCCGCGTCCTTCACCAGCAGCACGGTGGGCGCCACCGCGCCGAGGCCAACGCGCGCCGCAGTGCAGACGCCCTTGTCGTCCAGCGTCACGCTGATGCCGCAGCCCACCACCGCGATGTCCATTTCGGTGCGCGGGATGAACCGCAGATAGGCATCACTCGAACGGGGCGGTCGCGGCGGGAATTTGAACTCGAGGATGAATTCGTCCTTCGCCAGCGACGTGCGGCCCGGGCCAGCCGGGATCTGCTCGACCGGCACTTCGCGCCGCCCCTTGCTACCCACGACGACGGCGGTTGCCCCCGCGGCGTACAGCGCCGGAACACTGTCTGCGGCGGGCGATGCATTGCAGAGATTGCCGGCGAACGTGCAGCGGCCCTGGATCTGCTGTGAGCCGATCAGGTCGAGCGCCTCGACCACGCCCGGCCATGCCTTGTTCATGCCAGGGTGTGCCTCGACCACGGCGCCCGGGGTGGCAGCTCCGACAACAAACCCGCCACCCTCTTCGCGGATCCCGATGATCCCAGGGATCTTTTTGGTGTCGACGATCAGCTCGGGCTTCAGGCGGCCTGACCGCATCTGAACCAGTAGATCAGTCCCCCCCGAAAGCACCTTCGCCAGCCCGGACGACCCGGCCAACAGCTTGACGGCCTCGTCGACCGTTGACGGTGCGGCATAGTTGAGCGTTGCCATTCCTGCTCCCGATGTCTGCGCGCGTTGATAGGCCCGGTTCCGTGGTGCACCCAGGCCGGAAGGAGCGAAGGTTATGCGATCAGGGGGGGCGGGTCGAGGGGGCGCCGGCTAATTCCGCCCGCGGCGCCTGGATTTGAGCCGATCGATCCGCACCCGCAATTCGCCCATCTGCCCTGTGGCACCACCATGGGCTCCCCCAGCTGGCGCCGGCGTCAGCTCCAAATCCGCGAGCGCGGCCCGAACCTTTTGTGCAAGTTCATAGGATTGCCGGCGGTACCGCAGCGAGCTTTGCGCCAGCAGGCGGATCTTCGATAGACTCCACGACAACCCGTTGCGGTTTCAGCCGCTCGATCGCTTCGAATAGCCGTTGTATCGTCCCACCTCGCTCGAGATCAGACGAATACAGCAGGCTCTGGTGTTGTTCCGCATCGAGCGCACTTTCGGGCGGCAACAACTCCACAATGTGGACTAGGTCGCTGATCTCCCAACCGTGTGAACGTGCGCCGTCACGCAGCTCCTCCTCGGTTTCCGCCAGGATGACACAGATTCCGGCTTCACCTTCCCTCGCGCCCGGCATCAGCAACTGAAGCGCGTCATCAAGGCCGGCGATGCCTGGTGCTGCCCGTTGCAGAACCCCAGTCGCTATTGTCATTTCCCAACCGGTGGCTGTTCAAATGTGCTGGCTGATATGCGGAGCAGCTATCGCGGGGATCTGGCGCGACCCTTCAATGCGAAATCACCTTGATGTTTGCGGTGATCAGGCGCCGGCCTTCACAGCGTCCCACCACGGGCATGCTCCGCGCATGCGCTGGAAGTTGCCGTCAATTACCTGGACCGGCTCGCGCATGCCATCGTTCGCTGCCTGCAGGCGCATTTCACGTGCTTGTGCGCGTTGCTCGTCCGGCAGCCAGGTGCGGTCGTGCCCCCACAGGCTTGGGCCCACTGTGACCTCACTAGCCTGCCAAGTGCCGGGCGTGACCTCCTTGCCGCCCCATCCGTACTCCAACATGAAACCCGATGGGGATTTCAAATAGTAGGACGTCACGCAATCGTTGGGATGGCGACCCAATGTGGTGGCGATCCGCTCGGGCGCGCCCAGCGCGATGTCATAGCCCTGGCCCACATCGTCGAGCGAGTACAGTTCGACCATAAGATGGTGCAGATCCTGCTTGCCCGTCTCGATCAACGCCACCGTGTGATGACGCGGGTTGACGTGCAGGAAGTACGCCCGAAAGGGCGTCAAGATGTAATCGCTGACCCCGAAGCCCAGCACGTCTCGGTAAAAGCCCAGCAAGTCGTCGATGTTCTTCACATGGAACACTGCGTGGCCCATCCCGAGCGGGCCGGTGCGGAACCCAGAGATCGCTCTCCCCGGACGGAATGGCTCATCCGCCACAGCCGCGCCCCAGAAGGCCTCCAGCCGGTTGCCACCCGGGTCCGCGAAACTGACCAGCCCGCGCACGCAGCGTTGGTCTGCCAGAGTTGCCGGTTCCCGTCGCACTGCCACCCCGTGCGCTTCCAGCTTCGCGGCCAATGCATCAAGCGCGGCAGCATCAGCGACCTCGAAGCCGAAATAGCGTTCACCATCGGCAAGCGAACGGTCAACGACCAGCCGTTGCTTTCGATCATCCATACGGAACGCGCGGCACGCGTTGCCGCGCTCCACCATCTGCATGCCAAGCCAGTTCGTGGCGAAATCGGTCCAGTCCCCCAGATCTGTCGCGCCAATACCGACATAGCCAAGTGCCTGCACTTCCATGGCGGACTCTCCCTCTCCGCTGCGCTGCGGGAGTACAATAGCTGGTCCCAAGAGATTTGCGGACCCCCCCCAGGTCCCGGCATGGTCTGCCGATCTACGTGCGGTCACCAGACCCGGGAACCTGCGAGCGACTGTGAAGTCGCCTTATCCGATGATAGCCGGCGCCCGCTCGGGGCCGCTTCGCGTGCCGCCACCCCCGCCGGGCGGGACCTCCAACAGCTTCTTCAGCAACAGCGCAGCGCCGTCTGGACGGTGGCCAGCCGCATAGAGCCCGCCTTCGAGCTCGTGTGCCCCACCATGCACCAGGCTGCGCACTGCCTGGCAGCCGAGTCGTTTGCCCAGGTTGTCCAGTTCCTCCACCAGGGCAGCGAGCACCGCGGCAGGTTCCAAAAGGTCCACCGCTACAAAGTGGTCCGCCACCAAGACCTTGCCCAGTTTCAGATCGTCTTCGACACGGTAGCAAAACAGTCCGCAGGGAAACAGCCGGCCTTCGCGCCGCGCCACGACGATGCCGCACTGTCCAATCCGCCGAGGACCCGTCAGCTGTCGCGCGAATCGCAGCCACGTGGACAGGTCGAGTGTCGGCACCGCCTCGCGCACCAGCGGGTAGACCGATCGGATCTGATCCCTCGACAGCACCTCGATGATGAAATCCGCCATGACGCACCCGCCTGTCTCGCGCAGGAATCGTGCCTCAAGATGCCGTTGCGATTCGTTGACCTGGATCAATGCGCGGCGCGTCAGGGCAAATTTTAACCATTGCGGGTAATGTTGGCATAACCGGTGGTGGTCCCATCATGAGCGCGCAGCTGGCACGTCCGCATATCCTTGATCCGCACGGCGCCCTGGACCCGTGCGCCACGTGCGAAGCGCGTCCGGTCAGCGTCTGCAACGCCATCGCCGATACGGATCTGGGCCGACTGGCCGCGATCGCCGTTGTCACCGAAACCGAGCCCGGTCAGTGCTTCATCGATGAGGGCGAGCCGGCAAACAGCTTCTTCAATATTACCGCCGGCACCGCCAAGCTGTTCAAGCTGTTGCCGGATGGGCGCCGTCAGATCACCGGTTTTGTCGGCGCCGGCCACTTTCTTGGACTGGCTGTGTCCGACACCTATGCCTTCAGTGCCGAAGCGATCGAGCGTGTGCGGTTCTGCCGGTTCCAGCGGTCAAAGCTGCGCATGCTGCTCGATGACTTTCCGCTGATGGAAAAGCGCCTGCTGGAGGTCGCGGCCAACGAACTGGTGGCGGCTCAAGAGCAGATGCTGCTGCTGGGCCGCAAGACCGCGCGCGAAAGGCTGGCCTCTTTTCTGTTGCTGCAGAGCCGTCAGGGCATGCCGTGTGGTCACTCGCGCCGCCGTTTCAGCCTGCCGATGACCAGGAGTGATATTGCGGACTATCTAGGCCTGACGATCGAGACCGTCAGCCGGACCCTGACCAAGCTGCGTTCCGAAGGGCTGATCGACGTCGTCTCGCAGGCCGAGATCATCGTTCGGAACCCGTCGGGCCTGGAAGGTCTGGCAGGCGGGCTTTGCTGAGTGCACCGCCGTTCCTCTGCGCGAGGCCGGACTCGAACCGGCAAGGAGTTTCCTCCGGGGGTTTTTGAGACCCCTGCGGTTACCATTTCGCCACTCGCGCGTGGGAAGGGGTTGGCCGCGGCAACCTAGGCCAGCGGCGCCACCGGCCGCAACCTGCTGGCGCGAAGCTCGAGGCCTCGGCGAAGGTGCGCCAACGCCGGCGCGGCACCTAGAAGTCGCCGAACTTCCGGATGATGTTAGCGCTGTCTGCTCCAGGCTTATGCGCAAATGAAGGCGCCGTCAGCACCGCGTTGCCCCGGTATCAGCTCTATGTCGGTTGCCACGCCTCGAGCGCCGAGAGATACCCTTCGACGTGATCACCCGACAAGATGCGGCGAACAACCAGGTAACCTCCCGACGATAGCGGCGATCGGATCGCGCCCGACTGCAGGAGTGGTCAGCTGCTTTGTATTCATTGCGCCTGTCGTATCATCGAGAGAAAACTCTGACGCTGGTTGCCGACTGTCGCGCCGCTGGGTTTGCGGTGTGGTCGACTGGTTTGCGTCCTTAGGGCAGCTTCGCTATAGGAGCCGCCTGATGGTCCCGGATAGCTCAGTCGGTAGAGCAAGCGGCTGTTAACCGCTGGGTCGCAGGTTCGAGTCCTGCTCCGGGAGCCAAAATCAAGTCACCATAGGTGAGGAACCGTCGGGTCAGCCTGCGGATCCGCCGCGGCCGCGAGCCTCAAGGAAATCCGAACCAGGGCATTGGCTCTGACCGCGGACGTCACCGCATCGCGCACTTCATGAGGGGCATGAGGACACTGTTCGTTGTCGCTGCCTCGGCCTTTGCGCTCATGCACCTCAGACATCTCGTCGACCCGGTGATGTCCGCAAGCCTCCCTCTCTGCTATTGCCCAGAGTGCATCCCGGTCGCACGTGTTTGGCCCAGATAATCGCACGTTTGAAACGAACAACGATAGCATCGATCAGCCGTGACCATGATGTTCATCGGCCCGCGCATACGGGTCTTTGGGTGATCATGAAGAATGCCCTTCCGTGACCATACCCAAACATCCAACGCCGCACTTGGCCGCACCAGCACATGCCGGATGCCGGGTCTAGCCCAACCTTGCGCTAAAGGCGCATGCTGCCGGCCAATGCTTCTTCAAGCCTGTTACCAGCTTGATGGAATGCGTCGCCAAGCACGGAAGCGAATGTTGCTTGCCGCGTTGAGGAATCGGGCGAGGCCGCCGTGAATTGCGCATTTATTGAAGTAGCATCGAATCTCGAGCATGTTTCATGTTTGAAGTGCCTTCGCTCGGGGGTTGCGCGGGCGATGCTGGGGCCAGTGGACATCCCAGCATGGCGAAGGCGCAAAGTTCGTTTGCTCGACCAGTGAGTGTCTGGCTTACCAGCATTGCTCTCGACTAAACTCGGGGCGTCGCATTCGGCCCAGTCATGGAGGCGCTGATGCCATTCGATGAAACCTCCCGTCAGCCAGGCCGTCGTCCGTCACGCAACGTACTGGGTGGCATTCTGGATATTTGTTCGACGCAACCGATGACCGGCTTCTTTCGCAATGGGTGTTGCGATACCGCTGCCGAAGATGTCGGCAGCCACACGGTCTGCGCAGTCATGACCGCGGATTTCTTGGCGTTCAGCAAGTCTGCCGGCAACGATCTGTCCACGCCGCGTCCTGAGTTTGGCTTTGCCGGCCTCAGCCCCGGCGACCGTTGGTGCCTGTGCGCGCCGCGGTGGCAAGAAGCGCTGGAGGCCGGCGCAGCGCCGCGCGTCGTACTGCGTGCCACGCATGAGGGCGCTCTGGATCACTGCGCGCTGAGCGACCTCAAGCGGCATGCGATCGACCTGGCCTGAGAGTGGCGTCTGACCTCCCCGGCGAATTCGCACTGATCGCCCGCCACTTTCGGCCCCTTGCCGGTCCCGGTGCGCTCGACCTGCAGGACGACGCAGCGGTGCTCGCGCCACCGGCCGGTCGTGAGCTGGTTCTGACCGCAGACGCGATGGTCGCGGGCGTGCACTTTCTGCCAGACGATCCGCCGGACCTAGTCGGCCGCAAGCTGTTGCGGGTCAACCTGTCGGATCTGGCGGCCAAAGGCGCAACGCCCCTCGGCTACCTTATGACGGTCTCGACGCCACGAGACACGCCGGAAGGGTGGTTCGTTGGCTTCGCGGCTGGACTGGCGGACGACCAGCGTGCCTACGGAATTTCCCTCCTCGGGGGGGACACCACGTCGACGCCAGGTCCCATCACGTTGTCGCTCACTGCAATCGGCCACGTGGCCCGCGGCCAGGCGGTGCATCGCGCCGGGGCCTCGGCTGGGGATGGCATCTGGGTCACCGGCACGATCGGGGATGGCGCACTGGGCCTCGCGGTGCGGCGCGGCAGGCTTGCGGATGCCAGTGGGCATCTGCTGTCGCGTTATCGATTGCCGCAACCACGTGTGGGTCTGCCGATCGCCGGCGTGGCATCGGCAGGTATGGATGTGTCCGACGGGCTGGTGCAGGACCTCGGGCATATCTGTCGGGCCGGCAATGTGGGCGCGGAGATCGAGGCGGGGCTGGTGCCTCTTTCGGAACAGGCCCGCGCTGCTGGCCCCGAATGGCTGGCGACGTGCCTGACCGGCGGCGACGATTACGAATTGCTCTTGGCCGTTCCTCCGGCGCGCGAAGCTGCACTGCAAGGTCAGGCCAAAATTGCTGATATTGCCGTCACCCGCATCGGCCAGTTCGTGGCCGGGACACCGCGCGTGATCGTGCACGGCGCGGACGGCTCACCGATGACACTCGCCGCCGGTGGCTGGAGCCACTTCTGACGCAGACGCATTGGCCGCTTCCCTTCCCCACCATCCAGGATCATTCTGCGTTTGCGATGATAGGCACGAAGGAGGCTTCGCGCGTGCAGTGGATGTGGCGGCTGCTGATTTCGGCACTCCTCTGCGTGCCTGCAATCTTCATGCTGGTTGCAGGCGCATGGAACGATCGCCGCGTCGTTCCGTCCGAGCCGCGGTATGGCTTCGAGTCCCAGCTCTACCCCTCAAGGAGCGCTCCTCTGACCATTAGCCTGCCGAAGGTGGAGGCTGGGACTGTCGTGGCCGGTCCCGGGCAGCCGGAGGCGGCGCAGGACGTGCCTGCTCCGGTGCGGACGCCGCAACCCGGGCCGCAGCACACTCACAGCCAGCATGCCAAGGTGGGGCTTTGGTACGCGGCAAGCCCGAAGCAGGCAGCCCCCACCTTCCTGTACTGGCGATTGACCACCCGACCCAGCGTTTGGTTACCCGGACCGAACCAGGACAGCGGCGGCTAGCCGCCACGCAAGGTACGGACGCCGATGAACCGGAACGTCTATCTGCTGTTCTGCTGCCAGGCATTGATGAATGCCGTGATGTCCGGCCAAACGGTGATGAGCGCGCTGATCGGCCACGCGTTGGCGGTCGACAAGGCGCTCAACACGCTGCCGATGGCGATCCAGATGACGGCGACGATGACTGCCTCGATTCCGGCCAGCATCGTCTTCGCGCGTCTCGGGCGCAAGCCAGGTTTCTGGCTCGGCTGCGCCGGCTCACTTTTAGGAAGCCTGACGTTCGCCCTCGGCGTCTGGACCCAGACCTTCGAAGTCTACTGCGTCGGCGCTGTCTTCGCTGGCCTTGGCTTCGGCATCGCACAGCATCTGCGCTTTGCCGCAGCCGAGGTAGCTGCCTCGGAGGCGCGTGCACGCGCGATCGCACTGGTGATGGCAGGCGGCGTACTCGCAGCGATCATTGGCCCCGAGATCGTCAAGCGCACAAACATGCTGCTGCCGCCGCTGATGTTTCTCGGCACCTACTTCTGTCTGACCATCCTGCCCTTGATCAGTGCCACCCTGCTGATATTCATCCGGCTGCCGCCGGCGATGCGACAGGTGGCAACGCCGGTGCGGTTCGGCGCCATCATCGTCCGACCCGGATTCATCACTGCCGTCGTCTCAAGCATGGTCGGTTACGGCACCATGAACCTGGTCATGGCCTCGACGCCGCTGCAAATGCTGTTCTGCGGTTTCGGCGTGAACGCCAGTGCCGACGTGATCCGCGCGCACTCTATCGCGATGTTCCTGCCAAGCTTCGTCACCGGACGGTTGATCCAGCGGTTCGGTGTCCATCCGATCATCTGTATCGGCGCAGTTCTGACCGCCCTGTGCGTGGCCGCCAACCTGCTGTTCCCGCCGCTGCTGGCTACCTTCATGGTGGCGCTGGCGTTGCTGGGCATTGGCTGGAACTTCATGTTCGTCGGCGGAACGACGTTGCTGGCCGCGGCGCACGATCCGCATGAGCGCGTCCGCGTTCAGGCAACCAACGATTTCATTGTGTTCGGCACTGTCGCCTGCACTGCCTTCGCGTCCGGCGCCATCGAGGCGACCGGTGGTTGGACCGCGCTGAATCTTGTCGTGGTGCCACCGACGTTGGTCGCAGCGGCTCTGGTGATTTGGCATCGGTTTGCGCAGGCGCGGCTGGCGCCGGCGGCGGCTCAGTAGGCCGGAATCGGCGCCCCCCCGGACGGAGCCTGCGGCTGCTGACCGAATGCGTTGAACCGGCCAATGTTGCCGAACAGTTGCTGGAAGAAGGAGGCTTCGGTGCCCGGTGATGGTGTCGTGCGCGAGACCATCGCGACCGGGATTCCGTCGTCCTGGTCCAGACGCTTCACGTCCTTCAGAACGCCCTGGTCGTTGAAGGTCAGCTTGACGACTTCCTGGCTCTCGATGCCTTGGACCCTCGCGATCCGCGTGTGCGTGACCTCGCTGACATAGAGCCAGGTGTTCTCATCGAACGTTGCTCTCGCCGTCGGCGAGCCGATCAGCGCGGTGACATCCGCCTTGGTTGACGTTCCAGGCACCAGCTCCTTGAGCTGATCAGCATCCACCTTGTTGCCACGGAGCTGCGACGGTGCCGCGAAAATGCTGCAGCCGGCCACCAGCAGAGTCGCCAAAAGCAAGGCCGGCGGCAGATGGGCAGATGAACGTGCTGTGGACAACTGTTCGAGTCCTCGGGTCCGCGCTATGTCACCTCGGTGTCACGACGCCCGGCCGATTGTCAATCGCCGGCACGGCAAGGATGGTCGAGATTGGCGGGCTTGTTGCGTCTTAGGTCACTGCGCAAGGCGGCACCGGAGAAGGAGGCCGGGTCCGCCCTGTATCGCGAGGCGGTAGCGGCTGCGCGTGCACCATGGTTCTACCGCGAACTCGGCGTTCCAGATACCCTCGACGGCCGCTTCGATCTGATCGCATTGCACGCCTTCCTGCTGATCCATCGGCTGCAGAGCGCACCCGACCCGGGGCCAGCCCTGGCGCAGGGGATTTTCGACGCCATGTTCACCGACATGGACAACAATCTGCGCGAAATCGGCGTGAGCGATCTGAGCGTCGGTCGGCGTGTGCGCGCGATGTGGGAGGCATTCCACGGCCGCTCGAAGGTCTACGCCGTGGCAATCGACGCGGTGGATCGTCCCGCACTTGAAGCTTCGCTGGCACGCAATGTCTGGCGCGGGATGGCGCCCGATGGCGCACCGTCGATGCTCGCCGAGGCGATGCTGGGCCAGGCAATGCATCTGCAGGAACAGCCGCTGACAGCATTTGCGGCCGGCAATGCGCAGTTTATGCCTGTAAGGCAAGATGATCGCTGAACTGCATCGGCCAATCGCCGTAGACCGGATTGGTGCGGCGGGGCTCGACGTGTTTGTCGAAGCGACCACCGCCGAATGTGCCGCATTGGCGATCCGCATGAAATTGCCGGAGGTAACGGCGCTGAGGTGTCAGTTTCGCCTGGAACGAGACAGCGCGGACTCGTTGCTGGCCCACGGCCACTTGGTAGCGCAAGTGGTGCAGACCTGCGTCGTCTCGCTCGAAGATTTCGCCGGCGTCGTTGAAGATCGTTTTACCGTGCGTTTCGTCGAGGCGGGCCAGGAGACCGATGACAACGATCCCGAGTCGGTCGACGAAATAGCGTTTGTCGACGGGACCCTTGATCTGGGCGAAGCCGCGGCCGAACAGCTAGCCCTCGCGCTCGATCCATATCCCCGCGCGCCGGATGCTGTGATGCCCGACATCTCGGACGAGCAAGCGGCGCATCCTTTCGCCGCGCTGGAGCGACTGCGTCGGCGGCATTAGTCGCAAACCATCAATCTCGTTGACATTATTTGTCATCTATGCTAACTAACACCTGACAACGGGCGTATTGCGTCCGCTTTCCCCTGCATCGCTGGAGTTTCCATGAACGTCGACCTGACACCGCTGGTGCAGGCGCTGGCCGCGCTCGCCTTGGCGGCCGTGACTGCCTTGACGCCCTATCTGTCGCTGTTGCTCCGCCGCTATCTGCATGTCCGACTGACCGCAGCGGAGGCAGCTGCCGTACAGTCGGCGGCCGACGCGGGGGCAAAGGCGGCCTACGGCTACATCGCCCAGCATGCTGGCAGCTACCGCGACGTGGCTATTCGCGAGACTGCAATAGCCAAGGGAGTGCAGCACGTCGCCGCCTCGACTCCCGAAGCCCTAACCGATCTCGGGATCACTCCCGAGCACGTGCGGCGCATGGTCGAGGCACGCTTCGGTGGTCTGCTCGCCACCGACCCGAGCGTTTCGATCAGCACTCGTCCGACCGAATAAATTGCAAAGAATCAAGGTGATGCAATGCAGAGCAAGTGCGCCTTGGCGCTGCTGGCCAGCCTGTCTGCCTGTAATCCCGCATCGCAGCAGCAGGCGAAATTGATCGAGATATTGACTGTCGCCTGCAATGTTGACGGGGTGGTGGTGCCGGTCGCCCAACCGATCGTGGCAACCATGGGTTCGGCCGGCGCCACCGCGACGAGCGTGGACCTGCTGATTCACCCAGCGGTGGTCGCAACCTGCCAGGCGTTAAAGGGTGTTCCCGCCAGTGCCACCACCGTTGCAACGGTCAATCCGGGCACCGCCACGGCCGCCGCGGGCCCATAAGCCTGCGGTCGCGCTCCCTTGCGACCCTGCTGCCCCTCTGCTAGACGCCCCGCTTCCTATACTGCGGAGAATATGTGACCGCCCCCTTCTGTCCCAGTCGGGTCACAGGGCGTCACCAGACCGGAGGGGCGCAGTCCCATGGCAGTTCCCAAGCGAAAGACGACGCCGTCCCGTCGCGGCATGCGGCGGAGCCACGAAGCCCTGCCGCGCGAGGCACACGCCGAGTGCCCGAACTGCGGCGAGTTGAAGCGGCCGCATCACGTGTGCAGCCATTGTGGCTATTATGACGGCCGCGAGGTCGTGCCCGCGGGAGACGCTCTGAAGGGCGCTGTTCGCGCCTGACGCCCTGTAGCGGCGTGGCCTCTCCCCGTTGATTGCGAACTACACGCTGGCGGTAGACGCCATGGGTGGTGACCGCGCACCGCGGATGGTGATCGAGGGTCTGGAGGTTGCGGCCGAACGCCACCCTGGCGCCCGGTTCCTGCTCGTCGGGGACGAAGCGCAACTTCGCCTGCCGCTGCAAAGTCACCGCCGCGCCGCTGCAGCGTGCGACATCCGACATGCGCCCGCGGTGATTGGCAACGACATGAAACCGACGGCAGCCTTGCGGGTTAGGGGCTCGTCCATGCGGGTCGCTATCGATGCGGTCGCCAGCGGCGAGGCGTCCGGCGTTGTCACTGCCGGCAACACCGGCGCTTTGCTGGCGCTCGCCAAGATCGTGATCAAGACGTTGCCAGGCATCGACCGGCCGGCAATGGCGGCGATCGGTCCATCGGCACGCGGGGATGTCGTGCTTCTGGACCTGGGCGCCAACGTTCACTGCGATGCTCGCAATCTGGTAGAATTCGCGGTGATGGGTGACGTGTTCGCGCGCACCGTGCTGGGGCTGACCGCTCCGTCTATCGGGTTGCTGAACGTCGGCTCGGAGGAACTGAAAGGCGACGACACGTTGCGCCTTGCTGCCGAGACACTGCGCGCCAGCCATATCGCCCCTCAGTTCGCTGGCTTCGTCGAGGGCCACGACATCGCCGCGGGCACCACAGACGTGGTGGTGACCGACGGCTTCACTGGCAACGTCGCGTTGAAGACCGGTGAAGGCGCGCTTCGGCTGTTCCTTGATCTGCTCCGCCAGGTGTTCCGCAGTAGCCTGACCGCCAAGCTCGCCTATCTGTTGCTGAGACCATCACTGGAGCGGCTGCGTGAATGGATGGACCCCCGTCGCTACAACGGCGCAGTGATGCTCGGGTTGAATGGTGTCGCGGTGAAGTCGCACGGCGGCACGGATGCAGAGGGTTTCGCGCACGCCGTGGACGTTGCAATGGACATGGTGGTGCACCGATTCAATGATCATATCCGCGAGGACTTGACCCGAATCGCCCAGCTGATGGCCGTGCCTGGCAAGAACGGCGACAAGGAAGGTGAGAGCGGCGCGCGTCTCGCCACGGCGCCGTAGGGGGAAACATGCCCATCCGCTCGATCCTCGCCGGTGTCGGCGGTTACCTGCCAAAACGCGTGCTTACCAACGACGAACTTGCGCGCAGCGTGGAGACGTCCGACGAGTGGATCCGCGAGCGCACCGGCATTTGTCAGCGCCATATTGCGGCACCGCACGAGACTGCGGCATTCATGGGCACCGCCGCCGCGCGAGCTGCGCTGGCGGACGCGGAGGCCGCAACCGACGAGGTAGACGCAATCATCCTCGCCACCAGCACGCCGGACCAAGCGTTCCCCGCCACTGCCTTGCGCGTGCAGGCCGCGCTGGGAGTGACCCACGGCTTCGGTTTCGACGTTGCGGCGGCCTGCGCTGGCTTCATCTACGCGCTGGCGATCGCTGACGGCATGATCCGCACCGGTCAGGCTCGCGGTGCCCTGGTGATCGGCAGCGAGGTGTATTCCCGAATCCTGAACTGGCAGGACCGCGGCACCTGCGTATTGTTCGGCGACGGCGCCGGGGCGGTGTTCCTGCGCGCTGGCCACGGCAGTGGCCGGTTCGACCGCGGCGTTCTGTCAACCCATCTGCATTCTCAGGGGACTTTGGGCGACATCCTGTACGTCGATGGTGCGGTAGGGCAACGCGAGAAGTCTGGACACTTGGTGATGAATGGTCGCGAGGTGTTTCGCCACGCCGTTGTTCGACTGGCGGAAGTGGTCGACGAAGCCCTTGCCGCCAACAGTCTGGGGCGGCACGAAATCGACTGGCTGGTACCGCACCAGGCCAATCTGCGGATCATCGATGCCATGGGCCGCAAGCTTGGTCTGCCGGCCGAGCGGGTGGTTATCACGGTCGATCGACACGCCAACACGTCGGCGGCTTCCGTACCGCTGGCATTGGCCGAAGCACGTGGCGACGGGCGAATCCGCCCGGGCGACCTCGTCCTGCTCGAGGCGCTGGGTGGAGGCCTCGCCTGGGGCGCGGCCTTGGTGCGCATGTGAATTCAGAGGCAGGCCGAGAGCACTGCCTGCAAGCTGCTGATCCTCTTTGATTTTGTTGCACAGATAACTTGACGCGAGCGCTTCGGGTGCCTAGCGTTTATGCATGCAGACCGTCACGCGCGCGCACCTGGCCGAGACGATCTATACGCAGGTAGGGCTGTCGCGGAACGAATCTGCCGATTTGCTGGAGACGGTGCTGGAGCGTCTCTCGGCTGCATTGGAAGCCGGTGAATCTGTTAAAATTAGCGGCTTCGGGACCTTTTCTGTGCGGCAAAAGGGGCGCCGGATCGGCCGCAATCCGAAGACGGGCGAGGAAGTGCCAATCCTGCCCCGGCGCGTGCTGGTGTTCCGTCCCAGCCACGTTCTCAAGGCGCGGGTTAACGGCACATCGACGCCCCTGGATGACGAAGAATGAGCGCGCCCGCGGATGAGGTGACGGAAGCGCCGCTGGCCCGGTCTCGGCCAAAGAAGGCACCCAACGCATTCCGCACGATCAGCGAGGTGGCGGACGAACTGCACATCCCGCAGCACGTTCTGCGTTTCTGGGAGACGAAGTTCTCGCAGGTGAAGCCGCTGAAGCGAGGCGGCGGGCGCCGCTACTATCGACCTGACGACATTTCGCTGCTGCGCCGCATCTCGGATCTGCTGTATATTCAAGGATATACGATCAAGGGCGTGCAGCGCCTGCTGCGCGAGGGCGGCGGCAGGCTGTCTGACGACATACCTCCACCCCCTGCGGACGAACGAGAAGCGGCAGAAATTGAGCGCGCCGCCGTCGATGAACCCGAACTGCCTATGCCCGGGCTTGCGCCGCCGCCGGCGACCCAGGTTGTGCGAAGCAGCGTTCGAGCGCGAGGGGAGGCTGACGCCGAGCGCCTCCGGGCATTGTTGGTCGAGATGCTCCACGAATTGGAGGCTTTGCGGGCACGGCTGCCATAGGTGGCGTTGCGACGATCCGGCACGGCTGGTAAATCCAACGCCACACTGGTCGGAGCGTAGCGCAGCCTGGTAGCGCATCAGTCTGGGGGACTGGGGGTCGTGGGTTCAAATCCCGCCGCTCCGACCAAGCTGATCCGGCATTTTCCCGAACTGTCTACTGCGCAATTCTGTGCCCGCCGTTCCAGACGGCGCCAAGCTGCTCACCACCGCTTCGTCGGGACCACGATCGTTCATGCGGAGTTCGTCGCCGTCGCGCAACTCCAGGTCCCCGGCCTCTTCCGCCATTGCTGCGGCCACGAATTCCACGGCAGCGACAATGTGTGCCAGGTTGACGGTCGCCATGGTCGCGCCAGGGACGGGCGTCCCCAGGTAATGCTTCGACTGCCACGCGAGATCCACCCCGTCTGGAATGCCGGCATGGTCCAGCAACACATCAAGCAAGACCGTGCCGTCCGACGACTGGTTCAGCGCGATAATGGATGATATCCGGAGCACATCGCCCGTCGTGGTCAGTAGTCCGAAGCTACCCCGCAAGCCGATCATGCGCGTCGTGAGCCAGGCTGGAAGCGCGGTGGCTGCCTGGTCAGCTTCGGTTATCCGCGTCCACCCTGGGCGCATGGCCTCAGAAGCCTATTCTGCGCGACATAGTCTCGCGGTCCTGCACACTTGCTGCTGGGGCGTAAGGCCGGCCCGTCGACAGATCGAAAATTTCGATCACGGAGTCCGCGTTATCGGCCAGGATCGCCCGCGCACGTAGCTCCGCCTCCTCCGCTGTCTCATACCGGCACTCCGCTCGTCCATGAATGCGCAGCTCATAAGCCATCTTCTGCAATCGCCTCAGGTCGTTGTTCGCTCGCGTCAAACGACATTGCCGCGAAATGGTTGCGCCGACAGCGTTGAACTTCCGCCGGCTGGGCGCGTTGACAATGTGTTCCGGGCATACCCGAGGAGATCACCATGTATCTCGCCAGATTTTCCTATGATGTCCTCCCGGCCAATCGTCAGCGCGCGGTGGACTTCATCAAGCGAGAGGTTCAGGCAGCGCGCGCCAGAAACCTGAAGGCACGTCTGCTGATCCCGCTGACCCGCGGCCATGGCGGGGCAGCGTTGCAATTCGAGATCGAGATGAAGGATCTCGACCAGCTGGATCAGTTTCGGCGCGAAGACGCCGGCCAATGGATGCATGCATTCAGTGAAATCCTGACCGCGCCTCCTGAGGTGGCGATACTTCGGGTCGACGATCATCCCGACTGATCGGCTGCACCCGCGCGTATGGTCTGCGAAGGGCGGGTCGTGATACACGATTGAGCCGGCCAAGCCTTAGGGGCGCCATGAACGACACAGCGTCAGCCGAAGCCGTCGCGACGCGGACCGAACAGTTCGACGTCCTCATCGTCGGGGCGGGGATTTCCGGTATAGGGGGAGCGTATCACCTGACGAAGCAGTGTCCCGGCACGAGCTTCGTGGCGCTTGAATCGCAGGCCAGCTTCGGCGGCACCTGGATCACCCACCGCTATCCGGGCATTCGTTCGGACAGCGACCTGCACACGTTCGGCTATCGCTTCAAGCCATGGCGCGGCCCGCCGATCGCCACTGCGGAGCAGATCCTTGGTTATATGGGCGAAGTCATCGAGGAAAATGACCTGGGCCACCATATCCGCTACCGGCACATGATCCACTCGGCGGAGTGGTCGAGCGAGACCAACCTCTGGACCATCACCGCAAGTCGCACCGACACCGGGGAAACGACCCGTTTCACGGCAAGGTTTCTCTGGATGTGCCAGGGGTATTACCGGCACTCGGAAGGCTATACGCCGCACTGGGACGGCATGGAGACCTTCAAGGGTCGCGTCGTCCACCCGCAGATCTGGCCGAAAGACCTCGACTACCGGGACAAGAAGGTGGTGGTCATCGGCTCGGGTGCCACCGCTGCCACACTCATTCCCGCCATCGCCTCGGACGTCGCGCACATCACGATGCTGCAGCGCTCGCCAACCTATTTCCGCGCCGCGCGCAACGCCAATGATCTCGCCGACATGCTGCGCGAACTGAAGATCGACGAGACCTGGATCCACGAAATCGTCCGCCGCAAAATCCTGCACGACCAAGACGCCTTTACGCGCCGGACCTTCGAGGAACCCGAGGCGGTGAAGCGTGAACTGATCGATGCCGTGCGCGCCTATCTCGGTCCCGATTACGACGTGGACACGCACTTCACCCCCAGTTATCGGCCCTGGCGCCAGCGTCTCGCCTTCGTCCCCGATGGCGATTTGTTTGCGAGCATCCGGTCAGGCAAGGCTTCCGTTGTCACTGACGAGATCGAGCGCTTCACCGAGACCGGGCTCCTGCTGAAGTCCGGCAAGACGCTGGAAGCCGACATCATCATCACCGCGACCGGATTCGATCTCTGCGTCCTCGGCGATATCGACTTCACCATCGATGGCAAGCCGCTGGTGTTCTCCGATACGGTGACCTATCGCGGCATGATGTTCACCGGCATACCCAACATGGCATGGGTGTTTGGCTATTTCCGCGCCAGCTGGACGTTGCGTGCCGATCTGGTTGCCGACTTCGTCTGCCGTTTGCTCAACCACATGAAGCAGAAAGGCGCGCGTCGCGTCAGCGTGGCGTTGCAACATGCAGATAAGGACATGCCGCTGCTCCCTTGGATCGACACGGAGAATTTCAACCCGGGTTACGTACTGCGCGGTATGCACCTGTTGCCGCGGCGCGTGAACAAACCTGAATGGCAGCACAGCCAGGACTTTTGGGCCGAGAAGGACGAGTTCCCAGCTATCGACCTTGACGACGAAGTTTTCGTTTACGCGTGAAAGGAGGAGTGACGATGAAGGCAATCCTCAACGGCCATCAGATCGCGGCCAGCGATGATATCGTCGAGACGGGCGGTTACCATTACTTCCCCCCAGGCTCGGTGCGTAAAGAGTGGATGGAGAAGTCTCCGAAGACCGAGCACGACCTGGAATGTCCGCATGGCGTCCAGTTCTACGACGTGGTGATCGACGGCGTCCGTTATCCGCGCAACGCCTGGGTCTATGAAGCGCCACAGCCGAAGATGGCGGCGGTGCGCGACCGCTTCGGCTTTTGGGAAGATGTGCAGGTAAGCTGACGCTGACACCATGGCCGGCCTCTGCGCCGGCCATGGTCTGCGGTAACTATAATTTCGGCAGCCTGTAGCGGTCCTGCGGATCGTCCCAGCCTCTGAACTGCGGTTTACGCTTCTCAGCGAAGGCAGCGCGTGATTCCATCAGGTCGCTCTTGGCGCCATGCTCGTGCAATGCGGCAGCGAGACGCTGTTGTTCGGCCGTCGGCTCTGGCCGCATCTGCCGCATCATGTGCACAGTATTGACGCGTGATGCCGGTGGAAGCGTCAGCAGATGCTCTGCCATCGCGGCCGCGGCCGGCATCAGGTCGTCGGCATCGACCAGCCGGTTGAGAAAGCCTACCTCGTAGAAGCGTTCCGCAGTGAAGCGGAAGCCAAGCGCCATCTCCATTGCAATCGGATACGGCAGATTGGCGATGTGGCCGTGGTTGTAACCGCCAAGCAGCCAGCGCTTCGCCTCGGACACTTCGAAAACCGTGCCACGAACACCGACGCGCAGATCGGTCCGCTCGACCAGCATGAAGCCGCCACCCATCGCGAAGCCGTTCACAGCAGCGATCACCGGTTTTTCCAGTGCGCCGGACATGAATGGGTCCTCGATCACCGGCCGCCTGCCGCCAGGCGCGCCGTCTGCCAGCGATTCCTTCATGTCTTCGCCGGCGCAGAATGCGCGGCCGGTGCCGATGAATATCGCCACCTCCAGCTCATTGCTGTGGCGGAACTCCGTCCAGGTCTCGGCCAGCCTGTTGCGCATGTCGTGGTTCAGCGCGTTGAGCCGTTCGGGGCGGTTCATCCGCACGACCAGGACCTGACCGTGGCGTTCGGTCTCGACGACAGGCATGATGTGGCCCTCCCTTCGGGGAACGGACGCTAGCAACCGATGCACCGGGATGCCACAGCCGGTGCCAGCAACCAACGGGAGGGAGGATCATGCGCACGCCGACACTGGGATTCCTGACGTTTCTGCTGCTCGGTTGCTCGATCGCATCGGCTGAACAGCGTGCCCCATCTGGACGCGCGGTGATGGCTTGGCATGTCACCATCGCTCCGAGCTGGTTCGATCCGTCCACTGCACCGCCGCAGATCACGCCCTTCGGCATGCTCTATGCGATCCACGATGGGCTGGTGCGTCCCTACCCAGGCCAAAAGATGGGGCCAAGCCTTGCGGAAGCATGGTCGGAAAGCGAGGACGGCCTCGTGTACGAATTCAAGCTCCGCCCGAATCTGAAGTTCCACAACGGCGATCCGCTCACCGCCGAGGACGTCAAGTTCAGCTTCGATCGCTACACGGGAGCAGCGGCAAAGACGCTGCATGAACACGTCAAGCAGGTTGAAATCGTCGATCCACGCACCGTTCGGTTTCATCTTGATACACCATGGCCCGACTTCATGACATTCTTCGGCACCACGGCCAGCGGAGCCGGCCTCGTGCTACCGAAAAAGTACCTCACCGAGGTCGGCGATGATGGCTTCAAGAAGCACCCCATCGGGGCCGGACCTTATCGCTTCGCCAGCAGCAAGCCGGGTATCGAAGTGGTACTGGAGGCCTTCTCCGACTATTGGCGCCGTGTTCCCAACGTGAAGACGCTGGTGATGCGCAGCGTACCCGAAGCAACAACGCGCGCCTTGATGGTCCGCACTGGCGAGGCGGACATCGGCATCGCACTCGATGGTCCTGATGCCGAAGGCCTGCAGAAGGCAGGTATTCCGGTCGTTGCGTCGAAGCACGCCTCGATCTTCTGGATCGAGTTCCCTAAACAATGGGATCCTAAGTCACCGTGGCACGACCGACGGCTGCGCGAGGCGGTGAACCACGCGATCGACCGCGCCGGAATCAACCACGCCGCGTGTCTCGACTTCTGCCCGCCAGCCGGCGTGATTGTGCCGCGGGTGATGGAATTCGCTCTGCAGGTGCAGCCGCCATCCTATGATCCCGCACGCGCCAAGGCGCTGCTGGCCGAGGCCGGCTATCCCAATGGGATCGATGTCGGCGACTTCGCGGCAATCCCTGGTTTCCCAACGGTCGCGGACGCGGTGGTCAATGATTTGAATGCCGTCGGCATTCGCGTCAGGCTGCGCCAGATGGAGCGGGCGACGTTCTATGCCACATGGCTGGAGAAGAAGCTGCCGGCACTCTACATGGTCGCGTCGGGCAACTCGGGCAATGCCGCCAGCCGGGTGGAGTCCTTCATCTGGTCCAAGGGCAGCTATGCCAATGGCGGTTATCCTGACATCGACGAGTTGTTCCTGCGCCAGGCCGGCGAGCGGGATCCTGCAAAGCGTGAGGCCATGCTCGACCATATTCAGCAACTGACGATCGACCGGGAGATGTTCGCGCCGATCATGGACCTGCGGGCGCTCAACGGCATCGGCCCGCGCGTGACCAGGCATACAATCACCGATGTCTGGATGAGTCCCTTCCCATCGTACGAGGACATGGAGATCAAGGAGTAGAGGCAATGCCAAGCACTCGACAGTCCTATATCTACGCGGGTTTTGCCGGCGAAACCGGACGTGGCCGTGAGGTCCATTCTGGACTGCATCGCCTGGCCGAGGGCGACAATGAGTGGCGGCCGCTGCACGCCGGCCTGCCCGACGCGCCAGCGATCCGCGCACTCGCTGTGCACCCGCTGCACCCGGAGGTCATCTACGCCGGCACTCAGTCGGGCCCCTATCGCAGCAACGACCGCGGCGAGCACTGGGAGCGGGTGAGCGTCGCCGATCACGCGCAGCCGGTGTGGTCGATCACATTCCATCCGCATGATCCAAAGATCATGTTCATCGGCTACGAAAACTGCGAGATCTACCGCAGCGACGATGCCGGCGAGCACTGGACACGCCTGCCGGTCAGCGTCCGTTTCCCGGAAATCACCACCGCGCCCGACGCCAATCCTGCAAAGCGGGTGCTGATGTTGGATGCCAGCGTCGAGAAGCCAAACCATCTCTACGCCGCAATCGAGGTCGGTGGCACGATCCGGTCTACCGATGGCGGCGAGCACTGGGAAAACCTCAGCCACGGCCAGTACCTGAACGACGACGCGGTGGACATGCATGGGGTTCTGGTCAGCCGATGGCGGCCTGGCACCGTGATCGGCATTGGCCGCGCCGGCATGTTCCACAGTGCCGATGCCGGGGATCACTGGCAGCACGTGAAGCTCGACCCGCTCAACGCCAAGGGCCAGATCTACTGCCGCGACATCCGCGAAGTACCAGGCAATCCGCGCAAGATCTTCGTCTCGGCGGGTGCCAACTTCCAGAGCGAGAAAGGTGTGCTGCTGTACAGCGGCGACGGCGGCAACACGTGGTCGCGCGTCGAGATGGGCGTGCAGCCGCCGCACACGCTGTTCAAGCTCGCATTCGACGAACACCAGCCGACGCTGATGTCGGCGGCGACCAATGGCGGCGAGGTCTACAGCAGTGGTGACGGCGGCGAGACCTGGTCCGCCCTGCCCTCGCCTCCTGGCGGCACGCAGATTTATGCGCTGGCACGCGGATAATGGACTTTGGGCTGACCAAACTTCAGCGATGCCTGCAACAGCGTTGCCTGGAACTGGCAGCCGACTTCGCCACGCGCGCCGCCGTGCACGATCGCGAAGGCTCGCATCCGACCGAGAACTACGATCGGCTGCGTGGCGAAGGCTTTCTCGAACTGACTATCCCTAAGCAATGGGGTGGCGCCGGCGCAAGCTTCCTCGACCATACGATCGCCTTTGAGGTGCTCGGCCAGGGCTGCCCCTCCACTGCGCTCGCCTTCAATATGCACGCCTCCGTGGTGATGCCGGTCCTTCAGAGCCCCGAGGTCAGCGACACTGCCAAGGCGATGATCGCTGACCTCGTGGTGCGGCAGCACAAGCTGATCGGCGGCAATTTCTCCGAACCGGGCACTACGTCGCTGATCGGCGAACGTCCGCTCAGCGCACGGGCCAAGCGCGTCGACGGCGGGTACAGCATTACCGGCCGCAAGATGTTCGCTTCGATGCTGGAGGCAGCGGATTACGTCATGGTGATGGCGTATCCTGACGAAGCGTCATCCCGCTTCGCCGGCGTGCTGCTGCTGGTGCCGCCTACCGCGCCAGGTCGCCGCGTGAATGCTAACTGGGACACACTTGGCATGCGCGCGACGCGCAGCGACTCTCTGATCCTCGAAGATTGTCGCGTGCCGGACAGCGCGCTGGTTTTCCGCGCTGACGACACGAGGCGGTTCCGCCATGACTACCTGAACTGGTTCTGGGGTTCCTATACCGCCGTATATCTCGGCATTGCGGCCGCAGCCTACAATGAATTGCGCCGCGTCATGCATGCGCGGCAGCCGAATGGCTTTGCACAGCCGCTCGCCTACCATCCCGACGTGCGACGGCACATCGCGGAGCTGAGCGCCGACCTGGAGGCGGCGCGGCTGATCACCCACCGATCGGCATGGCTCAGCGATACGCAAGGACCGACGGCGGAGACCACGGCGGCGCTGTATCGCGCGAAATACATGGTCGGCGAGGCAGTCAACCGCATCACACGGGTCGCGCTGACCCTCGGCGGCGCCCACGGCATCTTTAAGGGTGAACGGCTCGAACAGTTGTTCCGGGACGGCGCTATTGCACCTATCCAGCCGCCTCCGACCGACTTCTGTCTATGGAACATGGGGCTGCATGAGCTGGGCTTGGATCCAGCGGACATGCTGCCGCCGATGCGGCTCGCGGGGCACTGAGCCAGATCGGCGCCGAATGATCGGTCAAACGACTTAGCTCACTCATACGTTTAGATATACTGGCCGCGCCCGGTGACGGCGGTAGAGTTCCGGCGGAACCCAACACCTTGAGGGCGCCGTGATGGCGCCCTTCTTTTTGCTCCAACACAAAGGCGCTTACTTGCCAACGGGGTCGCGTCAGGAGAGTACTGCCTCGGTCTTCCGCTTGATCAGGTCGAAGTCGATGTCGGCCGCCAAGCCAGGTGCTGTCGGGGCGTGCAGCATGCCCTCCTTGTCGATCTCCAACTCCTTCGCCATCCCGTACTTGTGCGCGCCATCAGGCAACAGCACCTCGAACATGGTGGTGTTACGGATCGCCATGCAGAGATGCAGGTTGGCGAGGTTGTTGAGCGAATTCCCCGAGTGGTGGATTTCATACTTGATGTTGAAGGCTTCGGCCAGATGTGCGGTCTTCAACATCGTCGTCAGACCGCCCTTGTTCGGAATGTCGCCGCGCAGATAGTCGGTGGCACGCTCGGTCAGCCAGATCGGATAGGTCTCCAGCCCGCCAGCGGGAAACTCCGTCGCCATGATGGGGATATCCAGCTTCTCGCGCAGCTTGACATAGTTATAGATATCCTCGTCGGACATCGGATCTTCGTACCAGTAGTAGCCCATCTCTTCGATCGCACGGCCGACCCGCAACGCATCGGTGTAGTTGTAGCTCCAGGTCGAGTCGAGCATCAGGCGGAAGTCGTCGCCAACCGCCCTGCGCACGGCCTGGCACACCTTGATGTCCTCTTCGGGTTCGCGCGGCGGATGGATCTTGTAGGCGCGCCAGCCATTCGCCTTGAACGTCTGCGCCTGATCGACATAGGCGGCGATGTCCGGCAACACCTGCGAGCTGGCATAGGCCAGGATCGAGTTGCGGCAGGTGCCCATCAGCGCGTGCACCGGCAGCCTGGCGATCTTGCCGGCGAGATCCCACAGTGCAGTATCCACCGCGCCGATCGTGCGATAACTGACGACGCGAGATACCAGGCGCATCGCACCATGGATGCGCTCGCGCTCCAACGGATCCTGTCCCATCAGCATCGGCTTGAGCGACCGGATGAGCTGTGGGCCGTCCATCGACGCCGGATTGGTCGCCGCCCCCAGGAACGCGTGGCCCTCGAGGCCCTCGTCGGTATGGATGCGCAGCAGACCGAGATTGCTGGTGGAGGATGCCAGCGAGCCAAGGTGGTAGCGGGTCGCCGGGATGTTGTCCCAGGTAAAGATGGTGAGCGATACGGCGTCGATCTTCATCCTCGTTCCTCCCGTTCCTCCTGCCGGCGCACCCGCTCGCGATAGACGTTGTAGGTGCCGGACGCCGCCACCACGACGGCACCGGCCAGCGTATTCCAGGATGGAACTTCGCCAAAGATCAGGAACCCGGCCAGCACGCCCCAAGGCAGCATCGTGTATTCGTAAGGTGCCAGCGCCGACACCGGCGCCAATGCATAGCTGCGCGCGAACACGCAATGCGCCAACCCGCTGGACAGGCCAAGGAATGCCAGCAGCAGCCAGCCCACCGCTGTGATCGCGCCGTCGCCCGGGAAGCTCCATAGCATCACAAAGCCGGTCGCGGTGTGGCAGACCAGCAGCCAGAACGCCTGGCATTCCGGCGTCTCGGTCAAGGTCAGCTGGCGTGTCATGATCCGGGTCAGCGCCATGACCAGTGTCCCGGCGAGCAACAGCAGCACGACTGGCGTCCACAGTTCTCCGCCAGGACGCAGCATGACCAGTACGCCACAGAAACCGACGAGAGTGGACAGCGCGCGCCGCCAGCGAATCCGTTCCCCGAGCAGCGGTACCGCGAGCACGGTCATGATGAGCGGTGCGGTGAAGCCGACCGCATAGGTGTCGGCGAGGCTCATCGACAGCCACGAAATGTACCAGCATACCGAAACGAACGAGGACAGGATGCTGCGCGCCATCACAAGGCCCCAGCGTTGGGGCACCAGCCTGCTCCAGCCGATCGTCCCCGGACGCACGGTGACCGCCGCGACCGTCGCGAGGCCGAAAACCCCCCGCCACATCATAGCACCAGCCACGCCGACGCTGGGCAGCACCCACTTCGCGGAAACGTCTCCCAGGGTCCAGATCAGGTAGGCCAGGACTGCCAGCGCGATGCCTCGCACCGCATCGGCGGCATTGTCTGTCAGGACTCGTGGCGCAGGCGCCGCCACGACTTGCGGCACTACGTCAGCCACCGGCACGCTTCCCCCTCGTCACGCCCGATCCTTGCCTTGCGATCGGGGCGACGGCAAGGCAAGGACACGGGCATGGAGCCGTCAGAATATGCGCTGATGGATGCAGCCGAGGATCACATGTGGTGGTATCGCGCGCTGCATCGCCGGATGCTGGATGCCCTGGCCGATGTGCATGGCTCGGTGCTGGATGCGGGCTGCGGCACTGGAGGACTGCTCGCGCGGATCCGTCGGGAGCGACCGGATCTACGGCCCATTGGCCTCGAATGGGAGCACGCTGCATCGCGTCGCGCCGCTGCAAAATCCGCCGCGCCGGTCGCTTGCGGCAGCGTCAACGCGCTGCCATTCGCCGACGCCAGTTTCGATGCCGCGGTGGCCGCCGACGTGCTTTGTCACCGTGCCATTGATCCTGCCCTCGCTTTGGCCGAGCTGCGACGCGTGCTGCGGCCGGCCGGCCGGCTGATCGTCAACATGCCTGCCTATGGCTGGCTGCTCTCTGCTCATGACAGGGCCGTCCACAATGCCCGGCGCTGCACGGCCCAGCAGCTGGTCAGCGACTTGCGCTACTCCGGCTTTGTCGAAGTTCGCGCCTGCTATTGGAACGGGCTGCTGCTGCCGCTGATGGTCCTTCAGCGTAAGATCCTGGCACGTCGTTCCGGCGTGTCTGATGTTGCCGCGTTTCCGCCATGGCTCGATGCGATGCTCCATGGCATGACCGACCTGGAACGTCGCCTGCCTTTCGGCCTTCCGGCCGGCGGCTCAGTGATGGCGACTGCGGAGCGACCATGAACTATGAGACCGATCTTCGATACGATCGTCCCAGAGCGCCAGACCAGCCTGGGATTGGTCTGTCAATCGTCATTCCGGTCTACCGCGGTGCCGCGACGATCGGGCGTCTGGTCGAGGCACTCTCCGGGCTGCGTCCCGTCGGGGGAATGGAAATCGTGCTGGTCAATGACGGCAGTCCGGATAATTCAGCCGACGTGTGCCAGGAACTGGTCAGGCATGCGACGGTGCCGATCACCTATGTCGAACATGCGCGCAATTTCGGCGAGCACAATGCGGTCATGACCGGACTGCGGCAGATCCGGGGCGCCTACGTGATCACCATGGACGATGATCTGCAGAACCCACCGGAGGAAGTGGTGCGACTATACGATCATGCACGGCTGGGGAACTGGGACGTTGTCTACACACGCTACGCCATCAAGCAGCACGCAGGCTGGCGCAATATTGGCAGCAGGTTCGCCAATGCTGTTGCAGACCGGCTACTGGACAAGCCAAAGGGGCTTTATCTGTCGTCGTTCCGCTGCATGGCGGCATTGGTAGTGCAATCGGTGACGCGCTACCAGGGACCATATCCCTACGTCGATGGCCTGATCATGCAGGTGACGCAGCGGATCGACAGTATCGAGGTGCGCCATCTGCCCCGCATAGAGGGCCGCTCCAACTACAACCTGACACGCTTGGTGCGGCTGTGGCTGAATCTCGCCACGAGCTTCTCGCTGGCACCGCTTCGACTGGCAATTTACGCGGGAGTGTTCATGGCGCTGCTCGGTGCGGCCGGCGCGGTGGCGACGATCGCCGAGGCTTTGATCCTGCGCGATACGCCGTCCGGGTGGGCATCGACGATGACCGTGATCCTGCTGGTTGCCGGCGTGCAGTCGATGATCCTGGGCGTCCTTGGCGAATACGTCGGACGCACCTTTTTGTCGGCGAATGGCAAGCCTCAGGGCACGGTACGCATGATCGCGCGAAATGCAGCCGCGCGCGTCGACGCGTGATCTATTGGGCAACGCTGTTCGTCGCGATTGCGACGAGTATGGCCGGTCAGACGCTGCTGAAGGCTGGAGCCGGAGCGACGCAGTTTCTCGCGCAGCTGCTGGACTGGCGGACACTGGTCGGCTTCCTTCTCTATGGCGGCGCCGCCGTCCTCTACATCGTCGCATTGCGCAGGATCCCGATGTCGCGCGCGTTGCCTTGCACAGCGATATCCTACGTAGCGGCTGCGCTGATAGGACATTATGGCTTTGGCGAAGCGCTGGGCATCGCGCATATCAGCGCCATTGCCTTGATCTGCTGCGGCGTGGTCATTCTGGCGCTGGCCTAAGTCGCAAGGGCCACGCGCTCACCTCACTCGGATCCGATCCGCGCACCCTTCTCTGCGACGGAGCGTCGTCGCGTTGAACGGATCGAGCAACTCACCAAGACGAAGACTGTGGAACTGGTCGCGGCGCTCCTGCATGGTCTGAGCCAGCGAGGTCCCTACGCTGCCGCCCTCGTTGCGCAGTAGGCTCAGCAGACCGACCACCGCCTCCCGCATTGCAACCGGCGTATAGAGGTAAGCTGCGATGTCACCTAGTTTCTCGAACTGCTCGAGCATCGCTTTCGGCCCCTGGTTGAACGAGTGTACGATGCTGATTTGGGCCGCCCTTCCTGCGACGCAGGGTCGGGATGCGGCGGTAATGGCGTGGATTTCGGGTCACTCGCAGCCGTCGCATCTCCACTCGCTGCCGATTGCGGACCGATCGAACCTTGCTTGTCGCTTTGCTCGGCCATATCGGCCTGCCGTTTGCAAAGTGAGACGCAACCAACGCGCTGCCGCAGGCAGGAGAACAAAAATGTGCGACTTGGTGCCGCGGAGTGTAGCGGGAGACGCGGGGTGATTTAAACTCCGCCCTGAGCTGGATCTACGCGCAGAGAGCACGGGTGGAGGACCCACGGCAGCAGTCTGCGACGCAAGCATACGTAAGGCAGCGAGGCACAGTGAATCTGCTCCGAGAAATCCGAGCAGCCGCGTAAGATCTCATTTGGGTCTCCAGTCAGCGACAAGGGGGCGAACCATGAAGATCGTGGTCATTGGCGGCACTGGCCTCATCGGCTCGAAGACTGTCGCGATCTTGCGCCAGAGCGGCCACGACGTCGTCGCCGCCTCGCCACAGAGCGGCGTCAACACCATCACCGGCGAAGGGCTCAACGAGGTCATGGTGGGCGCGCAAGTGGTGATCGATCTTGCGAATTCACCTTCATTCGAAGACACGGCGGTGCTGGAATTCTTCGAGACTTCCGAGGGCAACCTTCTCCCGGCGGAGGCCGCAGCGGGCGTCCGCCACCATGTTGTGCTCTCCATTGTTGGAACCGACCGGAGCGACAACGGCTACTTCCGCGCCAAGGTGGCCCAAGAGAAGGCGATCGTGGCCTCAGGCATCCCCTACACCGTCGTCCGGTCGACCCAGTTTCTGGAATTCCTCCGCGGCATCGCAGACTCAAGTACGGAGGGAAATAAGGTCAGGCTTCCACCCGTCTCGTTCCAGCCCATCGCAGCGGACGATGTTGCTTCCATCGTCGCCGAGGTAGCGATCGCGGCGCCGCGCAACGGGATCGTCGAGATCGCCGGTCCGGAACGGGCGCCATTCGACGAAATCGTCGCCCGCTATCTGAAGGCGGTCGGGGACCCACGCGAGATGGTGCGTGACCCCGAGGCCCCATACTGGGGGGCTCGCGTCGAAGAGCGTTCGCTCGTGCCCATAGGCGAAGCGCGTCTCGGCCGCATCGGTCTGGACGAGTGGCTTCGCTGCTCGCGGGCGGGAACCTGATCGAGGTGGACGACGTGGACTGAGGGTATGCTCGCGCGTTCCGGCAACTTGAATGCCTACAAATTGCGTTTCACCTGCATATCAGCCGCATAACCTTGCCTGGGCAGTGCAGCGCCCAAACCCAGCTTACAGAACGTGGACGGAGGTAGTCGGCACGCGAGAATGAGCGCGTCCTTCTGCGCATATCAGCATTCCGCGCTCGATTCTGGACCGAACATTCTCAGCCGATCGGTCCGCACTCGTCGCTCGTCGCCACTTCGCACGGTTAGGCCGGCACGGTCGAAAAACTCTAGCACCAGGATCGCCACCTTCCGACCGTTCGCGAGACGGTCACGGAACGCCGCGGCGGTGATTGTGCCGTCGTCCTGGGCAATTGCTGCCGCGGTGCCGGCCATCTCCGCCACAGTCTCGCTGAGAAAGAACTGATCAGGTGCGACCTCGATCAGTCGTCCCATCCTTTGTACCCGCTTCAGCATAGCGCGCATCGCCGCCTCAGGCACCGACAGCGCCCTGGCCAGATCGCGCGTGCGCGGCGGACGGAAACGATCGGCGGCAATCAGCTCGCGTGCCTGCTGCCAGAGACGCTCGTCTCGCACCGATAGGGTGACCCGATGGGTCGGCAGACGCAGCCATGGCCCGTCCTGCCCGATCAGGCCACGATGCAGCAGGGAATCGACGATGGCCCGAAATGCGGCGGCCGATGGCCTGCCAGGCATTGCCATCCGCAGCCGTTCGACCTGGAGACCGGGCTGATCTGGGGCCGATGCGTGATGCTCGGCAAGCAGCCGCAACACATCATCGCGCACTGCGTCGAGTGCTGCTGGCTCGATCAGCAGATCAGCCATTGCCACGGCAGGCATGGTTGAATGCACCCCTGGCGGCAGATTTCGTGCCCGCAGGAATGACAACCGTTCTGTCCAACCCGGCGGCAGTGCGAGCAACGCCCGCAGTGCATCTGCCGGATCGGCCTGGTCGAGGGCCTCAAGTTGAGAAAGCCGCTCTGGCCTGCGACGACCTCGTCGTGGTGGAAACGGATCGATGACGCTGCCGCCCCCGATGGTGTGCGTCGCTGTTGCGTCACGCAAGACGAAGCGGTCATTCGCCAGTGCCCCGATCGGCTGGTCCAGCGTCAGCCGCGCCAGTGCTGTACTGCCCGGCTCGATCCGGTCTGCGGTAAGTGCGCCAACACGTGCCATCACGTGCGCCGCGCCGAGGTGCAAATGTACCAGCGCTTCGGTGCGCAGCGCGCGCGGTACACCCGAGAGCATCGTGAGGCGGACGTCGAGGCGCGCGGTTGGTGCGTGCACATCGGGATGCAGCACCCAATCACCGCGTGTTACTGCATCTTTGGAGAGTCGATGACCAGTGACGTTCAGCGCTACACGCTGGCCCGCCACCGCCTCCTGGCTCGGCCGATTCTGCGCATGCAGGCCCCGCACGCGCAGCTCGATGCCAGAGGGCGACAGCATCAGCCGATCCCCCACGCGAATGCGCCCAGCGACCAGAGTGCCGGTCAGCACGAGGCCTGCACCGGCGAGTGTAAAGGCACGATCGACTGCAAGGCGGGGGTGCAGCTCCGTGGCACGTGGCCGCGGCCCGAGCGAGGTCAACGCCGATCGCAATGCGTCGAGACCCTCGCCGGTCAGCGACGAAACGGGCAGCAGGGGCGCTTCGGCAAGCAAGGTCTTCGCCAGCACCGAGTGCACCTCGCTGTCCACTTCGGCGATCCGGGCAGCCGCAATATCCGACTTGGTGAGAGCGACTACACCGCGATCGATACCCAGAAGCTCGAGGATCTGCACATGCTCGCGCGTCTGTGGCATCACGCCGTCGTCGAGCGCAACCACCAGCAGCGCCGCGTCGATGCCGCTGGCGCCGGCCAGCATGGTATGCACAAACCGCTCATGGCCCGGCACATCGACAAACCCGAATTGGTCCGTGTAGGCGTAGCCCAGGTCGATGGTGATGCCGCGGCGCTTCTCTTCAGCCAGGCGGTCGGCATCGATGCCGGTCAGCGCCTTCACCAGCGCCGTCTTGCCGTGATCGACATGGCCGGCCGTGCCGATAATCATGCTTCATCTGTTCCCAGTGGTCCCGCTGGTCGCGACGGACAAGGCGCAAAGTGAGCGCCGAGGCCGCGGGGAAACCTGCGTCGTCCGGATTCGTTTCATGACTCGTCAGCTGGACGATCCACAATTCGCAGACAATGTCCAATTATTCGCACGAAACCGCCTTTCGACGGTTGGCATCCTGCCGCTGGCCCCCGTATAGCGTGACGACCTCAGGCAAGGTGAGGGGTTGGGACCGGCGATTGTGCCCCCACCTATCTATGACAGGAGGAAGCGATGCAGGCGTCAGACATTGCACGGGTCGAAGCTTACCTACGGCAGACTTTGGCGACGGATCGCATCAATATCGAAGCGCCCAAAACCCGGGGCCGATCGGTGGAGGTGCGCGCAGGGCGAGAGTTCCTGGGAACCTTGCACCGCGATGACGAGGACGGAGAAGTCTCGTTCTCGCTGCACATCACGATCCTGGAAGAGGATCTGCCCGAGATTGCGCAACCGCAAACCGCGAGGCGTCGCTGAGGCTCAGTTTGCGGCGTAGGCGACCAGCTTCAGCAGCCTCTCGAAGTCGATCGGCTTGGTCAGCAGATCGATGGCCCCAAGCGCGAGCGCCTCGTTCCGAACCGCGGGATCCGGCAGGCCGGTGATCAGCAGGGATGGTATGGTGTGGCCTTTCGCATCAAGCCTACGCAGCAGATCAAGGCCGGTCATTTCGGGCATCTTCTGATCCACCACGAGGCACGCCACGTCGCTCAGCTCCGGATCGTCGAGCAGCTGCTGACCAGACGTATAGGTCTTCACCGTGTGGCCCGCCGACTCGAGCAACGCATCGAGCACATCCCGCACGTCCCCGTCATCATCAATGATTGCCACTATATTCGGCATGCCTGATGGCACTGTGGTATCTCCTCTGAAATAGCTGGCACATCCTGACGAACCGCTTACGGCCGCACCATGGCGGCGTGCAGAGGTTCACGTTGTGTTGTCAGCCGTGGCTCGACGCCGAGAGTTGCCGCCGATAGCCTGCCGCACCTGAGAGGCGACGCTGCGAGGACCGATGCCCGACGCTGACATTACCAGGATCCGCGCCATGCTTACCAGCAGGCCGCGCCCGACTGGGCCCGAGGAGCGTCGGCAGCGGCTCGACGCCTTTGGGCAGGCACTGGGTGCTCCAGACGATGCGCGTCTGGAAACCATCGAGGTTGCGGGCATACCGGCGGAGTGGTCGACGACTCCGGAAGCGGAAGCCCGGCGAGCGGTACTCTATCTGCACGGTGGCGGGTATATGGCTGGTTCTATCGTCAGCCACCGTTACGTCGCCGTCGAGATCGGCCGCGCCGCGCAGGCGCGAACACTCGCGCTCGGTTATCGGCTCGCACCGGAGCATCCTTATCCGGCGCAGCTCGAAGACACTCTCGCCGCTTACAGCAAGCTGCGCGACCAGGGTTTCGCACCCAGCGACATAGCTGTCGGCGGCGACAGCGCTGGCGGCAATCTCACGCTCGCCCTGCTGCTCGCGCTGCGCGAGCGTGGCCTGCCGATGCCAGCCTGCGGTTGGTTGATCTCGCCCTGGAGCGATCTGACAGCAAGCGGTGCGACGATGCAGAGCAAGGCGGCAGTCGATCCGATGATATCCAAGCCGTATCTGCTTGAACTGGCGCACGCCTTTTCTGGCGGCAGACCGATCGCCGATCCGTTGATTTCGCCACAGTTTGCCGATCTCGCCGGCCTGCCTCCACTGCTGATCCAGGTAGGTTCGGATGAAACATTGCTGGATGACGCGGTCACATTGGCTGGCCGCGCTGGCGCCGCTGGGGTGGCGGTCACTCTGGAAGTCTGGCCGGACATGATCCACGCGTTTCCCATGTTCTTCCCGCAAGTGGCGGCCTCGCGACGAGCAACCGAGCACGCTGGGGCCTTCATGCGTCGGCACATGGGATGAGTGGCGATGACCGGGCAGCAGAACACCAATCGAATCCTTACGACGCATGTCGGCAGCCTACCTCGGCCACACGATCTGCTGAACATGATGAAGGCACGCCTGGCCGGACAGAGCCTCGACGAAGTTGCATATCAAGGTCGTGTGCGTGATGCGGTGGCAGAATGTGTGCGCCGGCAGGCAGATGCTGGTATCGACATCGTCTGCGACGGCGAGCAGTCGAAGTCCGGCTTTTTCACCTATGCACGCGAACGGCTGGATGGGTTTGAACCGCGACCAGGCCGGGCGCGCACCAGCTTCGCCGCCGAGGTCGCAGCCTTTCCCGAATACTATGAGCAGTATTTCCGCACGGCCATGACCGGCGGCGCCGTAGCACCTGTGGTGCCGCTGGTGTGCACCGGGCCGATCCGTTATCGCGGTAAGGCCGCGCTGCAGCAGGACATCGCCAACCTGAAGGCTGCACTCGACGGCGTCGCGCACGTCGCGGCGTTCATGCCAGCGGTGGCCCCGAGTGGCGTTGGCGAGAACGACTACTATAACAGCGACGAGGCCTTCTTTCACGCAGTCGGCGAAGCGCTGCATGCCGAGTACCAGGCGATTGTGGATGCCGGGCTCATCTTGCAAATCGACGATCCGTTCCTGTCGGACCTGTTCGGTGACCCATCATTCGATGATGCGCAGCGTCAGCGCCGTGCGGAGATCTATGTGGCGGCACTGAATGCCAGCCTGACAGGCATTCCGCCGGAGCGAGTTCGCTATCACACCTGCTACGGCATCAACCATGGACCGCGTATCCACGAGGCGGCGCTGGCCGACGTCGCTGGCTACATGCTGCGGGTGAATGCTGGAGCCTACAGTTTCGAAGCCGCCAACGCGCGACACGAGCACGAATATCACCTTTGGGAAAGCGTGAAGCTGCCGGAAGGCAAGGTGCTGATTCCTGGCGTGATCACCCACTCTTCCAATATCGTCGAACATCCGGAGTGGATTGCCGAGAGGCTGATCCGCTTCGCTCGCATCGTCGGCCGGGAGAACGTGGTGGCCGGCGCCGATTGCGGCTTCTCTTCGCAGGCCACGTATCGGCCCGAGGTGCACCCGACGGTTATCTGGGCGAAGTTCGCCGCGCTGCGCGACGGCGCGATGATCGCCAGCAAAGCCTTGTGGCCGTGAGACAAGCTTGCGGCGTGCGGTGTGCTGGCGCGGGATGGCAAAAGCCGAAACGAGGTAACTGAGTTTATGGTTTTTCGCGAGTTGCTCCGTGGCACCAAGTTCCGCTCGATCAGGGCGATACCTCGCTTCGCAGGATCAGGCAATCTTGCGGTTCTCGCCTATCTCCTGGGCCTGCGGCGGTGGTTAGATCGCGCTCACATCGATCTTGTTATCGATGTCGGCGGCAATATCGGTCAGTTTGCCTCGGCGCTCCGCTATATTGGCTACCGCGGTGACATACTGAGTTTCGAACCTATCCCCGATGTATTTGCCGCACTTTCTGATAGAATGCAGGGCGACCAAAGTTGGCGCGGCGTCCAGATTGCTATCGGCGATCATAACGGCGAAGGTACACTGAACGTGATGGCTCACCCGGAGTACTCGTCTTTTCGATCACGAGTGACCGAGAATAAGAATCCCTCCGATACAGTCGTCGAAAGACTTCGGGTTCCTGTGAAGACACTGGAAAGCGTTGTCGAGGAAATGCGCCTCGTGCCGCGTTTGCCGGCGACATTGGTCAAGAGCAACACCCAAGGTCACGAGTTATCGGTTCTGCGAGGTCTAGGGAATTATATCCATTCGGTGAAGTTGATCCAATGTGAGTTATTCTCGATCCCCCTGTATAAGGACTCCCCTTTTTTGACTGAGGTGGTGGACTTTTTGCACGAACACAACTTTCGATCGGTTTCATTCGCACCAGTCAACGGGGATTCAGTTCGGCCAATTGCATTTGACTATCTGTGCGTCAATGACGCCGAGTCTTGACCGGAACGCAGCAAACGATGCGTTATCGTCGTGCGACGGTCCCCATGCGGCTGAAGGATATTTCCGGCTGCGCACCGATGCGAGGCCATGTCAGCGAACTGCGTTGCGCGTGCGGCGGAACTCCTCCACATAAGGCCCGACCTCCAGCGCCAGCATGCAGGCAAGCAGAGCCGCGACGATGACAATGGGAAGCGGGGTCTGCTTGCGGCGTATACTCCAGTCGCGGAGACGCTGGCCGCGACCGAACAACGCCCGCACTTCCGGCCAGTGCAGAACGGCGACGAAGGAAAGCGCCATTACCGGAACCATCTCCAGGTAGCTGTGTACGTGCTGCTCGATGGGTGTGACCTCCCGCCGCTTCACGGCGTAACTGACATCCCACAGCGCTGTGGCGGCATGGATAACGACCGAGGCCAACATCAGCAGCAGGATCGGGCTGGTGATCTCCAGAACCAGTCCGGCGATGACCGGGACGGCGGCCTCGGACAGCATCAAGAGGTGTAGAGCGGACTCGGTGCTTCCTGCATTGAGTTCGATGCGGGCACGGCGATGGCAGAACCAGTCGGCGATACCAGCCACCAGCCAGAGCGGCATAACGAAGCCCAGCAGGAAATTCCGGGTGATATTCGTCAGCTGCCAGCCAGGTGTTTCGCCGCCGACAGCAGGTGCCGGGACGGGGTGCGGCGCGACCAGTGGCGGTCGGTGCCGCGACCCGGCGATCGCCGGTGCCGCGCCTGGCAGGAACTTCGCCGGTCGCCCAAGAAGCGATGGACGGCGAGGCGCCTCCGCCCGTGCACGACGTGAAGAAAGTAACCGCCCGGCGAGCGGCGCAAGAACATCGGCTGCCACGCGCCAATCGTCGACCTGCGCGCCGCCCAGTGAAGCCAGCTCACGGCGCAGGCGGTCCATCGTGGGCAAGGGTCTTGCGTTGAACATCGGCGTACCTGCCTCGGTATGCCGTATTCAATGCACTTCCCCGTAGTCTCGTTGCAGTCAATTGTTGTCGGGGTACGATTGCGCTGAGCCGGCCATGGTATGGGTCGCTCAGGTCGCTGCCTTTTTCGGTCAGCGCAACGGTGCGTTCAGCCTTGCCGTGGAGGTGGACGCAGTGCAGCGTGGTCGGGAAGCCGTCGGGCCGCTGAATGCCGATTGTTGCTACGGAAACCGATTCACGGGCGATGATGGCAGCGACAAATCGGGCAGGAGTAGCTTGTCATGGACGATGGCCGCGTAAGTCGCACGCCATCTTTGAAAAGATGTCTGCCATGATCGATTGGAGCAGACCAGGTCTCAGTTCGATGGATCTTCGGCTCGGGGCGGGGCCGGTTGGCCGCCGTTGAGCCTGTGCAAGGCCATGCTGTCCGACGTAAGACTAGAGCTAAGTGGACATGGGAAAGCAATTACCTGCCAGCATCCGGGCGATCGGCAACGCCTTTTTCCGAAGGACGCCGCCAGACCGCCCGCATATCGACTGGACCATGGTCCGCGAGGCGGAAAGCGCCGTCTTCCCCGAGGACGCCGGCCGCGACGCGATCTTTCGGTTTGTGGTATCTGATGTCCGCCTTGAGGTTCCTCTGCGGATCATGCAGCCGGACCTTTGGCGCAGCCTGTTTCATGGATACTACGAGACAAACGAGATCGCCGCCTTGCAGTATGCGGTCAGCTCGGGCGATACGGTGCTGGAGATCGGCGCCGGCATCGGCTTCATCTCCTGCTTTGTCCGGACCAAACTGCAAGCGGCTCATGTCATCGCGGTCGAGGCGGACCCCGATCTGATTCCCATCATTGCACACACGCACGAGATCAACGGCACTGCGGCCGACATCTTGAATTTTGCGGTTGCTGCAGCGGATGGGGACGTGGAGTTCAACCGCCAGCCTGCCTTCTGGGCTTCGTCACTCGTCGGCCTTCCCGGCGGAACGCCGATCCGGCTTCGCGCCCGCGCACTACAGGATGTTCTTGAGGAGATCGATCCGGACGTGCTGATCGTGGACACCGAGGGCGCAGAGGCAAGCATGTTTCAACGATTCAAACCGACGCCGCGATTGCGCCACGTCGTTGTCGAAGTGCACAAGCCACAGATCGGCCTCGGCGGCATCGCCGCCTGCGTTGCGGCCTTGAACAAGGCACGAATGGCTTTTGACCCCGATGGGTCAGCAAATACCAACATCGTGTTCAGCCGGTTCTGACCCTCGCAGAGAGCTTCTCGATAATCATCTCACCGGACGCACCATTGCTGCCGCTCTGTGCGGACCCGCCGCCCTTGCGGCACAACGACAGGCGCCGCGACTATCCTTCCATTCGCTTCCCCAGCCGACGCTAAACTTTGTCGGCGGCGGACGCTACTGGAATGACCAAGTTGGCAAGGTGAGCCGATACTTATCCGCACTCGCTCGCCAACCAACATGCCGTGAAGTTTGGCGTGCCGGTCAATCGCGCAGTTCAGGAATGACCCAAAGAGGTTTCTCGCCGCGTGCCACACGCTCGACATTGTCGAATCCGTTGCGGAATCGCGCGGACTGATTGTCCCATGTCGGGCCGGCATAGTGCGGGGTCAGGATCACGTTGTCCAGTGTGAACAGCGGGTTGTTGGCTGGCGGCGGCTCCTGGTCGAACACATCGAGCCCGGCGCCGGCGATGGTGCCGTTGGTCAGTGCCTCGTACAGGGCCGGCTCATCCACCACCGGGCCGCGGCAGGTGTTGACCAAATAAGCAGTCGGCTTCATCAGCCTGAACTGCGCGGTACCCACCATGTGACGGGTGGCCGGCGTTAATGGCACGTGCAACGAAACGATATCCGACGTTCGCAACAACTCGTTGAACAGGCGGAACCTCACCCCCAGCGTATCCGCTGCATCCTCGCTGAGCCGTGCGATATCGAAATACTGCACGGCCATGCCGAAGCCCTGTGCGAGGCGCGCGACCTTCTTGCCGATATTGCCAAGACCAACGATGCCGAGCGTGCGGCCGTGCAACTCGTAGAGGCGAACGCTGGCAACGTCGTTGCCACGCCAGCGGCCAGACTTGACCATGTCGTGCAGCCAGGTAAGCCGGCGGCACACCGCGAGCATCAGCAGGATCGCGTGTTCCGCCACCGCGATCGCATTCGCTCCGCCGTTGTTGCACACAGGTATACCGGCTCGCCTGGCGGCCTCGATGTCGACGCGGTCGTAGCCGGCACTAAGCAGCTGAACGAGCTTCAGATGGGGTGCCGACTTGTAGAAAGCGTCGTCCATCTTCACCTCGCCGAGGCCGACGATGTACTCGGCATCCGCCAGGGCGGCATTGAATTCGGGGCTGCCGGCGCGGGCAACCACCACCTCGAATCCCGACGGCGCCAGTTCGCGGGCGATATCCATCGCACTCAGCGGATTATCGGTCAGCAGGATTTTTGGCGCCATCGGTTTCCTCCTTCTCCGCCGGGTGACTGGCAGTGAGAATATCTCACCAGGCGCGATTGGCCAGAGGGAGGCGAATGAGCGGCAGAAGATGGAAGCCGACGCCGAGCGCAAAGCGGGAATGCTTCGACTGGCTGACAACTTCGAGGTCGGCATCAAAGGCATCGTCGCCTCGGTCGCTTCGCAGTCCACCGAGATGCAGTCGGCGGCCGAAGGCATGACGCATATCGCTCAACTGGCGACACGACAGGCGGCTGCTGCTGCGGCTTCGGTAGAGCGGGCTTCGGCCAACGTGCAGACGGTCGCAAGTTCCGCCGAGGAACTGTCCGCCCTCGGTGCAGGAGATTGCGCGACAGGTGGATCAGTCTTTGAAGATCGCCGGCCAGGCGGTGGTTGAGGCTGATCGTACCAAGGCGACGGTGGAGGTCTGGACCGCGCGGCGCAACGCATCGGGGGGTCGTGCGGCTGATCGAGACAACTGCTGGACAGACCAACCTGCTGATCGCCCTGTTCTACCCAGGTATTACCCAGAAATCCTGGAGAGTAGAATGGGACGGCTGGAGACGTTCCAGCAGCCCGGACCCAAAAACGGATCCCATTCTCTGGTAGCGTGATGAGGTGGCCAAGACAGTAACCGATCTGTCCTGCATCATCCCGACTCGTCTCTTCAAGGCAGCTTGACCGACTAAGCATGGGGAGTCGGAGCAGGTGGCCACTCGGAAGCATGCAGGGTTGAGCGAGTTGCCGGCCGATACGGTCCGCGGTCGCCTGTCCCGCGCGGGGTGGAGTGGTAGCAATCTTGATGCGTGGCTGACGCCGTTTCTGGGCGTGATGGGGCGCAGCACGCGCAGCAAATGGGCACCACTCTACGTGCGAGGTTTGCTCCAGTTCCGACGGACCGAAGAGCGTGCAGCCGATTGCCGCTCGGCTTGGCCTTCCTGGCCATGATCAGTTGCATCATTTTGTCAGCAGCGCGGCCTGGAATGATGGCCCGCTCTGGCGGGTGCTTGCCGAGAAGGCGGACAGCTTGCCGGGTGGCGATGATGCGGTGCTGGTAGTTGACGACACGGCGCTGCCAAAGAAAGGCACGGCATCGGTCGGGGTGACGGGGCAATACTGCGGCGCTCTGGGCAAGCAGGCCAACTGTCAGTGCCTGGTGACGT
>JAMXLO010000138.1 GCA_024280945.1 Acetobacteraceae bacterium
GCAGACTGGTCGAACATCTCGACATATGCGTCGAAATGTCCCCCCGGCAGAAGCACGAGCCGTTTCGGTTCCAGGGCACGCTCGTACGCCGCGATGGCAAGGTCTGCCACCGTTAGATGATCCTTCACGGCGACGATCAGCATCAGCGGCGTAGGCGAAATCAGGCCAATATAGGCGCCAGGCTCGTAACCGAAGCCATACTCGACTGTGCGCAGGGTGACTTCGTTGCGCCACGCCGGCGCTCGCGCCGCCGCGGTCTCGGTGAAGAATGCATGCGAATCAGCCGTGGGCAGTGCGGACGGTGCCATCGGATCCGGCGCCACTACCGGGATCATCGCCGGCGCTTCTCCGGCTGCGCGCCTATCGCGATCGGCATGCAGCGCGGTCGTGAGCGGGGCGAGGAAGTCGGCGCGCACCAGTCGCCGGAAATTCTGTGCGCCGCTGACCAAAGGTACCTGCGACACGACGCACTTCACGCGCCGATCGACCGCTGCCACCACGAGAACATGCGCGCCGCTGTAGCTCGATCCCCAGATGCCGATGCGCTCGCCGTCGGTGGCATCGAGGCTGCGCGCGAACGTAATCGCATCGGAGTAGTCCCTGATCTGCAGCCAGGGATCGATTTCCTGTCGCGGCTCACCATCGCTCGCGCCGAAATTACGATTATCGTAGACGATGGAGGCAAAGCCCGCGGCAAGGAATGCCTCGGCGAATTTGTCGAGATACATCTCCTTTACTGCGGAAAAGCCGTGTGCCATGACGATGGTCGGATGCCTGCCCGAACCATCCGGTCGGTAGTGCCAGCCACGCAATGTGGTGCCGTCCGTGGTCTTGAACGCGATATCAGTGCGCATTGGGGCCCCCCTTCGTTCAGCAGTAGCCTCGTCCTTCGGACTTGCGTTGTAGCAACTCTCGCGCTGCCAGGATGCGCTGGTCAAATCGCTCGCCAGAGAGGCCGCGTCAGCAACATCATCAGCAAACCGGTCAAGCCGGTTGCCGCCGTCGCCGCGGGTGCGCCGATTGCGTCCGCCAGCCAGCCAAGCCCGACGAAGCCCACTGGTCCAATGCCAATGCAGACCGATAGCACGCCAAGCATGCGGCTGCGCATTTCAGGTGGCGCGGCAAGATAAACCAGGGTCGCCTGCATGATGCTGAAGCCCGCTCCGCCGAGCCCGGTCAGCAGCAATGCTGTGCCAGCCACCTCTGGTAAAGGCACCAGCGCGAAGACGATCAGCATAACCATGTACAGCGTCACCCCGCCGACATAAGCGGTGCGATAGAAGTTGGCGCGGCAGAACATTGCCATCAGAACCGCGCCCGCGAACGCACCGATACCGTCCATGCTGGCGAGGATGCCGATGCCTTCCGCGCCGAGTTGCAGTTGGTCCTGGCCGATCACCGGCACCATGCTGGTGAACGGCCAGCCGAACACGTTGTAGATCACAGTGACCGTCAGCGTACCGATCAGCCGGCGGTCACTGCGCACCAGGTGCAGGCCTTCGGCAATTCGGGCCAGCACGGGTTCCGTCGTGGCCGGCGGGAACATGTTGCGATAGCGCACGCGGTATGCCGCGAACACCGCGACTGCATAGAGCACGACGCTCAGCATGAACACGCCATGGATGCCGACGCTGGCGAGCAGCAGACCGCCGATGATCGGGCCGACCATGCGGCTCGCGTTGTTCGCGCCGACGTCGATCGACATGGCGGTGCCCATCTGTGTCGCACCGACCGCCTCGCCGATCATCACACGTCGCACCGGATTATCGGTGGCCCAGGCCACGCCGTTGATGAAGCTGGCAACGGCGAGATGCCAGACCTCAAGCAGGTGCAGATGTGCGAGGCTTGCAAGCGTCAGCGAGGTGAGCACCATGCTGATGGTAACAATGATCAGCGTCGTGCGCCGCTCCATGCGCTCGGCGATGGCGCCGAGAAACACGCCGAACAGGCCCATCGGCAGCAGGCGGAGCATCGTCATCATAGCAACGGTGAAGGCCGAGCCCGTCTGCTGGTAAACGAATACGCCAACCGCGACGGTTTCCACCCAGCGGACCGTAAACACGACGAGGCCGACGAACCACAGGCGCCAGAAATCCGCGCTGTCGATCAGCCAAGCCGGACGGCTGGCCGGTCGGGCTGTTGTGGTCTCGGGCACGGATGGACGTTCCTCGGTGGCTTGTTGTCGATCTTGCCGCAGAAAGCCTGGTGGTGGACCATGCTGTTTCGGCAAAGGAGGCATGATGGTCCAGGATCCGGAAATTACCGAACTGCGGCGGATGATCGAGGAAGCGCAGCGGATCGTGTTCTTCACCGGTGCGGGGATCAGCACGGAATCGGGCATCCCCGATTTCCGCAGCCCGGGAGGTATCTGGACGCGGATGCGGCCGATCGATTTTTCGGAGTTCCTCCGATCGGACGAGGCGCGGCGGGAGACCTGGCGCCGTCGCTTTGCGACCGACGAGACGATGCGCCGGGCGGAACCGAATCGCGGGCATCGCGCAGTGGCGACGCTGATCAATCGCGGCAAGGCCGCGGCGGTGATCACGCAGAATATCGACGGGCTGCATCAGGCGTCAGGTGTGCCGGCGAACAAGGTGATCGAGTTGCACGGCAATACAACCTATGCGCACTGCCTCGACTGTGCGCAGCGCTACGAGCTGGCGGAGATCCGGGTGTCGTTCGAGCGCAGCGGCGAAGCGCCGAACTGCGACAAGTGCGGGGGCTACGTGAAGACGGCCACCATTTCATTCGGGCAGGCGATGCCGGCCGCAGCGATGATTCGTGCCGAGGAGGAGACACTCGCCGCCGATCTGTTCATATCGGTCGGTTCGTCGCTGGTGGTGTATCCGGCGGCGGGCTTCCCGGAAATGGCCGCACGCAACGATACCCGCCTGGTCATTCTGAACCGCGAGCCGACCGGGCTCGATCCTTACGCCGACCTCGTGCTGCATCGGGAGATCGGTGTGACACTGGGCGAGGCGGTGGGTAACAACTGAACAAGTCCGCACTCTCTACGCGGACTTGATCTTGATGATGCGGCAGACCTTGTAGGCGTTATTGGCCGCATGCACGCTGCTGAATATTTTGCCCCAGCTGTAAATCCTGCCATTGAAGCGATACATCCAATGACAGAGACCGTCATACAGCGGCATGAGCCCTTTGCTCACGCCAATGATGCCATCGGCACCGCCCCCGTCACCGCCCGACACCACTTCGAGCGTAGACTCATAATCCCATATACGCCGCAGATAATCGACGACCGCATTCGGCGGCATGGCGATCGAGTAGTAGGGGTCGCCCTTGATGTCTGCTTCTTTCCGGGTCACGGCCTGATTGACCAGCGCGATGTATTTGTCGATGGTGAAGGTGCTGAAATCGGCCGCGCCCACCTTGCCGAAGGACTTGGTGAAGGCCTCGATCTCGTTCAGCAGCGCGGTCTCGCCATCGGCCCTCAGCATCATCAGATAGGTCTTGATCTCGGCAAGTACTTTGGTCGCGATCCCGGCGCCGATCAGCAGCCCGCGCTTGCCGCGATTCAGCTCGTACATGGAGTAGAATGTGCTGGTGAACCCGCAGACGCCCCAATTGTTGTTGGTCGAACCCATCAGGTCCATTTCTTCCGCAGAGAAAGACACGACGTGCCCCTTTTCGTTGCAATCGGCTTTGCACGGTAATGGTATCGTGATGAGCGTGGCAAGCGAGTTGAGGCGGCGTCTACGACTCGTATTCTGCAGGGAGCTGTGGATGGCAGCAGTTTGCCGCACATCGCCATGACCCATTGTCGCCAGGTTATGCGCAGAGGCCGGTTTCGCGGCCATACAAACGCTTTACTTGACTAACGCATAACCATAGGGTTATGGGAGCGAATTGCACCGAGAGACCGTCATGAAGAAGCGCGCGGCGCAGAAGGAAAGATCTCCTGCCGAGCTGATCGACGCGAGGATCAAGGAACTTGGGGACTGGCGAGGCGACATGCTCAGCCGGTTGCGAGCCTTGGTCAAAGAGGCCGATCCCGACGTCGTCGAGGAGTGGAAGTGGCGAGGGGTTCCGGTGTGGTCACACGACGGATTGATTTGCACGGGCGAGACTTACAAGAACGTGGTGAAAATGACCTTCGCGAAAGGGGCAGCTCTTAAGGACTCTTCGCGTCTCTTCAATTCCAGTCTCGAGGGGAACACCAGGCGTGCCATCGACTTTCACGAAGGTGAAGCGATTGACGGGGAGGCACTGAAAGCTCTCATTCGCGCCGCCGTGAGCCTGAACAGGTTCAAGGGACGCAGCTGATCGTGCCAGAACCTCAGGACGTTGTCTTCAGGGCGCTGGCCGATCCGACCCGGCGCGCCCTTTTCGAACAACTGTGCCGCAAAGGAGAGCTGACGGTCGGAGCTCTCACGGCGCGCGCCGGCGTTTCGCAACCTGCTGTGTCGAAGCATCTTGGCGTACTGAAGCAGGCCGGGTTGGTGCGCGACCGCCACGAAGGCCGCCAGGCGCACTATAGCGCACAACTCGGTGCTCTTGCTCCGCTCATCGATTGGGCGAGCCAGATGGCTGGGTTCTGGCAAAGCCGGTTCGATCAGCTGGAAGATTTGCTGAAAAGGATGGACCGATGACCAACACTGCCGCCGAAATCCGTTCGGTCGTTGTCGAACGTGAGATCGCCTATCCGCCGGAAAAGATCTGGCGCGCGCTCACGCAGCCGCACCTGATCGAGGAGTGGCTTATGAAGAGTGACTTCAAGCCCGTCGTCGGCCACCATTTCAATCTTCGCGGGGACTGGGGGACCGTCGATTGTCAGGTCCAGGCCGTCGAGCCGAACAAGACACTGTCTTACACGTGGGATGCCCTTGGTCTCAAAAGTGTCGTGACCTGGACCCTCACCCCAACCAGCACGGGAACCCACCTACGCATGGAGCAGTCAGGCTTCCGCCAGGATCAACAACAGGCCTACCAGGGTGCTCAATATGGGTGGCAGCGCTTCTTTGCCACCCTGGAGCAGATCTTGGCACGGTTGGATTGAGGTCTTGCCGGCACGATCGGCTTCCTCCGCGACAGGTAAGCGACGCCTTGGCATTGACAGGGTGTCGTGACAGCACACTATCCCTCCGGGTCCGGCCAATCCGGCCCGCCATAGCCATCGTGGGAGGTAGTCGTGGCACGCAACATCGCGGTTGGCACAGGGCTGATGGAATTTCCATTCTCCAGCACCGACGGGTTCTGGCGATGGGTCGATCTGTGCGAAGCAGGTGGCATCGACTCGATCTGGCAGACCGACCGCATTGTCAGCCGCCAGCCGATTCTTGAATGCATGACGGCACTCGCCGCGATCGCCGGCCGCACGCGGCGGATCAAGTTTGGTGTGAATGTCGTGTCGCTGGCGTTGCGCGATCCCGTCCTGCTGGCCAAGCAATGTGCCACGATCGATGTGCTGTCGGAGGGGAGATTGCTGCCGGGGTTCGGGATCGGCAGCCCGCAGGGACCCGAGTGGCAGACGCTGCATATCGATACGGCGACGCGCGGGCGGCGAACCGACGAGGCGCTGGAGATCATAGCGCGTCTGTGGTCGCAAGATACCGTCGACTTCGAGGGACGGCACAATCATCTAACTGGTGCGTCAATAGCGCCCAAGCCCGTGCAGCCTGATCTGCCGATGTGGATCGGCGGTTCGTCGGCTGCGGCGGTGCGACGTACGGCGCGGTATGGCACCGGCTGGCAGGCGGGCGCGGAGACGCCGGCCGATGTCGGTCGGGTGATCAGTGAAATCAAGACCGCGCTGGTGCAGACTGGTCGCAGTATCGATGAGGATCACTACGGTGCCGCATTCGCGTTTCACTTCGGGCGAGTCGACGATGCGGGCGTCGCGCAGGTGATGGAGGCGTATCGCAAGCGCACGGGTCGTGACCCGGAGCGACACTTCGCCATCGGCGATGCTGGGTTGATGCTGGATCGCATTGCTCAGTATGTGGAGGCAGGCGCGTCAAAGTTCATCCTGCGTCCGGCGGCGCGTGGCGATGCGGACATGCTGGACCAGACACGGAAGCTGATCGAACAGGTGCTGCCGATGGTGGCGGCGCGCTGGCCAAAGCAGAAGAAGGCAGCCTGACCGTCAGAGCAGCACGCAGTGCTCCGGAGCAAATGACACGGTGACGCTGCTGCCTTCCTCGAAGAGTTCGGTGGGTGGGCGACGCACGATCAGCTGTCCGGCCGGCCATTCCACGACATACTGAATGAAGTCGCCGTGGAACATGCGGCGGTGGATGGTGCCTCTCACGGTGTTGTGCGTCTCCAGCGGGTCGTCGAGGTGCACATAAGACGAGCGAAGCGCTGCCATTTCCTGCCCACCGCGTGATTCATCGGCAGCGACGACCTCCAGGCGCATGTCGCCTTCGGCATCGAAAATCAGCGTCTGGTTCTTGCCCGACGGTCCGCGCACTTTCCCTCTGATAAGATTCGCCGACCCGACGAAATCGGCAACGAAACGGCTAAGCGGGCGATTGTATATATCCTCGGGCGAGCCGATCTGCTCGATCTGGCCATCGTTCATGACGATAACGCGGTCGGAGATGGCCAAGGCCTCCTCCTGGTCGTGCGTGACGTAGAGCGAGGTGATGTCCAGACGGCGCTGCAGCTCGCGCAATTCCACCCGCATCTCGGCGCGCAGCTTGGCGTCGAGATTTGACAGTGGCTCATCAAAAAGCAGCACGCTCGGTGAGAAGGCGATGGCGCGTGCCACCGCCACACGCTGCTGCTGTCCGCCCGACAGCTTCGACGCAGGTCGGCCGGCAAAGTCCTGCATCTGCACCAAGTCCAGGACGCGCTCGACGTTTTGGCGTACTTCAATCTGCGGTAATTTGCGAACACGCAGACCGTAGGCGACGTTGTCGAACACCGTCATGTGCGGCCAGATGGCGTAGGACTGGAACACCATCGATACGCCTCGCTTTTCCGCGGGCACGTTCCGGCGCTGGGAATAAACTGTCTCACCGTTCAGGCGGATCGAGCCGCCAGTCGGCGTCTCCAGGCCAGCGACCGAGCGCAAGGTTGTAGTCTTGCCGCAACCGGAGGGGCCGAGCAGCGTGACCAGTTCACCGGGCGCAATGGCGAAGCTGATGTTGTCGACGGCGGTTACGTCACCGTAGCGCACGACCAGATCGGTGACCTCGATGCGGTTCATTGAGTAACCCCGGTGAAACGCCGTGCAACGCCGAACAGGATGGCGACGGCGATGAAGATGGTCGCGGTTTGGATCAATGCCATGGCCGCCGACAGCTCGGAACTGGAACTCAGCCAGGAATTAACGATGGCGGGTGCGATCACCTTGGAATTGGGGCCCATCAGAAAGATCGATACGCCTAACTCTCGCACCGAGGCGATGAAGATCAAGAGCCATGCGGCGACCAGTCCGGGGCGCAGCAGCGGCATGGTGACGGTGCGCATCTGGTAACCCCATTTCGCTCCGCAGACGCGGGCGCATTCCTCGAGGCTTGGATCGACCTGCAGCACCACGCTGGCAATGGTGCGCAGGCCGAGAGGCAGGAATACGGTGAAATAGGCCAGGGCCAGCAGCCACAGCGTGCCGTAGATCGGGATCGGCAGATTGATCCAGGCCCATAGCAGGCCGAGACCGAACACGAGGCGCGGCACGGCCTGGGGGAACATGATGACGTACTCTGCCGCGGTGCTGCCTGGCATGCGCGAGCGATAGATGATCCAGGCCAACACGCCGATCACCAGTACACCGATCGTGGAGACAGAGATTGCCAGCGTCAGGCTGTTGATGAAGGCGGGACCAACCGAGCCCATCTGCATCGCAGTCGTGTAGTTGGCGACGGTGAACTGCATCTGCGGGATGATCACCGTGGCGAAGCGCTCAAATGACGTGAGCAGCAGGGCACCGAGCGGCAGAATGACGGCGACGATAATGTAGCCCCAGGCAATGGCGAGCAGCGGCCAGCGCAGTGCACCGACATCCATTTCGCGGGGGCGAAAGGCTTTGCCCGTGATCGTGGTGTAGGTGCCCTTGCGCAGCACAAGGCGGGCGAGCGTCAGCGTGACCAGCATCACCACGAACAGCGACAGACCCATTGCGGCAGCCCGGCCGTAGTCGGGTGGAAATGACAGCGTGGCCTGCCAGATCGACGTGGTGACGACGTAGAACCGGCCTGGAATGCCGAGAACGAACGCCGCGGCGAATGAGCCCAGCATTTCGGCGAACACAAAGATCGTGGCGCTGAGCACGCCTGGTGCGACCAGCGGCAACGTGATGCGTACTGCTGTGCGGAGCTTGCCGGCACCGAGCACACGCGAGCTTTCCTCGAGCGACGGGTCCATCGACTTCATCGCGGCTGAAATCATGACGAAGGCAACGGTGCCCTCGAACAGCGCCATCACCCAGGCGATGCCCCAGGGCGAGTAGATGTTGAACAGGTCACCAGGTGCACCGAACGACCGCCATGCCTGGTTGACGAGACCAGTCTTCGGTCCCAGCAGCACGCCCCAGGCCAGCGCACCGATCAGCGGTGTCATGTAGTATGGCAGCTCCATCAGCCGTTCCAGCCGCTGCCGCCCCGGGATATTCGTGCGCGTCAGGATCCACGCCTGCAAGAAGCCGAAGATCACCGCGAGCACGGTGGCGATGCATGACACCAGCGCCGTATTGGTCAGCACATGGTAGTCGTCGATCAGATTGATGTAGTTGTCGAGGCCGTATTCCTCGGGTGGAAAGGCCGATGGATCGCCCACGTTGAGCGACTCGTTGATCAGGAATCCGATCGGGTAAAGCACCAGTGCACCGCACAGAAGCACCACGAGCGGCATGACGATATGTCGCAGGCTGATGCCCTTGAGGCTCCGCATCGTTAGCGACCCGCTCAGCGCAGGCCGGTGATCTTGTCCCACTCGCGCACGAACTGCGTGTGGGTCTTCTCGAACGCCGGCCAGTCGGTCGGGGTCAGCAGCTTGAAATTGTTGATGCTGACGCCACCGGGCGGGGGCGGCACATCGCTGCGCGGCGAATGGTAATAAAGGTTCTGTCCGTTGATGGTCTGACCGGGGACGCTGAGGAACCAGTCCATGAACAATTGTGCCGCAGCCGGATGCGGCGCCTTGTCGACGATGCCCCACGGCTGTGGCGAAGCCACCACGCCGTCCGGCGGAATGACGAACTCCACCGGCGCACCCTTTTGCTTCATGATCAGGTAGCCGGAATACTGTGCAGTCAGGGCAACCTTGTCCTGACCGTTCACCAGACGATCGAACTGCTGCACGTATGAGTCGAAGGCGTGTGGCTTCAATGGTGCCAGCTTCGGCCAGAAGTCCTCGCCATAGAGCTGGCGCAGCACATACCACTCGACGTGCTGCAGGCCGGAAATGGTCACCTTGACCGAGATCGCGTCGGTCCATTTCGGATCGAGCATATCGTGCCACGTCTTCGGCGCTTCAGCGGCTGGCACCAGGTTCGGATTGTAGGCAATCGCGGCGATGGCGAGCGCGCCCCAGGTCCAGGCGCCTTCCGGCGAGCTTTTGTACTCCGGTCTGTAGGCTGCCATTTCTGGCGAAACGTACTGCATGTATCCGCCGCGCTTTTGGAAATCGAGCGCGAAACTCATGTCGGAGAGTTGGGCGATGTCGGCGAGATAGACGTTGCCCTGACGCTCGGTCCGCAGGCGCGCGTACAGGCCGCCGGCTTGAATCCGGAGATAGGTCGGCTTGATTTGCGGGAACAACGAGTGGAATTTGGCCAGCACCTGCTCGGAAGGCGCTTCGGGATCTGTGGCATAGACCACCAGAGCGCCTTCACTTTCAGCCTTGGCGACGTCGGCACAGGTTTTGAAGCCGGCCAGTTGCTGCGGGTCCTCGCAAGCGGATGCGGCAACAATGCTCAGAGCCGTCACGAGAACCGCTAGTGTCCCGATTCGGAAGTCCGTCACAGTGTGGTTCCGCTGGATACGGACTGCCTAAGCGATAAGGACACTAGCAAACCATTGATGCTAGTGTGGTTTCTGGTTGCGAAGTCCGCTACGGCGGCTGATCCACAATGTGGTGGACTTCGGAACCACCACACTAGACACAGGTGACGCACTGCTTCCTCCCGACGTCGCTGGTGCGACTAGAGCACAACGAATGCCTGCGGAAAACCGATGGCCAATTGACGCGATGGCCCGTCAACGCTGGGCAAGCTTCTGTATTCGGTGGTTTTCGGAATCGCCGATATAGACCGCACCGTCCGCGCCGACGACCGCGCCATGCGGCCGCGCCAGAGCGTCGGGGCCGGGCTCACCGGTGCCGGCGATCGTCCGAACGATCCAGCTCTGCGCATCGATCAGCCGGATGACGTGATTTTCGGTGTCGACAATGAACACGTTGCCAGCGGGATCGAGTGCCATCTCTTTCGGCGCATCGAACACGGCGTATCGTGCGTCATGATCATCTCCAGCGTAGCCGCGTGCACCGGTGCCGGCGATCGTCTCGATGATGCCGTCCCGCACACGACGCAGGCTGCTGCCCTGGCGCTCCAGAATGTAGAGTGAATTGTCCGGCGCCAGTGCGACGGCGCGCGCGCCAAAGATGTCGGCCGCCGCGGCCGGTCCACCGTCGCCGGCGTGGCGGCCGTTGCCGGTGCCGGCGAACGTGGAAAGCGCACCGGTGGCAAGATCGATGACGCGGACCCGATGGTCGGCGACGTCGGCAATGAACAGCTGGCGGTGCTCGCGATCCAGCGCCAGGCCATTCGGTTCGACCAGTTCGGCCAAAGTGCTGATAATGCCGCCGGCATCGATCCGCCGCACGCGCTTGTTCAGTCGATCGGCGACGTAGATGTTGCCCGCCCGATCGATGATGATGCCGTACGGCTGATTCATCTGCGCCTGGATCGCGGGCCCGCCGTCGCCGGCGAATCCGTTCTGACCGGTTCCAGCGATCGTGCTGATGACGCCGGTCCGAGCATCGATGCGACGGATGCAGTGGTTGTAGGTGTCAGAGAAGCAGAGATTGCCGTCCGGGTCGAACGCGAGGTCGAAGGGATTGTTCAGGCGCGCCTGGGTGGCGGGACCACCATCGCCCGCATAGCCAGGCTCACCGGTTCCGGCGATGGTCGTCATGGTCCAATGTGATTGCGGCATCGCATCCTCCCAAGGTTGTCGGCTTCGCCCGTTCAAGCCTAGGATAAGTCAGCGAATTGCCGGAGGATACCGATGGACATGCAGGTGGACCGCGCCACGAGCACACTCTACGCGAAGCTGGAGGAGCGGGTCCTGGCACGTGACCAGATCGGCGCCAGCCAGGCGTACTATGACCTCGTGCGCGCGGGCCGCCCGCTGAAGGAGATCGTAGCCGAGGGCGTGCGGATCCATGCGCCGTACACGCATGTGCCATACCATGAGCGCATCGACGACGGCTATCCCAACTTCGTCAACAACGACCACTGCCTGTTGAGCGCGCGCGCCACCATCAACCTGACCAAGATGGTGCCGGAACGGTTGGCGATGCTGCCGATGGCGCAAACCATCTGGTACATCCCAAGCGGGCTGGACATCTGGAACCAGAAGATCAACAAGGCGCCGGGACACTATACCCGCATGCGTGGCAATCTCGGCAGCGTGGAGAAGCCGCCGGAACCCGTGGTGTACTGGCCGGATCAGGAACCGCTGCGTCAGGACGGCCCGCTGCAGGAGCGTCTGTCCAACTGGCTCACGCTGGTGCATCGCGGTCAGGTGATCGATGCCTATCGGACTTTCCTCGGCCTGATGGAGGACGTGCCCAACCGCAAGGCGGTGCTGGCAGAGCTGGTGTTCGCCGGGTTGATCGACGTGCAGGACCGCATGCTGTTCAACCGCTCCTACACGACGGGGCACAAGGCGTATCGCGCTCGGTCAACGGTGGAGATCGGCAACGCGATCGGCTGGGATGATCCGGCCTCGCATCATGTGCTGTACGCCGGGGCGCTGGACATGGCCGTCGGGCCGCGCTGGTACTCGACCTACGAGATGGCGTGCAACATGGTAAAGATGCACATCGAGGGCGAGGCGCTGCATGCCGTGCCATATGGCGGCGTGAGCGACGCTGAGGTTGCGGTGCTGCGCAACAATAAGGCGGCGCTGAACCAGGAAGAGGCTGCAGGGCTGATCGAGGCAGTGCTGCGCAGCCATGAGCCGGACAACCTGCACTGCATTACCCGGTTGCTGAAGGCGGGGAAGGACCCGCGGCGTATCCTGGACGTGCTGCAGATCGCGGCTGCGACAGTGGTGCTGGAAGCGGTCGACCCGAACAACTTCTCGATGCCGCATCACTGCTACGAGTACTGCAACACGCTGGCGTGGTTCTTCGACAATTTCGACCATCCGCGCCGGTTGCGACTGATCTACCTGCTGGCTTCGTACTTGAACCATGTCGCGTGGCATCAGCAAGGGATCGGTGACGTCAATCCGGTGGAGGTCAAGGCACCCAGCGGTGCGGACACGCTGACCGCCGGCCAGTTGCTGGAGAAGGTGGACAGCGCGGTGTGCGCACTGAACGGGCCCGAGAGCCTGTCATGGACTCAGGCATATCTGAACAATGTCAGCGACCGTGGACCTCTGGTGGAACGCATCGCGCTGGCGGCGACCAAGCTGGGCAACGACCCGCACAACCAGGAGATCGCCCAGTGCATGCTGATGGATTACGGCACCAACCGACATCCGGTGCGCGACAAGCTCCTGCTGGCAGCGGCGTACCATACGGCGATGCATCGGAAGTACGGCGACCCGCTGGAGCCCGCACGGCGCTACGGTGAGGCGATGGGAGTGGCACTGCAGTAGGGCCTCTGACGGAGGACGCGATGCCTGCGCTGGATGCGATGTCAAACGCCTCAATGTGCCGGCCGATAACCGGTCCGTCGGTCTGGTTCGCCGACGATATGCGTGGGCGCGAGTCTGAGTGGAGCTACCGCCTGTCGCCCGCGGAAGTCGCCGAACTCGAGGTGGCGCTGCGCGCGGTGCAGGCGCGCGGATTGGACGTCGCAGCTATCACCCGGCAGGACTTTCCGTTACCGACGCTTGGTCCGGTGCTCGACCGGCTGTGCGATGACGTGCTGAATGGCCGCGGCTTTGTCCTGCTGCGCGGCGTGCCGGTCGAGGACCGGCCGATCGCAGAAAGCGCCGCGATGTACTGGGGCATCGGCACCTATTTCGGCAGCGCGCGCTCGCAGAACGCCAAGGGCCATCTGCTGGGCCATGTCTACGATCTTGGCGGCAGCAGTGCGACCAATCCGACCATCCGCAGCTACGCAACGTCCGAGCGTCAGAACTTCCATATCGATCGCTGTGACGTGGTGGCGCTGCTGTGTTTGCGGCGGGCGAAGTCGGGCGGCCTTTCCGCAATCGTCAGTTCGATGGCACTGCACAATGTGATGCTGGAGCGGCGGCCCGATCTGCTGGAACGGCTGTATCAGCCGATGCCGGTCGATCGGCGCGGCGAAGTGCCGGAAGGCAAGGCGCCCTTCTATGAGGCTCCAGTGTTCAACCCGCATGCCGGGAACGTCTCGGTGCTGTACTCGCGACTGCATATCGGCTCGTCGCAACGCTTCGCCGAGGCGCGACGGCTGGCACCGGAGGACATCGAGGCACTCGATATGCTGGCCGCACTGGCGGCTGATGACGCGTTGCGCCTCGACATGACGTTCATGCCGGGCGACATCCAGTTCCTGCACAACCACACGATCTTGCACGCGCGAACCGGGTACGAGGACTGGCCCGAGGCAGAGCGAAAGCGGCATCTGCTGCGATTGTGGCTTGCGCCGAAGCGGGCGCGCGCGCTGCCGCCGGTGTTCGCCGAGTGCTACGGCGGCATTGTCCCCGGGGATCGCGGCGGGATCATCTGTCCTGGTACCCGGCTGCATGCGCCACTGACGCCAGGCTGAAGGTCGCGCCGGGCTTGGCGGGCAACCACACGCCGCTGGCTGCCGAACGGTGGGTATGATGGAGAAGGACCGGCTCCTCGCGTTCAGTGACGGCGTGATCGCAGTGGTCATCACGATCATGGTGCTGGAGCTTAAGGCACCGCACGAGGCAACACTCGGTGCCTTGGCAGAGGCGGCGCCGGTATTTCTCAGCTATGTCCTGAGCTTCATCTACGTAGCGATCTATTGGAACAACCATCACCACTTCTTCCATCTGGTGAGGCACGTCGATGGCGCGATGCTGTGGGCCAACCTGCATCTTCTCTTCTGGATCTCGCTTATTCCGTTCACGACGAGTTGGATGGGCGAATACCATGAGGCGGCGGTGCCCAGCGCGGTATATGGCGCCGTATTGCTGGCAGCCGCGATCGCCTGGTACGTGATGCAGAAGGTGATCATACGCTCGCAGGGCGAGCATTCGCGGCTTGCGCGTGCGCTGGGTCGCGACCTCAAAGGCAGGCTGTCGCCGCTGTGCTATCTCATGAGCATTCTACTGTCCTTTGTCGATACCCGCATCGCCCAGGCGATCTATGCACTGGTGGCGCTGATGTGGTTGATTCCGGACCGGCGCATCGAGCGGGCATTGACCAGATCGCGCCGCGATCGTCCTGCCGGCTGAATATCGGATAACGAGGAGGAACACGCATGCCTGTCACGGGTGATCTCGTCACCACCGCACTGTCCGCCATTGCCTTCATCCCCTGTGCAATGGCAAGTGTCAGCTCCACATCCAGGCCGGCGCCTCGCCGCCGCGAGACCGTGATCAACGGCAAGCGCGTGAAGACGGTCGACGTCCACGCTCACTGCATCGTTCCGGCGGCTGCCGCAGTGATCAATCACCCGCTGGAAGCGCCCGGCCTTTTGATGGACGATACCAGTACACGCATTGCGGCGATGGACGCGCAGGGCATCGACGTCGAGGTGCTCAGCATCAATCCCTATTGGTACCGCGCGCCGCGTGATGCGGCAGCCGAGTTGATCAAGGTGCAGAACGAGACGCTGGGACAGTACTGCGCGGCCAATCGTGAGCGGTTCGCAGGCTTCGCCACTGCGGCGTTGCAACATCCCGAACTTGCGGCCGAGCAGGTTGAATATGCGGTGAAGCAACTCGGCTTCCGCGGCGTCGGTGTGGGTGGCAGCGTCGCTGGCGAAGAACTCGCCAACCCGCGCTTCCATCCGTTCTGGGCGAAATGCGAGGAACTCGGGGTGCTGGTGTTCATGCATCCGCTTGGCACACGCGAACTGGAACCGTCCGGACGGCTCAACGGCAGCGGGTTGTTGACCAACACGATCGGCAATCCGCTGGAGACGACGATCGCGCTGTCGCACCTGATCTTCGAGGGTACGCTTGACCGCTTCCCCGGCCTGAAGATCTGTGCGGCGCACGGTGGAGGGTTCCTGCCATCTTATGCCAACCGCTCGGATGCGGTGATCCGCACATTCCCGCAGCGGGTCGGTCCACTGCCGAAGAAGCAGCCGACAGCGTATCTGCGCGACGGGCAGCTGTTCTTCGACACGATCGTCTTCACCCCTGAGGCGCTACGGCACCTGATAGCCGAGACGGGACCAGGGCAAATTATGATCGGTACCGACTATCCGTTCCCCTGGACCAGCACCGAAGTCGATCTTGTGCTCAACACCCCCGGCCTGACGGATGACCAACGTGTCGCCATCCTGGGCGGGACCGCTTCGCGGTTGCTCGGCTTGGCCAGCTGACGTGCTGCCAAGAGCCAAGACGAAGGTCGGGCACCGGACACCGTCCCTGGCAGCGTAGCGTCGCTTCCCACCCAGCCAAGCCGACAGCGTGACCACCGCCGCATCGCGCGCTAGGGGAACGCGCCGGTGCCAGGTCCTCTCGACCCGCGCGTATATGCAAAATCTATATGCGTTCGCCGCGGGTGCGATGGCAATTATACGCGCTCGGTTCGATCTTGCGGCGGCCGTGAATCGTGACCCTTCTGGTTCACACATCGCACTCCAGGAGCCATCTCTCCATGCTGACGCCTGCCCACGTCGCGGACGCACCTCGAAGCGTGCGGCACATGATGCCGCGGCAATCTTCCGAGCCGACCGGAGCTCTGCTGAACAGTCTCGGTCCAATTGAGCACGAGTGGCACATTCTTGTGCTCGGGAATGGCGGTTTGGATCTCATGTGTGCGCTGCTGCAGGCGGGCGCACCAAAAGTGACGCATCTTTGCTCGCATGAACGACTGGAAGCCGAAAGCGCCAGCCTGGTGATCGTGCCACGAGCGTCGTCGCTGGAGTGGCTGGAAGCAGCACTTCCTCGTATCCGGCGAGCATTGATCAACAACAGATGTTTGTCGGTCTTTGTTGATCCGTTGCCGGCGACCCGGAGCCGTGTTGAACGCATGCTGAAACGGCACGGTCTTTCTGCACTGCGCGCCAAGCGCGCGGCAGGTCGTCTGTTGCTGACTGCCGAAGTGCCCGACTTCGGCCTTTGCCGGTGCGCCTGAGGGGTAAGAAGATGCGCACTCTCGTCTTTGGCGTCGGTGGCTCACTGACCGCGCTTGCCACGCCGTTTCGCGATACGCTTGTCGACTGGGAGGCTGCGTCCAATCTGGCCGAACGCCAGATCGATCGCGGGACCGCGGCACTGATCGTGTGCGGCAGCACCGGCGAAGCGGCTGCTCTGACCTTGCCGGAATACGCGCGCCTGGTGCATGCGGTGGTGGAGGCTGCGTCTGGGCGCGTGCCAGTGATCGCAGGCTGCACCGTCTCGTCTACCGCGACGACCGTCGAGCTGGGTCGCGAGGCGGCTTCCGCGGGCGCAGACGCGCTGCTATGCGCCGCGCCTCCCTATGTGAAGCCGACGCAGCAGGGCATCGTTGCGCATATCCGGGCGATTGCCCACGCGACGGATATCCCCGTGGTGCTCTACGATGTTCCGTCTCGCTCCGGCGTGGCGATCAATGACGACACGGTGGCGCGGCTGCGTGATGCCGAGCTGATCATCGGCCTGAAGGATGCCACCGCCGATCTGTCGCGGCCGACACGGCTTCGCGCTCGGTGTGGCGATGCCTTCATGCAGTGGAGCGGCGATGACGCGACCGCCCCTGCTTACCGGGCGATGGGCGGTATCGGTTGTATCTCGGTCACTGCCAACGTCGTGCCGGCACTGTGCGCGCTCATGCATCGCGCCTGGGACAATGGCGATCTGGGAAGGTTTGCCACATTGCGCGATCTGCTGGATCCGCTGCATGCGGCGCTGTTCAAGGAGAGCAATCCGATCCCGGTCAAAGCAGCACTCGCCAGTCTTGGGCTGTGCACCGACGAGATGCGGCTGCCGCTGACCCGGGCCAGCCTGGCGACGCATGAACGGCTGCTGGCGGTGATGCAGCCGGTGGTGCTGGCGGAGGAGCACGCAGCGCGCCAGCAGTTATTCGCGTCGGCAAATTGAGGCTGATTGATGCAACAGATGCGGCCTGAACGAAAACGCATTCACGGTCCGACAGCCAAAGGGGATACCTCGTGGTAGACCTTCTGCTGCTCGTCCTGTTGGCAGTCGCGTTTGTCGGCGCCGTCGGCTATGTTCGAGCGTGCGATGACCTGACGTGTACGAGCGGCACGGCCGGGGACCAGACGCCGTGACGTGGCAGGGCTGGCTGCAGATCGCGGTATTTGCCGCGCTGGTCACCGCCGTGGTGAAGCCCTTGGGCGGCTACATCATGCGCAACGTTGAGGGCGGAGGCAGGGTCCAACGCGCCTGCTTCCCGCTGGAGCGGGCGCTCTACAAGCTGGCCGGCGTCGATCCTGAGCGACAGCAGAGCTGGGTAGACTATGCGATGGCGCTGCTCTGGTTCCACTTGGTCGGGATCGGCGCCCTGTACGCGATATTGCGGCTGCAGAACTTCCTGCCACTCAACCCGCAGCAGATGGACGCGATGACCCCGGACCTGGCGATGAATACCGCGGTCAGCTTCGTCACCAACACCAGTTGGCAATCCTATGGCGGCGAGTCCACGCTCAGCTATCTGTCGCAGATGATGGGACTGGTCGTGCAGTCCTTCATGTCGGCCGCTGTCGGCATTTCTGTTGCGCTCGCGTTGATCCGTGGCTTCACCCGCCGGTCGGCGCAGCATATCGGCAACTTCTGGGTCGATCTGACACGGACAACGCTCTATGTCCTGCTGCCCATGTGCGTGGTCGCGGCGTTGATCATGATCTCGCAGGGTGTGCCGCAAACATTCAGCCCATATGCCACCGCCACAACGCTCGAGGGCGCGCAGCAGTCGATCGCCCTCGGTCCGGTGGCGACCCAGAAGGTGATCGCGGTGCTCAGTGGCGACGGCGGCGGCTTCTTCAACGCGAATTCGGCACATCCATACGAGAATCCGACTGGCCTTACCGGACTGATACAGATGTTGCTGATCTTCCTGGTGGGAGTGGCGCTGACCAACACATTTGGACGAATGGCCGGTGACCAGCGGCACGGATGGGCGCTGTTCGCGGCGATGGCGATCCTGTTCGCGGTCGGACTTGCCGTGATCTACGGCAGCGAGGCGCAGCCGAATCCGGCGCTGGCATCATTCCAACTCGATCAGTCTTCCGGCAATCTGGAAGGCAAGGAAATACGCTTCGGCATCGGCCAGTCGTCGCTATTTGCCACCATCTCGACAGCATCGTCGGACGGTGCGGTCGACTCGATGCATGACAGCTTCATGCCTCTCTCCGGCCTCGTGCTGATGGCCAATATGATGGTGGACGAGGTGATCGTCGGCGGTCCTGGCTCTGGCCTCTTCGGGATACTGCTGTTCGCCATCATCGCGGTATTTGCCGCGGGCTTGATGATCGGCAGGACGCCTGAGTATCTCGGCAAGAAGATCGAAAGCAATGAAGTGAAGATGACGATGCTCGCGCTGCTGTGCCCGCCAGCCGCTATCCTTGGCCTTGCTGCGGTCGCTGCCGTGGTGCCAGCGGGTGTGTCAGGGTTGAACAACGCGGGACCACATGGGTTCTCTGAGCTGCTTTATGCCTATACGTCGGGAGGTGCGACGAATGGCAGCGCATTCGCCGGGCTGAACGCCAATGCGCCGTTCTATAATTTGACCTTGGCAGCCGCGATGTTCGCCGGTCGTCTGCTGGTGATCATTCCGGTGCTCTGCGTTGCCGGTACTTTGGCTGCCAAGAGGATCGTGCCTGCTTCAAGTGGAACATTGCCAACGTACGGCATGCAATTCGTTGGCCTGCTGGTCGGCACTGTCGTTATCGTCGGCGGACTGACATTCTTCCCGGCGCTCGCGCTTGGACCGGCTGCCGAGCACTTTGCTATGCAGGCTGGCATAGTCTACTGAGTCGCGGTTCGCACCAGTAGCCGCTCCTCCTGAATTGGTGTCGTGCCAGTTTTCCTAATCCGTGCTATTACTGAATCGACCTGAAGTCAGATAAACTTCATTCGGCTTTCCAAAAGGCGGGGGCAATGACTGTCCTGGTTGCTGAAGACCGGTCCATGTGTGTGCAGCCTTATCAGGTGGTGCAGACTGCCTCGGTGGACATTGATCTGTGCAAGCTTGGCTTTCGCTCGCCGATGAGCCCAGAGGCGATCGAGAAGAAGTTCCGACGGCTACTGAACCTTGGCGACTGCGCCCCGTGGCCACCAATCGTCGGACACTGGGAGAACGAGCGCTTCCTGGTGGACGATGGTCGGCATGATTACCTGGCAGCGCTCATGCTCGGCCGAGAGCAGGTATTTGTATGTTGGCTGCAGGACGCGCAGTCGCAGCCGCACCTGCCTGCCGAGCACCCGAATGACGGACCGCTACTGCGGCAACCGGCTGGCTGAATTCCCCTGTGGGTCGACCCCTGTAGTTAAGTTGGTCGCCCGCCTCGATAGTTACGGGCAATGCGCTGCAGGAGTGGGGCGAACGCTACCTGTCGCGCTCGTCCGATTGTAGCACATCGGTTGCCCGCCCGCCGAAAGCGGCCCACGCCGGAACAGCACGTCGCAGGGCGGGAAATTCAGGAACGCCGAGGAGACGCTGCCGAGAGGTGCCCCCGGTACAGCCTTGGTGTCATGCACCCCCAGGACAAGCAGGTCAGGCTTGCTCGCCCCCACCTCCTCATCGATGACGTCGAGCGGATGGCCTTCCTTGAAGAGGCAGCTGATCGCACTCGGACCAATGCAGAGACGGGCGAAATCGGACGCCAGCTCCTGCTGAAGCATGCGGGTAAAGTTGGCACTGGCCTTCCGCCGCAGATCCTCGCGATGCTTCCTTCTTACCCACAGGCTCAGGGGCAGGCTGTAGGCGTGGATACAGCGAAAATGTGCTGTGGACGCCAATCTCAGCGCCGAATGCAATGCCTGGCGCGAGGCTTGGGAAAAATCTACGGCGGCCAGCACATTCTGGTACCGAGCGGTCGGAGCAGTCTGCACTGTGAGTACCGGCAGATGTGTCGCCTGGATGACGCGTTCCATCGTGCAGCAGTGCAGGTGTCCAGCCGCCGCCATGTGATGGGCGCCAACCACAATCAAGCCGCAGTCGCGGCGCGCAGCCTCGTCAAGAATCGTCTCTGCGATCCCACCTGTCGCAACGACGACCTGCGCGGGTCCGGCGTCCAGCATTGGCAGTGAGCCCAGGCGGGTTCGGAGCTCCTCCCTTGCACCAGCCTCCAACTGAGCCGCGGTATGCGCAGGCAGCTGTCGATCTACGACGTGCAACACGGTCAACTGAGACCCATGCTGCTCGGCTAACGACGCAGCGCGCCGTATCGGCTGTTCGAAATCGTTGGACAGGTCCGTGGCGACAAGGATGCTTTGCGCACCGGCACTTTCCAGTGCTTCATCGACTGGCGGCAATAGACGGGAGTGCGAGGTCAATTGCTCTGTCGCCAATACTCGGTCCCCCATGGCTGTTCTCTCGGTCAACATCAGTTGAGCGTAAGCTGGCGAGACAGGCATATAAAATCGATGCTGCTTGTCGTCCGGCAGAATGTGTGGAGCAGCGCCCGCCGGGACGGTGCCAGTATATGATTTTTATATGCGCAAGGCGGCGGCCTGACATCGACTTTCTATGCGCCGCGGCACTAGTTGCACTCACTCGCGCGCCGGTCAGGTCACGCCTGACAGAACCTGTGGCGCTGTAGGGAGTGCATCGTGGCAGAAGTGGATACCGTTCATGCGACGCAGCCGACCAACTTCGCATCGGCGGATCAGCCGATCCGGGGGCCGGATGACGAATACACGCCCGGCGACTTCCTGCGGCAGTTTGGCTCAGTGATCGCGATCTGCCTCGGTTTGGCGACTCTCGCGCACCTCGCGGTGTTTATGGCCGGGGACTGACCGAGCCCTGCAGCCATCGACTTGAAGCAATGCAGGCCGTCCTGTGGGTGGCCATGCCGGCCGCCAGTCCAGTGCGGACGGCAGAATAACTGAGGGGCATCTATGCCGTTCCATCGAGCTCTCGTTCGGCCCACGCGCGTGGCGCGGGGCGCGCTGTGCTACGCGACACTGTTTCCTGCTGCGGCCCTGGCCCAGCCTGCGCCTTCAGCGGCGGCACCAAGTCCGGCGTCGGCAGCGACTGAATCGCCACCTTCCGGGCTTTGGGTCGATGGCATCCACCTCTGGGCTCAGATTGATGCCGGCATCATGGGCAATCCGTCCGGCCCCGCCGATGGCCTGAACTTTGGCCACTTGTTCACCGACCGCGCCAACCAGGCCGTGATGAACCAGCTTCTGCTGACCGCGAACAAGCCATTGGACCCGAGAGATCCCGACTACCAGTGGGGCTTCAGGCTGCAGTTCATGTACGGCAGCGACGCGCGGTACACGCAGTTCCTGGGCGAGCTGAACCGCGTCGATCCCAGCTCGCGCTACCAACTCGACGTGGTCGAAGCCAACGTGCTTGCACACGTTCCTTGGCTGACCGAAGGCGGCGTCGACCTGAGGGTCGGGCAGTATCCAACACCGTTGGGATACGAGACGATCGATCCGTCGACCAATCCCTTCTATTCCCACTCCTACATCTTCAACTTTGGCCTGCCGTTCAAGCATACCGGGGCGCTGACTGTTACGCATGTGAGCGGCATGCTTGACATCTACAGCGGGTTTGATACCGGGACCAACACGACATTCGGGCCGCTCGGAGACAACAACGGCGCGGTCGGGGGCATTGCCGGGCTCAACCTGACCTTGCTGGATGGCAACCTAACGCTTCTGGCCCTGACGCATTTTGGTCCGGAACAGGCCACACGCGTCCTGGCGCCACCCGGCGTCAACGCGAACGGCCAGTGGCGCACCTTCAACGACCTCATCGTTACCTGGAAGGCGACCGACAAGCTGACGCTGGTCACCGAGGCGAACCTGGTCCGCGACGCCTATGGCACAGTGGGCAAGCCAGTGAACGGTTTCGGCGCGGCGCAGTATGCGTCCTATGCCCTGACCGACACCGTCGCGCTGAACGGCAGGTTGGAATACTGGCGCGACGACAACAACTTCTTTGTGGCCTCGTTTCCGACGACGAATGGCTTCGTGCAGGCGCAGCAGGGTTTTGGCCCACCAGTCCACACTGCGCCAGGCTCCAACACGACCTATGGCGCGATGACACTTGGCGTGACCTGGAAACCTTCGCTGCCGGCGCCGGTGACAGGGCTGCTGGTGCGGCCGGAGGTCCGTTGGGACCATGCATTCACCGGCAACCATCCGTTCAACGCCCAGACGGACAATAATGCTGTCACGCTGGGTGCGGACGCCGTGCTGACCTTCTGATGTGCCCGACCTTATATGGAATCTATATGCGCGACTGGCTTACATACCATCGATTCTATACGGGCTCGGGGCTAGCTGTTGCGCAACGCAACATGCCCGTCTCATGCGGCGACTTTGTTGCTGACCGGGGAAATCCATCAATGCTCGATGTCATCTACATCCTGATCGGCGCCGCCTTCCTGGGCGCCTGCGTCCTCTACGCATACGCGTGTGACGAACTGTGAGGCTATCGTCATGACCCTCGACTACGCCTTGGGCGCGATCGTGACGGTCGGCCTACTCGTCTATCTGGTCTATGCCCTGATCCGGCCGGAGAAGTTCTGAGCGGGATCACGAGGAGCAACGCTTATGACCTTCAACGGTTGGCTGCAGATCGCAATCTATTGCGTGCTGGTGATCCTGATCACCAAGCCATTCGGCGGCTACATGACGCGCGTGTTCGACGGCGAGCGCACGCCGCTCTCGCCGGTGCTGCACCCGATCGAGCGCGGCATCTACGCGCTGTGCGGTGTGCGCGAAGACGAGGAGCAGCACTGGGTCAGCTATGCGATTGCGATGCTGGCGTTCAGCTTCGCCGGCTTCGTCATCATGTACGGCATCCAGCGGCTGCAGAATGTGCTGCCGTTCAATCCAGCTGATCAGGCTGCGGTCCCGCCTGACCTGGCGTTCAATACCTCGGTCAGCTTCATGACCAACACCAACTGGCAGTCGTACGTCCCCGAGACGACGATGAGCTACCTGACGCAGATGTGGGCGCTCACCGTGCACAACTTCGTCTCGGCCGCCACTGGTATCGTGCTGGCCATCGTACTCATCCGGGGCTTCGCGCGTCGCTCGGTGCGCACGCTAGGCAACTTCTGGGTCGACCTGACCCGCTGCGTGCTGTACATCCTGCTGCCGATCTCCGTCGTCGTCTGCCTGGTACTCATCGCTTTGGGCACACCGGAGAACCTGAACGCCTATACCGCGGCGTCCACGCTGGAAGGCGCCAAGCAGGTGATCGCGCAGGGGCCGGTGGCTTCGCAGGAAGTCATCAAAATGATGGGCACCAACGGCGGTGGGTTCATGAATGCCAACTCGGCGCATCCGTTCGAGAATCCCAGCGCGCTGACCAACCTGATCCAAATCCTGCTGATCTTCTCGATCGGCGCGGCCCTGACCAATGTGTTCGGCCGCATGGTCGGCAGCCAGCGTCAGGGCTGGGCGATCTTCGCCGTCATGGGCGTCCTGTTCCTCGGTGGTGTGACCACCTGCTACTGGGCCGAATCGGCTGGCAACCCAGCGTTCGGGCAATTCAATGTCGACCAGACGACGAGCGCGCTGCAGCCTGGCGGCAACATGGAAGGCAAGGAGGTCCGCTTCGGCATCGCCAACTCGGCGCTGTTCACCACCATCACCACCGACGCGTCATGCGGCGCAGTCAACAACATGCATGACAGCCTGCTGCCGATCGCCGGCATGGTGCCGATGGTCAACATCATGTTGGGCGAGATCATCTTCGGTGGCGTGGGCTCTGGCCTCTACGGCATGCTGCTGTTCGTCATCGTGGCGATGTTCGTCGCCGGGCTGATGGTCGGCCGCACGCCCGAATATCTCGGCAAGAAGCTGGAGGCGAAGGAGGTCAAGATGGCCATGCTCGGCATCCTGATCCTGCCGTTGTCCATGCTCGGCTTCACGGCCCTTGCTTCGGTCCTGCCGGTTGGCACGGCGGCTACCGCCAACGCTGGACCACACGGCTTCAGCGAGATGCTGTACGCTTACACCTCGGCGACCGGCAACAACGGCAGCGCATTCGCCGGCCTGTCCGCGAACGTGCCGTTCTGGAACGACACCCTTGGCCTCGCAATGTTCATCGGCCGCTTCCTGATGATCATCCCGATGCTCGCGATCGCCGGCTCGTTGGTGCAGAAGAAGATCGTGCCAACCTCCGCCGGCACCTTCCCCACCGACAGCCCGCTGTTCGTCGGCCTGGTGGTTGGCGTGATTGCGATCACCGGTGGTCTGATCTTCTTCCCCGCCGTTTCACTCGGCCCCGTCGTCGAACACTTCGCGATGCACGCGGGCAGTCTCTTTGACACAGGCAGCTGAGCCATGGAAATTCGCAACAAGATGCGCGCGGCGCAGTCCTCAATACTGGACCCCGCGATCCTTCTGCCGGCGATCGGGCAGTCGTTCGTCAAGCTCGCCCCCAGGCAGCTGATCAGGAACCCGGTGATGTTCGTGGTGGAGGTCGTCGCCGCCCTCACCACAGTCATCTTCTTGCGGGAGATGGCGACAGGTGGCGGCGAACACTTGGGCTTCACCTTCCAGATCATTCTTTGGCTCTGGGTGACGGTGCTGTTCGCCAACTTCGCCGAGGCGGTGGCGGAAGGCCGCGGCAAGGCGCAGGCGGCGACGTTGCGCCGGGCGCGGACCGAGACCATGGCCAAACGGCTGACAGCGCAGGCCGCAATGGACTGGCAGGCGGTGCCGGCCCCGGAGCTGAAGCAGGGCGATATCGTGCTGGTGGAAGCCGGCGACCTGATCCCCAGCGACGGCGACGTGATCGAGGGCATCGCCTCGGTCGATGAATCGGCGATCACCGGCGAGTCAGCGCCGGTGATCCGCGAGAGCGGCGGCGACCGCTCGGCGGTGACCGGCGGCACGAAGGTGCTGTCCGACTGGATCAAGGTGCGTATCACCGCGACCCAGGGATCCACCTTCCTCGACCGGATGATAGCGCTGGTGGAAGGGGCGGAACGGCAGAAGACGCCGAACGAGATCGCGCTGAACATCCTGCTCGCCGGTCTGACGATGATCTTCGTCATTGCTGTGGCGACAATCCCTAGCTTTGCCGCCTACGCCGGCGGTGCAGTGTCCGTGGTGATCCTGGTCGCGCTGTTCGTCGCACTGATCCCGACTACGATCGGCGCATTGCTATCGGCGATCGGCATCGCCGGCATGGACCGCCTGGTGCGGTTCAACGTGCTGGCGATGTCGGGTCGGGCGGTAGAGGCGGCCGGTGACGTGGATACACTGCTGCTCGACAAGACCGGCACGATCACCTTGGGCAACCGCCAGGCGACCGAGTTCCTGCCACTGGCCGGTGTTACCGCGCAGGAGTTGGCCGACGCGGCGCAGTTCGCCTCGTTGTCGGACGAGACGCCGGAAGGCCGCTCGATCGTCGTGCTGGCCAAGGAGAAGTACAATATCCGCGGTCGCGAGATGGCGCCTGCGCATGCGCACTTCATTCCGTTCTCCGCGCAGACGCGGCTTTCCGGCGTCGATCTGGAGGGGACGACCATCCGCAAAGGCGCGGTGGATGCGGTGCTGATGTTTGTGCGTCAGCACGACGCCAACAGCAATGGCGGCGGTGTCGCGGTGCGCTCCACCGTTTCGGAAGCGGCCGTGCGCGAACTGACCATAAAGTCGGAGGAAATCTCTCGCTCCGGTGGCACCCCGCTCGCTGTCTCCAAGGACGGCCGCCTGCTCGGAGTGATCCACCTCAAGGACATCATCAAGGGCGGCATCCAGGAGCGCTTCTCCGAACTGCGCCGTATGGGCATCCGCACCGTGATGATCACCGGCGACAATCCGCTGACCGCCGCGGCCATTGCCGCCGAATCCGGCGTGGACGATTTCCTCGCCCAGGCGACGCCCGAGACCAAGCTCAAGCTGATCCGCGACGAGCAGGCACAGGGCAAACTTGTGGCGATGTGCGGCGATGGCACCAACGACGCGCCAGCGCTGGCACAGGCGGATGTCGGCGTGGCGATGAACACCGGCACCATGGCGGCGCGCGAGGCCGGCAACATGGTGGATCTCGACAGCGATCCGACCAAGCTGATCGAGATCGTCGAGATCGGCAAGCAGCTGCTGATGACGCGTGGCGCACTGACCACGTTCAGCATTGCCAACGACGTGGCTAAGTATTTCGCCATGATCCCGGCAATGTTCCTCGCGTTCTATCCGCAGTTGCAGGCGCTGAATGTGATGGGGTTGAAGACGCCGGAGAGCGCCATCCTCTCCGCGATCATCTTCAATGCGCTGATCATCGTCGCACTGATCCCACTGGCGCTGCGCGGCGTCGCCTATCGCCCGATCGGTGCAGCGGCGATCCTGCGACGAAACCTGCTGCTCTACGGCGTTGGCGGCATCATCGTGCCGTTCGTCGGCATCAAGCTGATCGACATGCTTGTCACATCCGTCGGTCTGGCCTGAGGGAGGCCACCACTATGAAACACGTTCGCCCCGCCATCGTGATGATCGTCGTGATGACGGTCATCACCGGCATCATCTACCCGCTGGCGATGACCGGCATCGCCCAGGCGGTGTTTCCGTATCAGGCAAATGGCAGCTTGATCGAGAAGGGCGGCAAGGTGATTGGCTCGGCGCTGATCGGCCAGAATTTTTCCTCCGACAAGTACTTCCACGGCCGCCCGTCGGCCACCACCGAGCCTGATCCGAACGATGCAAGCAAGACGGTGCCTGCGCCGTACAACGCTGCAAACTCGGCGGGATCGAATCTTGGCCCCACATCGAAGGCGCTGGTGGACCGGGTGAAGGACGACGCGACCAGGCTGGCTGCCGAGAACCCGAACACACCGATCCCCTCCGACCTGGTCACCACCTCGGCCAGCGGGCTGGATCCTGACATTACACCAGCCGGGGCACTGTTTCAGGTGCCGCGCGTGGCGAAAGCGCGCGGCCTGCCAGAGGACAAGGTACGGCAGCTCGTGCAGGAACACATCACCGGGCGATTCCTCGGCATCATCGGCCAGCCGCATGTCAACGTGCTGCAGCTTAATCTCGCGCTCGATGCGATGAAGGCGTAGAGGGTGATAAGGGCCAAGACCTCCTCCTCCCCTAGCGGGACGGGGTTGGGGGAGGGGGCGGTGCCAGGAGTACAGCTTGGACGATCGAAGTTCACGCGACGGACGACCCTCGCCTGATGCGCTGCTGCAGGCTGTGCAGGAGGGGACGCGCGGACGGCTGAAGATCTTTCTCGGCGCCGCGCCGGGTGTCGGCAAGACATTTGAGATGCTGTCCGCCGCACGCGCGCGGCACCGGGACGGCGTTGACGTTGTCGTGGGCGTGGTGGAGACGCACGGACGCCGTGAGACCGAGGCGCTGCTGGACGGTCTGGAGGTCATCCCTCTTCGCGCTGTCGACTATCGCGGCAAAGCATTGCAGGAGCTGGACCTCGACGCACTGGTCGCGCGCCGTCCGCAACTCGCGCTGGTCGATGAACTGGCGCACACCAATACGCCAGGCAGCCGGCATCCGAAGCGGTACATGGATGTCGAGGAACTGATCGCGGCCGGCATCGACGTCTATACCACGCTGAACGTCCAGCACATCGAAAGCCTGAACGATGTGGTTGCGCGCATCACCCGCATCCGGGTGCGCGAGACGGTGCCTGACTCGGTCATCGCCAAGGCGGATGACATCGAGCTGATCGACCTGACGCCGGAAGACCTGATCCAACGGCTGAAGGATGGCAAAGTCTATGTGCCGCATCAGGCCGAACGCGCCATCCGCCATTACTTCTCGCCCGGAAACCTGACGGCGCTGCGCGAGCTTGCGCTGCGACGCACAGCACAACGGGTCGATGATCAGATGGTGCGCTATATGCAGGCGCACGCCATTTCTGGTCCATGGGCGGCGGGCGAGCGCATCCTGGCCTGCGTCGGTGGCGATGTCGCGAGCACCGAGGTGGTGCGTGGTGCCAAGCGCATGGCGGATAGCCTGAAGGCGCCGTGGACGGCAGTGCACGTCGAGACCGCCCACGATCTGAACCTCAGCGACGCTGAACGTGACCGGATCGCCGAGGCAATGCGGCTGGCGCAGCGATTGGGGGCAGAGACCGTCACCCTGCCTGGCCAGGATGTGGCGGACACGATCGCCGACTACGCGCGCGCCAACAACATGACGCACATCCTGATCGTGCAGCCGCCACGATCATGGTGGCGGGAATTGTTTCGCGGCTCGCTGGCGCAGCAGCTGATCCGCAAGGCGGGTGGGGCCGGCGTGCATGTCTTGGGTCGCAGCGGCGAGGCGGCCGAACCGCGACGGCGCGCGTTGCCAAGCGGTGAGGCGCAGGCTTTCGCTGGGAGCTTGGCCTTCGTCGCGATCTCGCTCGGCGCCGCGCTGCTGCTGCACCACGTGCTGGGTCTGTCCAGCGTGGCGATGTGCTTTCTGACAGCGGTCCTGGTGTCGGCTGTCGTATATGGTCTATGGCCGGCTCTCCTGGCCTGTTTCGCCAGTGTGCTCGCCTACAACTTCTTCTTCCTGCCGCCGCTCTACACTTTCACTATCGCCGACCCGGAGAACGTGGCTGCGCTGTTCTTCTTCGGCGTCACCGCAGTGATCGCCAGCAACTTGACGGCACGCGTGCGAGCGCAGGCGATCGTCGCCCGACAGCGTGCGCGCATCACCGAGGAATTATATCAATTCAGCCGCAAGCTGGCGGGCGCGGCCAATCTCGACGATCTGCTATGGGCAACGGTGCACCAGGTCGCCCTGATGCTGAAGGTACGCGTGGTGATTCTGCTGCCCGAAGACGGCTCGGTCGCCGTGCGCGCCGGCTTCCCGCCCGAGGACACACTGGACCCCGCCGATCTCGCTGCAGCGAAGTGGTGCTGGGAGAAGAACCACGTTGCCGGCCGTGGGTCGGACACGCTGCCCGGTGCCAAACGTTTGTTCATGCCGATGAACACTGGACGTGGCGCGGTTGGCGTGGTGGGTATCGACAGCGACGAGCCGGGACCGATCCTGACCCCCGATCAGCATCGGCTGCTCGATGCGTTGGCCGACCAGGCGGCGCTGGCGATCGAGCGTGTGAATCTGGTGGAGGACGTGGAAAGCGCCCGCCTGGTGGCGGAAACCGATCGCCTGCGCGCCGCGCTGCTTACGTCGATATCGCACGATCTGCGCACGCCCCTGGCCTCCATCATCGGCTCTGCCACCAGTCTGGTGGCGCAAGGCGATGCGCTTGATGCATCGACACGGGTTGATCTCATCCGCAATATCCAGGATGAAGCCGAGAGGCTCAATCGTTTCATCGGCAACCTATTGGACATGACACGGCTGGAGTCGGGACCGTTGGCGCTGCGTACGGGACCCATCGACCTGTCGGATGCGATCGGCAGCGCTCTGCGCCGTGCAGAAAGGGTTTTGGCGCAGCATCGGACGCAGGTGTTGCTTCGACCGGATCTGCCGATGCTCGATGCGGACGAGGTCTTGTTCGAGCAGGTGCTGTTCAATCTGCTGGACAATGCCAGCAAATACGCGCCAGCCGGATCGCTGGTAACCGTCAAAGCATGGCAGGATGACGGTCAGGTGGTCGTGCAGGTGCTGGACGAGGGTCCGGGCATACCGGCCGACGAGTTGGAGCGGGTGTTCGATAAATTCTATCGCGTGGGCGGCGCAGATCGGCGCAGGGCTGGCACTGGTCTGGGACTGGCGATCTGCCGCGGCTTCGTCGAAGCAATGCGTGGCAGTATCCGGGCCGGCAATCGCACCGACCGCTCGGGCGCCGTGTTCACCTTGCGGTTGCCAGTGTTCGCCGAAGCGGAGCAACCGGCGGAAGCGGTGGAATGAGGTGACGACAGACTCTGGCCCGCCGCGTATCGTGGTCGTCGATGATGAACCGGCCATCCTGCGCTTCCTGCGCGCCGGACTGGGCAGCCAGGGTTACGTCGTTGTCGAGGCGACAACCGGTCAGGCCGCGCTGGACGCAGTGCGACAACGGCGTGCCGATCTCATGGTGCTCGACCTGGGCTTGCCCGACATCGACGGCCTCGACGTGATCCGCCGCATCCGTGACGCAGGCACCATGTTGCCGATCATCGTTCTTTCGAGCCGTGAGAGCGAGGCAGCCAAGGTGACGGCGCTCGATCTTGGTGCCGATGATTATGTGACCAAGCCGTTCGGGATCGAGGAACTGCTGGCGCGCGTTCGTGCCGCACAGCGGCACCGTCTGCAGCAGCAAGGCGAGAAGCCGATGTTCCGCACCGGCGACCTCGCGGTCGACCTGGTCCGGCGCATCGTGACGGTGCGCGGCCAGGAGGTTAAGTTCTCGCCCCGCGAGTACGATCTGCTGCGGCTCCTGGTGGCACACGCCGGCAAGGTGCTGACGCACAACATGATCCTGCGTGAGGTCTGGGGCCCGAATACCGACGTGCAATATCTTCGTATCTATATCCGCGCGCTGCGGCAGAAGATCGAGCGCGATACCGAGAAGCCAGAATACATCCTGACCGAGACCGGCGTCGGTTACCGGCTGCGGGCGCCCGATTGATGGCCATCGGGGATCTGATCGGTCCGGATCAAGTCATCGTCGGTTTGCGCTCCGGAGATAAGACGCAACTGCTGCAGGAACTGGCCAATCGCGCCGCTGTCGCCACCTCGCTCGACCCCTCAACCATATTCGGTGCATTGCAGGCCCGGGAGAACCTGGGATCGACCGGCCTGGGTAAGGGTTTCGCCTTGCCCCATGCGCGTCTCCAGGCGCTGAAGTCTCCCTATGCGCTATTCGTCCGGCTGGCGCGCCCCATCGATTTCGCGGCAATCGACGAACGTCCCGTCGATCTCGTGATACTGCTGTTGACCCAGGCGAATGGCGGCAATCAGCACCTGGCGACCTTGGCGGCCGTCTCTCGACCAATGCGGGACGCTACGTTCGTGCAGAAGCTGCGCGAAGCACAGGATGCGGCGGCGCTGCACAGGGTTCTCGCTGGCGCCTGATCCGGTCAGGATGGACACAGGGTCTGCAACAAGACTGCGATAGCCGCGATCTGTTTGGTCAGCTTTAATACGCCGTGACCAGGTTCTGTGAACCATTTCCCGGAGGAGAGTGTGTCGGATACTCACAGTGCCGAACGAGCAAAGACCAGCGAGAACCTTCGTCTGGACGAAGCGCGCGACAAGGGTGTGCCGTGGCGGCTGTGGGGACCCTATCTCAGTGAACGCCAGTGGGGCACCGTGCGTGAGGATTACAGCGAAAATGGCGACGCGTGGAACTACTTCACCCATGACCAGGCCCGGTCGCGCGCCTACCATTGGGGAGAGGACGGAATCGCCGGACTGAGCGACGAGCGCCAGCGGCTCTGCTTTTCCGTCGCGTTGTGGAACGGTCAGGACCCAATCCTGAAGGAACGGTTGTTTGGCCTCACCAACAGCGAAGGCAATCACGGCGAGGACGCGAAGGAATACTATTTCTATTTGGACAACACCCCGACCCATTCGTACATGAAGTGTCTGTACAAGTATCCGCAGCGCCCGTACCCCTATGCAGATATCATCGAAACCAACCGCCGACGCAGCCGCAATGAGCAGGAATATGAATTGCTCGACACCGGCGTCTTTAGTGAGAACCGGTATTTCGACGTGTTCGTCGAGTACGCCAAGGCCACTCCCCGCGATATCCTGATCAAGATCAGCATATGCAATCGCGGGCCAGACCGATGCGCCCTGACCGTCCTCCCCACCTTGTTGTTCCGCAACACTTGGACGTGGTGGCCGGATCCTCCGAAGCCGACATTGCGAGCCGAGGTGGGCGGGGTTTGCGCGATCGCCGCGTCGCATGCCGAGCTTGGGGACTACACGTTATACTGCGAAGGCGACCCGCGGCTCCTGTTCACCGAGAACGAGACCAATAACCAGCGCCTTTTCGGCAAGCCAAGCTGCACACCCTATGTGAAGGATGCGATCAACGACTACGTGGTGGCCGGCAGACGGGAGGTCGTCAATCCCGCCAACACGGGAACGAAGGCCGCCGCACAGTATCGGGTGGATATCGGCGCCGGTGCAGTCTCTGTTATCCGCCTGCGACTCTGTGATAGCCCATCAAGCTCTCCTTTTGGACCCGGGTTCGAGTCGATTTTTGCAGAGCGCCAACGCGAGGCCGATGCGTTCTACGGTACGATCTGCCCTGCACGGTTAAGCGACGATGCGGCGAATGTTATGCGACAGGCATTGGCTGGCATGCTGTGGAGCAAGCAGCATTTCTTCCTGGACGCCGACAAGTGGCTTGAGGAACATGGTGCCGATCCGATGCGTCCGTCGGCTCGCGACGTCCGCAATCGCGGCTGGGCACATTTGATCGCCGACCATGTGATCTCAATGCCTGACAAGTGGGAATATCCCTGGTTCGCCGCCTGGGACCTTGCGTTTCACACACTCCCCTTGTCGAGCGTCGATATCGACTTCGCCAAGCAGCAGCTGGATCTGCTGCTCGATCAACTGTACCTGCACCCGGCCGGCCAGATCCCGGCCTATGAGTGGAACTTCAGCGACGTCAACCCGCCAGTCCAGGCGTGGGCCACGATCTTCCTGTTCCGAATGGAACAGGCGCTCAGGGGAAGGACTGATCTTGCCTTCCTCAAGCGGGTCTTCGGCAAGCTAACAGCGAACTTCGGCTGGTGGGTGAACCGCAAGGACCGCTTCGGCAAGGGTCTGTTCGAGGGCGGCTTTCTTGGCCTCGACAATATCGGCGTGTTCGATCGCAGCGCTCCATTGCCGACGGGGGGTCATCTGGAGCAAGCGGACGGTACTGCCTGGGTCGCTCTGTTCTGCCAGAACATGCTGGAGATCGCCTATGAGCTGTCGGCGAACGATCCCACCTATGAAGACCTGGCGACGAACTACGGGATACAGTTCCTGATGATCGCCCATGCCATGAACCATGTCGGTCCGGATGGGATGTGGGACGAGGAAGACGGGTTCTACTATGATGTCCTGCGACTGCCGGACGGAAGCGCCACGCGGCTGAAGGTCCGTTCGATGGTCGGTCTGTTGCCGCTGTGTGCGGCAACCGTGGTGGAAAAGCGACAGCGCCAGCAGGCGCCCAAACTGGTAAAGACGATGTGGGCCCGTGTGCAACGTATGCCGGAACTGTTGGAGTCGATCCATGCGACGGGCCCAGGCCATTTCGGCGTCGCGGAACGCGGCATCATCGCACTGGTCAGCGAGCAACGTCTGCGCCGGATCTTGACACGCATGCTGGATGAGAACGAGTTCCTGAGCCCGCACGGCATTCGTTCGCTCTCGCGTTATCATGCGGACCACCCGTATGAGTTCATCGCGGACGGTCAGGTGTATCGGGTCGGCTATCTTCCCGCTGAGTCCGATACCGGCATGTTCGGCGGCAACTCGAACTGGCGAGGCCCCGTCTGGATGCCGGTGAACGCGCTGATCATCCGCGCCCTGATGCACTACTACGCTTACTATGGCGATAACTTTAAGATCGAATGCCCCACGGGTTCGGGCAGGTTGATGAATCTGTTCGAGGTTGCCCGGGACATCGCCAACCGCCTGGTCAGCATCTTTCTACGCGGCGAAGATGGCCGTCGTCCGGTCTATGGCGGGACCGAGGTTTTCCAGCGCGATCCCTATTGGCGCGATCACCTGCTGTTCTACGAGTACTTCCATGGCGACAACGGCGCCGGCATCGGCGCGAGTCACCAAACGGGATGGACAGGGGGCGTGGCGACCCTGATCGACATTTTCGGGAAGCTGGATGCGGAGACTTATCTCACCGGCGGCAGCATGGCGACATTTGGCGGCGACCGAGGGAAAGCGTAGGAAGAAGGCGAGCCTGGAGAGTCCTGTCATGACCGAAAAGCTGCCATTGGCTGGCCGCGCCGCCTGGTACGGAAAGGAGCTGGATGTTTCCAGTGCCTGGATCCGTACCCTTGATGACTCTCAGCGCGCTGAGATCGACGCCGCGCTTGCGCGGGTGAAGCGTGACGGCTTCGCACCATACGCCTTTGGCCGCGACGATTTTCCGCTTGCATCTACTGCTAGGCTGCTGGCGGACATCAGCGACGAACTGGAAAACGGTCTCGGCGCCGTCCGACTGCGCGGCCTGCCTGTCGAGCGATACTCCGACGACGACGTCCGGCAGATCTTCTGGGGCCTGGGCCGATATCTCGGCACCGCTCTCTACCAGAACGCCCGCGGCGAGATCATGGGTGAGGTGCGTGACGAAACGAAGCTGACGGAGAAGACGTACGTGGAGGCCGCGCCGGGCAGCATCGTGTCTTCGCGTGCGCGTGCGCGTTCCACTGGTCCGCTGCGCTGGCATACCGACCGCTGCGACGTGATCGCGTTGCTGTGCGTGCGCAACGCCAAGGCTGGCGGCGTCAGCAAGCTGACCAGCATCGTGACGATCTATAACGAGATCCTGCGCCGGCGGCCCGATCTGCTGGAACTTCTATGCCAGGATTACTGGCGTGCGCGACCCGCTGACGAAGACGGCATTGCCATAACACGCGCCTTTGCGCTGCCCGTGTTCGGTGTGCAGGACGGCAAGCTGACCTGCCAGTATTCGCGCACCTATGTCGAGCAGGCGCAGGAGTTCGCCGAGGTGCCTCGATTGACCTCGGCTCAGAATGAGGCGCTCGATCTGCTGGCGGAGGTCGCAGAGGAGACCTGCATCTACGCGCCGTTCGTGCCTGGCGACATCCAGTTGTTGAATAATCACGTCATCTTCCATGGCCGCACGGCATATGAGGACGACACTGCGAGTCAGCAGGAACGGCTGTTGTTCCGCCTCTGGCTGTCGACGCCCAACAGCCGGCGACTGCCGCGGGGGTTTGAAGTGCTATGGGGCAGTACCGAATCCGGAGCGATCCGCGGCGGTGTCGTACAGCCTGACACGGCCCAGCGCGTAGCGGTGGCCGCCTGATCGACAAACTGGAAATGCTGCTCGCGCTTGCGCGTGAGCAGCATTTTGGCCGCGCCGCCGATGCCTGCGGCATCACGCAGCCAACATTGTCCGCCGGTCTGAAGCAGCTCGAAGAAAACTTCGGTGTGCTGCTGGTGAACCGCCAGTCGCGGTTCATCGGCTTTACTCCGGAAGGCCAGCGCGTACTCGACTGGGCGCGCCGCATTGTCGGCGATGCGCGCGCGATGCACGACGAGATCAACGCCCTGAAGCGCGGTCTGGCCGGCCATCTTCGACTGGCGGCGGTGCCCACCGCGTTGCCGATCGTCGCCGAACTGACCACACCGCTGCGCGAACGCCATCCCGACGTCGTATTTACCGTGATGTCGCGCAATTCGATCGACGTGCTCACGCAACTTGAAAACCTCGAGGTCGATGCCGGCCTGACTTACGTCGACAACGAGCCACTCGGCCGCGTGCGATTCGTCCGGCTGTATCACGAGCGCTATCACCTGCTGATCTCGGCTGAGGCGCCGTTGGGGCGCCGCAAGGAAGTGAGCTGGGTGGAGGTCGGCGAGGTCCCGTTATGCCTGCTGACCCCCGATATGCAGAACCGCCGGATCATCGATCACCGGCTGCGCGCCGGCGGTATCGAGCCGGCTCCGACCCTGCAATCCAATTCGATGATCGTGTTGTTCTCGCATGTGCGCACCGGGCGCTGGGCCAGCGTGATGCCGGCTGTGCTGGCCCAGACGATGGGATTGGGAGAACCGATTCGCTCCGTGCCGATCCGCGACGACGATCCACCGACGATCGGTCTCGTCTACCCGCAGCGCGAGCCGCTGACTCCGCTGACCGCGGCACTGGTCACCGAAGCGCACCGATTGGGCCAGACCTGGGCCTCCGAGCAACGATAGAAGTTTTCTATCAGGGGTTCGGCCTCGCTTTCTTGCATTTCCGGGCACGCGGCCAATTATTGTGTGGACAAAGCCGCATTACTTGCCGGGAGGAGTGCCTGCGGTGGCCACCTATGAGGCCTGGAGCGAGGCGCGCGGTGCCGAGATCATCGCGGCCCACGCCGATCAGCAAGGAGCAACCCTACCGATCCTGCACGCGTTGCAGGACATGTTCGGCTGCGTCCCCGCGCAGGCGGTGCCGATGATTGCCCGTGCGCTGAACCTGACGCGCGCGGAGGTGCACGGAATCGTCAGCTTCTATCATGATTTTCGTTCCGAGCCGCCCGGCCGGCATGTGCTGCGGTTGTGTCGCGCCGAGGCGTGTCAATCCCTGGGCGCTGATGCAGTGGCGGCCCACGTGCGCCGTCGTTTGGGTGTGGACTGGCACGGCACCACGGCAGACGGCGCGGTGACCCTGGAGCCGGTGTTCTGCTTCGGGCTTTGCGCTGTCGGGCCGGCGGCAATGCTGGATGGTGCCCCGCTGGCACGCATGGACGACGCGAAACTAGATACGCTGCTGGAGCGGGCGCGATGAGCACGCGGGTCTACGTGCCACGTGACGCTGCCGCTCTGGCGCTCGGCGCCGATGCCGTTGCGTCGCTGCTGAGCCAGTCGGGCGATGTCGAGATGGTGCGGACCGGCTCGCGTGGGCTGTTCTGGCTAGAGCCGATGGTCGAGGTGGCGACCCCGGAGGGTCGCATCGCCTATGGTCCGGTGACCGTGGCTGACATCTCGGGCCTGCTGGATGCGGGCACGCTGAGCGGTGGAGCGCACCCGCTGCGGCTGGGCAGACCTGAGGACCTGCCGTTTCTGGCGAAGCAGACGCGATTGACATTTGCGCGCTGCGGTATCGTCGATCCACTGTCGCTGGATGATTATCGCGCGCATGGCGGTCTCAAGGGCTTGGCGCGCGCCAGGGAGATCGGCCCTGCAGCCACCATCGAAGTGGTAACGCAATCGGGGCTGCGCGGGCGTGGCGGCGCCGGATTCCCGACAGGCATCAAATGGAAGTCGGCCGCCGACGCAGCCGGCGAACGCAAATACATCGTCTGCAATGCCGACGAGGGCGATTCCGGCACCTATGCCGATCGCATGCTGATGGAAGGCGATCCGTTCGTACTGATTGAAGGCATGGCGATCGCCGGGTTCGCGGTCGGTGCCACTAAGGGATACGTCTATACGCGGTCAGAGTACCCGCACGCGATCGCCACATTCAATGCGGCGCTCGACATCGCGCGGCGCGAAGGCGTACTCGCCGAAGGCTTCGATATCGAGCAGCGAGTCGGGGCCGGTGCCTATATCTGCGGTGAAGAGACTTCGCTGCTCGACAGCCTGGAAGGCAAGCGCGGCCAGGTGCGCGCCAAGCCGCCGTTGCCGGTCCACAAGGGTCTGTTCGGCGCGCCGACCGTGATCAACAACCTGGTGTCGCTGGCCAGCGTGCCTGTGATCCTGGACAAGGGCGCTGAGTTCTACCGCGACATCGGCATGGGTCGTTCGCGCGGGACCATGCCGATCCAGCTTGCCGGCAACCTGAAATATGCTGGCCTGTTCGAATGCGGCTTCGGCATTACACTGGGCGAGCTGGTGAACGATATCGGCGGAGGAACGCGAACCGGCCGTCCAGTGCGCGCGGTGCAGGTTGGCGGCCCCTTGGGCGCCTATTTTCCGCCCGCGCTGTTCGACACGCCCTTCGACTATGAGGCGTTTGCCGCCAAGGATGGATTGATCGGGCACGGCGGCGTGGTCGTGTTCGACGACACCGTCGACATGGCCAGGCAGGCTCGATTTGCGATGGAGTTCTGTGCTGCGGAATCGTGCGGCAAGTGCACGCCGTGCCGGATCGGTTCGGTGCGCGGTATGGAGGTCATTGATCGCATCGTTGCCGGCGACAAGCTTGAGGCCAACCTCGAGTTGTTGCGCGACCTCTGCCACACGATGAAGTTCGGTTCGCTGTGCGCGCTGGGCGGGTTCATCCCGTATCCCGTGATGAGCGCGCTCGAGCACTGGCCGGAGGACTTTCGCACAATGCGCCGCGAAGCGGCGGAATGACAGTTTTGATGAGGCACCCATGCCCCTGATGCAGGAAATCGACTACGGCACCCCCGCCAGCACGGCGAAAGAGCAGGTCACCCTCACGATCGATGGACGGCAGGTGACAGTGCCGGCTGGGACCTCGATCATGCGCGCGGCGATGGAAGCCGGTATCCGTATTCCGAAGCTTTGCGCCACCGACATGCTCGACAGTTTTGGCAGCTGCCGCGTCTGCCTCGTTGAGATCGCGGGCCGCGCCGGGACGCCGGCCTCATGTACCACGCCCGTGGCGCAGGACATGCAGGTCTCCACCACGTCAGAGCGCGTCCGCCAGGTGCGGCGCGGCGTCATGGAGCTGTACCTCTCCGATCATCCGCTGGACGGTTTCACCGCGCCCACCGCTGGCAACAGCGAGTTCCAGGAGATGGCCGGGCTGATCGGTGTGCGCGAGGTGCGCTATGGCCAGAACGGCGCCAACCATTTGCACACCCCGGTCGATGCTTCGAATCCGTATTTCCAGTTCGATCCGGCACGGTGCATCGTGTGCTCGCGCTGCGTGCGCGCCTGCGAAGAAGTGCAGGGCACCTTCGCGCTGACGGTCCAAGGGCGCGGTTTCGCCTCGAAGATTGCCGCCGGCATGGATGAACCATTCCTGCAATCGGAGTGCGTCTCGTGCGGTGCTTGCGTGCAGGCCTGTCCCACCGGGTCGCTGGTCGAGAAGACAGTGGTCGAGTTCGGTCAGCCCGAGCACTCCGTCGTGACCACCTGCGCGTATTGCGGCGTCGGCTGCAATTTCAAGGCCGAAATGCAGGGCGACACCGTGGTCCGCATGGTGCCGTGGAAGGACGGCAAGGCCAATCACGGCCATTCCTGTGTCAAGGGACGCTTCGCCTGGGGCTACGCCAACCACCGGGACCGCGTGCTGAAGCCGATGCTGCGCGACAAGATCACCGACCCTTGGCGCGAGGTATCCTGGGAAGAGGCGATCAGCCATGTCGCCACTCAGTTCAAGCGCATCCAGGCTGAGGCCGGAAAGGACGCCATCGGCGTCATCACCTCGTCGCGCTGCACCGATGAGGAGACCTATCTGGTGCAGAAGCTGGCGCGCCAGGTTTTCCGCAACAACAACACCGACACTTGCGCCCGTGTCTGCCATTCGCCCACCGGCTACGGGCTGCGCACCACCTTCGGGACCTCCGCCGGCACGCAGGACTTCGACTCGGTCGATGACTCCGACGTCATCATGGTGATCGGCGCCAATCCGACCGACGGACATCCGGTATTCGCTTCGCGCATGAAAAAGCGACTGCGTGAAGGCGCGAAGCTTATCGTGGTCGATCCTCGCCGCATCGATCTGGTGCGTACGCCGCATGTTCAGGCCAGCTATCATCTGCCGCTGCGACCCGGCACAAATGTTGCGGTGCTGACTTCGCTGGCGCATGTGATCGTCACCGAAGGTTTGGTGGACCAGGACTTCGTGCGCGAGCGCTGCGACAACGAGGTATTCGGAGACTGGGCGGCATTCGTCGCCGAACCACGCAACAGTCCCGAGGAAGTTGAACGCGTCAGTGGCGTGCCGGCACAGATGATCCGCGACGCCGCGAGACTGTACGCAAGCGCGCGCAATGGCGCGATCTACTACGGGCTCGGCGTGACCGAGCACAGCCAGGGCAGTACGGCTGTGATGGCGCTGGCGAACCTGGCAATGGTAACCGGCAATATCGGCCGCCGCGGCGTCGGGGTGAACCCGCTGCGCGGCCAGAATAACGTGCAAGGAAGCTGCGACATGGGCAGCTTCCCGCATGAGCTGCCAGGGTATCGCCACATCTCCGATCCTGCCGTGCGCGCGATCTATGAGCAGGAATGGGGCATGACGTTGGATCCCGAGCCGGGTCTGCGCATCCCGAACATGATTGACGCGGCGCTGGATGGCTCGTTCAGAGGAGTCTACATCCAGGGCGAGGACATCGTGCAGTCCGACCCCGACACGAAGCACATCACGGCCGGTCTCGCAGCGATGCAGTGCGTTGTGGTCCACGACCTGTTCCTGAACGAGACGGCGAACTACGCGCACGTGTTCCTGCCGGGTTCGACCTTCCTCGAGAAGGACGGCACGTTCATCAACGCCGAACGCCGCATCAACCTGGTGCGCAAGGTGATGCAGCCGCGCGCCGACATGGCGGACTGGGAGGTGACCCAGGCGATCGCGCAGGCGATGGGTGCGGACTGGAACTATACCCACCCATCGCAGATCATGGACGAAGTCGCCCGCACCACGCCGACCTTCGCCGGCGTATCGTTCGAGCGGCTGGAGCAGCAGGGCTCGATGCAATGGCCGGTCAACGACAAGGCGCCGGACGGCACACCGATCATGCACATCGACGGCTTCGTGCGTGGCAAGGGCAACTTCGTGATCACCGAATATGTGCCGACAGATGAAAAGGTCGGTCCACGCTTCCCGCTGCTGCTGACCACTGGCCGCATCCTGTCGCAGTACAATGTCGGTGCGCAGACGCGGCGCACGGACAACGTCGTCTGGCACCACGAGGACGTGTTGGAGGTCCACCCGCACGACGCCGAGGAGCGCGGTGTGCGTGACGGTGACCTGGTGCGTCTGGTGTCACGCTCGGGCGAGACCACGTTGCGCGCCAAGATCACCGATCGCGTAGCGCCTGGGGTCGTCTACACGACATTCCACCATCCGGCGACGCAGGCGAATGTTGTTACCAGCGACTACTCAGACTGGGCGACCAACTGTCCGGAATACAAGGTGACGGCCGTGCAGGTGACACCGAGCAACGGGCCGAGTGACTGGCAGGAAGAGTATCGCGAGCTGACCCGGCGCAGTCGGCGGATCGAAGCCGTGCCGGCGAAATGAGCCTGCCTGAGCCGGTCCACAGCGTGCTGCGCACTGCCTGGCGCGACGGCGAGGCGACGCGCGGCACGCGCGCCATTCCTGAGGAAACGCCGATCGCGCTCAGCTATAACCGCACGGCGTATGCGGTGATGCTGGCCACGCCGGCTGATCTGGAAGACTTCGCCGTCGGGTTCAGCCTGACTGAAGGGATCGTGCAGTCGGCGGCGGAGATCGAAGAGCTGGAAATCGTTGCAGGCGAGAGCGGTATCGAGCTGCGCATGTGGTTGGCAGCCGAAAAAGCCGACGCGATGACACTGCGCCAGCGGCGCCTTGCCGGACCGAGCGGATGTGGATTGTGCGGACTGGAAAGCCTCGCTGACGCGGTTCGGCCGCCACCCAAGGTGGTGTTGGGCTCACGCTTTGCTCCCGCCGCTGTTCATGCGGCGATGGCCGCCCTTTCGCCGGCGCAGAAGCTCAATCAACAGACGCGTGCTGTACATGCCGCGGCCTTTTGGCATCCGCAGCGCGGACTGGTCGCGCTGCGCGAGGATGTCGGCAGGCATAATGCTCTCGACAAGTTGGCAGGTGCCTTGGCGCGCGATGGCACGACCGCAGCTGATGGGCTGCTGCTGCTGTCCAGCCGGATTTCCGTTGAACTGGTACAGAAGGCGGCCATGCTGGGTGCACCAGTCGTCGTTGCAGTATCAGCCCCAACAGCACTCGCCGTTCGGTTGGCGGATGAGGCCGGCATCACGCTGATAGGCATCGCCCGCGGCGACGGGTTCGAAGTCTTCACCAGCCCCGAGCGGATCGTGTCGCAGCAGGTACAGCATGTCGCCTGATAAGCTCGCCTATATGGCGAACCAGATCGGCAAGTTCTTTGCGCACGAGCCGCATGACAAGGCGGTCGCGTCGATCACGGATCATCTGCAGAAGTTCTGGGATCCCCGAATGCGCCGCACCATCATCGCGCAGTACGCCTCAGTCAAAGGTCGACTCGACCCATTGGTCCAGGAGGCGGTTGAGAAACTGCCGAGGTAATCGTACAAACTCGCTACGCGCGGGCAACAGCGCACTTGTTGAGGTCGTAAGTCCGGGAGCCGTCCATGAGTTCTACCACTGCGCAAGCGGCGGTCGGCCTTCTCAGTCGCGAGCGGACCATCGCCGGGATTGGATTCAGTCGCTGGATGGTGCCGCCAGCGGCACTTTGCGTGCATCTGTGCATCGGCCAGGCTTACGCCTTCAGCGTGTTCAACCTGCCGATGACTCGCCTTATCGGCATCACGCAATCGGCACCCGATGATTGGAAGCTCACCGACCTAGGCTGGATCTTCAGCATTGCGATCTTCTTTCTCGGCGCTTCTGCAGCCTTGCTCGGACGCTGGGTGGAAGAAGGCGGACCCCGGCGCGCGATGTTCACCGCCGGGCTCTGCTGGGCCAGCGGGTTCCTGCTGTCGGCGATCGGCGTCTATGTCCACAACATCTGGTTGATCTATCTGGGCTATGGCGTGATCGGCGGTTTCGGCCTGGGCATCGGCTACATCTCACCTGTGTCAACACTGATTAGATGGTTCCCTGACCGGCCCGGCATGGCAACCGGCATGGCAATCATGGGATTCGGCGGCGGCGCCTTCATCGCGTCGCCACTGTCGGTCTGGTTGATGCGACAGTTCTCGACACCTACCCATATCGGCGTCGCCGAGACCTTTATCGTCCTCGGCGTGGTCTATCTTTGCTTCATGATGGTTGGCGCGGCCATCGTACGCCTGCCGCCACCGGGCTGGGTCCCCGCCGGATACGTGCCGCCTGAGCAACCGCAAAAGCTGATCACCACACGCAACGTGTTCGTTTATCAGGCGCTCAAGACACCGCAGTTCTGGCTGATCTGGTGGGTGCTGTGCCTGAACGTCACCGCCGGCATCGGCGTGCTCGGTCAGGCCTCGGCGATGAGCCAGGAGATGTTCCCCGGCCGCGTCACCGTCACGGCCGCGGCCGGCTTCGTCGGCCTGATGAGCCTGTTCAACATGGGCGGCCGGTTCTTCTGGGCATCGGTATCAGACTATATCGGCCGCAAGAACACCTATTTCGTCTTCTTCTTCCTGGGCGTGCTGCTCTACTCATTGGTTCCGCAGACCGGTGCGGCGGGGAGCGTCACGCTGTTCGTGCTGTGCTTCTGCGTCATCATCAGCATGTATGGCGGCGGCTTTGCCACCGTGCCCGCCTATCTGCGCGATATGTTCGGCACCCGTTATGTCGGCGCAATCCACGGGCTGTTGCTTACCGCGTGGTCTATGGCCGGCATCTTTGGCCCTGTGCTGGTCAACTACATCCGGCAATACAACGTCGAGCATGGGGTCGCCAAGGCGGCGGCCTACAACATCACGATGTACGTCATGGCCGTACTGCTGGTCATCGGTTTCTTCTGCAACCTGCTGATCCGTGAGGTCCACGAGCGGCATCACATGCGGCACGAGGAAGCCGATGCAATGGGCATGGCAGACTGAAGGAACCGGTTGCATGAGCCACACCACGACACCGCTGCACCTGGCGCTCGCCTGGGGTTTCGTCGGTATCCCGCTTGCCTGGGGTGTGATCCAGACCGTGATCAACGCACTGAAACTGTTTCAGTAGCATGCGCGACGTCCGTCGAGGCCGACATCGACAAGAAGGCCGGGCTAACAGCCCGGCCCCAAGGTCAGATTTGGGAGGAAACGGCCGGATAGTTATTCAGGTTCCAGCAGCGATTCGTGAAACAGCTGGTACATCACCAGAAAAATTGGCGCGACTCGGATCGGTCGTTCTACCGAGGGATGGGTGATGTGCGCGCATCACCTTCCAATCAAGATATTTGCGCGGTCAAAGTTTCGGCGCCCAACATAAACTGCGCCCACTATTCTGCGGCCGTCAGTTCCTGCTGCACCACGCCGAGCAGCCTTGCCTGCAACGCGTGATCCGCTTCCAGCGCCCTCGCGCTGCCTTCATACGCAACCTGCCCATTCACCAGGACATAGGCACGATCGGCAATCGGCAGCACCGTCTCGGCGTGATGCTCGACAATGACCATGGCGACCCGGCCGCGCAGACGCACCAGCGCATCCATGACCTCCTGCACGATCGACGGGGCAAGCCCTTCGAAAGGCTCATCCAGCAGGATGAGCTTGCTCGGCACCGTCAGCGCCCGGGCGATCGCCAGCATCTGTCTTTCACCACCCGACAGGCTCTCGGCGCGGGCGCGATTCAGCACACGCAGTTTGGGGAACAGTTCAAAGATTTCGTCGAATGACGCTCCTCCAGGACGTGCAGCAATCCGCAGATTCTCTATCACCGTCAGGTTTGGAAACAGCCGCCGACCTTCAGGCACGATCGAAATACCCCGTCGGTTGATCTCGTACGACCGGGCATGGGTGATATCGGCACCCTCCATAACGATGCGCCCGGCACTCTTGTGGACGGTGCCAGTGATGGCGCGCAGCATCGTGGTCTTGCCGACGCCGTTGCGTCCGAGCAGTGCCAACGCCTCGCCCTCATGCACGACCATATCAATGTCAGTCAGCACCAGGCTGCCGGCATAGCCCGCGCGCACCTGCTCCAGCGCGAGCAGTGGCGTCATCGGCACAGTGCGCGGTGCCTTGACCTCTGCCGTCGGCTGCGGCCCGCCGCCGCGCGCAGTTCCCATATAGGCCGTGATGACATCCTGATTGCTCACGACTTCCGCCGGCTTGCCATCCGCGATCACCCGGCCCTGATGCAGCACGGTGATGCGATCCGACAGCGCCAGCACCCGGTCTATGTCGTGCTCGATGAGCAGCACCGCGTGGGTCGCGGCAAGCTGGCGAATCAGCGCCCCGACCACTTCGCGATCGGCCTCTGCCAGCCCGGCCAGCGGTTCGTCGAGCAACAGCAGCTTCGCATCGGTGGCGAGCGCGATAGCGATCTCCAGCAGACGTTGTTCGCCGTGCGATAGATTGGCGCAGGGTTCGGCCGCGCGGTCTTGCAGTCCGACCGCTGCAAGCAATGACCAGGTGCGTGCATTGAGATCTTCCAGCGCATAGGCATCACGCCACAGCGCGCTCTGCTGCGCGCCTTGTGCCTGCACGGCGACGCGCACGTTCTCGAACGTGGTCAGGTTGCGAAACACACTCAGGATCTGGAACGAACGGCTGAGACCCAGACGTATGCGTCGATGCACTGGAAGATACGTGATATCGTGTCCCGCAAAGCGAATTTCGCCTGCATCGGCCCGCAGCAGCCCGGTCAGCATGTTGAAAAAAGTGGTCTTGCCGGCGCCGTTCGGCCCGATCAGGCTGTGCAGGCGGAACGGATGCACATCGAGGTGCACATCGCCCGCGACGATCAGTGAGCCGAACCGCTTGTGCAGGCCACGCACCTCCAGGACCGGCTTGCCGGCATCCAGATGCGCGTCCGCCGCACCGCGATATGGCTCGATATGCGCTGGGCGCGGCGGGATACCACGGCGTGTCAGCGTCCAGTCGTCACGACCAAGCAGGCGAAGCACCAGGCCTTGCATTCCCTCCGGCGAGGCGAGGGCGAACACCATGATGATCGGCGCGAACATCAGCCACCAGCTTTCGGTGATCGCGCTCAGGCGGTCCTGCAACAGAGTGAAGGCAATGGCGCCCCATAGCGGCCCAAGGAACTGGTGCACGCCGCCCAGCACCGTCATCAGCAGCGCATCGCCTGCGTGTTGCCAGCCAAGGTTATCGGCATAGGCGCCGCGCAGCATGAACGCGAGCAATGCACCGGCATAGCCGATCAGCCCGCCCATGATGACAAACGCTTCAAACTTCAGGCGGAATGTCGAGTACCCCAGGGTCTGCACGCGTTGCTCATTGTCACGCAGCGCCTGCAACGCGCGACCGAACGGTGCATGGGCGATCCGCCACAGCAGCCACATCCCGAGCGTCACCGTGACGACCGTGAACACATGGAACGACCAGTCTCCAACCAGCCATGGCCGCGGCACGCCCTGTAATCCGTTCTCACCACCGGTGAGATCGGTCCACTTGTACGCGACTTCGAAAGCGATCTGCGAAAATGCCAGCGTGAGCAACGAGAAATACAGGCCGCGCCGGCGCAGGATGATCAATGCAATCGCGGCTGCCAGAACCAGCGAGAATATGACCGCGAAGACCAATGCCTCGGCTTCGTTGCGCAGAAAGCCGCGCATCGAGATCGCGACGGCGTAGCTGGCGCAGCCGAAGAACACCGACGCGCCGAACGGTACCAGCCCGGTATATCCGACCAGCAGGTTCACCCCGGCGCCATACAGCGTGTAGATCGCGATTTGGGTGATCAGGCTCACCGGCGCGCCGATCGCGTCCCAGGCCAGCGTCAGCGCGACCAGCACAATCAGCACCCACAGTACCGGATGACGAAGCAATGTCATCGCGTTCCCCCTCCCCTCGCGGGAGGGGGATAGGGGGAGGGGGTTATGGGACACGCGGCACCGCCCCTTCCCCCTGACCCCCTCCCGCAAGGGGAGGGGGAATTCAGTTCGCTGCGGCTCATTCAAACCGCTCCCAACGTTCGCCAAGCAGGCCGCGTGGACGCACCAGCAGCACTGCGGCCATGAACACATACATCATGGCGGTAGCGGCATCGGGTTGAAATTGGATCGTGAGCGCAGTGACCACCCCAACCAGCAGTCCGGCGATCACCGCACCAGCAAACGAACCAAGCCCGCCGATCACCACCACGACGAAGGCGGGCATGATGGCGTTCTGCGACATTGACGGGATAACGGTCCACAGCGGCGCTGCGAGAACGCCGGCAATGCCCGCAAGGCAGCAACCGAGGCCGAATACCGCAGTCAGCACTCGCGGCAGACGGATGCCGAGCAGCCCGACCATCTCAGGATCACGCGAACCTGCGCGCAGAATGCGGCCATACGGGGTGAACTGCATGAAGGCCCACAGCGCGATCAGCAATACAATCGTCGTCACGAACACCGTCAGCCGGTACTTGGTGATCAGCACCGGACCCCACAGGTAAATGCCGGACAGGAATGACGGCTGGCTGAACGGCTGGCCGATGCCGCCATAAACGAGACGCAGCAGCGCCTCGATCATCAGCGCCAGTGCAAAGGTAATGATCAGACTGACCAGCGGCTCTTTGTCGTAGAGCTGCCGTATCAATATGCGCTCCACCAGCATGCCGACAGCGCCGACCAGCAATGGCGCCAGCAGCACGCCAGGCCAACCGAGATGCTGCTGCAAGGTCAGCGCAAAGAACGCGCCGAGAGCGAAGAAATTGCCGTGCGCGAAATTGACGATCCCCAACAGGCCAAAGATGATTGAGAGCCCGATGGCGATCAGCACATAAAGACCACCGAGCACCAGCCCGGTGGCCACCTGCGAAAGGATAACGTCCAGCACGTTCGGTTCAGGTCATGTGGCAGCCGTTCACCTCTGGCGAGCCGAACACCTTTTCCAGGTCCGCCAAATTCTCCGGCACCACGCCCTTCACATCGAAATAGTCCCACTTGTCGGTAATCTTCGGCTTGGTCTGCACCACCAGGTTCCGCAGCAGCATCTGGTGGTCGCCCTTGCGCCAATAGTACGGGTTGGTGGCAGAGCCGCCTTTCCAGCTTTCCAGACCATTGATGATTGCTTCGGTCTCTGTCGACTTTGCCAGCTCGATCGATTCGAACAGCGACTTTGCGGCAATCCAGCCCATCCACGCCTTGTCGGCCGCCGGCTTGCCGTATTTCTTCAAGTAGCCTGCGGCAAATGCCTTTTCCTCCGGAGGGTTGTTCGCATTGTCATACCACCACAGCGCAGTATAGAGCCCGGTTGCCGCCTCCGGCCCGACCGCCCAGATGTCGGTATCGCCGATGGCGATTTCGCAGATCGGGATCGACCCCTTCATCCCCATCTCGTTCCACTGCTTCAGGAATGTCGAAAGGTCTCCGGCCGGCACACCGCCCAGGATCATGTCCGGCTTTGCCTGCCTGATTTTCAAAATGAACGAGCTGTAGTCGGGCGTGTTCAGCGGCACGACATCATCGCCTGCGATGGTGCCGCTGGCCTGCGTCAGGATCTGCTTGAACGACTTGGCGATATCCTGTCCGAACGCATAGTTGGCCGTCAGGAAATACCACTTCTTGCCGTAACCCATGATGTAAGGCGCGAACATTGCGGCCTGCACGGCAACGGGTGTATTCAACCTGAAGGTGTAATGATTGCAATTCTTGCCAGTCATATCGGTCGCGGCGGCATTGTTGCAAACGAATGGAATCTTCAATTGTGCCGCAGTCGCCTGCTCGGCCAGTGCGTTCGAACTGAGCGAGCCCCCGAGTATTGCGACGACCTTGTTCTCCTGCACCAGCCTCTGCATGTTCTGCTGCGAGCCTTGCGGTGAGGGTTCGTCCAGCCAGATCAGCTCCGCCGGCTGGCCCATGATCTTGTTGCCGCGCTCCTCCAGCGCGAGATAGGTGCCATTCGCCAGATATTCGGTCTGCGCGGCGATATCGCCGGTTTTCGCCAGCAGTAGACCGATCTTGATCGTGTCGGCTGCGGCTGCTGGCGCAATGAAGGGTTTGGCGAGCGGCGTGGCGGTAAGAGCCGCCGCTCCGAGCAGCGCGCGACGGCGCGGCACGGCAAGTCGCGATGGTCCGGCAGTCATGGTTCCTCCCGTTGGTCCGGCTGGCCTCTACCTATTCGGCCGCAGCCTGACAAGCACGCGCATAGTCGAGCAGTGCACCATCCGGTACCGGCTCGATCGGCCGGAAGTCTCGATGCGCAATCCACTCCGGTCGGGTCGGCGTGCGAATGTAGTTGGAGACGGCGTTCAGCGTCAGATACACGATCTTGCGCGGATAGGGTGTGATGTTGCCAGCCGAGCCGTGCACCAGATTGCCGTGGAACATCAGCACGGAGCCGGGCTTGCCGGTGGGCGTGACGATGCCGCCCTGTCGCACCAGGCGCTCGACGGTCGCATTGTCCAGCGTCCACAACGGATAGGATGTGGTGGACACGTCGTGTCCTGCCTTCAGCACGCCTTCCTTGTGGCTGCGCGGCACCAGCATCAGCGGGCCGTTGATCGGCAGCACTTCATCGACGAACACCGAGATGTTCATCGCCCGCGGCTCTGGCATTCCGTCGTCGCGCGCCCAGGTGCCGTAGTCCTGGTGCCACTGCCACACCTCGCCATCGAACGCCGATTTGGCGTTGATCTTGAACTGGTGCATATACAGCGCTTCGCCGAACACCTGCTCCACCGGTCGGATCAGCCGCGGATGCGCACCTAACAGATGAAACGCCTCACTATAGGTATGTGCGGCGAATGCGGTGCGCGGCGAGCCTGATTTCTCCCGCCAGATCTCCTTGCGCTCCGTGCGGAAGATCGCCTCCGCCTCGTTGCGGAGCACGCCCATCTCTTCAGCGGAGAAGAGATCGGGAAGGTACAGATAGCCTTCCCTGTCGAACTGCTGCAACTGTTGACGGGTCAGAGTCATGGCCGTTGCCTTTTGTCTGTCGTCATGACGGCGTATCAGGTCGCGAGATAGCCGCCGTCGACGTAGAGTTCCGCGCCGGTGATATAAGACGCCTCGTCCGAGGCGAGGAACAGCACGGCGTTGGCCACCTCATCGACCTCGCCGGCGCGGCGCAGCGGCACGCCCTGCAGCATTTTTGCCCGTACTTCGGGATCAGCGGTCGCACCCGAGGTGCGCATCGGTGGCATTATCCCCGGATGAACCGAGTTGGCGCGGATGCCATCCCGTCCGAACTGCACCGCGGTCGATTTGGTGATCGTCCGCACGGCGCCCTTCGACGCGTTGTAGCCCATGTGAGTCATGGTCTGGCCAGTGACGCCGGAAATCGACGACAGGTTGACGATCGATCCGCCACCAGCCCGCTTCATTGCCAGCACCGCATGCTTGGTGCCCAGGAACACACCGCGCGCGTTCACTTCCATCAGCCTGTCCCAGGCCTCGGTGTCCAACATGTCGGACACCGCGCTGCCGCTGATGCCGGCATTGTTCACCAGCACATCGAGCTTGCCGTATTTCTGCACCGTCGCATCGACCACAGCCTTCCAGTCGTCCTCATTGGTGACATCGAGGGGCATGAATTCGGCGGTGCCATTGGCGCGCGTGATATCCGCCGCAACCTCGCGGCCGTCATCCTCCCGCATGTCGGCGACGACCACCGCGGCTCCTTCCTTGGCGAACCGGCGTGCGGTTGCGGCGCCCATCCCGGATGCGGCACCGCTGATGATCGCCACCTTGCCTTCCAGGCGCATGGGATGTTCCTTCCGCGGACGTCTCCCCGGCATCGTTCGCCAGAGCCCGCGGGCAGTCAACCGCGCAGCAGCGCCGCTGGCGTCAGCGAAATCCAGCCTTCTGCAGCCCTTCCAGAATATGTGCTCGGGACTCCGGTGTGCCGAATTGATCGGCGAATGTCTTGGCGTCGAGAAGCGGCCACAACCGCGCAGTGATCGCGTGTTCATGCTCAGCATCCTGCTGCCGGCCCAATTCGGCGTAGGCAGCCGCCAGCATGGGATGTGTGAGCAACTGGGTATTGCGCCCTGGATTGCGGGAAAGGCCGCGAACGCCAGCATCGACGGCGTCAGTATACCGGTGCAGCAGATAATATGCCATGCACAGCCTTGCAGCCGCGAAGCCGTCGGCCGGGTCAAAGCGAAGTGCACCCTCCAACCAAGGCAGCCCCTCCGCGGCCCTGCCCGCAAAAACTAGGAAGGCACCACGGTTGCGGTAGCTCTCAGCGTCGCTCGGATTGATCTCCAGTGCGCGATCGACCTGGGTCAGCGCCAGGTCGTAGTGCTTCCGATAGAGTTCGATTTGAGCCAGAACATTATACGCGCGCGTGGTGGCGGGATCCAAAGACAACGCCTTCAGCGCGAGGGTTTCTGCTTTCCTGAGTTCCTCATCGCGGAATTGAGTCCACCCGGATATCACAGCAAAGTAATACGATTTTGCCAGTGCCGCATAGGCATCGGCATAATGAGGATCGAGATCTATGGCGCGCTGAAACAGCTCTATCGCCTCGTCATTGTCATCACTCGTTTCCTGCGAGAACACCTCGCGACCACGCAGAACGTATTCGTATGCCGCAAGATTGCTCGTTGGCTTTGCCAAGACTCGCTCTTCTTCGAAGCGCGTGAGTTTGACTGCTGCCGCCCCCACAACACGTTTGGCAATTTTCTCTTGCACGACGAAGATGTCATCGACCTCGGCGTCGTATGTCTCCGACCAGACCAAGCGCCCCGTCGTGGCCTCGGTCAATTCGACGCTGACCCGAACGTGCTTCTCCGCGCGCCGGATGCTGCCAGAGAGGAGATAACGCACCCCCAGCGCCCGGCCGATATCAGCTGGCGATGCGCTCGAGTTTTTGAATGGGAGGCTGGCCGATGCCGAGATGACAAGCAGGTTCGAAAAACGGCTGAGCGCGGTGGTGACATCTTCTGTCACGCCGTCACTGAAGAAGTCATGACCGGCATCGGCCGACAGGTTCTTGAAGGGCAGCACGACCACCGAGGGACGCTTGGCAAGCTGAGCCGGCGCGGCAAGAGTAGCCACTTCGACCGGCCTCGGCGCCAAACCGAATGCCATCATTAGTCGTCCTGTGCCTGGGTAAAGCCTCCAGGCAGCCAGAGCCGCTACCGCGACTGCGGCGATTGCAGCAGCAGATACCAGCCACCTGCGCGTTCGCTTGCGCGGAGATACTGTGAGCGCGGTCTCTACCAAATAGGCGCGCACCGGTTCGGCAATGTTCTTTACCCGTTGGCTGCCAAGAAACCGATAATCCAGATTTAGCTTGTTCCGGACCTGCTCATAGACTGTGTGCGATATACACACCGAACCCGGCTTGGCGAGGGCTTCAAGACGGGCGGCGATATTGACTCCGTCACCGAAGATGTCGGCGCCGTCCACGATAACATCGCCAAGGTTGACCCCGATCCGCAGCTCTAGGCGACGCCTGGACGGGGTCGCGTCATTGATCGCATGTGCTGCGTGCTGCATCTCCAGGGCACAGTTCAATGCGTCGACAACGCTGGGAAAATCTGCCAGCAGACTGTCCCCGGCGGTACCAACGATGCGTCCGCCATGCGTGGTTATCAGCGGATCGACAGCACCGCGGAGCCGGCCAAGTGCCTGGTGGGTACCTGCCTCATCCTCGCCCATGAGGCGGCTGAAGCCCACGACATCGGCATGGAGAATGGCTGCAAGTTTCCGCTTCCGAGAGGCGGTATCCTCCGGATTGCGTGGTGAGACATCGAGCCCGGTTCGTGTTGCTATGGGTTTGACCTCACCCTGAACAACTGTCATCCTATACGTACCCGAACTGGGTGGCCACGGACCCAAAGAATGCCGTGTGACCGGGGGAGGCAGACCATGTGGAGAGCTTCCGTTCCGACGCAGAGGCGTGGCGCGACTCTGCTCATGTTGGGTTTTGCAACGACCTTCGGAGCTTCTGTCCGGGCCGACGAGCCGCATCTCTCGATCAGCGGCTACGACCCCGTCGCCTATTTCACCGACGGACGGCCAATACAGGGCAAATCCGAGTACGAGTACTTGTGGCACAAATTACGCTGGCGTTTCGCGAGTGGCGAGCATCGCGAGTTGTTCAGCAAGGATCCCAATCGCTACGCGCCGCAATACGACGGCTATTGCGCAATGGGCGTGACGAATAATGCGGCGGCTCACAAAGACTCGGTCGATCCAAACGCTTGGGCGATCGTCGACGGCAAACTCTATCTGGTACACAATACGTTCTGGCTTGAAGAATGGCGCAAACACGCCTCGGAATACATCAAGCGAGCGGATTTGGAATGGCAGGCCGTCGAGGATTTGCCTGCGCCGACGATTGTTGGCCCACCCTGCGCCGCATCGCCCCCGACCACCTTGGTCGCATTGCGTGACGGCGGGCATTGGCTTGTCGTCGCTGGACAGGTCGCGCGTGACGAGACGGGGAAGATCGTCGGCACAGGTGATATGCGCGCGCAGATCGAGCAGGTTGGCAAGAACGTCGACGCGTGCCTGAAGGCTGGCGGCGCAACCGTCAATGACATTGTCTTCACCGTAAATCACGTCACGGCGCCTGCTGAATTCGACAAGAACGCCGATCTGGCGCAACGCTATTTTGGCCCGCCCTCTCCGAAGAGCTTGACGGTGCCGGCTGCGCAATTGCCCGGGCCGGACTACCTGCTGGAGGTCGAAGCTTTCGCGGCGGTCAAATGAAGCGCCTGGGGCACGGTTGAACACCCTGCGTCGGTTCTGAGGCATTTGCCTGACTAGCCCCTGATCGCAGGCCAACTGGAGCTGCTTGGCTACCACGGCCGGACGTTGCACCATGCGCGCGACGACACGTGGAGATTTCTGATGGCCCATCGTGGCATGAAGTTCGGCATCTTTCTGGCGCCGTTTCATCGCGTCGGCGAAAATCCGACACTGGCGATGAACCGCGACGTCGAGCTGCTCGAGTGGCTGGACTGGCTGGGGTACGACGAGGCCTGGGTCGGCGAACACCACTCCGCAGGATGGGAACTGATTGCGGCGCCCGAACTGATTATCGCCGCTGCGGCGGAGCGGACAAGGCATATAAGACTGGGCTCGGGCGTCACCAGCCTGCCGTATCATCACCCGCTGATGGTGGCGCAGCGCTGGGTGCAGCTCGACCACATGACGCGCGGACGCGCGATGTTGGGCTGCGGGCCGGGCGCCCTGACCTCCGATGCCTATATGCTGGGCATCGAGCCTTCGACCCAGCGGCCGCGCATGCTGGAGGCGATGGACGCAATCATGCGCCTGCTGAAATGCGAGGAGCCGGTCACGATGAAGACCGACTGGTTCGAAATGCGCGATGCGCGCCTGCACCTCGCGCCGTACAGCGACCCCTGCTTCGAGATCGCGGTCGCCAGCACGATCACACCCTTCGGCATGATCGCGGCCGGCACGCACGGCGTCGGCGTACTGTCGATCGGTGCCGGACTGCCGGGCGGACCGGAGGCGCTGGCCAGCCAGTGGAAGATCGCCGAAGAGGCGGCGGCGAAGCATGGCAAGACAATGGACCGCAGGAACTGGCGGGTCGTGGTCAATGCGCATATCGCCGAGGACGACGAGCGGGCGCTCGCCGAGGTAGCGAAAGGCGAGCGGATCGAGACAGTCACCTATTTCGAGGACACGTTGGGGCGCCCTCCAGGCCGCGCCGATGATCCGCTGCGCGACGGCGTAAAGATGGGGACCACCCTTGTCGGATCGCCGGAGACAGTCATCAAGGGCATCACCCGCCTGCTCGAATACAGCCAGGGCGGATTCGGCGGTGTCCTGTTCCGTGCGCACGAGTGGGCGAATCGCGAGCAAACGTTGCGCAGCTACGAACTGTTTGCCCGCCACGTCATGCCACACTTCCAAGGCTCGCTTGGGCCGATCATCGGTTCCAATGCATGGGCGCGGGAGAACCGGAGACAGGTGTTCGGTTCGACACCGGAAGCGGTGCGGCGTGCCTTCACCGATTTCGGCCATGCTGTGCCGGAGGAGTATCGCTCTCGTACCATTGGTGCGCGCGACAGCGATTCATCGCGCTAGCGAAGCTGCCAGCACCAACCAGGCTGGTTGTTGGCAATTTCACATTTGCACAACTCATGATTGACGTACGGCGGTTTAACTGCGCCCGAGGCCATAAAGGGGGTTGCTTACCCTACAATTTACAGTAGATTGCGTGGCGGTAACACGATCATTGCGGGAAAGATAACGCTCGTAGGCAACATTGCCTGCGGGCCTAAGCATCCAGCATCGGGCCGTTGGGGGATAAGGCATGCCATCTGTCACCGTTGCCGGCGCGAACAACCAGACCGTAACCCTGAACTTCGACAGCCAAACAAACGCGGCCCTGGCGAACCAGTTGGCATCGGTCATCACTGCCGGGGTCCAGAACGGCTCTATCCTGCCAGCGGTCGATACCGATGGGCCGCCACCTGCGTTGCAACCGGGAAAGACTGGCGAGTTCGTTCAGACCCTGACCGGCAGCACGATTCTCCCGCACGGCTACAAAGCGTTCGTCAACACCGCGCCCAACGCGGTGGTTTTCGGCTCGGGCGACGAAGGCGAGGCGGTGCTGTCCAGCATCGCAAATCTGGATTTCATAGCAACCGGCGGTTCCGGGACCGTTGTTGCGGGCGGCGGAAACAACCGCGTCGTCATTCCGGGCACCGACGCCGGCAATTGGTCGATCAATACCGGCAACGGTGACGACCAGATATTCGCCCTCGGCGGCGGCAGCGACACGATCAGCGCCGGTGGTGGCAGCAACAAACTCACCCTGGGCGACGGCAAGGACTTCATCCAGTCATCGGGCAATGATTTCATTTTCGCCGGGAAAGGACAGGAGACCGTCACCGCCCTTGGCAATGCCAACGACTTCATCCAGGGCAACGCCAGCAATCTGTTCTTCGTCGGTGCCAGTGGAGCGGCCACCATCTTCGGCGGCAGCGGCAGCGACACCTATTTCGGTGGCAGCGGGCCGGATTACGTCCAGGGCGGCACCGGAGGAAAGAACTTCCTTGCCGGCGGCAGCGGGGCGGCCACGCTCATCGGTGGCGGCGACGGCGATACATTGACGGCCGGAATCGGCTCAGGCCAGCTGCTGCGGGCTGGCAGCGGTAATGAAACGCTGATCGGTGGCATCGGCTCAGACACCTTCGAGGGCGGCGGGAAGGGAAGCTCGACGCAGATCTTCGGTGGCATGGGCAACGACACGTTCATTTCAGCCGGGGGAGCCGCCACGGTCACAGCGGGCTCTGCCAGCAACCTGTTCGTGTTCACCAAGAGCAATCCGGGCGGAACGGAGGTCATCCAGGGCTTCATCAGTGGGTTGGACCAGATCGGCCTGGAAGGCTTCAAAGGCAACGAAGTGGCCCACGCGCTCAAATCACAGAAGGTGGTCGACGGCAACGATACGATCACCCTGTCGGACAATACCAAGGTCACCTTCGTCGGCGTCACGAGCCTGTCCGAAAGCGACTTCACGACCATCGGCGGCAAGCACGACTTCGTGCCGAAGTCCTGATCCGCACCAAGGCTGCTGCCAGCTTCGCCGTGATGGCACTCCGCTGGCATGGCGAGGCCGGAACTGTTCGCCCGCCCGGCAGACACCTGCATCGCCGGCCTCATCGGCGCGCCGACGATGAGCTTTCCCGCGACCCTGGCTCGAGGCGGCTGCGTAGTGCCGCTTCGGGGCGGCCTGCTGTTACCGCCTGTCGATGTCGGTGTCCGGCCTGAGCATCCGGAACCGGGGACAGGCTCGATCGGATCATCGACCTCGTGGAACGGCCGGGGTCAGAGAGCTGATGCACGGACGTCTGGCGGGACCTGAAGATCACCGGCTCACTGTGAAGCTGGGCGGTCTGGCCCCGGCTGGGGAACGGCTGGCGCACCTGCACCTGTGCGGTGCGGCGACCGGGGAGCGAATTGACCCGATTGTGCAAGAAACCGCTGCATCGCAGCTTGCTGCCGTGGATACGGCTGACTAGGGTCGTCGAGCTTTCCAGAGGTGTTCGATTCGCATGGCGGCAGTTCCGGCCATGTCCGTCCAGACCATCAGCCCAGGCGAGATGCAACTCCTGCTCTCGCGCGCTGGCCTCATCCTCAATCCTGGCCAGGTTGCCGACCTTGTTCTTGCCTGGCGACAGGTGGAGGTCCTGATCGCATCGATCCGCCAGGACAGGCCGCTCGCTGACGACATGGCTCTGGCGTTTCGACTGCCACCACCATCAACGAGCGTGTCACCCCCGGTTGCTCCCGCCAGGCCGGCAACCAAGGCGAAAGCCAAGTCGCCTGCCCAGGCAAAGCCGAAGGCGAAAGCGAAGGCGAAGGCAAAGTCCGCCAAGCGCCGGACCCCCCCCTCGCCACCTCGCAAGGGTGCCCGTCGCGGCCGATGACGGCTCCCAGGGCGCCTTTCCTCACGATTGCCGAGGCCGGTCGCCTCATTGCTACGAAAAGGCTTTCACCGGTCGAGCTGGCGAAGGAACTCCTTGCGCGGATCGAGGCAATCGACCCGCAGCTCAACTCCTACTTGCTGGTGACGGAGCGCCAGGCGCTGACTGCCGCCCGCGCCGCGGAGCGCGCCGTGATGGCAGGCCGCCGCACGCCGTTGCTGGGCATCCCGGTTGCTTACAAGGACATATACGAGACGGCTGGTGTGCGGACCACCGCACAATCCCGCATCCTCGCCGACAACGTGCCGGAGCACGACGCCGAGACAATACGGCGGCTCGGTGCCGAAGGGGCGGTAATGCTTGGCAAGCTGGCGACGCATGAGTTCGCCATCGGCGGACCAGCATTCGACCTTCCCTGGCCGCCGGCGCGCAATCCCTGGGACACGCGACGCTTCACCGGTGGGTCAAGCTCCGGTTCCGGCGCCGCCGTGGCGGCGGGCCTCGCCCTGGGGGCGTTGGGCTCCGATACCGGCGGTTCGATCCGGCTCCCGGCGGCCTACTGCGGTATTGCCGGGATCAGGCCGACACCTGGTCTGGTATCGCGTCGCGGTGTCATCCCGCTTGCGCCCAGTCTGGATACCGCGGGGCCGATGGCGTGGACGGCCATGGATTGCGCCATCCTGCTGGACGCACTCGCCGGCCACGATCCGCTGGATCCGGCCTCGGTGCCTGGGCCACCTGGGTCGTATGCGTCTGCGGTTGCAGCGCCCATTCGTGGCCTGCGAGTCGGCGTGCTGCGCCGGTTCTATGAACACGATGTGCCGGCCGCTCCCGAGATGCTGCAGATGATGAGCCACGCCGCCGCAACGCTGCGTGGTCTCGGCTGCCGAGTGGAGGATGCATCGCTTCCCTCCGTCCAGGAGTACAACGCCGTCGGCCGGGTGATCATCTCTGCCGAAGCATATGCGCTGCACGAGGCAACACTGAAGACGCGGTTGGCCGACTACTCGCGGGTGTTCCGGGTCCGAGTTCTGGCCGGCGCTCTGATCCGTGCCGCCGACTACATTGCCGCGCAACGACGGCGTGCTGACCTGATCGCCGCCACGGCCCAGGCATTCGGGCGCTTCGACGTGCTCATCACCGCACCCACGGCTGGCACGCCACCACTGTTGACCGAGCAGCGGCCGGACGACGGTTTCTCCCGGCCGTTGCTGACCACGGTTGCCAATGTCGCCGCAGTCCCATCGATGGTGGTCTGCGGCGGTTTCACACCGGCAGGATTGCCATTGGGACTGGAGATTATTGGCCCGGCATGGGGCGATGCCACTGTCCTGCGCGTCGGCCACCATTTCGAGCAGGCGGCTGAGACCAGGACGCGTCGGCCAGAGTTATAGACTCAGCCCCTGAATCGTTGGGCGATCTGCCGCAGTGCAAAGTGAGCGGAGCGGATGGCGCCTTCCTGCCAGCCACTAATGTAGGAAAGGTGTTCGCCGGCGAACAGGAACGGTCCGTCACCGTTCAGCAGCGTTGAATAGTGTGCCGCCCGCGCCTCCTGGCTCCACTGCGCCCAGCCGCCACGATTGAACGGAACGTTTCCCCAGGCAATCGAGATCCCTCCTGTCAGGTGCTGGCGATACTGCGCATGCAGCCTTTCGCCGTCGGCCAACGCCGCATCCAAACGCGACGGCAGCG
>JAMXLO010000139.1 GCA_024280945.1 Acetobacteraceae bacterium
AAGGTGACGGATACGGTCTTGGCGTTCTTCACCACGTGATTGTTGGTGACGATCGTGCCGTTGGCATCGACAATGAACCCCGAGCCACGCGCCTCAACCGCGCGCATCTGCGGGCCTGAATGGCCGAACGGACCCATGCCACCGCCGAACGGGAACTGCCGGAACGGCATCGGCAGCTGCTGCATCTGGTCCTCATCCGAGGCGCTTCGCTGCAGCTTTGTGGTGATCTGAACAACCGCGGGTTTTACCTGGGTGACGAGTGACGAAAAGTCCGGCAACGGATTCGGGACGCTGGTGCCCGGTGGATTGACGGGCGCGCCCGCGGTCGCATCGGTTGCAGCAAATCCGGCCTGGCCGGCGGCAAAGCCACCCAATGCGGTGCCGGCCATCAGAACTGCCGCCAGCGCCGATCGACGCCAGGCCCTTGGCCGAGGACCTGCCTGAGGAAGAAGAGTCATGATGCCTCCTGCCGAATACTTCGCGATTCGAGGGGACATCAGGGTTGATGTCCCGTCCCGCCGAAGATGCGACGAAGCGCGTGACCGTTCCCTCGGTGCAGCGATTAAACCGCTGTCATGTCAATTAAAGTTCTGTCATCCGCCGGAAGGGCGGATTGGGCGTCAGCGATCAGCCGGCCTCGGCGACCTGCTGTCGCATCGCGTTGATGAGCGCGTCGATATTGTTGTTGTTGTGGCTCAGATAGGACGCATAGTCCTGTCGCTGGGTCAGGCGCAGCGACGTGCCTTCGGCAACCACATCAATGATCTTCGGGTCACCGGCCGGACTGCTGACGATCCAGTCGACGTTGGTGGGTGGATTGTTCGGCCGCTCCACAACGGTCGACACCACAGCGTCCTCGTCCCGCCGCTGCGTGCGGCCCATCTGGAAGCGAACGCCACGGTAGTCGCCAATCTTTGATGTGATGTTATTCACCAGCACCTGATGAAACAGCTCCATGTAGCGACGCTGCTGTTCCGCTGATGCTGAGCGCCAGAAACGGCCGAGGCAGAACCGGGCCACGCCGTCGACATCCACACCGCTGTCGATGATCTCCGTGAGCCGAGCCCGCTTATCTCGTTCGCCACCAGGTCCGTTCACGACTGATACCAACTGATCGCCGATGCTCTTGATCAATGCGCTTGCTTTGTCGCTGGCGCCCTGAGCCCCCGCGGGACGGGTCAGCCATAGCGAGCCTGGCAGAAGCCACGCAGCGGTCACCACCATGAATTTACGACGTTGGATCACTTATGGCCTCGAGCGTTCAGTTGCGTGACGCGGTCGGAGAGTAGGTCACCTGCCCCGGCGTTGTGGATTGCGGGAACCATACTGGGATTGTCGCCCGGTTATCATTGCGAGCGTCGTCAATCTGAGATGTCCGATGTTGTCGATACAAACTACGGAAGGTGGCGTACGGATCAAGTGCGGTCTTCTTGATGCTATCTATGTCATCAAGATGGCGCTCGCGCTGATCGATGCCATTCATCGCCCAGCGCGACCAGTCAAGCGCACGAACTGCGGCGCCCTGACCGACCCAGGTGAAGGGATCCATCGCGGCATTGACGCCAAGACCTACGGCATCGCGTGGATCGGACGGGCCAAACACCGGCAGAAACAGGTACGGCCCCGCCGGCATTCCCCAAAGCGCCATCGTTATGCCAAAATCGTTGTCATGATTGGGGTATCCCCAATCTGAGGCCACGTCGAAGAAACCCAGCACACCGGCCGTGGAGTTTATCAGGAAGCGCATGGTCGTATCACCGGCACGGCGCGACTTGCCCTCCAGAACGTCATTGCTGAACTGCACCGGCGAGGCAAGGTTGGACAAGGTATTGTGAATGCCGCCGCGAACACGCGCCGGTACGACGTAGCGATAGCCCTGTGCCACCGGCTTCAGGATCGCGGCATCGACTGCGTTGTTGAAGGCGTAGATTGCCCGGTTCGTCGGTTCTAACGGGTCATTGGTTTCTCTATAGTCCGCCACCGCGTCCGGATCGCTCGCTGGCGGCGGTGTGGCGCAACCGCTGAGCCCGCCAAGCAGCACGGCAGTGATGACCAGCAGACGGCTTGGAGGTGCGGGCATCGGTTTCCTCGGTCGATCGTCAAGGCGGAGGCGGAACATACTCTGATGCTTCCACCCTCCGATACCAGGGTTGATTACGAAGAGTTTTTTGGACACTAGGCGCCGCGTGGCCTTCGCGCAATGCGCTGCAGCACTCAGTTTGGCCTTGCATCAGCGCGCATACCCGGTGGAAAAGGCGGCATGGATGATGGGACCGCAGGCTCCGGCTCTCCGACGCTCGAACGCTGGTTGACTGGACCTCGATTTGCGGCGCTTCCGACGCGCAATGCTGCCCAGCAGCCGCCGTTATTGTCATTCGAATTCTTCCCGCCGAAAACCGAGGCGCTGGAACAACAGCTCTGGACCTGCATTCGCCGGCTGGAGCCGCTGGGGCCACGGTTCGTATCGGTGACGTACGGGGCTGGTGGTACCACGCGGCAACGGACTCATGCAACCGTTGCGCGCATCGTGCAGGAGACTGCGCTGATCCCGGCGGCGCATCTGACCTGCGTGGGTGCCACATGCACTGAAGTGGACGAGGTGGCGCGGCAGTACTGGGATGCCGGCGTGCGTCATATCGTGGCACTGCGGGGCGACCCACCGCCGGGAGAGATCTACTGTGCCCATCCCGAAGGCTATGCGTATGCGGCGGATCTCGTTGCCGGACTGAAACGCGTCGCGCCATTCGAGATCTCGGTCGCCGCCTACCCCGAGCTTCACCCGCAGGCGCAGTCGCGCATGGCCGACCTCGACAACCTCAAGCGCAAGCTCGACGCCGGTGCCAACCGAGCGATCACCAACTTCTTTTTCGACGGTTCCGTGTTCTTGCGTTTCCTCGACCTTTGTCTCGCGGCCGGCATCACTGCACCGGTGGTGCCCGGCATTATGCCGGTGACCAATCTCGCCGGGCTCCGCCGGATGTCGGCCTTGTCAGGAGCGAGCATACCGGAATGGCTGGCTCACATGTTCGAGGGCCTGGACGATGATCCCGACACAAGGCGCATGGTTGCGGCGGTGGTCGCAGCCGAACAGGTCCGCCTGCTGCAGGCCAATGGCATCGACGAATTCCACTTCTACACGCTCAATCGGCCTGAGCTGACCTACGCCATCTCCCACATCCTAGGGGTGCGGTCTCGACTGGCCTGAGGATCTGAAGATTGGCCCGACGCGCACCTGCGCGTTATATCGCCAGAGCATGAGCGACTACCTCTCACAGCTCAACATCGCGCAGCGCGAGGCGGTCGAGACGATCGACGGTCCGCTTCTGGTGTTGGCTGGCGCAGGCACCGGCAAGACCCGTGTGCTGACAACGCGCTTTGCTCACATCCTGATCAGCGGGCGGGCATATCCAAACCAGGTACTCGCGGTCACCTTCACCAACAAGGCCGCGCGCGAAATGCGCGACCGAGTCAGTGCCATTCTTGGCCGACCAGCCGAGGGATTGTGGCTGGGCACATTCCACGCCCTGTGTGCGCGCATGCTACGCCGGCACGCCGAACAGGTCGGGCTCAAGCCGAACTTCACAATCCTCGATACGGATGACCAGCTGCGCCTGCTGAAGCAGGTGATGGAGGCCGCACGGACCGATCCGAAGCGGTGGCCGCCGCCTGCGTTGATGGCCATCATTCAGCGTTGGAAGGATCGGGGTCTGACCCCCGCACGGATCACCCAGGCTGACGAGACCGACTTCGCCAACGGGTCAGCAAAAGAGCTGTATGAAGCGTATCAGGCGCGGCTGCGTGCCGTGAACGCCGTCGATTTCGGTGACCTGCTGCTGCACATGACCGAGCTGCTGCGCGGCAACGCGGACATACTCGCGCAGTATCACCGCATGTTCCGCTATATCCTGGTCGATGAGTATCAGGACACCAACCTTGTGCAGTACCTCTGGCTGCGGCTCCTGGCGCAGGGCCACAGGAACATCTGCTGCGTCGGCGATGACGACCAGTCGATCTATTCATGGCGCGGTGCCGAGGTGGAGAACATCCTGCGCTTCGAACACGACTTTCCTGGCGCCCGCATCGTCCGACTAGAGGAGAACTACCGTTCCACTGCCCCGATCCTGGCCGCGGCATCGGGATTGATCGCGCACAACGAGGGACGGTTGGGAAAGACGCTGCGCCCTGGGCGGGCAGACGCGACAGGGGAACAGGTCGCGGTGGTCGGACTGTGGGACTCGGACGAAGAGGCCCGCATGATCGGCGAACGCATCGAGTCGCTCCGGCGTGATGGAGAGAGGCTCCGAGAGATGGCGATCCTGGTGCGCGCAGGATTTCAGACCCGCGCGTTCGAAGAGCGTCTGATCACGCTTGGTGTTCCGTACCGGGTCATTGGCGGCCTGCGCTTCTATGAGCGGCAGGAGATCCGCGACGCGATCGCCTATATGCGCCTGGTCGTTCAGCCGGCGGACGATCTGGCATTCGAACGCGTCGTCAATGTGCCGCGCCGCGGCATCGGCGAAGTGGCTCTGCGTGCGATGCACGAGACGGCGCGAACCAACGCGGTATCGTTGATGGAGGCGGCTGCAAGGCTGGTCGCTGCGGGCGAGCTGAAAGGGCAGGCAAGATCGCAACTCGGCGAGTTGCTGCGTGGTTTCGTGCGGTGGCGGGGATTGCTCGAAACCGACGGACACGTGGTGACAGTGGCCACGCTGCTTGACGAGAGCGGTTATACGGAGATGTGGCAGAAGGACAAATCTCCCGACGCCCCGACGCGGCTTGAGAACCTGAAGGAGCTGCTGCGTGCGCTCTCCGAGTTCGAGACGCTGGCCGGATTCCTGGACCATGTCTCGCTGGTCATGGAGAACGACGAAGCCGCCGAGGGCGATCGCGTCAGCCTGATGACGTTGCACGCGGCGAAGGGACTGGAGTTCGACACTGTCTTCCTGCCCGGATGGGAGGAGGGGCTGTTTCCGAACCAGCGCGCGCTGGACGAGGGCGGCGTGAAGTCGCTGGAGGAGGAGCGGAGGCTGGCCTATGTCGGCCTGACGCGCGCGCGGCGGCGCGCGGTGGTCTCGTACGCCGCCAACAGGCGGATCTATACCAACTGGCAGAGCAGCATCCCGAGCCGGTTCATCGAAGAACTGCCCGACACCAACGTGGAACGAGCCGGCTCTGCCGCGCTGGCACGCGAGGCGGCTGTATCGCTGACGGTGTTTCCACGTCAGTTTCCCGTGGTGGCACGACGGCAGCGCCCGGTCGAGGCATGGGACCAGCCGGCTCGTCCTGCCCGCACCGACGTCATCCCGGTGGGCGCCAGAGTGTTCCACCAAAAATTTGGTTACGGAACGGTTCGAGCGACGGAGGACGAACGCTTGGATGTGGCCTTCGACAAGGCCGGTGAAAAGCGCGTGCTGGATCGTTTCGTCGAGAAGGTCGGCGACTGAGTTCGCGACGTCACGCCATCGCGCTGGAAACTGTCTCGGTCGACGTGCCGGAGGCGGCGTTGGAAGCCTATGAGGCGGCGCTGTCCACCGTCTGCACCGGCGTCAGTTTCTTTCATGACACGACGATGGAACGCTGGCGGGTCGAAGGCCTGAAGCCCGTTGGTCGTGACGAACCCGCACTGGCCGCGGCATTGGCACTGGCTGCATCCGTCTCCGGCTTCGACGCGGCTTTGGAGCGCGCACCGACCTCACCCGATGGCTGGCTGGCGCGGTCCTATGCTTCGTTCTCAGAACAGCTGATCGGCCGCAGGTTTGCGGTCCGTGGCAGCCATTTGCACCACGCTCCCGCTGCGGGACGGATCACGCTGACACTCGATGCGGGCCTTGCCTTCGGGTCGGGCGAGCACGGGTCCACGCGCGGCGCACTCCGCGCCCTGGAATTCGTGGTTCGGCGGCGGCCACGGCGTATCGTCGACCTGGGGACGGGCAGCGGCATCCTGGCGATGGCCGCCGCATGCCTGCTGCACCGACGCGTGCTGGCCGTCGATATCGAGCCGCAGTCCATTCGCGTGGCGCGGTCCAATGCAAGGCGCAACCGGCTTGGCCCCCTCATCAGGACCAGGCTGGCAGACGGCTGGCGCAATCCGACGGTTCGTCAGGCTGGACCCTATGACCTCGTGTTGGCCAATATCCTGGCGCGCCCGCTCCGCCAGATGGCCTGGCGGCTGAGCACCAATCTTGCGCCCGGCGGCAGGGTTATTCTCGGTGGCTTCCTGCGCAGGCAGTGCCGTGGTGTCCTGGCTGCTCATCGTCGTCGGGGCTTACGACTGGAGCTTCGGCTTCAGGAGGCGGACTGGACGACCTTGGTATTGCAACGGCCAGGCCCAGCGTCTCGCAGGAGTCCGTCATGACTGCAGAAATGTCCGATCGGCTGGCGCGCCTGCGCCAGGAACTGAGTGCGCGAGGCCTGTCCGGCTTCATCGTGCCACGCGCCGACGAGCATCTCGGCGAATACGTCCCTGCCTCCGCCGAGAGACTGGCGTGGCTGACCGGCTTTACCGGCAGTGCCGGATTGGCCGCGGTGCTGCCAGGCAAGGCGGCGGCATTCACCGACGGGCGCTACGTCCTTCAGCTTGCCGCACAGACCGATGCGGAACTCTGGGAGCGGCGGCATATCACCGAGGAGCCGCCCGCCCGCTGGCTGGCGGCCAATGCACCGGCGGAAGCCAGCATCGGCTACGACCCGCTGCTGATCAGCGAGCAGGGGCTGGCGGTGTATACCGATGCGGGACTCTCGATGGTCCCGGTCGAGGGCAATCCGATCGACGCGATCTGGCGCGATCGTCCGCTCCCGCCGGTGGCGCCGGCTATACCGCACCCGCTGGAGCACGCGGGGCGCAGCGCCGACGAGAAGCGCGAGCAGATCGCCGGACTGTTGCGCGAGGCGAGGCAGGATGCGGCGGTGATCAGCGATCCCGCCTCGATCGCCTGGCTGCTGAACATCCGTGGCGGCGATGTGCCGTATACGCCCTTCGTCCTCGGCTTCGCTCTCGTCCACGCTGACGGAGGGACCGAGCTGTTCCTCGACCCGGCCAAGCTGACGGATCAGACGCGCGCATGGCTTGGCAACACGGTGTCGGTGGCGGACCGCGCGGCGCTGCAGCCGGCATTGCGGCGGCTTGCCGGCAAGCGGGTCCGGGTAGATCGTTCGGGCTCGCCCGTCTGGTTCGCCCAACAGCTGCGCGATGCCGGTGCCGTTGTCGTGGCGGACCGCGATCCCTGCCTCTTGCCGAAGGCGTGCAAGAATGATGTCGAGCAACAGGGGTTCCGTCAGGCGCACCTGCGCGATGCGGTCGCCGTCTGCCGTTTCCTGCATTTTCTGTCGCAGTTCGGTGCGCGCGGCGAGGAGACCGAGCTATCGGTCGCAGACAGACTTCTTGCGCTGCGCGAACAGGTCTCTGGCTTCAGGGGCGAAAGCTTTCCGGCCATTTCGGCGGCGGGCGAGAACGGCGCGATCATCCACTACCGGGTGACCGAGGCGAGCAACCGGCCAGTCCGGCGCGACGAGAGCTACCTGATCGATTCAGGTGCCCAATACGTGGACGGCACCACCGATATCACGCGCACAATCTGGATCGGCCCATCCGATCCGCCATCGGAGCTGCGCGAGCGCGTCACACGGGTGATGAAGGGCCACATCGCGATCGCCACGCTGGTGTTTCCCGAAGGCGTCAGCGGTGCGCACCTCGACGCGTTCGCGCGGCGCGCCTTGTGGCAGGTCGGCCTCGACTACGATCACGGTACCGGCCACGGCGTCGGCAGCTATCTCTCGGTGCACGAGGGTCCGGTCAGCCTGTCGCGGCTGGCCGCCCCTGTGCCGATCGCCGCCGGCATGGTTCTGTCCAATGAGCCCGGCTACTACCTGCCGCAACGATATGGCATCCGGATGGAGAACCTCGTGCTGGTGCAGCCAGCCGCCTTTGTGGAGGCCGGGAAGCGGTTTCTCCAGTTCGAGACGCTCACCCTGGCGCCGTTCGACCGGCGCCTGATCGACCCGACGCTGCTCGATGCTGCGGAGCTCGCCTGGCTGAACGGGTATCACGCTCGGGTGTTGGCTGAGGTCGGCCCCCGGCTGGATGCGGCAGACAGGTCGTGGTTGGCGGAAAGCTGCGGCGCCTATCGGCTGAGGCACCGCGTCCACCACCGCTAACCTGACGGGTTCCCCGCACCTGCCCGCAGCGGCAGCGGTGTCAGCTGCACTTCCAGCAGCGCCCGTTGATGGCCGTCGGCGGTGCTTCGGACCCGATAGTGTGGCTGGCCGCCGACCAGGGGCAGAAGCGCGACGATCACGTACGGGCCCGGCGGGACGTGTGGGGAATGCGACGCGACCCGCTGGCCGACCTTGAAACGATGGGTAGGCATGCGATCGACTAGGGGTCTTCCCTCTCCGAAAAAGCTCGTTTATAGATCGTTAAATAATCGTTAATCACGATATAATCAATGCGAAAGGAAATCGGCAAGAGGTCGTCGGAGTCGGGCAATCCGCGGGAACTCCGAGACAGGGCAGCCAGTATCCGCTGGGCGGCGGAGAGCATCCAGAACGAATCGCGGGTTCGCGAGCTTCAGGAATTCGCCGACGAACTGGAGGCCGAGGCCAGCAGGCTGGAGTCCGCCAATCACCGACGCGGCCGAAAAACCGCATAATTCGAGGGCAAGCCCGGAGCATCACAGCGAAATGATCTGCCCGGCGCCCACCGCTTCCAGCAAGGTCGCTACCCCGGCTACTTCGATGCCATCCAGCAGCTGGCTGGTGCCCAAACCCTCGGACCGAAGCCCCGCTTCGCAGGCGATCAGCCGTACACCCATGTCGCGTGCCGCCTCCCGCAGCTCGGCCAGACCGGCGACCCCGGCCGCGCGCACTCTCTCGTCGCGGCCCAAGTCGGTCAGCCCGGACCAGTCGGCCAGCAGTGCGTGGCAGCCTGCATTGGTGGCGAACAGCACGACCTGCCGACCCAAGGCTGCCGCGCCGGAGGCCAGCACAAACGCATAATGGGCGCGATCATGGGCGCCCGACAGCAGCAGGATGCCGAGGGGCTCAGACGGCACAGGCTTGCCCAGGACTGTGATCCGGGGCCGCCGCGGCGCCTTGGTGCAGCGACAGGTCCTTGATAGTGGCGGCGGGGCTGCACAAGGCGCAGTCGGGGTCTGCACGCAGCCGTACTGTGCGGAACCGAGTGGCAAGGGCGTCCCAGATCAGCAGCTTGCCGGACAGGGTCTCTCCGACGCCCAGGATCTCCTTCAGAACCTCGGTTGCCTGCAATGTGCCCATGACCCCGGTGACAGCGCCGAGCACACCTGCCTCGGAGCATGTGGGCACCGTCCCAGGGGGCGGCGCCTCAGGATAAAGGCAGCGATAACAGGGGCCGCCTTCATGCAAATGCGGCTTGAACACCGATAGCTGACCCTCGAAGCGCAGCACGGCAGCCGAGACCAGCGTGCGCCGGGACAGCACGCAGGCATCGGCCAGCAGGAAGCGTGTGGCGAAGTTGTCAGTGCCGTCGCAGACGATCTCGTAGCGACCGACCAGGTCGAGCACATTGTCGGCATCGAGCCGATCGTTGAACGGCTCCATGCGCACCTCGGGGTTGATCGCGCGTGCGGCTACGGCCGCCGATTCCGCCTTCAGCTGCCCGATCCGTTCGGTGGTATGAGCGATCTGGCGCTGCAGGTTCGACAGCTCCACCCGGTCATGGTCGATGATTCCGATGGTGCCGACGCCGGCGGCCGCCAGATACAACGAAAGCGGCGAGCCCAGTCCGCCCGCCCCTACCACCAGCACGCGCGCGGCCTTCAGCCGGGCCTGGCCGGTGCCGCCGACGTCCTGCAACAGGATATGACGAGAGTAGCGGCGGATTTCGTCTTCCGTGAAGTCGAGGTCGAGGTCCATGGCTGTAAAGATATGGCGCCGGAGCCCGCAACGACAGAGGACCAACCATCCAGCCATGACCGAGTCTGCCCTCGTTCTGTTCTCCGGCGGCCAGGACAGCGCGACCTGCCTGGCCTGGGCGCTGGATCGCTATTCCGCCGTGGAGACGATCGGTTTCGCCTATGGCCAGCGCCATATCGTGGAACTCGACTGCCGCGCTCCGCTGCGCTCCGCGCTTGCGGCCGTTTGGCCCGGCCGGCTTGGGCCCGATCACATGATCGACCTGACAGCCGTCCTGCAGGGCATCGGTGGGACGGCGCTGACCAGCGAGATCGCCATTGCCATGACAGACGAAGGCCTGCCCAACACCTTTGTCCCTGGGCGAAATCTGCTGTTTCTCACCTGCGCCGCGGCACTCGCCTACCGCCGGGGTCTGCGCCGGATTGTCGCGGGCATGTGCGAGACGGACTATTCCGGCTATCCCGATTGCCGCGACGACACGGTCAAGGCCATGCAGCTCGCGCTGAATCTGGGGATGCAGCGCCGCTTCGTGCTGGAGACGCCGCTGATGTGGCGGGACAAGGCGGCAACCTGGGCGCTCGCCGATGCGCTGGGCGGCGCTCGGTTGGTCGAGCTGATCCGCACCGGGACGCATAGTTGCTACCTCGGCGACCGTTCCCGGCTGGAGGAGTGGGGTTATGGCTGCGGCACCTGCCCCGCCTGCGAGCTTCGGGCCCAGGGCTGGCAACGCTGGCGCGCGGCAGCGGCGTCGGCTTCAATTACCGCTTCACCCTCCGGAGACGAGACATGAAGCACCTTGGCCCCGCTGTCGCGCTGACCATCGCGTTGCTCGCGTTGCCGGCGACGGCACAGAAGGGAGCCGTATTGCAGGCGCGCACCGCAGGCGATCTGGCTGAGCTCTGTGCCGCAAATCCGAAGGAGGCACTGGGCGATGCCAAGATCAATTTCTGTCATGGCTTCGCTCAGGGTGCCATCAGCGTTGCACTCCGCCACGGCGAGGGTAAGAAGCCGTTCTGCTTCCCCAGCCCGCCGCCCACCCGGACGGTGACCATGAATGAGTTCGTTGGCTGGGTCCGTTCGATGCCGGATCATAGGACGCCACCCGCAGTTGACGGCCTGCTCCAGTTCCTGGGTGAGCGATATCCCTGCAAATGAGCCTGGCGATCAATGCTGCATTGCATCAAAGATGGTAGACGTGCCTCACAGTTTCGCCGAGTAGTGGGCGGCAATGGAAAAGCGGCTACTGATCGTTGACGACGATGTGGCACTTACGCGCGTCGCGGCCCTTACTGCGGATGCACTCGGCATCCACACCGTGCAGGTGAACGACCCGGCGCACGCTCTCGACAGCTTCGTCTCGCTCAGGCCGCAGGTCGTCATCCTGGACATTTTCATGCCGGAACAAGACGGGATCGACGTGCTGAATGAGATTCTGCTGACCGGCATACCTACCCAGATCGTGCTGACCACGGGCGGTGGTGACGATCTGCTGCGGCTGGCACAGGACGCCATCCAGTTCCATGGCATGGCCGAGGCGCCGGTTCTGCAGAAGCCGTTCAGGCGCGCCGAGTTGGTCGAGGTGTTGAGCCTATTCTTCACCCCATGAGCAGATTTGCCTTGGCTCGGCACGGCGTTCATCTCACGCCAACTCGGTGAGCAGCGTCTTGGCTTCCTGCAGATTGGCAGTATCCAGACCCTCGGTGAACCAGCCGTAGATCGGCTCGAGCAGCGCGCGTGCCTCTGACCGCCTTCCTTGCTCACCCCAGAACCTGGCCATGCTCGTCGCGGCGCGGAGTTCATAGGACTTTGCCTGCTGTTGTCGGGCAACGCGAAGCGCCTGATCGAAATAAGCCTGGCTCTCGTCTATCGCGTTGCTGGCCAGAGAGGCGACGCCGCCGAGGTGGTGCAGCTCGGCGTCCCAGGCATGTTGGCCTGTCGCGGCAGCCACGTCCAATCCCTCCTGCACTGCCGTCAATGCCGCGGCGTACTCACCGCGTCGGTTCAACCCGTCGGCAAGAAATCCAAGCCCAAACGGCAAGAAGAATGTCGCTCCCTTCTCGCGCGTCTCGCTGAGGCCTTGCCTGAGCAGCATGGTCCCTTCGCCGACAGCACCCTGTTCGACCAGAGCTGCGCCACGCAAAATCCGAGGTTCGATAACGAACGTGAGCCGCTGTTCGGC
>JAMXLO010000140.1 GCA_024280945.1 Acetobacteraceae bacterium
GCCGGATGCCCGGTGCGCACCGCGTGCGGTATCGGTTTCAGACCGTCGGCCTGCATGTCGCGTCCTGTGAGCACCGCCAGCACGCCAGGCGCTGTGCGGGCGACTGCAGTGTCGATGCCACGAATCAGCGCGTGCGCGTGCGGCGATCGCACCATCACAGCATAGGCCTGACCGGGTACGCTGGTGTCGTCGCTGTAGCGGCCGCGTCCGGTGAGCAGGCGAAGGTCCTCCTTGCGGCGCACCGGTTGTCCGATCATCACGTCCTCCCACGCTCCGCAGGAGCGTGGCCGATGGACCCTAGGCGATCAAGCCCGACATTGCTGCGAACGAAGGGCGGTTACCCGCCACAGAGTTGGGTTACGATGTCGTCGTGCAACGCTGCGACCTCGGTCTGCACCCAATCCAGGAATGGCGACAGCCCGCGCCCCAGGATGTCGTCGACCGTCTGGCTGGCCAGCATCGTGCGCAGGTGGTCGAGCCGCTCCAGTGCCTGGGCGCAGCCGCGCAAGTGATATCGGCTGCGCAGCGTGGTCAGATGCCAGTCGAGCTGCGCCAGGCTCAGCGCCGCGGAGCGTGGAAAGGCGGCATTCAGCAGCAGGAATCCGGCAACCTCACGCGCCACATAGCCATGCGGGTATTCGCGTCGATAGGCATGGTATCCTGCAGCAGCACGCAGCAGCTCATTCCATTCGCCGGCATCGATCACCGCGTCCGCCACCGCGGTCGGCATCAGTGCATCGAATTTGGTGTCGATCAGCCGAGTGATCTGATCGGCGCGCTCCAAATGCCGGCCAATCATGTAGAAGTGCCAGCACTGGTCGCGATAGAACGTGCCTTCGGTCAGCCCGGTGTGCGCCTGCACCCCTTCCTTCAGCATGGCACAGACCCCGGACAACGCCTCGGCCGCAATGTCGATCGCGCTCAGTGCACTGATCCTGCCCTGAAACACGTTGATCTGCAGCCACATCTCGGTGGAGATCAGCGCCCGTAAAGTTCGTGCGTTGTCCTTGGCGCTACGGATCGCGGACTGCACCGACGTGGGGTTCTCGGCGTCCAGCAGATAGAACTCCGCCACGCGGGTCGCCTCCGGCGCAGCGTGCTTTTCGAAGAAGGCAGCGGCATCTCCGTTGATCCGCAGCAGCGACAGCCAATTGCGTCCGCCTTCGGCGTCCCGCGCGAAGGTCTTGGTCACATCGATCAACCGCGCGAGGTTCTCGATCCGCTCCATATAACGCGCGAGCCAAAGTGCACTGCCCGCGTGCCGCGCGATCAAGTGCTTGTTGGTCGAGATCGCCTCGCTCATGCCAGAACCCAAGTATCCTTCGACCCGCCACCCTGCGATGAGTTCACCACCAGCGACCCGGGGCGCAACGCGACCCGCGTCAGCCCGCCCGGCAACACCCAGGTATCGCGTCCCGTCACAGCGAAAGGACGCAGATCGATGTGCCGCGCTCTCACCCCTTCACCGCACAAGGTCGGACTGACCGAAAGGCTGATCATCGGCTGGCTGATATAGTTCGCCGGATTGGCCTTCAGTCGGCCACGAAACTCATCGAGTTCCGCAGCGCTCGCGTGCGGACCGATCAGCAGCCCATAGCCACCAGACTCGGCCACCGGCTTCACTACCAGCTCATGCAAATGCGCCAATGTATATGCCAGGCCTTCTGCGTCGGCACAGCTTCGGGTGTCGACATTCGGCAGGATCGCATTCTCACTCAGGTAATAGTGGATAATGCGCGGCATGTAGGCGTACACCGCTTTGTCGTCGGCCACACCCGTGCCAACCGCATTGGCGATTGCAACAGTGCCATGCCGCCACGCGTCCATCAGTCCGGGGACGCCGAGTTGGCTGTCCGGACGGAACGCGTCAGGGTCGAGGAAGTCGTCGTTCAGCCGTCGGTAGATCGTGTGCACCGGCGTCAGTCCCGCCGTGGTGCGCATCCACACGCGGCCATCCTCCACGACGAGGTCGCGGCCTTCCACAAGCGGCACGCCCATTTCGCGCGCGAGGAATACGTGCTCAAAGTAGGCAGAGTTGTAGATACCCGGCGACAGCAGCACCACCTGCGGATCGCTGACGCCCCCTGGCGCGATCTCAGCCATGGCGCGGTGAAGCCGAAGGCCATAATCGTCGACGCTTCGCACGCGCAGGCCCGCCATCAGGTCGGACAGCACCCGCAGTGTCATGTGGCGGTTCTCGACCACGTAGGCCACACCCGATGGCGTGCGCGCGTTATCCTCCAGCACGAGAAAGCGCCCGGCTTTGTCGCGGATAATGTCGGTGCCGCAGACATGCACATAGGTGCCATGCGGTGGATGAAAGCCGGCCATCGCCCGGCAGTAACCAGCATTGCCCAGCACCAGTTCGCGTGGCACGACGCCATCGTTCAGGATCTTCTGGTCGTGGTACACATCATGCAGGAAGAGGTTCAGCGCGCGCACCCGCTGAACGACCCCGGCTTCCAGGGTCTGCCATTCATCCGCAGTGATCACACGGGGGATCAGATCGAATGGCAGGATGCGGTCGATCGCCGTGGCATCGGAATACACAGTGAAGGTGATTCCGCGCGCCAGCAGGTCGCGTTCGGCATCGGCCGCGCGCTGACGCAGTGACTCGACCGGCAGGTTGCGCAGCCGCTCGCGCAGCAGTGTCAACGCCGAATTTGGCGGCTCACCCGGCCGCAACATTTCGCAGAACAGGCTGCCCGGATCGTAGTTCGCCAGAACGCCGTCCCGCCGCATCCGCCACCCTCAACTTCAGTTGGTCGAGGAAGCCTTGCACGTTTCGTACCGGGCGGTCACGCCACGGCAACAGTCGCAACGCGTGCCGCTGCCTAAACCGCGGCCGGCGGCTGCGCGTTGCCTGTGCAGGTTGCTCAGCGGCGGCTTGCCAGCGCGATCGCTCCCCCCAGCAGCGCGGTCGCTGCCGCCAGAGGCCCGAAGCCGCCGAAGCCAAAGCTGCCGATCATCCATCCGCCCAGCCCGGCGGCGCCGAGCCAGCCGATGCTGTTGGCGGTGACGTTCAGTCCCATCACCGTGCCGCGCACGTGCTCCGGCATGCTGCCGAGTGATGCCATCAACGAGGGTCGCGCGATGGCGTTGCAGAAAACGTAGACAAAGCCGAGTGCGACCGAGGTATGCAAGTCAGGCTGCCAGCCGAACAAAGCGAGCGCGGCGACGCCGGATGTCAGCATTGCTGCAGCGAAGATCACCAGCCGGTCGGGCAGGCGGTCGGCGAGCTGGCCGCCCAGCACCGTGCCGACGATGTTGCCCAGGGCGAATATACCGAGCGGCAGTGCCACCTCATCGAGCGCCAGCCCGTACGTGGCTTGCAGAAATGTCGCGTAATACACCGCGACCAGCCCGTAGCAGATGCGCTCGGCGATCCCCATTGCAAGCAACCGCATCACCGGCCGCGACAATGCGGCGTTCAGCGACGGCATCCGCGACCTGCTGAGCGTACTGTCGCTCCGTCGCCTCGAGGTGGTCGCGAGCAGGCTGGCCGCGGTGAGCAATGCCAGCCCGGCGATGCACAGGTTCACGCCGCGCCAGCCGATCCAGGCGCCCACCCACGCCGCGAGCGGGACACCGATCAGCAGCGTCAGCGACTGTCCGCTCATCACCCAGCCGAGTGCGCGCCCCTGCTGCGTCGGCACCACGCGTGTCGATACCTCGGTGAAGATCGTGCCGCTGAACAGGCCGCAGAACCCTCCAGCGATGGTGGCCCAGACGGCAACACTCAGGAAGCTGGGGGCGGCCGCAATACCTGCTGCTGCCACCGCAAGTCCCAAAGGTCCGCCGATGAGAAAGGGCCGTGTGCCCCACCGGTCGGCCCCTGTGCCAGCGAAGATCGAAGTGATGCCCCAGGTGATGGAGTTGATGGCGACCAAATTGGCGATCAGTGGCACGCTGGTGTCGAGATCGCGTGCCATATCGATCAGGAACGGCGCACGCGTCGTGCCGCTGGCAGACACGGTGAACATGGCCAGCGAGGCCGCAGCCAGCAACGGCCAGGGCATACGCTCGCGAACGGCGAGCCGGCCAGCAATCTGACGAAGCATTCCCCCCATCCAGCAGTCATCACATCCGGATGTGCTTGACGCCAGAGGTGGCGGAGCCGTACCGTGTTCCTGTGAAAAATATCACAGTTTCTGTGGATGACGAAACCTACCGTCGTGCGCGCATGAAAGCGGCCGAACAGGATACCTCCGTGTCCGCCCTGGTGCGCCGCTTTCTGGTCGATCTCGCCGCCGGAGAGACCGAGACCGAGCGCCTCAAACGGCAGGAGCGAGAGCTGCGCGAGCGGATCACGAAGTTCCGCGGCGGCGACCGGTTGGGTCGTGATGAGGTGCATCGTCGCAGCAAATGACGGCCCTGCGGTTTCTCGACACGAATATTCTGCTCTATTCCATCAGCAGCGAACGCGCTGAGGCTGAAAAGCGAGAACGCGCGATTAGCCTGCTGGGGAGAGACGACATCGGGCTCTCCGTTCAGGTTCTCGGCGAATTCTACGTGCAGGCTACCCGCGCTACCCGCCGTGATGCGCTGGCGCACGAGATAGCCGCCGGATTGATCGAGGCATGGCTACGCTTTCCGGTTCAGAATCTCACGCGCAAGATTGTCTTGAATGCATTGACGATCAAGGCGGCGCACGGGTTTTCTTACTGGGACAGCGCTATCATTGCGGCAGCCTCTGCACTGGGGTGTCGCGAGCTTTATACCGAAGACCTGACGCATGGAGGGGACGTACAGGGGGTGCGAATCATCGATCCGTTCCGGTAGAGAAGGCCCGGCGGGACGCAACTTCCCCTTTTGCCAGATCCTACTACACTCGCACCGAGCGGAAGGGCCGCCGTGGGCGGCTCAATAATATGGGAGAACGACAAGAGATGGCGTACGACCTGTTGATCCGTCATGGCCGCATCGTCGATGGCTCGGGGATGCCGGCATACCGCGGCGACATTGCGGTGAAGGACGGCAAGATCGTCGAAATCGGCAAGATCGATGGAGCCGCGACGCGCACCGTCGATGCCGATGGCCTGGCGGTGTCGCCTGGTTTCATCGACAACCATTGTCACTACGATGCACAGGTGACGTGGGATCCACTGTGCACCTTTTCGCCGCAGCATGGCGCCACCACGGTGATCTTCGGCAATTGCTCGCTGTCGCTGGCGCCGGTGCGTCGCGGCAAGGAAGAGCGCATGGCCGAGTTCCTGTCCTACGTCGAAGCAATTCCCATGGAGGTGCTGCGCACCGTCGATGTGAACTGGGAAACGTTCCCACAATACATGGACCGGCTCGACAAGAACCTGGGCGTGAACGCCGGCACGCTGATCGGCCATACCGCGGTTCGCTACTACGCGATGGGCGAGGACTGCCAGAAGCGCGCGGCGACCGACGATGAGATCAAGACCATGCAGGAGGTCGTACGCGACGGCATGAAGGGCGGCGCGATCGGCTTTTCCGGTTCGCGTCAGAAGGGTCACTTTGATCCCCAGGGCGTGCCGATCCCGGCGCTATGGGCCGACGAGAAGGAGGTTTTTGCGCTGGCCGATGTGCTGCGCGAACTCGGCACCGGCACAGTGCAGATGGGTGGCGGCGTCGATCCGGAGCTCAGCGACGGGATGATGGCGCGCTTGGCGGAGGCCTGTGGCCGGCCGGTGATCTACAACAGCCTGAGCCAGACCGTGCGCACCGGCGACAAGTGGAAGCAGCATATCGCTCGCGTCGACGAGACGGCGCGCGCCGGCATCCGCGCCTACCCGATGTGCAGCCCGAACCGCGTGACGCAGGACTTCACCATGAAGAACTGCCAGGTGTTCCGTGGTTTGCCAACCTGGCATCCGATCCTGATCTCGTCGGATGAAGAGAAGATGCGTGCCTATTCCGATCCGCAGGTGCGCGACAAGCTGCACGCCGAGGCGGTGGAGCGGTCGGTGCCGATCTCGGGGGCCATCGGGTTCTCCAAGACCTGGTGGGACTACATGTGGGTCAACGAGCCAGTGCTGGAGAAGAACAAGCACCTGCAGTTCAAGACCATTGGCGAGATCGCCAAGTTGCAGAACAAGCGGGTGATCGATGCATTCCTGGACCTGGTCGTCGAGGAGAAGCTGGAGACCCGTTTCCTGCAGGCCGAGAACAACATCGACGACGAGGCGGTCAAGACCATCCTGACCTATCCAAATGCCTTCATCGGCCTGGGTGACGGCGGGGCGCATGTGCAATTCCATGGCGGCTACGGCTACACGACGCGGCTGCTCGGTGAGTGGGTGCGCGAGAAGAAGGCGATGACCCTGGAGCAGGCGGTGCGGCGGCTCACCTTTGAGTCGGCATCGCTGTTCGGCATCACCGATCGTGGCCTGCTGCGCGAAGGTCTCGCGGCCGACATCGTGCTGTTCGATCCAGACACGGTACAGCCGGGCAAGGAGAGCGTGGTGCACGACTTCCCTGCCGGCGGCTGGCGCATCAAGGAGCCGGCCGAAGGCATTCACATGACGATTGTGAATGGCCAGGTGCTGCTGGAAGACGGCAAACACACCGGGGCGCTTCCGGGACGCGTGATCCGCAACTCCTGGTACCAGGCGCATCGCAACTGATGACCAGCTAGCAATCGAGGCGCGAGGTCGGGATTTTTACCCGCCTCGCGCCGCTGCGCCTCCTCGCGCCACGTGGCACGATCCCCTAAGCTTCGAGCAGACAATACAACGAGAGGGAGCAGGCCATGCACTTCGGCGCGTCGATGTTCTTCACCGACTACTCGATGACCTCCGCGGAACTTGCCCAGGCACTGGAAGCTCGCGGCTTTGAATCCATCTGGGCACCCGAGCATTCGCACATTCCCACTTCGCGTCGTTCGCCTTTCCCGGGTGGCGGCGATCTGCCAAAGCAGTACTACGACGCGATGGACCCGTTTGTGACGCTGACCGCGGCCGCGGTGGCGACCAAGTCGCTGAAGGTAGGCACCGGCGTCTGCCTGGTGAACCAACGCGATCCGATCCAGACCGCAAAGCTGGTCGCCTCGATCGACCAGGTGTCTGGTGGACGTTTCCTGTTCGGTATCGGCGTCGGCTGGAATGCCGAGGAGATGGAGGACCACGGCACCGTATTCACCACGCGCGCCAAGCTGGTGCGCGAACGCGTCGAGGCAATGAAGGCGATCTGGACCAAGTCCAAGGCCGAGTATCACGGTGAGTTCGTCAACTTCCCCGAGATGATGGCCTGGCCGAAATGCGTACAGAAGCCGCACGCGCCGGTGATCGTCGGTGGCGCCTTTCCGCAGGCGGCGCGCCGCGCGGTGCGCTATGGCGACGGCTGGATTCCGCTGGCCGGACGCGGCGATATCATGATGGCGATCGGCAAATTCCGCGAGATGCTGAAGGAGGCAGGCCGCGACGAGGCGTCATGCCCGATCACGCTGTTCGGCTGCGCCGACGATGCGGACACGTTGAAGCGCTATCGTGACGCCGGTGTGGTACGCGCCTGCGTCAGCCTGCCGGCGGAGAAGGGCGACACAGTGTTGCCTGTCCTCGACAAGTGGGCTGGCCTGATCCAGCAGGTCAACGGCTGATTCGACGCAGCGTGGCCGCCCATCGTGCCGGCCACGCCTCCAACGGAGGAAAGACCGATGCATTTTGGCGCGTCGATGTTCTTCACCGACTATTCGATGTCCCCCGCCGAACTTGCCAAGGCACTCGAGGAGCGCGGCTTCGAATCCGTTTGGGCAGCCGAGCACTCGCATATCCCCACCTCACGGCGGTCGCCATGGGGCGGTGGCGGAGAATTGCCAAAGCAATACTACGATGTGATGGACCCATTCGTGACTCTGACCGCTGCGGCAGTCGCGACCAAGACGCTGAAGCTCGGCACCGGTGTATGCCTGGTGAACCAACGCGACACGATCCAGACAGCGAAGCTGGTCGCCTCAATCGACCAGGTGTCTGGCGGGCGCTTCCTGTTCGGCATCGGCATCGGCTGGAATGCCGAGGAGATGGAAGACCACGGTACCGTGTTCGCCACGCGTGCGAAGCTGGTGCGCGAGCGGATCGAGGCGATGAAAGAGATCTGGACCAAGCCAAAAGCCGAGTATCACGGCGAGCTGGTAAACTTCCCGGAGATGATGGCGTGGCCCAAGCCAGTGCAGAAGCCCCACCCGCCGGTGATCGTCGGCGGTGCCTATCCACGCGCGGCTCGACGTGCGGTGCGCTACGGAAACGGTTGGATTCCGCTCGCTGGCCGTCCCGACCAGTACGGCGACGTATTCGATTTCATGCCCAAGTTTCGTGCCATGCTGAAGGAGGCGGGGCGTGACGAAGCATCCTGTCCGGTCTCCCTAACCAGTGTCCAAGAAGATCTCGATCTGCTGAAGCGCTACCGGGACCTTGGCGTGGCGCGGGTCAGTGTCAGCCTGCCGGCGGAGAAGGCAGATGCCACGTTGCCGATACTGGACCGTTGGGCCGAGCTGATCGGGCAGGTCAACGGATGAGTACAGCTTCCTTGCTGCTCACCATAGCACTGTTGTGGTTTGCCACTGCCGTGGCACCGGGTCCGAACTTCATAGCCACCATACGGATCGCGCTGCTGCACGGTCGTGTCACTGGGATGCGGACGGCCGTGGGGATCGCTTGCGGCACCAGTCTTTGGGGCTTGGCCGGCTTCTTCGGCGTGAATGCGTTGTTCACATTGGCGCCTTGGCTGCATTTGGCCCTGAAGCTGGGCGGCAGCGCCTATCTCATCCTGCTCGGCGTCAATTATCTGGCAGGCAGCTTCCGCAGCGAGCCGATCCCATTGGCGCGCCCTCGAGCGATGTCCACGCGCTCGGCTGTCCTGTTCGGCATGGTCACCAGCCTTGCCAATCCGCAGACGGCGCTCTCGGTCACCAGCTTGTTCGCCGCAACATTGCCGCCACAACCTTCAATCGTACTAGGAATCAGTGCTGCTCTGGCGATGACGGTGGTTTCCGTGGCTTGGTATAGCCTTGTTGCCTGCGCACTCACCGTCCGCCGGGCTGCCTTGGCGTTCTGCAGAGTCCGACACTGGATCGACCGTATTGCCGGCCTGGCTTTCCTTGGGTTCGGCACCAGGTTGGCGCTCGAGCGTTGAGTGGCGCATGCAAATTGCAATCGGCAGTCTGCTCGATGGCGCAACGCATGCGACCGGTGCAGTCGCAATCATTGATGTGTTTCGTGCCTTCACCACGGCTGCGATGGCGTTCGCCAACGGAGCATCGCGCATCCTCATGGTCGGCTCGGTCGAAGAGGCGCTATCGTTGCGTGCCGATGGTCTTGCCCAAGTGTGTATGGGAGAAGTCGGTGGTCGTGCGCCGCCCGGGTTCGACTTTGGCAATTCGCCGTTCGAGATTTCCGGCGTCGATTTCGCCGGCAAGGTGATCGCGCAACGCACGGGCGCAGGCACCCAGGGCATTGTCGCCGCGCGCGGCGCCGAACAACTCTATGCGGCATCGCTGGTCACGGCGAGGGCCACCGCGAAAGCGCTCCTGTCGCATCACGCCCAGCGGATTTCCCTGGTGGCGATGGGGAACAACGCGGTGACACGAACCGACGAAGATGAGCTGTGCGCTCTTCACCTGCGCAACCTGCTTGAAGGCAGGCCGGGCAACCCAGAGGCTGTCCGTCAGGTCATTTTGGCTGGCGGCGAGATCAGGCGCTTCTACGACCCATCAGATCCACACCATCCGCGTGACCTGGACATTGCGCTCGACATCGATCGCTTCGATTTCGCAATTCGCGTGACGATAGAGGACGGTCGCCCGGTGGCGCGTTTGGAGCGGGCTACCTGACTGGCATGACCCGCTAGGTTTCAGGCGCAATTAGTTCGCCGACGGCGATCGGCTTCAACGGCGGCCTGACCCGGTAATATCCGACCTCGCCCGGGTTCACTTTGCGAGCCTCAGCGATGACCTCGGACACGACAGGCCCACATAGTCGTCCCTGGCAAGGTCCCATGCCCGCGCGCAGGAACGCCTTCGCCTGATTGGGGCCAAGACAGCCCTGACGCACGACCTCGCGCAGCGCAGAAGCGCTCACCTCCTCGCAACGGCACACCAAGACGTCGTCCGCCGGATGCAGGATCTCGGCGCGTGGTGCATATCGAACGTCGAGAAAACGCCGGATGGCCAGGTGGGTGCGCCGCGCCTGCCAATCAGCACTTGCCAACGTGTCACGCTGCACCGCGTCGATGCGCCCGGTCCGTCGCAACGCCTCCAGCGCGACGATGCGCCCAGCATGTTCCGCGACGCGTGCGCCGCCGATGCCTGCCGCATCACCGGCAATCATCACGTCGTTGATCGAGCTGTTGCCCCACTCATCCACCACCGGCGCGAAACAACGCTGCGTCGCATCCCAGGCGAATGCACAGCCGATCGATCGCGCCATCTGCTGCGCCGGGATGACACCCTCGTGTAGGGCGACGAGCCGCGTGGCCAAGTGGTGCTCTCTGCCGCCGCCGCGAAACCTGATGCCGCTTACGGCATCGGTTCCCTCGATCTGAATGTCACTGACACGGCGAAAGCGCGGCACACCGCTGCGGCGCAGCGCGGCGATCATCGCCAGCCCCTTGGCCAGATCTCGGCTGCGCATTGCAGCAGGTAGATGCGGCAGGGCGCGCCATGCATCGCCGCGTGATGCGGTCTCCAGCACCGCCTCCGGCCGCGCACCCACGGCGAGGCATTGCTGCACCAGCAGATACAGCAGCGGGCCTGAGCCGGCGATGACGAATGGCTCATCGGGTACGACGCCAGAGGACTTCAGCATGATCTGCAGCGCGCCTGCGGTCATCACGCCCGGCAAGGTCCAGCCGGGCAAGGGAACCGGCCGTTCCATCGCCCCGGTCGCAAGGACAACGACCTTTGCTTCGATCACGTGCGATCGACCGCCGTTGCTGAACCATACCTCGCGTTGTGGCGTCACCTGCCACACGAGACTGCCGGGACGATACGCAGCAGCGCTCGCGCGAAAACGCGTCACCACATCGGTACCACGCCGATAGTCGTCGCCCAGCGCCGAGAGCAGCGCAGCATGGTTCCTCGCGCGCTCGATGCCGCGATAAATCTGGCCACCCGGCTCGGCCTGCTCATCCAGCAGTACGACCCGTGCCTGCTGTTCGGCCAGCAGCGTGGCCGCGGCCAGGCCAGCCGGACCGGCACCGATAACTGCGACGTCCCAGGTCTCGCTCACAGCAGTTCTCGTGCTCCGCGTTGCCGCTGCACTTGCATGCCGGCCTTCACTGGGGTGAGACAGGCCTGGCGGTTGCCGACACCATCGATTTCCATCAGGCACTCAAAGCAGACGCCCATCATGCAATAAGGCGCTCGCGCCGACCCGGATATCGGCGTCGTCCGCAGGCTGGTCTCGCCCGCCAGCAGCAAGGCTGTCGCCACGGAGTCACCGGGTTGTGCAACGATCTCGCGGCCCTCGTAGCTAAAGCGGATATCCGCCGCCGCCGGCTCAATGCGTCGGAACATCGAACCGCCTGGCGGAAAAGGCAGCGAAGTGCTCCGGCAACTCGCCCGCGACGATTGCCGGCGCCAGTGCGAGAGCGTGCGCGCCCGCAAGCGTGACCCCGCTGTGGCACGTGGCAGCGAATGCGCCAGGGTAGCGCTCGGACTGCTCATAAATTGGGAAACCATCAGGCGACATCACCCTGAGCGCCGCCCACACCCGCACGATCGACGCCTCCTTCAGTGCGGGGAATACCGCGGTGTTGCGTTCGGCCATGGTTCGCAGCACCGGCACACCGACCGAGGTGTCGAACCCCGCATCCTCCTGCGAATCTCCCATCATCACCAAACCTTCCACCGTCTGGCGCAGCGTGTGGCAGGTGTAATCGAGGAATGGCCGCAGCCGCTCGGTAACGATGATCTGTCCGCGCAGCGGCGTCACCGGCATGCGGAGACCGACCAGTGGTGCCAGTTCGCGCGAACCCAAACCCGCGGCGATCACCAGCTTTTCTGCGATAAACCGTTCCGCGCCAATGCGTACGGTGAAGCTGTTCGGTGCCGCGTCGATGGCATCGACAGTACGGCCCGGCAGATAGTCGCCACCGAGCCGCAGCAGGCCGGAATGCAGCGCGCGCAGCAGGTGCAGCGGATGCGCCTCGCCATCGATCGGGCAGAACGATGCTCCTACCACGCGATCGCCGATGCCTGGCACCATTGCGCGTATCTCGTCGCGATCGACGATGCGCGTGCCGATGTCTCCACTCTCGTTATGCATGCGGGTGAGCAACGATGCGCGCTCCTCCAGTTCCGCGTCGGTCAGACAGAAGGCGAGCCCGCCGCGCTGGCGCAATGCCGCATCGACACCCGTCGCTCCGGCGAGTGTGTCGGCCAGTTCAGGCCAAAGCTCTGCGGACGCGCGCGTCCAGTGCGCATAGGCCGGCATGCCCGCGCCTTTGCTCTGCACCCATACAAGTCCGAAATTGCCGCGAGCGGCACGGAACGCAATGTCGCCCTGGTCGATCAGCGCGACCGACGCACCCTTCGCCGCAGCCCCCCAGGCGATTGCCCCGCCCACCAGGCCACCGCCAATAACAATAACGTCGTAAGCCATGTCGCGCAGGGTTGCATTGCCGCCGTTGTAGGGTCAAACCGTGCGCGTCTCAGGTGTCAGCTTGGAGCCACCCATGTCGGAGACCATCGATGCCCTGCTGTATGACATGCTCGACTGGCTTGCGCGTGGCGCACAGCCCTATGCCGACGTGATGGATGCGTGGCGCACCTCGTGCCCGCGTTTGACCATATGGGAGGACGCGGTGGAACGTGGCCTGGTTGAGCACTGCCGCATCGATCGCACCGCCATGGTGCAAATCACCGCCCAGGGCCGCGCATTTCTCGCCAGCCGGTAGCTATGTGGGGACCGTCAGATCGATCTGACGTCCAAAGGCTGCGGTGATCCAGTTGCGCAAGCTGCCCTTGGTAGAGGGCGACGCGTGTTCCCTGATCCACTGCAGGTCCTCTGCACTCAACATCAGTTCACCGGTCGTCTTGTTCAGTCTCTCCTGCAATGAAACGAGCTTGCGCTGCCAGGAGGCCGCTTCTCGTTGAGACCCATCCTGCCGGAACAGTTGCTCCATCTCGTGTCGATCGAGGATCACGCGCCTGGATGCCTCCACCGTTTCGCTGAGACGTTGGCAGGCGGTGGCGATGTAAGACGGGTCGATGTCGATCCCCACACCTTTGGCCCCGGCAAAATGCGACGCCACCAGCGTCGTGCCCGTACCAAGGAAAGGGTCCAGTACGCGAGCGCCGCGGCGTCCGTGCAGGTAAATGCACCATAGCGGCAGCTCGACGGGGAACGTTGCGGGGTGCCAGTACTTCTGTGCCTTGGACTTCACCGTCGGATAGGGGATGAACCACGTGTTTCCCCGGCACCGCAGGTCGCGCGGATGGCCGCGACGGGCAATGTTGGATTTGTCCTGAAACGGAATGCCGATCGACAGCCGGTCCAACAGCACGTCGTTGTCATGAGTCAGGTGGAAGATGTGCTCGTGGTTGTGATGCATGAACCGACGTCCAGGCACCGGCTTGAAGTGCCCGGTCGAGCCGCAACCGATGCCGATCGATTTGATCCAGGTAATATGGTTCTGCAGGTGAAATCCCACGTCATTGCGCAGTTTCACCATGACCTCGAACGGCACATAAGGGCGGCTGTTCGACCCTGACAGATTGAGGAAGAAGGAGCCGTCCGGTTTCAGGACATGCTTGATCGCCGCTGCGACTTCGGCGATCCAGTTGACGTAGTCGTTCTCGGTTCTGGAATCGTCATACATCCCGTAGGCGAGGTTCAGGTTGTACGGTGGCGACGTGACCACCACATCCACCTTCTGGAAATTCGATCTCCGGAGAACATCAAGGCAATTACCGCGGATGATCTCCTGGTCGCCGATCCAAACACTCGACATGTGCCCCCCCGATTCGGCGAGTATTGTATCGCGCCTGCGCCAAGCGTACCAGTCCGGATTGGCAATGTTGACGGTGCCTGGCCGCCACCTTCGCGCAGACCTATTTGGATCAGCGACGGACGGATCCGGTGCCCGAGCGTCCGGGACGCCAGTAACCACCAGCAAGCGATGGCCAGCCGGAGCGCATACCGGCCAACACCACTCGTCGCTTTACAAGAACGAGACTCTCTGGTGGATGCGCCCTGCCATCACAGAGTTGAGCGCATGAACACCAGTGTCACCAGACCCCGTGGCCGCCACTTCTTCGCCAATCCCGGCCCGACCAACATTCCAGACAGCGTGCTGCGCGCGATCGATCGGCCGTCGATCGACTTCCATGACCCTGATTTCCGCGAGGTGATGGACATCTGCTTCGACGGCGTCAAACGCGTCCTGGGCACCCAGCACCAGCTGTTCATGTACACCGCCTCCGGCCATGGCGCCTGGGAGGCCTCTCTCGCCAACCTGCTGTCGCCCGGCGATGTCATCCTGCTGCTGGAGTCCGGCTATTTCTCCGATGAGTGGGCGAAGATGGCCTGCGCGCTGAAGATCGAGGTGCGGGTGGTGGCAGCCGACTGGCGCCATGGGGTGGACATATCCGCAGTGAAGTCGGCGCTGGCCGAGGACAAGGCGCATGTCATCAAGGCGGTCTGCGTGGTGCACAATGAGACAGCCACCGGCATGTTCATCCCGCTGCCGGAGGTGCGTGCGGCACTCGACGAGACTGGGCACCCGGCGCTGCTGCTGGTGGATACCATCTCGTCACTCGGCTCCATCGACTTTCGCATGGACGAATGGGCGATCGACACCGTGGTCGGCGGCAGCCAGAAGGGGCTGATGCTGCCCACCGGTATGAGCTTCACGGCTGTATCGCCGAAGGGCATGCGAGCGCATGCGAAGGCAACGCTCGGTCGCTACTATTTCGACTGGTCGGTAATGGCGACGCGCAATCCGCCCAGCTTTGTCGGCACCATTCCTGTCAACTTCTTCTATGGCCTGAAGGAATCGCTTCGCCTGTTGGATGAAGAGGGACTGCCGAACGTGTTCGCCCGGCACCATCGGCTGGGCGAGGCAGTGCGGCAGGCCGTGCAGGTCTGGGCGGGCAACAACGGCCCACAGCTGTTCTGCACCAATCCGGGACGCTATTCCGACTCGGTGACGGCGGTCCTGATGCCGGAGGGCCATGACGCCGAGGCGATCCGCCGAACGACACGGCAGAAGTTCAACGTGTCGCTTGGTGGCGGACTGGGAAAGCTGGGAGGCAAGGTGTTCCGCATCGGTCACCTCGGCGATCTCAACGAGCCAATGGTGCTCGGTGCCCTATCGGCAGTCGAGATGGCGCTGCGCATCGACGACGTGCCGCACGGAAGAGGCGGTGTCGATGCAGCAATGGACTACCTGGCTCGCCCCTGACCTCGACCCGGCTGGCCTGCGCCGCCGGTCAAGGCTGCAATCAGCACGGCGAGCACGCCGGTGAGGAAGATGCCGTCGAACGTGCCGGCACCGCCGATCGACGCGATGGGTGCACCAAGCGCGCGGATCTTGTCCATGTTGAGCAGATCGGCGCCGATCAGGACACCAACGCTACCGCCGATGTAGGCCAGCGGCGCTGCATTCCGGCGCGACAGGACCAGCGCCACCACCGCCGTCGTCACCGCCGGTAGAAAGACCGGCACAGCGATGCCCAGTCCGCGGACAGGGTGTGCCTGGATATGGGTGAGTGTGGCGATGCAGGCGACGGCAATCGGCGCGGAAATCCACAACCGGTGGCGAAGCAGCAGATAGATCGACATCAGCACCGGGATGACCGCGCCACCGACATTGACGGCGATGATCGTGCCCGGCCAAGCATGAACGACAGGGATTGCGTAATGCATCCCAAAGTAGTTTACCTGATGCCCAGCAACAATCTGTCGTTGTGCGAGCTGGGCCACCGGGAGGTTGAAGTAGCTGCCGACTAGCGATGCCAACAACACCAGCAATGCAGCGCCGGGGCCGAGGCCGATGCGCAGATAGGCATAGCGAAACGCGCTGATTTGCAGCAGAAGGCACAGCGCCAGGAACACGCCGACGAGGATCGAAAAGAACGGCGGCGTCAGCGGCAGATAATTCAGCTGGCTGTGCATTGCTCAGTTGCGTGCGCAGCCCCTCGGCTGCCATCGAATGGACCGATTGGCGGCTCGGCAGGATCAGGTTCGCCCAGGAACTGGCACAACCGCGCCGGTCGTTACCTTGTTCTCAGGGGATGCAAGGAAACCGATCGTTGCGGCGATCTCATCGGGCTTCGGCCAGGCGGTATGATCGGCTTTCGGCATGGCTGTGCGGTTGGCCGGCGTATCGATGATCGACGGCGCCACCGCGTTCACCAGAATGCCTTGACCGGCGACTTCACCCGCCAGGGACTGTGTAAAGGCGGCGACAGCGGCCTTGCTGGCGGCGTATGGCGCCATTCCCCCGCCCAGGCGTGGTTCCACGCCCGGCCTCGCCGCGATATTGACGATACGACCGCCATCGGGCCCGAAGTTCTGCACAGCGGCCCGGCAGCACAGGTAGCAGGTGACGAAATTCATGCTCAGCATGTGGAACATGCCTGCCTTGTCGGTTTCCGCGACGGCGCCCATGGCAAATCCGCCAGCAATGTGGATGGATGCCCAGAGATCGGTCAGCCCATCATAAAGCCGCGTGACATCGTCTTCGTTGGTCAATTCGCAGCGCGGCACCAGCGTTACGGTATCCTTGTAAGGGAAGGTCTCAGCTTCCGCTTCGACGACGTAAGGCACGCGGCAGCGTGCGCCGTGCGCCAAGAGCAACCCGACCACGGCACGCCCGAGCGCTCCGGTGCCTCCGGTAACAACGACTGTCCGATTGGCGAACTGCATGCCCAACCTCCGTTGCTATCCGCATAGCAACGGCAAAGTCGCACAAGATCAAGCCAGCCGTCAGGCGGCGATGGCGAAGGCGTCCAGCTTCCAGCCCGCGGCGGTCATGGCACGCTGAAGTGCCCCAATAAACCGCCGCGTCACGTCCATGCCGCCCGATCGCGGCCATGATCGTCCTATGTAATGTCGGCCCAACAGGTCGAGCAGCCGATCGCGCTCGGCCTTGTCAAGGCCGCCATCCGCGGTTGCATCGCCATAGAACCGGTTCAGGTCCGCAACCAGAGCCGAATCGGTCTCAATGATCAGTCGCAGTGCCTCGTTCGAGGGGGGCACCATTCGGCGACTTTCAAGCTCCAGCCGGCAACAGGCCAGCGGAGCAGCAAGTAGCGTTGACAATTGCATCTCCCGATACCGAGGGCTGAATCAATCCCGGTCCTAAGTTGCGCCCATATGGGACCTGCAAAGCAATCCGTCCACCCGGTAATTTGATCGTTAGCCGCTCAGGCGTTCGATATCTGCTCCACACGCCGCCAACTTCTGTTCAAGTGCCTCGTAGCCGCGATCAAGGTGGTACACTCGATTTACAACCGTTTCCCCACGCGCCGCGAGCCCGGCAACGATCAGCGAAACCGAAGCGCGCAGATCGGTCGCCATGACCGGCGCCCCAGACAGCGCCGAAACGCCGCGTACGATTGCTGACGCGCCGTGCACATTGATACGCGCGCCCATCCGGTTCAGTTCGGACACATGCATGAAGCGATTTTCAAATATCGTTTCGGTAACCATCGCCGCACCGTCGGATACCGCCATCAGCGCCATGAACTGCGCCTGCATATCGGTGGGAAACCCAGGATACGGCTCGGTCATGACATCGGCGCCGTGCAGGCCGTTCAGACGGCGAACGCGCAAACCACCGGGGCGTTCATCAATCTCCACCCCGGCTTCCCGCAAGATACGGATCGTCGCGCCAAGATGATCCAGCCTTGCATTGTTCAGCATCACTTCGCCGCCGGTAATGGCGGCAGCGCACGCATAGGTTCCGGTCTCGATCCGGTCGGCGATGATGGCGTGGCTGGCGCCATGCAGGCATGCAACGCCCTCGACGGTCAGGCGATCGCTGTCGATACCCTCGATCCGAGCGCCCATCGCGTTCAGACAGCGCGCCAGATCGCCGATTTCGGGTTCGCGCGCGGCGTTGGCGAGGACGGTGCGACCATCGGCCAGCGAGGCGGCCATCAGCAGGTTCTCGGTGGCGCCGACCGAGACGAATGGAAACACGATCGTGGCGCCGCGCAACCGGCCGGTCACGCGACCATCGATATAGCCTCCATCGAGCCGGAAGGTGGCGCCCATCTGCTCCAGGCCCTTGAGGTGGAGGTCGATGGGGCGCGCGCCGATCGAGCAACCCCCCGGCATCGAGACCCGCGCTTCGCCGGTCCGCGCCAGCAGGGGGCCAAGCACCAGGGCTGAGGCGCGCATCTTGCGCACAATGTCATAGGGCGCCTCGGTATTGGTGATCGTGCCGCCGAGAGAGAGCGTCCGCCCATCGTTGCCGACCGGTTCGACGGCGAGACCATGCTGGGCCAACAGCAGGCCCATGGTCTGGATGTCCGCAAGGCGCGGCACGTTGCTCAGGAGCAGTCGCTCGTCTGTGAGCATGGCCGCCGCCATCACCGGCAGGGCGGCATTCTTGGCGCCGCCGATGCCTATCTCGCCAGAAAGCGGTCGGCCACCGCGAATACGGATACGATCCATTCAGAGATTCCCAACGGGTTCGGAACAAACACGACACGAAGTGCGAGGCATCTACATCTTCGGCAATGCGACGCCGCGCTGTCGCATATACTTGCCGGCCTTGTCGGCATAGCTGGTCTCGCAGGGTTCGTTCCCTTGCAGAAACAGAAACTGGCAGATGCCTTCGTGCGCGTGAATCTTTGCGGGGAGCGGCGTGGTGTTGGAAATCTCGATGGTCACCTGGCCTTCCCATCCCGGCTCCAGCGGCGTCACGTTCACGATGATGCCGCAGCGCGCATAAGTTGACTTGCCGAGGCAGATAACCAGCACGTCGCGCGGAATTCGGAAATACTCCACCGTATGGCCCAGGGCGAAACTGTTAGGAGGGATGATGCAGGTGTCGATCTTGCGATCGACGAAACTGGTCGGAGCGAAATCCTTGGGGTCGATGACGGCGGAATCGATATTGGTGAAGATCTTGAACTCATCCGCCACCCGCGCATCGTACCCATAGGAGGACAGGCCGTAACTGATAACCCCCGCACGCTTCTGGGCTTCGACGAACGGCTCGATCATACCGTGTTCCTGCACCATGCGGCGAATCCAGCGATCGGACATCACGGACATCTGGTCGCTCCGGGCAGGGCAACGCCCCGAGGTTCAGGCAACATCATGAATTCATCCAACGTAGCATGACTGTCACTCGATTCGGCGACAAATCACGCCTGCTTCGGCTTTTCCCGTGCCCGCGTCTGGTCCTTGCGCTTGCGCAGATTGGCGCGCAGGGCCTCCGCCTCGCGCTTTCGCCGAGCGGTGAGCTTGGTGGTGGCGCCGACGGGCTTGTCAGGCGCCGACGGGGGCTTGTCGATCGAGTGCAAGGCGGCCTGTATGGTGGGTGGCGGCAGACCTTACCTCACCTGCCGAGAGCCGCCAACTCGCTGCTGGCGCCGCAGCGCCTGCTGGCAGGAGTCGTCATCCGCATAAAAGGTCATCCGGTGGTTGCTGCTGTCGGTGACGGTCACGAGCTGCGGCCGTCCGGTAAAGTCGCGTGAGACCTCCCGGGATCGATACCGGTTCTGCTTCTGAAGGTATTCCATGTAGTCATCCGGGCTCGGATAGTCAGTGCGACTGGCGCGTTCGCACTCGCCCCTTGTCCCGTTGATTGTGTACCACTGCGCGCTCTCGGCCGGCGTCGTGCATAGACCCAGTAGGATCGAGAACGCAGCCAATTGCAGAATCCGCATCCGTGGCGCAGTGGCGTTGGCATTGCTGCCTGCGACGCTCATAACCTGTAGTAGCGCGTGATCTCGCTGGATCATGCGCCACCGCCCGGGAATGCGCATCTGTCCGTTCCGCTCCGCTGCATCCAAGCCCTACTTAATGACAGCCGCCACTCGAAATTATATCTATTCGGGGGTATGAGCAGCCTCGCATTCTGCTGATCCACAAATGCACCGGCCAGCGAGACGGCCATGATCCTGCGTCATCAAGACTTCGACGCGGACGAAGTTGTCGACCGGGGGCACAATGAAAACTTGACGCCTGTTCCAGGCGTTGACTTGACTCAACCAACAGACGAAGCCTATTCGATGGTAAAACCTCAACGGGCACACCGTTGATAACTTGCCCTTGCTGACGCGCCAGTCCGTCGCGGGAACGTGGCGTGCTCACACGTTTGAGAGGAAGCATGGGAGACACCAGTATTTCTCGACGGACGTTGCTCACCGGGTGCTGCGCGACGCCGGTCTTTGCACGAACTGGCGCGGCCGCCGCCGACGAGGAGTCGGCTCAATTTGAGCTGCCACAGACCGGTGATCAACTTGTCGAGGTGGGACACGAAGCTGAAGCCAAGCCGCTGACGCCTCAGGATCTGGGCCTTCAGGACTTGCTGCTGGCCTGGGCATACGATCCGCGCAACAAAATCGTGCGCAACGGGTCCCGGTTGAACATGCTGCTTCTGATGCGCTTCGAGCCCGCTACACTCGGCGACGCAGAACGACAGTTGGCACCTGAGGGCATCGTTGCCTACTCGGCGGTTTGCACGCATCAGCAATGCTGGGTGACGGACTGGCTTAAATCAGCCCAGGTGCTGCAGTGCCCGTGCCATCAGTCCCAGTACGATCTGCGCCATAGTGCAAAGGTCGTTGGCGGTCCAGCTCCCCGGTCGCTGCCGGCGCTACCGCTGAACGTCAATAATGGCATTCTCGATATCGCCGGACCGTTCACTGGCCGTGTGGGAGGTGAACAGCAGCAGGGCACTTAGATTTCGCGGGTTGGGGGAGGTGAGCCAATGCGACAATCGCTTCGAACCGTCCTGATGGCATGTGCTGCCGGGTTGGTCGGCTGCATGACGGCGCCGTGGGCGGCTGCGCAGCAGATATCCAGCTATGCGCCGGTAACCCAGCAGCGGCTGGAAAACCCGGAAGCGGGTAATTGGCTGCTGTATCGGCGAACTTATGACGGGCATGGCTTCAGCCCGCTGAAGCAGATCAACACCGACAACGCCAGGGATCTGGTACCTGTCTGGACCTTCGCTACCGGTGTCGTCGAGGGCCATGAGGCTCCGCCGATGGTGAACAACGGCATGATGTTCGTCACCACGCCCGGCATGCAGGTACTGGCGCTCGATGCCACGACCGGAGACCTGATCTGGCGTTACAAGGAGAAGCTGCCTGCTGATCTGTTCCAGCTTCATCCAACCAATCGCGGTGTCGCGATGTGGGGTGACAAGCTGTATCTGGCGACGGTCGATGCGCACCTGATCGCACTCGATGCCAAGACCGGCAAGGAGGTATGGAACACGAAGGTCGGCGACTACCAGCACGGCGAATACATGACGCTTGAGCCGCTGGTGGTACGCGGCAAGGTCATGGTGGGTTCGTCGGGTGGCGAATTCGGCGTGCGCGCGTATATCGCCGCCTACGATGCCGATTCCGGAAAGCAGGTCTGGCGAACCTACACGGTGCCGAGCCCGGAGGAGCCTGGTGGGGATAGCTGGAAGAGTGATGCCTGGAAAACCGGTGGTGGCTCAGTCTGGATTACCGGCAATTATGATCCAAAGAGAAACCTCGCCTATTGGGGCGTTGGCAACGCCGCACCGTGGCCAGGTGATCTGCACCCGGGTGATGACCTTTATACGAGTTCGACAATCGGGCTGAATCCGGATACCGGTGAGATCAAGGGTCACCACCAATATCACTGGAACGACTCATGGGATTGGGACGAGATCCGGCCACCGGTGCTGATCAACATGCAGCACAACGGTCAGACCATCGATGCTCTCGTACATCCCGCGCGCGATGGCTATCTCTGGACGCTGCAGCAGACCGATAACGGCATCAAGTACATTTCCGGTCAGCCGTTCGTCTATCAGAATGCGTTCAAGAGTCTTGATCCACAGACCGGCCGGCCGACCTACGACCCCGAGCACAAGCCGGTCAGCGGCAAGGAGGTCAGCTTCTGTCCGTCACTGTGGGGTGGCCTGGACTGGCCCTCCGAATCCTACAGCGATCAGACCCAGCTGCTGTACATTCCGGCCAACGACAACATGTGCGGCCAGATGCTGGGCGAGAAGAAGCAGCTTCTGGTCGGACAGCTCTGGCTCGGCGCGGATCCTGACAGTCTGAAACTGTTGCCCCGCGGCGATCATATCGGTGAACTCCAGGCCTGGGACCCCGCGACCGGCAAGCGGGTCTGGACCTATCCCTTCCCGAGCCAGCTATTTGCCTCCGTGCTGACCACAGCGGGTGGCCTCGTGTTCGTCGGCGGTACCAACGACCGCATGTTCCGTGCCTTCGATGCGAAGACGGGCGAACTGCTGTGGCAGCAGAAGACAAACTCAGGAATCGTCGGCATGCCGGTGGCGTATCAGGTGGGAGACACCGAATACGTTGCCGTCCAGTCGGGTTGGGGAGTCGATGCCCAACGCATCCAGGATTCTCTGGCAAAGACGTCTATGAAGCTCGATCCGAATGCCGTTCCGCAGGGCGGTGTGGTCTGGGTGTTCGCGCTCAGGCGGCATCGCTAGAAAGGCCTGGCTGCAACGGGGTGGCGCAGCAGCGGGACAGGTACCCGCTGCTTTGCGTCCTCAAGGAGGTGAGTGATGGTCACATTGAAGGTCAACGGGCAGGACCACGCCTATGACGGCGATACCACGGTGCCGTTGCTCTGGGTCATTCGCGATGAGCTGGGACTGACCGGCACGAAGTTCGGCTGCGGCAAGGGTCTGTGCGGTTCGTGCACCGTGCACTTGGACGGTGTCGCTGTCCGCTCATGCCAGATGGCGGTATCCGAAGCAGGCGGCAAGGCGATCGTTACCATCGAAGGCCTCGATCCCGACGGCAATCATCCGGTTCAGCGGGCGTGGCGCGAAACCAGCGCGCCGCAATGCGGCTACTGCCATGCGGGACAGATCATGCAGGCAGCGGCATTGCTCGCAGCGACACCCAAGCCAAGCGACAGCGACATCCTGACCGCGATGGCAGGCAATATCTGTCGTTGCGGCTGCTATCAGCGCATTGCGGAAGCGGTGCGCCTGGCCTCGACGGGAGTATAGGCCATGACCCACATGTTCGAGACGATCGCGATCCCGCCGGGCGGCGTGGCCAATGTCAGCCGCCGTTTCGTGATGCGGGGTATCGTCGGCTCCGGCGCTCTGGTTATCGGAGCCAGCGTGCTGCCGCGTCCGGCGATGTCTGCCTGGAGCACGGGTGCCGGCAAGATGCCCGGCGGCACCATCAACGATCCGCATGTCTATGTCGCCATCGATCCGTCCGGTCTGGTGACCATCATCACCAATCGCTCGGAGATGGGCACTGGTGTCCGCACCAGCCTGCCGATGATCGTGGCTGACGAGATGGAGGCGGACTGGTCGCGCGTACGCGTGGCACAGGCGCCGGGCGACGAGAAGAAATACGGCAACCAGGATACGGACGGCTCGCGCAGCGTGCGGCACTGGGTCGAGCCGATGCGGCAATGCGGCGCGGCGATGCGGGCAATGCTCGAGCAGGCGGCAGCGACACGCTGGGGTGTCGCGGTGGCGGATGTTCGGGCCGAGAACCACAAGGTGATCCATCTCGGCTCGGGCAACATGCTGGGCTATGGCGAACTGGCGAAGGCGGCGAGTGCCTTGCCGACACCGCCGGCGGACAGTCTGAAGCTGAAGGACCCGCGCACCTTCCGCTATATCGGCACCGGGTCGATCCCGATCGTCGATCTGCACGACATCACCACAGGCAAGGCGACCTATGGGATCGATGCAAAGATCCCTGGCATGAAATTCGCCGTGATCGCCCGCCCGCCAGTGGTCGGCGGCAAGCTGGTATCGTTCGACGCCACCGAAGCCCTCAAGGTTCCTGGCGTGGAGAGGGTGGTGGAGGTCCGAGCCTGGCCCTGGCCCTCGAAGTTCATGCCGGTCGGTGGCGTCGCGGTGATCGCGCGCAACACCGGCTGTGCCATCAACGGTCGGGATAAGCTGAAGGTCGTCTGGGACAATGGCCCGAACGCCAGTTACGATTCAGTCGCATTCCGCCGACAGATGGAGCAGACGGCAGCCAACGCCTGCAAGGTCGTCCGCAATGACGGCGACGCCGAGGGCGCACTGAAGTCAGCGGCTAAGGTCGTCACCGCGCAGTACTACGTGCCGCATCTGGCGCATGCCAGCATGGAGCCGCCGACCGCCGTGGTGCATGTCTTCCAGGGCAAGGCCGGAACCCAATGCGTGGCGTACGCACCGACGCAAAGTCCGGGTGGCTGCCGCGACGACCTCGCGAAGGTTCTCGACATTCCGGTCGAGAATGTCACGGTCAACGTGACGCTGCTGGGCGGCGGGTTCGGACGCAAGTCCAAGTGGGACTATGTGCTCGAGGCGGCGCTGCTGTCGAAGGCGACGGCGGCGCCGATCAAGGTCGTGTGGACTCGCGAGGACGACATTCTGCACGACTTCTATCACACCGTGTCGGTCGAACGGATCGATGCCGGGGTCGATGCGAACGGCAAGGTGATCGCCTGGCGACACCGCAGCGTGGCGCCGACGATCAAGTCCACTTTCCAGGCGGGCGCCGACTACGAGGCGCCGTTTGAACTCGGCATGGGGCTGGTGGACAATCCGTTCAACATCCCCAATCTGCGCTGCGAGAATGGTCGCTGCGAGGCGCATACACGCATTGGCTGGTTCCGTTCGGTGTCCAACATCCCGCATGCATTCGCAGTGCAGTCGATGGTGGGCGAGATCGCGGCCGCGCTGGGGCGCGATCCCAAGGATGTGCTGCTGGAACTGCTTGGGCCCGATCGCATCGTCGATCCGCGCAAGTCGCCTGACGTCGCCGACTACTGGAACTATGGCGATCCGTTCGAGACGTATCCGATCGAAACCGGTCGCCTGCGTCGGGTGACGGAGATCGCCGCCGAGCAGGCGGGGTGGGGCAAGCCACTGCAGAAGGGCGAGGGCCTCGGCATCGCCGTGCACCGCAGCTTCCTGACCTATGTCGCGACGGTGGCGCACGTCGCCGTGGACGACAACGGAACGCTGCACATTCCGCGTGTCGACACCGCGATCGACTGTGGCTTCCACGTCAATCCGGAGCGCATCCGATCGCAGATCGAGGGTGCGGCGGTGATGGGGCTGTCGTTGGCCAAGCACGGGAAGATCACGTTCAAGGATGGCCGCGCCGAGCAGAGCAACTTCGACGGCTTCGGCGTGGCACGCATCGATGATGCGCCGTTGGACGTGCGGGTGCATATCGTTCCGGCGGACTGGGACGTGCCATCGAGCGGCGTCGGTGAGCCTGGCTTGCCACCCTTCGCACCCGCGCTGTGCAACGCGATATTCGCCGCCACAGGCAAGCGGATACGCAGCCTGCCGATTGCCGATCAGTTGAAGGCGTAGGTATCGGGCGGCCGGCACGGTCGTGGCCGACGCGCCCGGCCGTGACGGTTCGACTGTGACGGAAAGACCGTTAACTTTTTGGCGCTTGGCTGCGTTGACCTAGATCAATCAAACGCAAAACCGGCGGTTTCCCGCCGGTTTGTTTTAGAATATCTACGCAGATACCGGCTGCATCCGCTGTGGTCCGTCTACATCCTCCGGCCGATCTTTAACGGCTGGCCTGTTGTCCATCTGCTGTCTTGTTCATGCGGCGCGACGCGTCTTCGTTGAGTACCAAATCCCATTCATACGTCGGCAGGGCTCTCAGCGTGTAATGGAAATCGTCGCATATGCCGCCGCAATGCACTTGAACTAGCCGTGCATCGAAGTCCATTCCGTCCGATTGTTTGAAGAAGACCCTATAGCTCTTTGTCACAGATGGATTGGCAGCTTCGGCCATGCGTCCGCAATCGCGAAGCTGTTGGGGTGTTCCCTTGATCACACCGTCATCACCAGTGTTCTCATGGATTTTGGGGGTCGAAACGGACGTGATAGTTGCGTCTCCCTTTGTCCTGGCCGATTCTGAAACTACCAGGCCGAATGTCGATCAAATCGAGATAGGTGCCTGCTAATGCGGTTGTTGCAACGAAGACCACCGCGCCTAGGACGACCTTTGCGATCCTCAAACCACGACCATTTAACCGTGGGTTGAGAATCGGTGGGACCGACATTCACGAAAGGGCCTGACAGCCGGAACGGCTCGGAGTGTTGAATCTTTTCACCGTCTTATATTTTAGATTGTGCTGGGCAGCCGTACGGGGCGCGCGGCCCTTAGTGGACTATGGGTTCCTTGCGGTACGGGTTTTCCTTGGCGGCAAGGTCGAGAAACTCGCCATGTTTCCCCCCAGCAAGCAGTTCTTCTAGCTGCCTTGCTTTCAACCGGTCCCAGAGTTCTGCCATCGTGAGTGGCCGTTCCATGCGGGGAACTTACAAGCAACTTACAAGTATGCTGGGAACCTAGAGAAAGGCTCCGTTGATCTAGATCAATGATCCGTTAACACCGGCACGGCAGTTTCCGCGGAGCACCTGCCGGAGTGTTCCATGGATATCGACCCGAGCGACCTCATCGTCGGCCTGATGATGGCCGTCTTCGGCCTGGTCGGCCTCATCCTCGCCTCCGGGGCGATGGACAACGAGATGTACGTCTTCGGCCTCTCCCTGTTCGGCTTCGCCTGCGTGTTCGACTTCGGCCTGCTGCGCCGGCATTTCGACCGGATGGAAGCGCGTCGCCATGGCTGATGCCGCGATCATGCCGCACTCGGCCCCGGACTATAACGAGGCAGTCGTCAGGAAATTCGTGATCGCCACAGTGTTCTGGGCGGTGGTCGCCTTCCTGGTCGGCGTATGGCTCGCCACCGAGCTCGCCTGGCCGCAAGCCAACCTCGGACTCTCCTTCGTCAACTTCGGCCGCCTGCGCCCCGTCCATACGTCGGCGGCGATCTTTGCATTCGGCGGCTCCGCGCTGTTCGCGACCTCGTTCTATGTGGTGCAGCGGACCTGCCGCGCGCGACTGTTCGGTGGTGAAGCGCTCGCCGATTTCGTGTTCTGGGGATATCAGTTTTTCATCGTCATGGCGGCGCTGTCCTATGTGATGGGCTTCAGCCAGAGCCAGGAATACGCCGAACCGCAATGGCACCTCGACCTGTGGTTGACCGTCGTGTGGGTGGCCTACGCGGTGATCTTCGTCGGCACGCTGATGAAGCGCGAGGAGCCGCATATCTACGTGGCGAACTGGTTCTATCTCGCGTTCATCCTGACCATCGCCGTGCTGCATATCGGCAATAACCTGGCACTGCCGATCTCGATGTTCTCCGCTCAGGCCTATCAGGTCACTTCTGGCGTGCAGAACGCGATGATCCAGTGGTGGTATGGTCACAACGCGGTGGGCTTCTTCCTGACCGCAGGCTTCCTCGGGATGATGTACTACTTCATCCCCAAGGCGGCGAACCGACCAGTCTACTCTTATCGCCTGTCGGTGGTGCACTTCTGGTCACTGATCTTCATGTACATCTGGGCGGGCCCGCACCACCTGCACTGGACCGCGCTGCCCGACTGGACGCAGACCCTGGGGATGGCGTTCTCGGTCATGCTGTGGATGCCGTCCTGGGGCGGCATGATCAACGGCCTGATGACGCTGTCAGGCGCATGGGACAAGCTGCGCACCGAGCCTAGCCTGCGCTTCTCGGTCACCGCTGTCGGCTTTTATGGCATGTCCACCTTCGAAGGACCGGTCATGTCGGTGCGGGATGTCAATGCGCTGAGCCACTACACCGACTGGACAATTGGGCACGTGCACTCCGGTGCGCTGGGTTGGGTCGCGTTCATCAGTTTTGGTGCGGTCTATTATCTGGTGCCGGTGCTGTGGAAGCGCCCAGGGCTGTATTCGATGCGCCTGGTGTCCTGGCACTACTGGATCGCGACGCTGGGCATCGTGTTCTACATCACCTCGATGTGGGTTGCCGGCATCATGCAAGGCCTGATGTGGCGCGCCTATGACCAGTTCGGGTTCCTGCAGTACTCGTTCGCCGAGTCGGTGATTGCCTTGCATCCGTACTACGTCATCCGGCTCTTCGGCGGATTGCTGTTCCTGATCGGTGCGCTGCTGATGGTCTACAACCTGATCCAGACAGTGCGCGGCAAGATCTCAACCTCTGAGCAGAGGATCGTCATGCCGGCAGCCGTCGCCGTGGCGGGGGAGTAAGCCATGTTCCGCCAGGAATTCATCGAGCGCAACGCGTTCCTGCTGCTGGTGCTGACCCTGGTGACGATCGCGATCGGCGGCATCATCGAGGTTGTGCCGTTGTTCACCATCGAGACCACGGTGGAGCATGTGAAGGGCATACGACCCTACACGCCGCTGGAACAGCGCGGACGCGACATCTATGTGCGCGAGGGCTGTTACGTCTGCCACAGCCAGCAGGTCCGCGCTCTGCGCGACGAGGTGGAGCGCTACGGGCACTTCTCGCTGGCAGCAGAGAGCATGTACGACCACCCGTTCCAGTGGGGCTCCAAGCGCATCGGTCCTGATCTGGCGCGGGTGGGCGGCAAATACTCCAACGACTGGCACTACGCGCACCTGAGCAATCCGCAGAGCGTGGTCCCAGAATCGTTGATGCCTGCTTATGCGTTCCTGGCCGAGACCCCGCTTGAGGCCGACGACATCGTGGCGCGCCTGCGCACTCTGCGCGCTGTGGGTGTGCCCTATACGGATGGCGAGATCGCCAACGCGGCTGTGGACATGGCGACGCAGGCGAGTCCGAACGCCGACAATGTCGAGCTGCTCAAGCGCTATCCGAAAGCAGTGACTGTCCCCGGCAATGGCCGCGTCGTCACCGAGATGGATGCACTGGTGGCGTATCTTCAGGTGCTGGGGACCATGGTCAACTTCGCCGATCCGGCCAATGAGAGGCTGCAGCAATGATGGAATTCATCATGTGGCTTCAGCACCATTGGGTCGTGGCGGTAACCATCGTGTTCCTGATGATTGTGCTGACCACCTACTGGCCGGGGCGCAAGACCCAGATCGAGCGGCATGGCCGAATCCCGCTCGAAGACGATCGTTGAGGAGCCGCCGCAGTGCCAACCAAGGTTGAAAAGGACGTCGTGACCGGCACGAATACGACCGGTCACGAGTGGGACGGGCTGAAGGAGCTCAACACGCCGCTGCCGAAGTGGTGGCTGTACGTGCTCTACGCGACCATTGCCTGGGCGGCGGTGTGGTTCGTGCTATATCCGTCTGTGCCGGGTATCACCGGTTATTTCCCCGGCATCCTCGGCTACTCACAGCGCGCGGCAGTGAACACCGAAGTGCGGGCGATCGAAGCGCAACGCGCCGGCACCATGGACAAGATCAAGGCCCTGTCGTTTACCGAGATCCGCAAGGATCCGCAGCTCATGGCGGCCGCCGAAGTGGCCGGACGCATTGCCTTCGCCAACAACTGCCAGCCCTGCCATGGCGCCGGCGGCGGCGGACAGCCTGGCTATCCGGCCCTGGCCGCCGGTGGGTGGATCTGGGGCGGCTCGCTGGATGCGATCGAGCAGACCATCGCCTATGGCATTCGCAGCGGCGACGACAAGGCACGTGACAGCCAGATGCTGCGGTTCGGTGTGGATGGCATCCTGAAGCCCGACGAGATCCAGAAAGTCGCCGACTATGTGATGACGATGTACGGCAAGCCCACCGACCGAGATGTGTCGGCCGGGCGGAAGCTCTACGCCGACAACTGTGCCGTTTGTCATGGCGAGGCAGGGCAGGGCGATCGGGAGAAAGGAGCACCTCGGTTGGCGTCGCATGTGCACCTTCATGACGACAGTCGGGATGCCGTCGTCGCACAAATCAGCGCCCCGCGGATGGGTGTGATGCCGGCGTGGCACACGCGGCTTGATGAGGCGACCATCAAGAGCCTGGCGCTGTACGTGCATTCGTTGGGCGGTGGGGAGTAAATGTCCCGCATCAGCAAGGCTGAACGTCAGCTTCAGCTCCAGCGCGAGGAGCTCGGCGACCACCTGTATGCCAACCGTGTGCGCGTGTATCCGAAGACGGTGCACGGCCCGGTGCGGCGGTTCAAATGGACGGTCCTGGTCTTCTGCCTTGCTGTCTATTACCTGCTGCCGTGGCTGCGCTGGCATCGTGGCGCCAATCAGCCGGACCAGGCCGTGCTGCTGTCGCTCTGGCATGAGCGTTTCTATTTCTTCAATCTCGAGTTCTGGCCGCAGGACATCTATTACCTGACGGGTCTCCTGATCATGGCCGCGGTGACGCTGTTCCTGGTCACCAGCCTGATCGGCCGCGTGTGGTGCGGTTACACCTGCCCGCAGACGGTGTGGACCGATCTGTTCATGTGGGTCGAGCGACAGATTGAAGGCGATCGCAACGAGCGCATGAAGCGCGACGCAGAGCCGTTGTCCTTTGACATGGTCTGGCGCAAAGTGCTCAAGCATGCCGTGTGGCTGGGCATCGCCTTCTGGACCGGCGGCGCCTGGATCATGTACTACGTCGATGCGCCGACAGTGACGGTGGAGTTCTGGACCGCCACCGCGTCGAAGGAAGTGTATTTCTTCACCCTCCTGTTCACCGCAACCACGTATTTGCTGGCCGGCTGGGCACGCGAACAGGTCTGCACCTATATGTGCCCATGGCCGCGCTTCCAGTCAGCGATGCTGGACGAACAGACCGTCACCGTGACCTATCAGGGCTGGCGCGGCGAACCACGGACACGCGGCAAGCGCCATGAGGATGTGCCCGCCGGCGATTGCGTCGACTGCGGCGCCTGCGTCACCGCGTGTCCAACAGGGATCGATATCCGTGATGGCATCCAGCTCGAGTGCATCAACTGCGGCCTCTGTATCGACGCCTGCAACCACGTCATGGAGAAAACGGGCCGACCTCAATGGTTGATCACCTGGGATACATTGGCGGACCAGGCAGCGAAGGCGCAAGGCCGACAGACCACGCTGCGCCTGCTTCGGCCACGCACCTTGATCTACGTCTCTGCGCTGCTGCTGGCGGCGGTGGTGATGACGGTCGCCCTGTTGACGCGGTCGTCGATCGATCTTTCTGTGCTGCACGACCGCGCGCCGCTGTTTGTGCGTCTGCCTGACGGTGACTTGCGCAACGGCTACACGGTGAAGATCGTCAACAAGACGCAGCAGATGGCGCTGTTCGAGCTGCGGACCGAGGGCCTGAACGCGGCATCGCTCGCCGAACCGGATGAGGGGCTTGGGCCGGCCGACAGGCTTGGCTTGATGGTGAAGGCCGACAGCATCGGCACATTCCGCGTAACCGCCGCTGGCCAGCCAAACCGGCTCGTAGGCGGATCGCAACCGATCGACTTCATCCTACGCAACACCGAAACCGCCGAGCAGACGGTGTATCGTTCGCAGTTCATGGGGCCACGATGAGAAATTCTGCCTGGCGCTGGTTTCCGTTGGCACTGATGGCAGGTCTGGGTGCGGTGATTCTGATCAATGCCGGGATGGTGTTCGCAGCATTGAAGAGCTTCCCCGGCAGAGCCGGAAGCGAAGATTTCGAATTGAGCAATCGCTACGACAGCGTGCTGCAGCGCTCTGAGCGCGACGCGGCTCTGGGATGGACTGTCCAGGCGTCGACCGACAAGACGCGTGTGCCGGTGGTAGTGCTGACTCAACATGATGGCACGCCGCTACAGGGGGCATTGCTCGAGGGCGAGGCCGGACGCCCGGTCGGGCCTGCCGAGACGAGGCATCTCACGTTCCATGAGCTTACGGCGGGGCGATACATCGCTGACGCAGGGTTGCCGGAACAAGGACAATGGGAGCTGACGCTCTCCGCGTCCGCCGGCGGTAGCCAGATCGCGGCGACACGACGGGTCGTCGTGCATTGATTTCTGGGGTTGGCACCAACCCCTCCCCCCGCCCCCCCGGCACAGGTCCGGGGCAGGCTCCTCTCGCAAGGGGAGGGGGAGAAGCGATCCTGGGCTGTGTGCATTGTCATCAGCCGACGGCTCCTGGGCATCGGTTCTGCTGTCCTGGCTGCGCGGTTGCATATGAAACCATCCAAAGTCTTGGGCTAGGCCGCTACTATGCGCAGCGTGTCCTCGATCCCGGTTTGCGCGCCCTACGCCCGGAACCGTCGGAAGAACGCGATCTTTCCCGCTTCATCATCTCGGTACCTGACGGTTCGCACGAGCTGACGCTGGCCATTGATGGACTGCAGTGCGGTGCCTGCGTCTGGTTGATCGAATCGGTTCTGGCGCGCGAGGCGGATGTGCTGGTCGGGCGCGTCAACATGACCACCCGCCGGCTGCGGCTGGTCTGGCGCGGCACGGCGGATCGCGCTCAGTCGTTGATCGACGTCATCGAGCGTCTTGGCTACCGGCTGGTGCCCTTCGATCCGGCAGCGCTCGCCGCGGCGCGCGACGGCGCTGACCGCGCACTGATTCGCGCGCTTGCGGTTGCCGGTTTCGCTGCGGCCAATGTCATGCTGTTGTCGATCGGCATCTGGGCCGGAGAGACGGGCGGGCTGCTGCACGACATGGGACCAGCAACGCGTGACCTGCTGCACTGGTTCTCGGCGCTGATCGCGATGCCGGCCATCGCCTATGCGGGCCGGCCGTTCTTCCTCTCCGCCATAGCGGCGCTGCGCCATACGCGGACCAACATGGACGTGCCGATCAGTGTGGGCGTCATTCTGGTGACTGGCATTAGTCTCGCCCAGACAATCGAAAGCGGCGGTCATACCTATTTTGAGGCGTCGGTCTCGCTCTTGTTCTTTCTGCTTGTCGGCCGGGTGCTGGATCAGCGGGTCCGTGGCCAGGCGCGTGCGACCGCCGAGCAACTCCTGACCCTGCGAGCGTCCGACGTTGCGGTTCTGCAGCCGGACGGCAGCACTGTGCGGCGCAATCAGCACGCGATCGCGGCTGGGGATCGCATTTTGGTGGCGTTGGGTGAGCGGATCGGGGTCGACGGCATCGTCGAGCGCGGCACCTCGACGCTGGATGCCAGTTTGGTGACCGGCGAGAGCCTGCCGGTCAGTGCCGCACCTGGCGCTTCCGTGTTCGCCGGCACTCTGAACCTAGGCGAGCCACTGACGGTGCGCGCGACAGCAACCGGCAACGGCACGTTGCTTGCGGAATGCGCGCGCCTCATCGAGGCCGCCGAGGCGCGGCGATCCCGCTTCGTCGCGCTCGCTGACCGAGTGGCGCGACGCTATGCGCCGGTGGTCCATGCGGTGGCGTCGCTGACCTTCGCGGGGTGGTATTTTGGTCTTGGTGTCTCGGTCAGCCAGGCGCTGTTGACGGCGAGTGCTGTGCTGATCATTACCTGCCCTTGCGCGCTGGCGCTGGCGGTGCCCGTGGTGCAGGTGATTGCCACCGGGCGACTGTTCCGCGCCGGCATTCTGCTCAAATCTGCGACTGCGCTTGAGCGGCTTGCCGATATCGACGTCGTGGTGTTCGACAAGACCGGCACTTTGACCGAGTCGACGATGGCGCTGGTGCGGGAAGACGGCATCGACCACCCGGCGCTGCGAACCGCCGCCTCGCTGGCGGCGGGAAGCCGGCATCCATTGGCGCGCTCGCTGCTGGCTGAGTCGGGCCCCGTCGCAATTGCAGAGGAGTTGGTCGAACATCGAGGACAAGGCGTGCAGGCCGGCGAGATAAGGCTCGGCAGCCGAGAATTCATCGGTTTGTCAGGTGGTGACGCTCCCGTCGGCCCCGAGCTGTGGCTGGCTCGTCCCGGCTATGCACCCGTGTGCTTCCGGTTTGCGGAAAGCCTGCGCAGCGACGCTGCTGCGATAGTTCGCAAGCTGCGAAATCTCGGTCTGGAGGTTCGTTTGCTGTCAGGTGATCATGCGGTCGCGGTGGCGCCGATCGCCAGGACACTCGGCATTGCAACGTGGGAGGCAGCTCGCACGCCGGTGCAGAAGGTGGACGCGATCGAAGCACTCGCCGCACAGGGGCGAAAGGTGCTGATGGTCGGCGATGGACTGAACGACAGCGCGTCGTTGGCCGCCGCGTCCGTCTCCGCATCACCATCCAGTGCCGCCGATATCAGCCAGACGGTTGCCGACGTGGTATTCCAGGGCAAGCATCTCGCGCCCGTGGCGTCGGTTGTCGAAGTCGCGCGGCGCGCCCGCAGGGTGATGCGGCAGAACCTTGCGCTCTCGATTGGCTACAATGCGCTGATGGTGCCGCTGGCGATCGCCGGCTTCGTCACGCCGTGGCTGGCGGCGGCGGCGATGTCGAGTTCGTCGCTGCTTGTCATGGCGAACAGCTTCAGGTTACGGGGAAGAGCGGCATGAACGTCATCCTCTATTTGCTCGGTGCGAGCCTGTTCCTCGGCGGCGGCGCACTGGCGATATTCCTCTGGTCGCTGCGGTCCGGTCAGTACGACGACATGGAAGGCGCCGCAAATCGCATCTTGTTCGACGACGAGGAGAACCTATCGAGCCAATCCCGAGGTCCGGCCACGCGCCGGTATGCCGACGGGGAACGCTGAGGCAAAATTCCCGGCACGGGTCTCGGCTAGCCATTGTCAAACGCATCATCGGCAGGCATGGCGGCCGGGTCTGGGCCGAAGGCGAGGTCAACTTGGGTGCGACCTTCTACTTTGCGCTGCCGGCAGTGCATGAGGACTTGCCAGCCGTCGATACTCCAATCGGCGTCACGTCAGAACACGTGCTTTGACCGGGCCCTATGCCGCGTTTCTGTGCGCAACTGGCCGCACGCGGCAAGAATGTCGCGGCCACGCGGTGTACGCACTGGCGAGGCAAAGCCGGCATCCATCACGATCTTGGCAAAACGCTCGATCGCGCTCTTGCTGCTGGTCTCGAATGGGCTACTGGGCCATGGGTTGAATGGGATCAGGTTGACCTTGGCCGGCATGCCGGCGATGAGGCGCACGAGCTCGCGCGCATCCGCCTGGCTGTCGTTCACCCCCTTCAGCATGACGTATTCGAAGGTGATCCGCCGTGCGTTGGAGGCGCCCGGATAACGGCGGCATGCGGCCATCAATTCGGCGATCGGATACTTGCGGTTCAGTGGCACCAGTTCGTCGCGCAGCTCATCGCGCACCGCGTGCAACGAGACCGCAAGGTTGACGCCAAGCTCGGCTCCGGCGCGATCCATCATCGGCACCACGCCAGAGGTCGACAGTGTGATGCGCCGGCGCGACAGTGCGATGCCTTCGTTGTCCATCGCAATGGTCATCGCCTTGGCGACATTGGCGTAATTGTACAGCGGCTCGCCCATGCCCATGAGCACGATGGTGGACAACAGGCGTGGCGCTTGTCCCGTCGGGCTCGGCCATTCACCATAGGCGTCGCGCGCCGCCATGAACTGCCCGATGATCTCAGCCGCGCCGAGGTTGCGTGTCAGCCGCTGCGTGCCCGTGTGGCAGAAGCGGCAGGACAACGTACAGCCAACCTGTGAAGAGATGCACACGGCACCCCGATCTTCGGCAGGATCGGGGATGTACACTGTCTCCGCCTCCTGCCCATCACGAAACCGGAACAGAAATTTGCGGGTATCGTCCGCGCTGGTCTGCGCGACCGCAATATCGGGACGGCCGATGACGAAACGCTCGGCCAGCTTGAGCTGCATGGACCGCGCGATGGACGACATGCGCGAGAAGTCGGTGGCGCCCTGGTGATAGATCCAGTGCCAGAGCTGCTTGGCACGGAATGGGGCTTCGCCGATCGCCGACATCTCCTGGGCGAGCTCTGCGCGCGACAGACCGACCAGGTCACGGCGCCCATCGGCCAACTGCTCGGATGGCGGATCGAACAGCGCGGACTTGGCGAGAATGCGCGCCCGCTCTGTCTCGGTCAGATCGGCGCCGCCGTCGGTCACTTGGTGGGGCAGGCTTTGTTAATCTCGGCGTACGCCGCGTTGAAACCGCGCAGACTGAATGTATCGACGATGGTCTGGCCTTCGCGCGGACTGGGGGAGCGTATCAACGCCTCTTCTCCTTTACGGAACGCCGCGACCGCTGCCTTGCCGTCTTTCGCGAATGCGCTGCTCTGCGCGGTGTAGAAGTCGAGGCCAGTGGTATCGACCTGCATGGTCACTGCTGCATCCTTGCGATACGGAAAGCCGGCGCTGATCGCGACGGTGTCCCGCATGCTCGGTCGCTCCGTCACAGTCAGGACCACCTGTCCGCGCCCGGGTACCGCCGGTACCGAGTTCTTGGCACGGACAAAGGCATAGCAGACAGTCTGACCCGACTCCTGATGGGTCGCGGCGGTCCAGTCGTCATAGGTGCCAAGCTTCTTGGCAGCGCTGCTTGCTGGTTCCCCACGCGACGGCTGGGCGGGCTTTTTCGGCTGGGCAAGGGCGGGAGTTATGGCCAGCAGCATGAATAGGGGCAGGTAGCGCATGGCGGGACAGATACGGTGGCTCATGTCGAGGGACAAGCACCGCGCCTTGCCTGGATGCGGCCATGCCGGGCTATCCGTCAACACGCCAGCCCGGGATGTTGCGACGGAACCGCGGCGGCCCATGCGTGCTGACCACGGGTGCGGCGGATGGCTCGCCCCGACTTCCTACCGGACGCTCGGCGAACCGACCGTGCTGGAGAAGTCGGTCGTACAGAACCAAAGCTCCGGCCACCGCCAGATTGAGCGCGAAACGAGTGGGGATGCGCACGGTATGGCGGCAGTGTCGCAGCATCGCCGGTGATAATCCGGACCGCTCCGGGCCGAGCACGTAGGCAGCGTTCACCGGATGACGAAACGATGGCAGGTCCGTGGCGCCATCCAGCAATTCCACGCCGACCAGTACACAGTGCTGTGGAAGGCTCAGCGAGTCGCTGTCGGCGAATCGCCAAAGCGGGACGTGTTCCGGTGTGTTCGCGGTATCGGCCAGACGCCCAGCGCGCGCATCGAAACCGGCTCCGACGACAAAGCAGAATGCAGCGCCGAAGGCATGGGCGGTGCGGAGCAGTGCCCCCACATTGGCCGATTTCGACACACCTTCGACGCCAATGCCGAAATAGCCGCGTGATCTGGCTTCAGCCATGCCCGCGGTCTATGCCGGCGGCATGACCGACGCAACCGACGCCCGTCTGGCCGCGCAATACGAGAGCTTTCCGTATCCGCGCCGTGACCCGCGCGATGAGGCAAAGCGGCTCATCATCGGCAGCCCCGGCCATCTGCGCGAGATCGACTACTGGGTGTTCGGGGCCCGCCGGCCGGCCTCCCGACCGCTGCATGCACTGATCGCCGGCGGCGGCACCGGCGATGCGACGATCATGCTGGCGCAGCAGATGGCGCGTGCCGGGCGGCCGGGCAGCGTGACCTGGCTCGACCGGTCGGCCGCGTCCCTGAAGATCGCGCGCGAGCGGGCGGCGGTGCGTGGGCTGTCGAACATCGTGTGGGAGCAACGATCGCTGCTGGATCTTCCAGGCTCAGGGCTGGGACCGTTCGATTACATCGACTGCTGCGGCGTGCTGCACCATTTGCCGGATCCGGCAGCGGGGCTGCGGGCGCTGCTGTCGGTGCTGGCACCTGGCGGCGGGCTGGGGCTGATGGTGTATGCGCCGCACGGACGCACCGGCGTCTATATGCTGCAGGATGCGTTGCTGCTTCTGGCGCCGTCTGACGAGGCGCCCGCCGCGCGGCTGGATGTGGCAAAGCGGGTGATGCGTCACCTGCCGGATACGGCGTGGCTACGGCGCAATGGCTTCCTCGACGATCATATCAATGGCGGTGACGCTGGTCTTTATGACCTGCTGCTGAACCCGCGCGACCGCGCCTTCACCGTCCCTGCGTTGCATGCCCTGCTGACGAGTGAAGGCCTGTCGGTGTCCTGCTGGGTCGAACCGGCGCGTTACGATCCGCTGCCGATGCTGCCGGATCCGCGGCTGCGCGCCCGGGTCGAAGCGCTGGACGCTGTTCAGCGCGCCGCACTTGCCGAGGCATTGGCCGGCAATGTCAGCGCGCATATCGTGTATTGCGTCCGACAGGACGAAGAGACAAAGCGCGCCGACTTCATGGCGGACGAGGCGGTGCCGGTGACGCGCGAAGGCCCCGGTGAAGCACTCGCCGCCGCAGTGCAGCCGGATGGCATGATCGGCTTTATGATCGATGGGCTGCGCGTGCCGGTCGCTCTGCCGCCGCTGGCGCCGGCCATTCTTCGACTGTTGGATGGACGCCGCTCCGTCGCTGCCATCGCTGCTGCGCTCGCCGAGAGAGGCACCGGCGACGATGCGTTCCGTCGCGCCTGGCATTCAACGTTCGTGGCGCTGGAGCACATCAACCGATTATTGCTGGCCGCTCCCTAGGCCCAGCACTTGAGGGCAATACTGCGAGTGTACCTGTAATTACAGAAGCGACGCGGAAAATGCCCGGCTGCAAACCTGGCACTTGAGGTAAAAGAAGAAGCTTTCGCCAATGCTGGCGCATGGCAAACAGCACGAGCATATAGCCAATCACGTAGGTGTTGTTCAGCACATACAGCCACAATGTCGCTTTGGTCGAACCACGGTAAAGCGAAACGGGCCGCGAATGTTATCCGCCTCGGCAACTTGGCAGCGTTCGCAAAATCGTCGCGGCGGCAAAATGCCCCCGTCAGCATGATCCGTTGCCTGCTGTGCTTCCGCGCATGCTGGCACGGCGCAAGAGGCAAGGATGCAAAGCCTCTGCGGGCGTGTCGCACCGCTGGGCGACCCTTCGCTCAGGCACGCATCCCGCGGCCGGTTTCGCGCATCAGGATCTGCGCGTGCGCGCTGGTGATCGCGGCATGATGGGCGACGGCGGCAGGGGACAGATCGGCATCGGGCCGCTGCTCAGGCGCGAAATGGTGGTAGCGATCCTCGCCGCGAACCAGCGTTGCACTGTCGTGGCTGCCGGCGACCTGGCGCACATAGGTCGGGATATAGCGAATGGCAAAGCCGATCCGTCGCTCATCCGATGGGTTGGGATCGGAACCATGGATCAGCCGGACGTGGTGCAGCGACATCTCGCCCGCAGCGAGCTCCAGCATCACCGCCTTGCGCTCATCGACATCGACCTGGATCTCCTGGCCGCGTGACAACAGGTTTTCGGCGGCGAAGGTGTCGCGGTGCGGCACCTGGTCCAGCTTGTGCGTCT
>JAMXLO010000141.1 GCA_024280945.1 Acetobacteraceae bacterium
CTGTGCGGCGCGGTCTGCACGATCGCCTCGATCACCTCTGTGCGCGTCGCACCTAGGTTCAGTGCCGCCTGACCAAAGCGGCGCGCCTGTTCCGGCAACCGAAGTGCCGTGAACGCTGCCACGGCGACCAACGCGCGTTGTCGGCGCTCCAACCCGGGCCGGAACCAGATCTCGCCATAGCCGTACTGGATCGCCAGTTCGTACAGCGCATAGGTCACAGGGTTGTCAGGCGCCGCATAGCCTTGCCGACTGTTGGTCTGGTGCACATCCTGCATCAGCGCCTGTCCGCGCGCCGCAAGCACTTCCAGCGATGCATCTGTCTCAGGATCGGGTGGGAACGGCAGCCCACGTTCGGTCAACACCTCCGCCAGCAGCGCCAATGTTTCCTCGGCAGCCGAGAAGCCGGCATACAGCCCGGCCTGCACCAGGACCTCGCGCACCGCTTCCGCTGACAGTCCCAGATCCAGCGCCGCGCCAAGATGACGCCGCAGCTGACGCCGGCGAGGCCAGACCGCCAGCGCCGCCAGCGTGCACAGCATCCGGTCAGGCCGCCCGAGGCCAGGCCGGTTCCAGATCGCCCCGAATACCGCTTCGGTCAGCAGCGTTCCAAAGCCAGGCGGCTCCGTTGCTGCGCCCGCACCGAACAGATGGAAGCGTGTCGCCTCTCCTTCTCTACGCAAGTTCTCGCGGGCGGACATGATCCCCTCCTGGCTCGATGCGCAAACTGCTGGATGTCATCCAGCACACTGCGAATGATGAAGCTCTTAAGGACGAATGATCGTGCCCGGGCCGGCCTCGATGAACAATTCCAGCAGGCATGCGTGTGGGACACGTCCATCGAGAATCACCGCTCCCTTGGCACCATTGCGCACCGCATCGACGCAATTCTCCACCTTGGGAATCATGCCGCCCGTGATCATGCCGCTGCGGACGCCTTCCTCGACATCGGCAATCGTCAGTTCCGCAAGCAACTGTCCGTCTCGGTCGAGCACGCCGGGAACATCGGTCAGCATCAACAGCCGGGTCGCCTTCAACGCGGCCGCCACGGCTCCGGCAACCGTATCAGCGTTGATGTTATAGGTCTGTCCGTCCTCCCCCACACCCACCGGGGCAATCACCGGCACGAGACCACCACCGGTCAGCGCATGAATCACCCGGACATCGACATGCTCCGGCTCACCGACGAATCCTAGGTCCAGCACACGCTCGATGTTGCTGTCCGGATCCTTCTTGGTGCGAGTGAGCCTGCGTGCGCGGATCATGGCGCCGTCCTTGCCAGAAACGCCGACCGCCAGCGCCCCGGCGCGCGTGATCAGGCTGGCGACCTGTTTGTTGACTGTGCCGGCCAGCACCATCTCCACTACTTCAACCATCGCCGCATCGGTTACGCGGAGCCCGTCGACGAAGGTGGACTGAATAGCCAGCCGCTTCAGCATGGCGTTGATCTGCGGCCCCCCGCCATGCACGACCACCGGATTGATTCCCACCTGTTTCAGCAGGGCGACGTCGCTGCCAAAATGTTGTGCGAGGTGCTCTTCGCCCATCGCATGCCCGCCATATTTCACCACGATCGTGGCACCGGCGTAGCGACGCAGGTATGGCAGCGCCTGGGCCAACACCAGGGCTCGCTCGGTGGCCGCCTGGAGGTCGATCGGAGTCTTCTCTGTCATGCGGGGCGTGTACGGGCGACCGCCGGAAGGGTCAAGCGAGTGTCCTGCTGCTCAACGGCGCCGATGCCAGCTCCCTCTCGGCCAAAACCGGCAACGTGAAATGGAAATCGGCACCGCCCTCCGGCGATTCCGTCAGCCACAGCCGACCGCCGTGCGCCTCGATGATGCCATGGCAGATCGATAAGCCGACGCCCATGCCCGAGGGTTTAGTCGTAATGAATGGCTGGAACAGTTTCTCGCGCACCTGCTCAGGTAGACCCGGACCACTGTCCGCCACGCTGATCTCGACCAGCCCATCGACAGACAACATCGTCTTGATCGTCAATTTACGGCGGCGGCTGTCGCGCATCGCCTCCACCGCGTTACGGATCAGGTTCAGCAGCACCTGTTGTATCTGCACCTTGTCGATGAGCACCGGAGGCAAATCGGGTGCGTAGTCGGCTGCCAGATACACCCCGTGCCGCTCTGGCCCGAGCAAGGCGAGCGCCGCTGCCTCTTCGACTGTCTGGCGAACGTCTTCCGCCTCGCGCTGGGCATCGGCCTTTTTGACAAACTGCCGCAGCCGCTGAATCACCTGACTGGCGCGGGTGACCTGGTCGCTCGCCTTCTGTAGTGCCTCGTCGCATTTCTCCGTTGCTCCAACAAGCAGCAGGCGACGACTGGCGCGTACATAACTGCCGATGGCGGTCAGCGGCTGATTCACTTCATGCGCCAGTGCCGAGACCATCTGGCCGAGTTCCGTCAGTCGCGACACGTGGATGAGTTCCGCCTGCACCTCATGCAGCCGTTGCTCTTGGCGCCGGGTTTCGATCGCAAACGACTGCGCCAGTCGCGCATAGACTGCGCCCGTCTCGATCAACAGTATCAGCAGCACGAGGCCAGCAGCCAGCAGCCCATAGAGGCGGCCGGCATAAAACCCGAAATCGAACCGGCCAGCATTGAGCACCGCGCTCAAACCGATGTCGAACAGCCACGCTGACATGGCCACCATCAGCCAGACATCGAGCACCGAATATGGCGGCCGCTTCCACAACAGCAGCAGCGCCACCAACGTGATTGTACACACGGTCCCGGTCGCGATCGGCAATACAGGCGTGTAGCCATCTCCTCGCATGATCTGGGGCAGCAGGTGGTGACCAGCAGTGACGAGCAAGGTCGCACCGACGGTGCACGCAATGACGACAGCAATGCCTGCAGCAACCGAGACACCGACATATCGTATGGAGCGACTGCCGCGCGCCAACGAATAGCCGATCACGGCGAGCGGGAAGCCTGCATGCCAGATCATATAAAGCCACGCCGTCGTCTGTGGGCCGCCGATCAGCGGAACCGGCCCGAACAGACGAGGAAAACTGAGCGCATGCGGAATGCTGATCAGCCCATTGAACAAGTAGCCGCTCGCCAGCACCAGCAGAGACACGGTACCGAGAATGGCGAACTGCGCAAACAGTAGGATTGCGGTGATCAGATCGATCACCAGGTATGCACCCTGATAGCTCGGTATGAATGCCCAGACCTCGGGCAACTTCACCTGGGCGAACGGCGCGCACAGCAGGAAGGCGCCAAGCAAGACCGACGCAACCCAGCGTGCCAAACGCCAATCTCGCGCCGATGCCGGCAAGCTGGAGAGGAATACCGACCGTTCGGCACTCGGCTGCTCCCACGTCATCGGGTGGATGCCTCTGATGCGCTGTGCGAAGCAATACTATTCACTGCCGCGGCTCGCCAGCCTCAAGATGCGGGGCGGCAGAAGCGCGCTATCATCGCCCGCGCATGCGAGGAGGTTGGCCATGCTGGACCTGTACGGTAAAACGGCGATCGTAACCGGCGCTGGATCCGGTATCGGGTTTGGTATTGCCAAGGCGTTGGCTGGGGCCGGGATGAATCTCGTTCTGGCCGACCTGCAACCCGAGCGGCTTGCGGTGGCGCGCCGGGACATCGAAGCACTTGGTGTCAAAGCAATCGGTGTGAGGGTCATGTCTCCGATCCCGCGTCCGTAGACGCTTGCGGTCGCGCCGCTGCCGAGGCATTCGGTAAACTGCATGTCGCGGTGAACAATGCAGGCGTTGCGATGCACGGCACGCCGCTGGAGCAGGTCGGCATCGACGAGTGGAACTGGGTCATCGGCGTCAACGTGCTGGGCGTCATCAATGGCATCCGTAGCTTCGTGCCGATGATACGGCATCATACCGAGGGCGGTCACGTCGTGAACACCGCATCAATTTCCGGCTTTTTCGTCCGTCGCGGCCGCAACCAGGGCGCCTACTCCATGACCAAATATGCAGTAGTCGCTTTGTCCGAAGCACTGCAGCAGGAGGTGGAGGATGCCGGCATTGGCGTCTCGGTGCTCTGCCCTGGTGCAGTGGACACCAGCATCTTTGCTTCCGCGGCCACGCGGCCGGATCGCTTCGGCGGTCCATACACGCGTCCGCAGCAGGAGACGATGCGGGGCGCCATGGGCCAGGGACTGCCACCCGAATTGGTGGGTCGGCGCGTGCTCCAGGCAATTCGCGAGCGGGAGTTCTATGTCCTGACGCATGCCGCCGAGCGCGCCGCGATCAAGGCACGGCACGAGCGCATAGAGGCGGCCTTGGATCGGGCCGAAGCACAGGAGAAAACGCGATGACCGAACTCGGCCCACTCGACAGCGCCGCCCTGCCGCCCGGCGTCCGCTCGCGCTTCGTGCCCGACATCAACGGACTGCGTGTGCACCTGCTCGAAGCCGGAGCGCCCGACCGACCGTGCGTGCTGTTGCTGCACGGATTCCCGGAGCTGGCATATTCCTGGCGCAACGTCATGCCGGCGCTGGCAGAGGCCGGTTATCACGTCATCGCCCCTGACCTGCGCGGTTACGGCCGCACCACTGGCTGGCGTGCAGACTACGATTCCGAGGCAGATCTGCAATCGTTCCGACTGTTGAACGCGGTGCGAGATCAGCTCGGGCTTCTGCATGCGCTCGATCACCGTTCGGTCGCTGCGGTCGTCGGCCACGACTTCGGCTCTCCTGTGGCCGGCTGGTGCGCACTGGTGCGGCCGGACGTGTTCCGCTCGGTCGTGTTGATGAGCGCGCCGTTCGAAGGCCCGCCCGATCTGCCGGCGCGTACGCCGGCTGTGCGCGAGGACGTGCATGCTGCGATGGCTAAGCTGCCACGCCCACGCAAACATTATCAGTGGTACTACTCGACGCGTCCCGCCAACGCCGACATGTGGCATTGCCGGCAGGGCGTGCACGCCTTCCTGCGCGCCTATTACCACCATAAAAGCGCGGACTGGCGACAGAACGAGCCCTTCCGCCTGGCCGGGTGGACCGCAGAAGAACTGGCGAAGATGCCGACCTACTACATCATGGATCTGCACGAGACGATGCCGGAGACCGTAGCGCACGAAATGCCTTCGGCGGCTGAGATCGCCGCCTGCAGATGGCTCCCCGACCATGAACTTGTCGTCTACGCCGCCGAATACCAGCGCAACGGCTTCGCCGGTGGCCTGCAGTGGTATCGACGCGGCACAACCGGGCTCGACACCGCCGAGCTACAGCTGTTCGCTGGGCGGACAATCGGTGTCCCCTCGATGTTCATTGCCGGCAAGAGCGACTGGGGCACCTATCAACGGCCTGGCGCCTTCGAACGCATGCAGGATCACGCCTGCACCCAGATGCGTGGCTGCCATCTGCTCGAGGGTGCCGGCCACTGGGTGCAGCAGGAACGGGCGGCAATGGTCAACGAACTGCTGCGCAGCTTCCTGCGCGAGCAACCGCACTGATTTTGCCTTCCCGGCACGGGTCAGGGGGACGGGGGCCGCCGGAAGAACGAGTCCGCCGCGCTCCGGTGGCCTTGTTTCCGTTCGATGTCGGCCTCCACGCGCTCGATTTCCGCCTTCAGTTCGGCGATGTAATCGCGCAGTTCCTCGATGCCCATCGTGTCCAGCACGATCCTTTCCAGCCGCGTGCGCTTGCGCACCGGGCCCTCTTCCTCGTCCATCATCGCGTGTTCTATCTCCCTCGCAGCAACCCAGCATAATCCTGATGCCTATACTTGACCCACCCCAGACCGGGCGTCATATCCGGCCACTATGACACTGCCATTGATGCCCAAGGCCACCGCCGTGTGGCTGATCGAAAAGACCGCGCTGACCTTCACGCAGATTGCGGACTTCTGCGGCATGCACCCGCTTGAGGTGCAGGCGATTGCCGACGGCGAGGTCGCACAGGGCATTGTCGGCTACGACCCGATCGCCAATGGACAACTCACGGCACAGGAGATTCGTCGCGCTGAGCAAGACCCTGAGGCACGGCTGAGACTCGCGCCGACGGCGCTGCCGCAGCCGAAGCGCCTCCGCGGCTCCCGCTATACGCCAGTAGCGAAGCGGAACGATCGTCCAGATGCGATTGCCTTCCTGCTGCGCAGCTATCCCCAGCTCAGCGAGGCCCAGGTCTCCAAGCTGCTTGGCACCACCAAGGACACGATCCAGAAGGTGCGCGACCGCACGCACTGGAACAGCGCGAACATCAAGCCGCGCGACCCGGTGATACTCGGTCTGTGCAGCCAGACGGATTTGAACGCCGCAATCGCCCAGGCCAACGACCGGCTGGAGCGGGAAGGGCGCGCCGTCCCGCCACCGCCGGTCCCCGAGCCTGATGAGGTCGCCTGACGCTTTATTCCACCTGGCTGCGCAGGCGTTCGATCTCCTCCTTGACGTGCAGTTTCTCGATCTTCAGCCGGTTCAGCGTCTCGCTGTCCGGCATTGGCCGCTGGTCCTCCTCGGCAATGCGCATTTCGAGCGCGGCATGGCGCTCCTTCAGCGATTCGAGACGGCTCTGCAAGGTCATCTACAAACCTCCGCTAGAAAACGGCCTGCGATCACATGGTAACCCGACTGACATAGGCACGGCCATGACGATTGCGCCAGCCTGGGATTTGCGCCCCCTGTATGGTATGGAAGCTAAATGCTGACAGACCGGGACTCGCTGCTGCGCAAGCTGCACGAACTCCGCAGCGAGCATCGTGACCTCGACACGGTGATAGCGCGCCTCGCTGAACAGGGCGCCTCGGACCAACTGCATCTTCAACGTCTTAAGAAGCGAAAGCTGATGCTGAAGGATGAGATCGCCTGGCTGGAGAGCCGGCTGATCCCGGACAGCATCGCCTGATGCCGCAGTTGCAAAGCGGCGGCGGCGCGGAGCATAAACCGCGGCATCAGGATACCCCGCCGGTCGTCGGCATCATCATGGGCAGCCAGTCTGATTGGGAGACGCTTCGCCACGCCGCAGACACCCTGGACCGCCTCGCCGTCCCCTACGAGGCACGGATCGTTTCTGCGCACCGCACACCAGACCGACTGCGCGACTACGCGAAGACGGCACGACAACGGGGGCTGAAAGTGATCGTCGCCGGCGCCGGCGGCGCGGCACACCTGCCAGGGATGTGTGCTGCCTGGACACCGCTGCCGGTCCTGGGAGTGCCGGTGGAATCCCATAGTCTCAAAGGAATGGACAGCCTTCTGTCAATCGTGCAGATGCCCGCCGGTGTCCCTGTGGCCACCCTGGCGATAGGCCGTGCCGGTGCCGTCAATGCAGCACTCCTCGCGGCAGCGATCCTCGCGACCAGTGACGCGCCATTGGCGGCCAGGCTGGATGCCATCCGCGAACAACAGACCAACGACGTGGCCGACGCTCCTGCATGACGCTGCTGCTGCCGCCGAACGCGACCATTGGCCTCGTCGGCGGGGGACAGCTGGGCCGGATGTCGGCCATGGCGGCAGCACGCCTCGGCTACCGCTGCCATATCCTCACCCGTGAGCACGAAAGCCCGGCGAGCCAAGTCGCGGCGGCTGCCACGATCAGCGACTATCAGGAACCGGAGGGACTGCGCCGCTTCGCCTCAGCGGTCGATGTCATCAGCTTCGAGTTTGAGAATGTCAGTGCGGAAGGCCTTGATCTTCTTGCGTCTCTGAGGCCAGTCCGGCCCTCCCCGAAGATCCTTCGCACCAGCCAGGACCGGGTGACGGAGAAGGCCTTTCTTAATCGGATCGGTGTGCCGACCGCTCCATGGGCAGCGGTCCAAGACCTCGACGGGCTGTTGGCGGCGGTCGCTCAGATCGGCCTGCCTGCCGTGCTGAAGACCACGCGGCTGGGCTATGACGGTAAAGGCCAGACAACGCTGCGCCACCGAGATGACCTTGCCCCGGGCTTCGCCGCTCTGTCGCCCAAGCCTTTGATCTTGGAAGATTTCGTCGACTTCGCCCAGGAGATCAGCGTGGTCGCGGCGCGCGGTGAGGACGGCGGCTACGCCGCGTTCGACACAGTCGAGAACCGGCACCGCAACCACATTCTGGACGTGACGCTCGCGCCGGCTCGCCTCGCCGAGCCGGTTGACCGTCAGGCGCAGGCAATTGCGCGGAAGATTGCCGATGCCTTGGACCTGGTCGGGCTGCTCGCAGTGGAGATGTTCGTCGACCGCGACGGCCGCGTGCTGGTCAACGAGATTGCGCCCCGGCCGCACAATTCCGGGCATTGGACCATCGACGCCTGCCCCGCCAGCCAATTCGAGATGCACATCCGCGCCATCGCCGGCCTGCCGCTGCCGGCGGCCGTGCGTCACTCGGACGCGGTGATGAAGAACCTGGTGGGGCCGGAGGAGACGGCGCTGTGGCCGGCCATTCTGGCCGAACCTGGGCTGATTCCCCATCTCTACGGCAAGGCGGAAGCGCGGCCGGGGCGTAAGATGGGCCATGTCACCCGGCTATTCCCGCGCGGCTCATTGCCGGGCGAGTTCGGCATTACGGCCGCTCTGGGGCCGGTGGCGCCGCACGGGACAGTGTGTTGATCGCCGTCTGAACACAACGTTCGAACACGGAGAGATCTGCCCAGCGACGGTCCTGCGCCACCTCCTCAGCGATGAGGACGCCGCCGGATGCAACGATCCCGGCCTCGATCATCAGGTTGTCGAACAGCCCGAACTGCTCGATCAGCATTCCCTCGCCGTCCCGCAATGACCCATCGGCGCCAGCGACGACGCCGCCCCGCTCGCCGGCAAAATTGGCCGTTCGCCGGGTGAAACCAACTGCAGTGGTCGCATAGCCGAACACCGGACGCCCGAGCGTCCGCATCACGGCAATCTCGTACGCCGTGCCGACATCGGCGCTTGGACCACGGAATGGCGTCAGATTGGCGATCATCAGGTCCGCAGAGCGGATCTGCGCCTCGTTACGGAGCGAAATCCGTCGCCACTCCGGAAGAGTCGCCCACGAAGCCGGCTCATTAGGCCAACTATCGAGCGGCGAAACGCCGGTCAGGCCATGGTGCGCGCATATCGCCTTCTTGCGGGCGACCAGCCCGGCGGCATCGGGCACAAAAATGTCCGGGCCGGCGAGATAGGCCCGCAAGCACTCAACCGAGTGCCGCAACCCCTGGCAGCGTCTTGCCTTCCAACCACTCCAGGAAGGCGCCGCCGGCGGTCGAGACGTAGCTCACGCGATCGAGCACACCAGCGTGGCGCAGTGCCGAGACTGTGTCACCACCGCCGGCAACGCTCCGCAGCGCGTCCTTGTCGGTGGCATCCGCCACCGCTTTGGCGAACGCCGTGGTCGCCGCGTCGAACGGTGGCGTTTCGAACGCGCCCAACGGCCCGTTCCACACGAGCGTCCGCCAGCTTGAGAGGTGGCGAACCAGCGCAGCCACTGTCGCTGGCCCGACATCGAGGATCATTGCGTCCGCCGGCACACTGGCTATCGCCACGGTCTGCGTCGCGACACCCGGCTTCAGTTCGTTTGCGACAACCGCGTCACTCGGCAGGATAACCTCGCAGCCGGCCGACTTGGCGCGCTCCAGGATCTGGCGCGCTGTCGCGTGCATCTCGGCTTCCTGCAGCGAGCGGCCAACCGCAATCCCCTGGGCTGCGAGAAAGGTGTTGGCCATCGCGCCACCGATCACCAACGCGTTGACCTTGCTCACCAGGTTGCCCAGCAGATCGAGCTTGGTGGACACCTTCGCGCCGCCGACAATCGCCGCGACTGGACGGACTGGATTGCCAAGCGCCGCATCCAGCGCTTCGAGCTCGGCCTGCATTAGCCGGCCTGCATAGGCCGGCAGCAGATGCGCCACGCCCTCGGTGCTGGCATGCGCGCGATGTGCCGCGGAGAATGCGTCGTTGACGTAGAAGTCTGCGAGGTGCGCCAGTTCGCCGGCGAAGTTCGAGTCGTTCTTCTCCTCCTCGGCGTGGTAGCGGGTGTTCTCCAGCACCAGCACCTCGCCGCTGGCCATGCGGTCCACCGCCTGCTGCGCCGGTACGCCGATGCAGTCCTCGGCGAAGCGCACACGCTGCCCCAGTACTTCGCCGAGTGCCGCGGCAACCGGGCCCAGTGACATCTCCGGCACCCGCTTGCCCTTCGGCCGATCGAAGTGACTGCACACGATGACCTTGGCGCCTTTGCTCACCAACTCGCGGATGGTCGGCGTCAGCCGCTCGATCCGCGTCAGGTCGGTGATCTTGCCGCCGCGCACCGGCACGTTGAGGTCGGCGCGCAGCAACACGCGCTTGCCGGCGGCATCAAGGCTGTCGAGCGTACGGAAGGACATGATCATCGCTCCTCCCCCTCCCCTTGCGGGAGGGGGTTGGGGGGAGGGGGAAGCGGCGGAGAGACCCTCCCCCCAACCCCCTCCCGCAAGGGGAGGGGGGATTCTTAAGGCTACAGGCTGCCGAACAGCGCGGCGGTGTCCGACATGCGGTTCGAGAAGCCCCACTCGTTGTCGTACCAGCCCATCACCCGGGCCAGCGCACCATCCACGACAGTGGTCTGTGTCGCATCGAAGGTGCAGGACGCCGGGCTGTGGTTGAAGTCGATGCTGACCAGCGGCGCGGTGTTGTAGTCGAGCACGCCGCGCAGCGCGCCCTTGGACGCGTCGAGCATCGCCGCGTTGATCTCATCCTTGCTGGCCTGTTTCTTCAGGTTCACGTCCAGCGACACCAGCGACACGTTCGGCGTCGGGATACGGATCGCGGTGCCGTCCAGCTTGCCCTTCAACTCCGGCAGCACCAGGCCGACGGCGCGCGCCGCACCGGTTGAAGTGGGGATTGCCGACACGGCAGCCGCACGTGCCCGGTGCAGGTCCTTGTGCAGCGTGTCCACGGTGTTCTGATCGCCGGTATAGGCGTGGATGGTAACCATGTAGCCGCGCTCGATGCCGAAGCTGTCGTGCAGCACCTTGGCCATCGGCGCGAGACAGTTGGTCGTGCATGACGCGTTCGAGATGATCGTCATGTCCTTGGTCAGCGTCTTGTGGTTCACGCCATAAACGATCGTCGCGTCCACATGATCACCGGGCGCCGAGATCAGCACCTTGCGCGCGCCGGCCTGCAGCAGCGCGGAGGCCTTCTCCTTGCTGGTGAAGATGCCGGTGCACTCCATCGCCACGTCGACGCCCTGGTATGGCACCTTGGTCGGGTCGCGCTCGGCCGAGACCTTGATCGGCCCCCAGACGCGGCCGCCGTAGCGGATGGTGATGGTGTCACCGGACACCTCGAGCTGGCCGGGGAAACGGCCATGCACGCTGTCGTAGTGGAACAGGTGCGCGTTGGCCTCGGTGCTGCCCAGGTCATTGATCGCGACCGGCACCAGGTCGTCGCGGCCGCTCTCGATCATTGCGCGCAGCACCAGCCGGCCGATGCGTCCGAACCCGTTGATGGCGACCTTCACAGGCATGGTTGCATTCCTTCTCTATCGCTCAGCCCCTAGCCGAGCCGCTTGCGGACCGCGGCGACGACGGCCTCGGGGGTGATACCGAAGTGTTTGTAAAGAACTTCATAAGGGGCCGAGGCACCAAAGTCGGTCATCCCGATGAAAACCCCGTCATTGCCCAGCCAACGCTCCCAGCCGAAGCCAGAGGCGGCCTCGACGCCGATCCTCGGCGCAGGCCCCAGCACCTGCATACGATAATCTTCGTCCTGCTGCGAGAACAGCTCCCAGCATGGCAACGAAACCACAGCGACGTGCATCCCTTCGGCCGCCAGGGCTGAACGGGCGTCCATGGCGATCGATACCTCCGATCCGGTGGCGATCAGCGTTGCCGCGCGCCGCCCTTCCGCCTCGGCAAGGACATAGCCACCACGGGCGCAGCGGTTCTCCGAGGTGTCGGTCCGCATCGTCGGCAGTGCCTGACGGGTGAGCACCAGCAGGCTGGGTCCGTCGCTACGGCGGATCGCCAGTTCCCAGCATTCAGCGACTTCCATCGCATCGGCGGGACGATAGACGTGCAGATGCGGCATCGCCCGCAGGCTGGCCAGATGCTCGACCGGCTGGTGGGTCGGCCCATCCTCGCCAAGACCGATCGAATCATGGGTCAACACGTGGATCACGTGCGCCCGGGCGATCGCCCCGATGCGGATCGACGGCCGCATGTAATCGGTGAAAACGAAGAAAGTACCGGTGTAGGGGATCAGCCCGCCGTGCAGCGCCATGCCATTTGCTGCGGCGCACATGCCGTGCTCCCGCACGCCGTAGTGGATATAGCGGCCGGCGAAGTTGCCCTGGGTCACCGTCCCCATCGACTTCACGAAGGTCAGGTTGGAGCCGGTCAGGTCGGCCGAGCCGCCGATCAGCTCCGGCGTTGCCGGAACCAGCGCGTCCAACGCCTTCTGGCTGGACTGGCGGGTTGCCATCTTCGGCCGCGTCTCCGCGATCTCCTGCTTCAGCGCGGCGACGGCTTCGTGCCAGTTATCGGGCAGCCGCTTCGCCATGACCCGCTCGAACTCGGCCCGCATGTTGTTGTGGGCCAGACGCTTCAGCCAGGCACGACGGGTGCCCGCGCCGCGGCTGCCCGCCGCACGCCAGCGCTGCAGCAGGTCATCGGGCACAGTAAACGGCGGCTCATGCCAGCCCAGCGCCGCCTTCGCCCCAGCCGCCTCCTGCGCACCCAACGGGGAGCCGTGCGTCGCAGCGGTACCAGCCTTGGTCGGGGCGCCAAGACCGATAATCGTGCGGCAAGCAATCAGCGTCGGCTTCTTCGACCGCATGGCGAAGGACAGCGCTGCATTGATCTGCTGCGGGTCGTGGCCGTCGATGCGCCGTGCGGCCCAACCATAGGCGGAGAACCGCTTCAGCACGTCATCGGAATAGGCCTGCGCGGTGTCGCCGTCGATCGAGATGTGGTTGTCGTCATAGAGCACCGTCAGCTTCGACAGGCAGAGATGGCCGGCAAGCGCCGCTGCCTCGTGGCTGATGCCCTCCATCAGGTCGCCATCGGAACAAAGGGCCCAGGTTCGGTGATCCACCAACGAGCGACCGAACCGGGATGCCAGCAGGCGCTCGGCAATCGCCATGCCGACCGCGGTGGCGATACCCTGCCCCAGAGGGCCCGTCGTCGTCTCTATGCCCGGATGCAGGCCGTATTCGGGATGACCGGCGGCGGGCGATTCCAGCTGGCGGAACTGCTTGATCTCTTCGACGCCCATGCCGTCGAAGCCGGTAAGATAGAGCAGCGCATAAAGCAGCATCGAGCCGTGGCCCGCCGACAACACGAAGCGGTCGCGATCCGGCCAGCGCGGATCGGCAGCATCGAACTTGAGGAAGCGGGTCCACAGCGCGGTGGCGGCATCCGCCATCCCCATCGGCATCCCGGGATGGCCCGACTTGGCGGCCTCCACGGCGTCGATCGCCAGCGCACGGATTGCGTTGGCCATCTGCCAAGACTGCTCATGCGGCCGGGCCAGGACCTCCGCCTGGTGGGCCAGCACCGGGTTGTCGATAACCGGGGCATCAAGCGCTGCCATGTCACCTCCTCGGGCTGCCGGCCGCTATAGGAGCCGGGCATTCCGGCGGCAAGCCTCGGGGCCGTGCCGGAAAGTGGTGCATGCCTGAGCGAGCGGCCTGCAGAGCAACCACTCTTCCGACCCCGAGTTTGCCTCCAGCTATCGTCCTCCCAGGAATCGCCACGTAGCCATGACATTGGCAAAATGGCGAATGGACGTGCAGGCGATCGGGGGATTCGGACCGGGTGCAAGTCCAGCTTTCGACCGAACGCCAGTAGGCATGCATGAATCGGCAAGGCTTGTGGAACCTTCAGACCTGGCTGACCCAGGCAGCGCTTTCGGGCAAGAGCGAAGCCGCGCTGCTTGATGGCTTCTGCCAGCGTGCGCTTGACGTCGGTTTCCCGATCGCGCGTGGAACTATCATGATCGACACGCTGCATCCTGTGCATGAGGGACGCGCCTTCTCCTGGCGCAGCAAAGCGGGACGCACGTACACCGACATTTTCGAATACGGTCCCAGCAGCGAGGGTGAAGTCGCTGTAACCTGGCAGCGCAGCCCCCTGTTCTATCTGCGTGAGAGCGGAAAATCGCTGTTTCGCGTGCGGTTCCACGCTGGGGATACCTCGGATTCCCCGACCATCGTGCGCCTGCGCGAGGAGGGAATGAGCGAAGTCGCCGCCATGATCACCCGTTTCCCACGATCGGGGGCGATCGGCGAGATGGACGCGCTGTATGCCTACTGGGCCACCGATCAGCCCCACGGATTCGATGACGCGCAGGTCAACGCCATCGCCGACATGATGCCGATGCTGGCACTCGCAATAAAATGCGTTTCGCTTGCCCGCATTGCCGGGACACTCGTCGAAACCTATCTCGGCCGCGATCCGGGACGCCGTGTGCTCAAGGGGCTAATCCGGCGCGGTGTCGCCGAGAAGATCAATGCCGTATTATGGTACAGCGACCTGCGCAGCTTCACCAGCATAACCGATCATGCAGTGCCAGAGCAGATAATTCCCTTGCTGAACGACTACGCGGAGCAAGTAATACCCGCAATTTACAATTGTGGCGGCGATGTTCTCAAGCTGATCGGCGACGGCATCCTGGCCATCTTTCATGCCACCGAGGCGGATGAACCCTGCGGCCGGGCAATTTCCGCGTATGAAGCCGTGCAGGAGCGCGTGGCGCGGCTGAACGAGCGGCGTGGCCGAGACGGGCTTCCCACCACACAGGTCTATGTGGGGCTTCACGTTGGTGAAGTATTCTACGGCAATATCGGCAGCGATGAACGGCTCGACTTCACGGTGGTGGGTCCGGCCGTGAACGAAGTGGCGCGTATTGCGGCGATGTGTCGATCAGTAGAACGCAACATCTTGGTTTCGCAGGCGTTCGGTAACGCCACCTCATCCGAAAGTTGCCGGCTCGTCTCGGTCGGCCGGTATGCACTGCGCGGTGTCGAGCGGCCGCAGGAACTGTTTACCCTCGATCCGTTCTTTGACGGTATCCCCAGGCACGAGCGTCCGGCAGGCTGATCCGCGCCATGACGCCCGGTCACCGGATCAAACCCGTGGGTCGTCAAACACGGCGACCGGCCCTGCTGATCGTGCTGCGACACGAAATAGATTTCGCCATGTTCCATGTTGCCGCTACGCCAGCACCCGACTCGCCCGCGCCACCACGGCTTCGAACAGCACCTGGGCCCCCGCCGTTGCCTCTTCCGGCTCGATGCTCTCGGCTTCGTTGTGCGACAGGCCGTCCTTGCATGGCGTGAAGATCATCGCCGTCGGCACGTGCCGTGCCACATACACCGCGTCGTGTCCCGCGCCGGACACGATCTCGCGCGCGGTGTAGCCGAGTTTCGCCGCACCCTCGCGCACAAGCTGGATGCAGCCAGGATCGAATGGCTGGGCCGGGATCTTGAACAGCTGGGTCAGTTCCAGCTTCACCCCACAGTCGCGCGCAATGAAGCCCGCCTCGCGCGGGAATTGCGCGTCGAGCCGGTCGACCTCGGCATCCGAAGGATGGCGGAACTCGACCGAGAAACGGACTTCACCCGGCACCACGTTGCGGCTGTTGGGTGAGACCAGCAGTTGACCCACCGTGCCGCGTCCATCCTCGCCGCGTGCCCGCATCATTCGGTCCACCAGGTCGATGATCCGGGCGGCGCACACCAGAGCATCCTTCCGCGCCGATGGCGGCGTCGTGCCGGCGTGCGAGTCCTGGCCGATGGCAACCGCGTCGTACCAGACCATTGCCTGCGCACCGGTCACGATGCCGATCTGCTTCGCCTCACGTTCCAGGATCGGCCCTTGCTCGATGTGCAACTCGAAATATGCATCCGCGGGAAACGCCGCGGCTGGCTCCCCGCCACGATAGCCGATGCCGTCCAGCGCCGTGCGGACCGTTACTCCTTCGACATCGGTCAACGCATAGGCCTTGTCGAGCGCGAACACCCCTGACCACACGCCAGATCCCATCAGCGAATGGCCGAAGCGGCTGCCCTCCTCATCGGTCCAGTTGACCAACTCGAGCGGTGCCTCGGTCACGATGCCGAGGTCGTTCAGCGTATGCATCACCTCCAGCCCGGCCAGCACGCCAAGCGCTCCGTCGTATTTGCCCCCGGACGGCTGACTGTCGAGATGGCTGCCGAACAGCACCGGAAGGCGGTTCGGATCGCGGCCAGGGCGTCGGGCAAAAATGTTGCCGATGGCGTCCACACGTACAGCCAGGCCGGCCGCCTCGCATTCCGCGCGGAACCTGTCACGCCCGCGCCGGTCTACCTCTGTCAGCGTCAGCCGGCGGACCCCACCCTTCGGGGTCGCCCCGATCTCGGCCATCGACATAAGACTGTCCCATAGCCGCTTGCCGTCGATGCGTTGGTTGGTTTGAGCGGTCATCAGCGGGATCCGTTGGGCAGTGACGCCGGCATCTTGCCCGCCACCCGACAAGCTGCAAGAGAGTGGCCGCTATGAAAGGGACGCGGGGGTTCGCGGCGGCGCTGCTGCTGGCGGGCTGCAAGCTGATTGACCAGACGACGTTTGCGCCGTCGCCGGAGGCAGCCCCGGCGGCTGAGCAGATGGCGAAGGTCGATGCACGGACTGCGCTGCTGACCATCAACTACACCGAACCGAACCCGAGCTACCGGGACGTATTGCGCTACGCCGTCAGGACGGCGGAAGCGCGGGCGCCCGGGGTGCAGTACGATGTCATCGCCATCCTGCCATCGGGTGTCGATGCCGCGGCGGCGCAGGCGCGGGCAGCCGATGTGATGCGCAGCATCATGGATCAGGGTGTATCTGACAGCCGGATTCATCTTGGGCTGCGGTCCGCGCCGGCCAGCAGCCCGCAGGAAATCCGGGTCTATGTGAAGTAGGCTATAGTTCGCGCCGCATCCGGGAATGTACGCATGGGACGCAAGGGACGAGGGCGGTAGACTGAGATCAGGGTTATCGGGGTTAAGGTGGGGACCAAGACACGCATGCACCCTTTCCATACGCACTGCGAGGCCGCACTGGCCGCCATCGAGGCGCAAGGCCGGTATCGTCGCTTTACCGCGCTGCGCAAGCAGGCGGAGCGGTTTCCGCTGTATCGGCGCGCGGACGGCAGCGAGGTACTGGTGTGGTCATCCAACGACTATCTCGGCATGGGTGGCCACGAGGTGGTCATCGAGGCCGCCTGTGAAGCGGCCCGGTCGATGGGTGCCGGCGCCGGCGGCACGCGCAACATCAGCGGCACCAGCCCGTGGCACGATGCGCTGGAGGCGGAGCTTGCGGACCTGCACGCCAAGCCAGCGGCGCTGCTGTTCACATCCGGCTTTGTATCCAACCAGGCCGCACTCTCGACAATCCTGAACTCGCTGCCGGATTGGCATGTGTTCTCCGACGCTCGCAACCATGCGTCGATGATTGCCGGCATCAAGGGGGCCAAGGCGACCTGCCATATCTTCCGGCACAACGACCTGCGGCACCTCGAAGAGCTGTTGCGGTCGGCGCCCCCGGCCGCGCCGAAACTGATCGCGTTCGAATCGGTTTACTCGATGGATGCCGATATTTCGCCGATCGGCGCGATCTGCGATCTGGCCGGCCGCTACGGCGCGATGACCTATCTCGACGAGGTGCACGCGGTCGGGATGTACGGACCCTCGGGTGCCGGTGTCGCGGAACGCGACGGCGTGGCGGCGCGGGTCGACGTGATCGAGGGCACGCTGGCCAAGGCCTTCGGCTGCCATGGCGGCTATATCGCCGGCGAGGCGACGGTCATCGACTATATCCGCTCCTGCGCGCCGGGCTTCATCTTCACCACGTCGCTTCCGCCGATGATCGCGGCTGCTGCCGTCGCGTCGGTGCGCCATGTCCGCTCCGACGCGGCCCGGCGGGCCACACTGTTCGAGCGCGCCGAGACCTTGAAGCGCCGACTGACTGCAGCAGGATTGCCGGCGTTGCCGTCGGCCAGCCATATCGTGCCGCTGCATATCGGTGACGCAGCGCTGTGCAGCGCGGTCAGCCGTCGGTTACTCGACGAGTTTGCGATGTACGCAACGCCGATCAACTACCCGACTGTGCCGCGCGGCGAGGAGAGGCTGCGGCTGACGCCGACCCCGCTGCATACCGATGCGATGATGGACCGGCTGGTCGCAGCGCTAAACACGATTTTGGTGCCCGAACGGCGCGCCGCTGCCTGAAGGTTCCTACAGGCGCTTCTCGAACCAATAATGGGCGTAGGGTTCGGCGTTGAACGCCGGCACCTCCGAATAGCCTTGTTGCCGATACAGCGCCTGCGCCTCGGTGAGCGACCGATTGGTCTCCAGTCGGAGTGTCCTAACGCCCGACTCGCGGGCGATTGATTCCAGTGTCTGCAGCACGCGGCGGGCGACGCCGCGCCCCCGCATCTCAGGCGCAGTCCACATCCGCTTGATCTCGGCGATGCCTGGGTCGAGGCGTTTGAGGGCACCGCACCCTGCGATGACGCCGTCGATGCGCGCGACCACGAAGTAGCCGTCCGGCGGCGTCAGGTCCTCGTCTGCGGCGGGATTGCTCCTGGCAGGATCGAACCCGGTATCGAACCGCTGCGCAAGATCACAGAAGTATTCATCGAGGCACCAACGGGCATCGGCACTGTCCGGCGGTTCCACCCGAACGTCGATCGCTGATACGCTGAGCAGCCGTTCGATTTCCGCCATTGCACTTACCAGCCGCTCGCGATGGTGCTCATCGAGCGGCGCCAGCATCGACGCGGCGAGCGTATCGGACAGATCATCATACTTCGCCAGTTCGGCGCAGCCCTTGCGCGTCAACGTCACCCGCCGCATCCGAGCGTCGCCAGCCTGCTTCTGCACTGCGATGAGGTGCTGTTCCTCGAGCGAGCGCAGAAGCCGGCTGAGATAGCCGGAGTCCAGACCCAGTCTGGCTCGCAGGCTGCGCAAGTCGGCGCCATGGCGGCCGATTTCGAAGATCAGGCGCGCCTCGCCCAGCGGACGGCCACGCCGCAGGTAGCTGTCATCGAGCGCGCCCACCCGCTGCGTGACCAGTCGATTGAACCGTCGCACCTGCTGGATCTGGCCATCGTCCATTCTCTGACTTTAGTCAGATACCTGGCGGGCGCAAGCCTTGACCGGGTGTGACGGCCGGGCAGATTGGGTGGGCCAGGACCGGTGGAGCGACGACTATGCAGACTGTGCTGGATCGACCGATCCTGCGGCTCAACCCAGGCCAGGGACGCAGACTGCGTTCCGGTTCGCCCTGGGTGTTCTCCAACGAAATTGCGATGAAGCCGGAGTATCGACAGATCCCGCCGGGAGATCTCGTGCGCATCGAAGGCGATGACGGCGTGCGGTTCGGCACCTTCATGTTCAACCCGCACAGCCTGATCGCCGCACGGCAGCTCGATCGCGATCCGGCGGCGGAAATCGATGCCGCTTGGGTCCGGCAACGGCTGAAATCGGCGATCGGATTGCGTCAGCGCGTCTGTGCCACGCCGTTTCACCGGATGGTGCACGCCGAAGCCGATCGGCTGCCTGGACTGGTGATCGACCGGTATGACGATGTCGCCGTCATGCAGGCGAACACTGCGGGGATGGATCGTCTTACATCGCTGATTGTAGAGGCGCTCACCGACCTTTTGCCGTTGCGCGCAGTCGTTGCACGGAATGACTCGCCGGCGAGGCGACAGGAAGGATTGGCAGAAGAAGTGTCGCTGCTGCTCGGCAGCGATGCGCATGCGGAGGTCGTGGAGGAAGGGATAAAGTTCGCGGTCAATCCACTCGGTGGCCAGAAGACCGGCTGGTTCTTCGACCAGCGACCGAACCGCGACCGCGTCTCGATGCTGGCAGAAGGAGCGCGCGTGCTCGACGTATTCTGCCATGTCGGCGCGTTCGGTCTGCGCGGCGCGGCGGCGGGTGCGCGCGAGGTGACATTGGTCGACAGCAGCGCGGCGGCACTCGCGCAAGCAGAGCAGGCCGCAGCGCACAACGGGCTCTCCGATCGTCTGCGAGTCCAACGCGGCGATGGGTTCGATGCGATGAGTGCGCTTCACGGCGAAAAATTCGACATCGTGATCTGCGATCCGCCCGCGTTTGCCCGCTCGCGCAAAGATGCGGAGGCTGGGCTACGGGCCTATGGTCGCATGGCGCGCCTTGCGGCGTCGCTGGTTGCGCCGGGCGGTTATCTGTTCGTCGCCTCGTGCAGCCACCATGCGCCGTTGGAGGCCTGGGGCGCACAGATTGCCTGGGGCCTGCATCGCGGGCGACGCGAAGGCCGCATCCTGTTCACCGGCGGCGCGGGGCCCGATCATCCGGTGCATCCGCACCTGCCCGAGACCGCCTATCTGAAGACCCAATTGATCCAGTTGCTGTAAGATGCAGGCATGAACGCGTCCCGCGCCAACAATCCGCTGTTCGGGCCCAACCGCTTCAAGCTCGGCGTGTTCAGCGCCAATTGCGATGGCGGACTGACGATGTCGCTCGCACCCGAACGCTGGGGCGCGAACTGGGACGATATCGTCGCGATGACACAGATCGCGGACGAGGCCGGCCTGGAGTTCATTCTGCCGGTGGCGAAATGGCGCGGCTATCAGGGAAAGGCGAATATCTACGGCCGGTCGTTCGAGACGCTGACGCACGGCGCGGCACTCGGCGCATTGACCAAGCGCATTGCGATCTTCTCCACCGTGCACGTGCCACTGATCACGCCGGCGTTCGGCGCCAAGGCGATCGCCACCATCGACCACGTGACCCATGGCCGCGCCGGGCTCAATATCGTCTGCGGTTGGAACCAGGAAGAGTTCGACCTGCACGGCGTCACAATCGACCAGGATCGCCGGTATGAGCACGGGCTGGAGTGGTTCCGCATCTGGTCGCACCTGTTGCTGGGCGGGCCGGAATTCGATTGGGACGGCGAGTTCTTTCATCTGAAACGACTGCACACCGACCCCGCTTCGGTGCAGCGGCCGTGGCCGGCGGTCATGTCTGCCGGGTTCTCACCCAAAGGACGCGACTTCGCCGCACAGGCGGCTGATGTGTTGTTCACCACGATGAGCGAGCTTGATCAGGCCCCTGCCCTGCTGAGCGATATCCGCAGCTACATTGCGCGCCATGACAGGAAGGTGGACATCTACACCATGTCGCACGTGGTGTGCCGACCGACCCGACGCGAGGCGGAGGGGTTCTATCACTACTTCGCCGAGGAAATGGCCGACGTCGACGGCCAGGCGTATTACCGTCGGCAGCGCGGACCCGCGGTCAAGGACGCCGCCGGCAATGAGATCCGTCGTCCTTTGGTGAACCGCTTCATGCGTGAGACCGGCAAGCGATATGACGGCGCGTACCCGGGTGCGTTCCCCCTGGTCGGCACGCCGGATGATGTGGTCGCCGATATGGTGCAGATGAGTGAGCAGGGACTGACTGGAACGTCGGTTGCGTTTCTTAACTACCTGAAGGAAATTCCCTTCTTCGTGCAGGAAGTGCTGCCGCGGCTAGAACGGCTCGGACTGCGCGAACCCGGGTAGATCGGAGGCAACAATGCCCGCGTATTTCGTGGTGCGCGCCGTGGTGGGTGAAGCGGACCGGCGTGATTTTGACATTTGGTACCGCACCGAACACCTGCCGGACGCGCGCGCAGCGTTCAACGCTCAGTCCGCCTGGCGCGGCTGGAGCCGTACCGATCCGTCAGTCCATTATGCGTTCTATCAATTCGCCGACCTAGCGGCAGCGGAGGCGGTGAGTAGATCGCCAGCGATCGCCAGGCTGGTTGCTGATTTCGACGCACGCTGGGGCAGCCGCGTGACGCGCACGCGCGAGATCATTGAAGCAACCACATGAAGCGACAGCGATAGCGCGCCGGCAGGAGCCGGGTCCATGCCCATCAACCGTCGCCTCGCAGCCGTGCTGATTGCCGACGTGGCTGGGTATTCGCGTCTCATCGGCGCCTATGAGGAACAGACACTGGGCCGTCTTGGCGCGATCCGGTCGGAGGTGATCGAGCCGACGATCGCTGCGAACCACGGCCGACTGGTCAAGACCAAGGGTGACGGGCTGCTCATCGAGTTCACCAGCGTGATGGACGCAGTGCGCTGTGCGATCGCGGTACAGCGCCTGATGGCCGAGTACAACGACCGCCTCTCACCGCCCGAGCGGATCGAGTATCGGATCGGCATCAATCTTGGCGAGATCGTCATCGACGACGACGACATCTACGGTGAGGGCGTCAATATCGCCGCACGGCTAGAAGCATTGGCCGAGCGCGGCGGCATCTGTGTTTCCGCTCGCGTCCAGGAAGAAGTGGACGGGCGGCTCAACGTCGCGTTCGAGGACATGGGCGAGCAGACGCTCAAGAACATCGCACGGCCGGTGCATGTCTATCGTGTCGTGCCTGGTGCAGCGGCCCGACCGCATGCCGCGTCGCCGACCCACCCTGGAGCCGCTCTTCCCTTGCCCGACAAACCTTCCATCGCGGTGCTTGCGTTCACCAACATGAGCACCGACGCCGAGCAGGAGTTCTTCGCCGACGGCATCTCCGAGGACATCATTACTGAGCTGTCGCGCTCGCGTTCGCTGTTCGTGATCGCGCGCAATTCGAGCTTCGTCTACAAGGGACGGCCGACCGCGATTCGCGATGTGGGTCGCGAACTCGGCGTGCGCTACGTGCTGGAAGGCAGCGTGCGGAAGGCGCGCAATCGGGTGCGGGTGACGGCGCAGCTGATCGAGGCGACCACCGGTGGCCATGTCTGGGCCGAACGCTACGACCGCGAACTCGCCGACATCTTCTCCGTGCAGGACGAGATCACCGCCAGTGTCTCCAGCGCCATCCAGCCGGCGCTGGAACGCAGCGAGCGTGAACGCGCGGTGCGCAAGCCGGCCGATGATCTGGATGCCTGGGAGAGTTACCACCGCGGGATGTGGCATTTCTCGCGGATCGAAGCAGGCGACAATGAAACAGCGCGCGATTTCTTCCGGCGCTCGATCGAACTGGATCCGCAGTTCGCCCGGGCGGTGGCGGCGCTCGCGCTGACGTTTCTGAACGAGATCACGTTGTTTCGTCCGCAGCAGCGGGCGGTGAACATTCCGCTGGCTCTGGAAAGCGCGTCGCACGCCGTAGCCATTGATGCGACAGACGCGATGGGCCATGCGGCGTTGGCCCGCGCGCTGTGGATGTCGGGACGGCACGCCGAGAGCCTGGTCAGAGCGGCCACTGCGGTGCAGCTCGAGCCGAACTCGCCGGCCGCGCATGGGGCACTCGGCGGTGCCAGGCTTTGGAGCGGCCGGCCGGCTGAGGCGATCGAACCGCTGCAGTCTGCGATGCGTCTAAGCCCGTTCGATCCGCTCACGTCGCTCTGGCTGCACTTCATGGCGCGCGCGCATTACTGGAGCGGGAACTACGGTGCATCGATCGCGGTCGCGACCCAGGTGCTACAATCGGTTCCGAACTTTCGTCAGCCCTACAATACGCTGATCGCCGCGCTGGGACAGGTCGGCCGCGTCGATGACGCCCAGGCGGTCATGGCGGATGGACTGGCGCGGTTCGGCGATGCGTTCCGCGCGCTGATGGAGCTGCCCGCCGACCTGCGCGAACTTCGCTCCGAGGACCGTGATCACCTGATCGATGGCTTCCGCAAGGCCAACCTGGCCTGAGGCGCGTCGCGGGAGGCGGCGGCGGGCCCGCTTGCGTTTCCAGCGAAGCTGGCGACACTGCCCCCGACATCGCGGAGGGAACCATGGGGAACAAGATTGCAATCATGGGCGTCGGCGCCGTCGGCGGTTATGCCGGCGCGCACATGGCCCAGGCCGGCGAGGACGTGACATTCATCGACCCATGGCCCGCGCATGTCGAGAAGATGCAGCGTGACGGCCTGAAGATCAGCCACATCCGCGACGTTCCCGAATTCACCGTGAAGGTGCGCGCGATGCATCTGACGGACGCGCAGCAGCTCGCCAAGGAGAAGCCGATCGACGTCGCCTTCGTGTGCATGAAGTCGTATGACACCGAGTGGGCGGCCACGCTGATCAGTCAGTACCTGGCCCCGGGCGGCTTCATCGTGTCATTGCAGAACTGCATGAACTAGGAGACGATCGCCAACGTCGTTGGCTGGGGCAAGACCGTCGGCTGCATCGCCAGCTCGATCACCGTCGATCTGTGCGAGCCAGGCCATGTGCGCCGCGCCGCTGGCAAGAGCGGGACGCGGCACACCGTGTTCCGCACCGGCGAGGTGCACGGCCGCGTCACCGATCGGGCAAAGGAGATCTGCCGCCTGGTCGGCCTCGCGGACAGCGCGATGGTCACCGAGAACCTGTGGGGCGAGCGGTGGTCCAAGCTGGTGACCAACGTGATGGGCAACGGTCTGTCGGCCTGCACCGGGATGATCGGCAAGGAGATGGTGCAGAACGACGCAATCCGCCGCTTCTCCTCGCGCCTTGGCAGCGAGGCGATCCGTGTGGGCCAGGCGCTGGGCTATGAGCTTGAGGAGATCATCCATCTCGATCCGGAGATCATCGCCCGCGCCGGCGAGGGCGATGCGGCCGCGACGAAGCAGTATGACGAACACCGCCTGGCAGAAGTCAGCAAGGGCGGCGGTGAGCACCGGCCATCGATGGGCCAGGACATGGTGAAGGGCCGCCGCACTGAGATCGAGTTCCTCAATGGCCTAGTGGCGAGAAAGGGTGACGAGATCGGCATTGCCACACCGGCCAACGTCGTGCTGACCGATATCGTCAAGCGCGTGGAGAAGGGTGAACTGAAGCCTGATCCGCGGCATATCACCGACCTGCGGCTGAACTGATGCACCACACCGTCATGGGCGGCGCGGGCCGGCCATCCACGTCTTTCCTTCACGGTCGCGACCAAGACGCGGATGGCGGGGCCAAGCCCCGCCATGACGGTGAGAAGCGTTCGGCGGCGACGTAGCCGAGCGTCATGCGCGTATTCACCCGGTTGCCGATGCATGACTGGAAGGCGACGGCTCAGGCTGCGCGCGATGCAGAGGCGGCAGGGTTCGATGCGGTCATGACCGTCGAGCTTGGCCATGACGTGTTTGCGCCGCTCGCCATTGCCGCGATGGCAACCGAACGCGTCGAACTGACCCCTTCGGTCGCGGTGGCATTCCCGCGCAGTCCGACAGTGCTGGCATCGCAGGCCTGGGACCTGCAGGCCAACTCAGGCGGCCGCTTCGTTCTCGGCCTGGGTAGCCAGGTGAAAGGCCACAACGAGCGTCGCTTCGGCATCGCCTGGGCCGCGCCCGCACCGCGCCTGCGCGACTACGTGCGGGCGCTGCGTGCGGTCTGGCGATGCTGGGAGACACGGGAAAAACTCGAGTTCCATAGCGAGCACTACACGCTGACGCTGATGACGCCCGACTTTTCCCCCGAGCCGAGCGGGCTGCCGATGGTGCCGGTGACCATAGCCGCCGTCGGCGAAGCGATGCTGCGTGTCGCCGGGCAGGTCGCGGACGGCGTGCGCCTGCACCCGCTGTGCTCGCGCCGCTATCTGGAGGAGGTGTGCCTGCCGCAGATCGCCGTTGGCATGCAGCGCGGCGGCAGCAAGCGGGAGAACTTTGACGTGCACGGTGGTGGCTTCGTCGTCACCGGCCCAGATAATGCGACGGTCGCCGCCGGGATGGAGACTGTCCGGCGCCGCATCGGCTTCTACGGGTCGACGCGCACCTACATGCCGATCCTCGCCTTGCATGGCCTGCAGGACCTTGGCCTGAAGCTGCACCGCATGTCGGTGGAAGGCCGCTGGAGCGACATGGCGGCGCAGGTGTCGGATGACATTGTGCGGATTTTTGCCGCGTGCGGGACATACAGCGAGATCGCCAAGTCGATCGAGCAGCGCTACGGCGGGGTTGCAGACTCCGTCGATCTGGATTTTCCGGCAGATGCGCCACCAGGACTGCGTCGCGAGCTTCTTGCTGACATCTGCCGCATTCCACATTCCTTTGTCGGGTTCGCCGACGGCCATCGATTACAACCGTAACGGCAAACCCTCATCGTGTAATGCTGTCGCAATGCGGGCAGGTGAGGCTGCACCGCATGACATGTGCAAACGCGCGGCTTCTTGCCGACATCCGCCAATTGGCTCCTCAGTTCAGCGCCCGCGCTGCCGAATTCGAAGCGGCGCGATGCATCCCACGCGACGTGGTGGAGACGCTGCGATCAATCGGCGTTTTTCGCATGCTCGCGCCACGCAGCCACGATGGCCTGGAGCTTGAATTGCCCGACGCGCTGGAAGTTCTCGCGACGCTGAGTCGCATCGACGGCTCGCTCGGCTGGACGGCGATGATCGGTAGTGGAACCGCGATCTTCGTGCCGCTATTGCCAACCGCGACCTACGAGCAGCTCTACTGCCGCGGACCCGACGTAATTTGTGCGGCTTCTGCCACTCCCGCGGGGACGGCAACAAGAGTTCCGGGCGGATGGCGCGTCACTGGTCGCTGGCCGTTCGCCAGCGGCTGCGAGCATGCCGATTGGATATTCGGCGTCTGCGTCGTGACCGAAGACGGCAAGCCGGTGCTGGGACCTGCGGGCGAAGGTGGCCCGCCATCGATGCGGGTTGTCGCGCTGCCAGCGCAGCAGTGGCAGATCGAGGACACCTGGTTTGCCGCTGGTCTGAAAGGTACCGCCAGCCATCACGTCGCACTCAGGGACGTCGTGGTGCCGGAAGCGAATTTCTTCGATTTTCCCGACGCCCGCTCCTGCCACCCTGGGCCGCTTTATCAATCCGTCTTGCACATGCTTCCGGTGATGCACGCCGCCTTTCATGTGGGTGTCGCCGAGGGCGCAGTGGACGAGTTGACGATGCTTGCCAAGAGCGGTCGGCAGCAGCTCAGGGCCACCGTGCCGTTGCGGGAGTCCGAAATATTTCAATATGAACTTGGGCGTGCCGCGGCCGACGTCAGGGCGGCGCGCGCGGCCTTCGAAGTTCAGGTCGCCAGCCACTGGCGCCATGCGCTTGCCTATACGCTGAAGGACGAGGCGCTGCTGATAGAGGGCACGCAGACCGCGGTCTGGGTCGCGAGCACCTGCGACCGTGCGGCACATGCATGCTTTGCTCTCGCCGGTGGCAGCGCGGTCTACGAAAGTTCCCCTCTGCAACGGCGGCTGCGCGACCTGTATGTGGCATCGCAGCACGCTGCGGTGCAGCAGCGCCACTATGCAGACGCCGGAAGGTTGCTGTTGGGAAAGACCGCCGCCGGCAGCTAAAGGCGCGACGTGGCGCCGACAACGGCGCTGTGGCAAGCTCATGGCCAGCTCCAGGGAGACACGCCATGCCGGCTCGTACAGGACGGCAATACCTGAACGGACTGCGGGAGCAGGAACGGGAAGTCTGGATTGGCGGCGAGCGCGTCAAGGACGTGACCAAGCATCCTGGCCTCGCCGGCGGCGCACGCGCCATCGCAGCGCTCTACGACATGCAGTGCGATCCCAAGTACCGGGACGAGATGACCTACACGTCGCCGACCACCGGCGATCGGGTCGGCCTGTCATTCATCAACCCGCGCACGCGCGAAGAACTGGAAGCGCGCCGCGTCATGATGCTGAACTGGGCGCGCTCGACCTGCGGCATGATGGGGCGGTCGCCCGACTTCATGAACGTGACACTTGCCGCCTGGGGCGCCGCGGCCGACTACTTTGCTGGTGGAAAAGGCGGGCGACCGGAGTTCGCGCAGAATGTCCGACGCTACTACGAGTTTATCCGCGAGAATGACATCGTCCTCACCCACTCGCTGATCAACCTGCAGCGCAGCCGCAACGTCACCGCCCACTACAACCTGCAGGAAGGCACCGCGCTACAGGCGATCCGCGAAAACAGCCGCGGTATTGTCGTGCGTGGCGCACGGGTGCTGGCAACGCTCGGTCCAATCTCGGACGAGATCGCTGTCTACTCACCGCGGCTCGGCCAGTACAGCGAGGGACACAGCCCGTTCGCCCTCGCCTTCTCGATCCCCTGCGGCACGCCGGGACTGCGCTTCCTCTGCCGCGACAGCTTCGATCTCGGTCGCTCGCATTTCGACCATCCGCTCGGCTCTCGCTTCGAGGAAATGGACTGCATCGTGTTCTTCGACGATGTCGAGGTGCCATGGGAGCGGATGTTCCTGTACGGCGATGTCGATCTGCTCAACGGCGCCGCGGCCGGCACGCACTACTCGGCGCACTCTTCGCACCAGGGCGCAGCGAAGAATCTCGCCAAGTGCGAACTCGTCCTGGGCCTTGCGCTGCTGATGACCGAGACGCTGGGGAACGCGCACCTGCCGCATACCGAGGAACGCATTGGCGAGCTTATGCTGACAACCACGCTGACCCGGGCGCTGATGCGCGCGGGCGAGGCGGATGCGAAGCTCGACGAGTGGGGCGTGATGTGTCCCGACCCGGTGACGATCGAAAGCACGCGCAACCTGTTCATGACCGCCTATCCGCGGATGATCGAGATCCTGCAGCTTCTCGGATCCTCGAGCTTCATGATCACGCCGAGTGAGGCCGACTTCAAAGGTCCGCTGGCTGCCGACATCGAACAGTATCTGGCCACCGACAACACCGCAGCCCGCGATCGAGTGCGGCTGTTCCGCCTGGCCTGGGACGTGGCCGGCAGCTCGTTCGGCAGCCGCCAGGTGCTGTATGAGCGCTTCTTCGCCTCCGACCCGTTGACACGCGCCCGCGCCCTGGCTGCGATGTATCCGAAGAGTGAAGCAATGGAACGCGTGCTGGATTTTCTACGCAGGGAGGATGGGCAGGTGTAGCGTGCCCATGACCATCGGGACAAGCCCGGTGGCAGGCGTTGAAGGTGGGGCTGGCGCCCGGAACCATAGGAGGACACGGTATGAGTTATCGGCCGAAGCATCTCGGGCACGTCAACCTGTATGTGCGCAACGCCGAGAGATCGCGCCAGTGGTATGAGGATGTGCTTGGGCTGCACACCTATCATTTCCGTCCTGGCCGCGCCGCCTTCATGTCAGCGGACGAAGAGAAGTCGCATGAGATAGCGCTGATGGAACTCGGCGACGATGCACCCTTGCAGTTGAAGCGCCAGGTCGGGCTGAACCACGCTGCCTTCATGATGGAGAGCCTCGACGATCTCAAGGAGGCCTATGCCCGGCTGAAAGCAAAGGGTGTCAAAATCGACCACATTTCCGATCACGGGCTGTCCCTCGGCATCTATTTCCGCGATCCGGACGGCAACGGCCTGGAAGTCTCCTATGAGTTGCCGCGGGAGAAATGGCCGCGCCAGGAGAGCGTGTTCGCGCCAGACGTGGTGAACCTGGGTCTGTTTCCGGGACCCTGGGACGAAGAGATTGCGCGGCAGCGTGCGGCGGTACCGGCGCAGTAGCGGCTAGAGCCAGCGCCTGAACCAGGCGCCGGAAGCGACCGCGGTCGACAGCGTCCCGCCGCAGATGACCAGCGCGGCGCCGGTGGCACGCAGCGCCAGCCAGCCACCGCCGACGGCGATGAGCATCCGCAGTATGCCGGCGAGCAGCAGGCAGAATGGGCGCCCTGCACCCTGCGAGGCGAAATAGAGCGAGAGGCCGAGGCCAAAGAAGCCTAGGCAGGACCGACCATGCGCAGATGCGCCGTGGCCGCCCCGCAGCATGCGGAGATCGTGGCCGAACAAGCCGCGCCACGCTGCTGGCCAGATCGCGGCTGCGACACCAACGGCTCGGTTCAGCAGAAAGGCGAGCGCACCGCCGGTCAGCGCGATCCGCAGGACCCGCGCCCGTTGTCCGGCGCCGATGTTGGTGCCGTTCGACCATTGCCCTGCGCGCGGCAAGCAACGAACATCCGCGGCGCATGCCGATCGGTCCGGAACTCTTCGAACTCGGCCACGCCCGCATGACGTTCGCCCACGAGGTGATCCTTGGTGGTGCGGTATTGGGCGTGCTGAGCGTGCTCGCGGGAGTGCTGTCGCGGCGGCTCGGCGCGCCGGTGCTTCTGGTGTTCCTTGCGCTTGGGATGCTGGCAGGCGAGGACGGACCCGGCGGCATCCCGTACCGTGATTTCGCCTCCGCCTACCTGGTCGGCAGCGTCGCGCTCGCCGTGATCCTGCTGCGGGGCGGGCTGCAGACCACCCCATCGATGCTGCGCCTGGCGGGATGGCCGGCGCTTGCACTTGCGGTTGTCGGTGTCGGAGTGACGGCCGTGTGTGTCGGTGCGGCGGTGTCGGCGCTGACCGGCACGCCGTTGATGAAAGCAATGCTTTTTGGCGCCGCAGTGGCGCCGACAGACGCCGCCGCTGTCGCTGCCGTGCTCGGACGCGCCCGCGTCGCGCTACCGGAACCTCTCACCGCGGTCCTGGAGGTGGAGTCCGGGCTCAACGATCCGATGTCGATCTTCCTGACCGTGTTCGTCATTCACAGCATCGTCGATCCGGCCCCGATCAGCCTGTTCAGCGGAACAATGCTGTTCCTGCACGAGATGATCGGCGGGATGCTGCTGGGCCTGGGCGGCGGCTGGCTGCTTGCGTTGGCGCTGCGCAACCTGTCGCTGGAGGTTCCGACCGCCATGGTCTTCGTGCTCGCCGTCGGGCTGGCAGTCTTTGGCCTGGCCCAGGTCCTCGGGACCAGCGGCTTCATGGCGATCTATCTGCTCGGAATCATGATCGGCGCGACCAGACTCCCTGGCCAGCAGGCGATCGCCAATTTCTTCGATGGCGTCGGCTGGCTGGCACAGATCGTGCTGTTCCTGATGCTGGGACTGCTGGTGACCCCGCACGATCTCGTGCCATTCATCCCGATCGGCATTGCCATTGCCCTGGTGCTGATCCTGGTGGCGCGCCCGCTGGCGACGTTCGCCTGCCTGTTGCCGTTCCGGTTCAACTGGCGGGAGTCGACATTCGCGTCCTGGGTCGGACTTCGCGGTGCGGCGCCGATCTTCATCAGCTTCATTCCGGCGCTTGCCGATCCGGTGCGCGACGAAAAGCTGTTCTCGGGCGTGTTCGTCGTCGTGGTCGTGTCACTCGTCGTTCAAGGCTGGACGATCGGCGCTGCGGCTCGCCTGTTGGGCTTTGCTACAGCGCCGCACAACGCACAGGCCAAGGCGGGGGTGGTGTGACCGAGTGAGGTTATCTTGCCAGGCCGGGGCTGCCCGCCGGCACGGCATAAAAGTTCATCGTCAGCGACACACACGTATAATAGCCCATCAGCACGATCATGTCGGTGATGCTCTCGTGCCCCAGCACCTTGACTGCGCGATCATACAATCCTTGCGGCACGATGCGCTCCGACGCCAGTGCCGTGGCGCATTCGTAGACGCACTGCTCGCGCGAATCGGTAAATGATGTGGGTAACCCGGCGATGATCGCCTCCACCGACGCCGCAGGCAGACCGACTTCCTTGCCGCGCTTCTCGTGCGCATTGTTCGGATAGGCCGAGTGCCACTTGCTGGTGATCACCACGACGGCGATCTCCCGCTCGCGCTCGCTCAGCGACGAGGCACCGGGTGTGAAGTGTTGTCCGAGCGGGTCCGCCGCATGCACCAGGCTCGGATTGTGCACCCAGATCTTGTACGGTCCCGGCAGGCGCCTGCGCGGCCCGTCGACCAGGAAGCGATAGCCTTCCTGCTGTTCCGGCGTCATCCGGTCGAACGGAATTTCTGCATATCGACCAAAGCTCGGTGTATCCGCCATTCTTGCGTTTCCTTCTCCTGACGCGGCAGGATATGACCGATGACGCTCATGCGGTCCAGGCGTGCCGTTCTGTCACTCGGCGTCCTGTTCGCGACGCCAGCGTTCAGCGCTGCCTTCGCAAAGCCCGAGGCTACGCAATCCGGCACGTCACTTGCCGGTCAGTTGCTGGTCGCAGAACCGGAGATGAGCGATCCGCGCTTTGCCAAGTCGGTCATCCTGATGGTGCAGCACGACCAGAAGGGAGCGCTCGGGATCGTGATCAATCGGCCGGTAGATGAAGTCCCAGTGGCGAAGCTGCTGAATGCACTCGGCATCGACAGCAAGGACAGCGACGGCAGTGTCCGTCTATTCGCTGGAGGACCAGTGCAGCCGGATGTCGGACTTATCGTTCATTCGGCAGAATATCGGCTCACGGGAACCATCAACATCGATGGTCGCGTGGCGATGACGACCGATCCGCAGGTGCTGCGCGACATCGGCCGCCATGAAGGCCCGCGGCAGAGCCTGGTCGCCTTCGGCTATGCCGGTTGGGGACCGGGGCAACTGGAGGGCGAGTTATCGCTGCGCGGTTGGTTCACCATGCCGGAGGATCCAACGCTCGTGTTCGATTTTGATCGCGACAAGCTGTGGGACGAGACCATGAAGCGTCGCACGATTCCGCTCTGACCATGCGCAGCATCACTGCCTATACCGACTACAAGAGTCCGTATGCCTATCTGGCGAAGGATCTCACCTACGCGCTCGAACGCGAGTTGGCGGTACATGTCGAGTGGTTGCCCTACGTGCTCGACATTCCCGCCTATCTTGGCTCGGCGCGCGTCGATGCGGAGGGGCGTGTGCTGGAGGAGAGCCGCAACGCGCACCAATGGCGCCGCGTGCGCTACAGCTACATGGACTGTCGTCGCCAGGCACGCAAACGCGGGCTGGTCATCCGCGGACCCCAGAAGATCTGGGATTCAACGCTCGCCGCCGCGGGGATGTTGTGCGCCAAACAAGCCGGCACCGCGGTCTTTCGCCGCTACCACGACAGCGTGTTCGAGCGTTTTTGGCAGCGCGAGCTGGATATCGAGGACGCCGCAAGCATCGGGAGCCAACTGGCAGAGGCCGGCGCCGATGCAGCCTTGTTCGCCAGGGAGGCGCCGGTCCTGCGTGACGAGGTTACGGCCATCAGCCGGGCCGCGGAGGAATGCGGCGTATTCGGCGTGCCCAGTTTCATCGTCGATGGCGAGTTGTTCTGGGGCAGCGAGCATCTTCCGGACATCCGCGCTATGCTCGCAGCCTGACGCAACGGGGGACATGTCATGCGTGCAGCGATCTTTCGCCACGGCGATTTCGTCGTGGACACCATCGCGGACCCGAAGCCGGCCGCAGGCCAGGTGCTGGTGAAGACCCTGTGCTGCGGCATCTGCGGCACCGATCTGCACGCGGCGAAGTTCACCGAGCAGTTCATCGAACGCTCGCGCCGCGCCGGCGGACGCTGGCCGATGGACCCGTCACGCGACGTGGTCTTCGGCCACGAATTCTGTTGCGAGATCGTCGAGCATGGCACCGGCACCGAGAAGCGACTGAAGCCGGGAACGCTGGTCTGCTCGATGCCGATGACGATCGCCGATGCCACCGTGCAGGGCATCGGCTATTCCAACGATATTGCCGGCGGCTTCGCCCAGTACATGCCGCTCGCGGAACGCATGCTGCTGCCGGTGCCGAACGGATTGCCGGCCGATAAGGCGGCGCTGACCGAGCCGATCGCCGTGGGTTGGCACGCGGTACAGAAGGCGCGCCTCGCACCCGATGATGTGCCGCTGGTGATCGGCTGCGGGCCGGTCGGTCTGTCGGTGATCGCCGCTCTGAAAGTCCGCGACGTGCACCCGATCATCGCCGCGGATTTTTCGCCCGGCCGGCGCGCGCTCGCGCAGCAGATGGGCGCCGACATCGTGATCGATCCCGGCGCGACGTCGCCTTATCAGTCCTGGAAGGATGTCGCGACGCCGGCCGGCTATGACGGCAGCCGCTATGCGCAGTTGTTCGGCAGCGGTCCGAAGCAGCGACCGGCGGTGATGTTCGAATGTGTCGGTGTGCCTGGCGTCATCCAGCAAATCATCGACGGCGCACCGGCTGATGCGCGCATCGTCGTGGTTGGCGTCTGCATGGAGTCCGACCGGTTCGAACCGTTCTTCGGCATCATCAAGCAGCTGAACATCCAGTTCGTGCTGGCCTATAGCGGCGAGGAGTTCGCCCAGAGCCTGCATCACATCGCCGAAGGCAAGGTGGACGTGACGCCGCTGATCACCGGCCATGTCGGGCTGGAAGGCGTGAAGGGCGCGTTCGCCGAACTGGCCAATCCGGAAAAGCATGCCAAGATCGTCGTCCAGCCCTGGGAGTAATAAGGTGGCGAACAAGGTGTGGCTGTACGCCAATGTCGGACCGGAGCTGACGCAGTATGATGTCGATGTGGACGCGGCGACACTGACGCGCCGCGACACCGTCAGCCTGTCGGCGAACGTGCAATATGCGTGGCCGCATGCATCGCGGCAGTTCCTTTATGTCGCGACCAGCGACAGCGCGTCCGGGATGGGACCAGCGGGCACGAACCATCATGTGACCGCGTTGCGCATCGACGGTGCAACGGGTGCGCTCAGCCAACATGGTGCGCCGATCCCGCTGCCGACGCGGCCAATCCACATGGCGACGGATATTCCGTCACGCCACATCCTGGTCGCTTTCAACAATCCCAGCGCGATCCGCGTCTATCGGATCAGTGCCGACGGCACTGCGGGTGCCGAGGTTGCGCAATCCGGCGCAATCGATGCAGGCATTTTCGCCCATCAGGTACGCGCAACACTGGACAACCGGCAGGTCATTCTTGTCTGCCGCGGCCACGACGCTGCCGACGGCAAGCCGGAAGAGCCCGGATCGCTGAAGCTGTTCGACTTCACCGACGGCGTGCTGAGCAACGGCGTATCGATCGCACCGGATGGTGGTTATGGCTTCGGACCGCGGCATCTGGATTTCCATCCGACGCAGCCCTGGGTCTATGTGTCGCTGGAACGGCAGAATGCACTCGATCTGTTCGATCGGACGAATGGCAAGCTTTCGCCCGCGCCACGCTACCGCAAGCCGACGCTAGGACGTTCGCCCGTTGGCCGCCAGGCTGTCGGCACGGTGCACGTGCATCCGAACGGTCGCACCGTCTACGTCGCCAATCGCGCCGCCGACGCGGCGGGTGAGAACTCGCTGGCGGTGTATGCGATCGATCAGGCCAGCGGCGAACCGAACCTGATCCAGCACATCGACTCGCACGGCGTGCATCCGCGTACCTTCCACATCGACCCCAGCGGCCGGCTGATGGCGGTGGCGCACATCACCGGTGCTGCGCTGTCGCTGTTCCGCATCGCCGCGGACGGCAAACTGGAGTTCGTGCGCAGCTATGATATCGATGTCGGCAACCGCACCATGTGGTGGATGGGAATGGTGGAGCAGCCATGAAATTCGGCGCCTCGATGTTCTTTACCGACTATTCGATGACCCCGGCAGAGCTCGCGGTCGCGCTGGAACAGCGCGGCTTCGACATTGTCTGGGCACCGGAGCACTCGCACATTCCGCTGTCGCGCAAGACCCCGTTCGTCCTCGGCGGCGATCTGCCGAAGCGCTACTACGACGCGATGGACCCGTTCGTCACGCTCAGCATGGCGGCAGCGGCGACAAAGACGCTGAAGATCGGCACCGGCGTTTGCCTGATCGCACAGCGCGATCCGATCCAGACGGCAAAGCTGGTCGCTTCGATCGACCAGGTGTCCGGCGGACGCTTCGTGTTCGGCGTCGGCAACGGCTGGAACCAGGACGAGATGGAGAACCACGGCACTGACTTCAAAACGCGCCACAAGCTGGCGCGCGAGCGCATCGAGGCGATGAAGGCGATCTGGATGCAGGACAGCGCCGAGTATCACGGCGAGTTCGTCAACTTCGATCCGATGCGGGCTTGGCCGAAGCCAGTGCAGAAGCCCCACCCGCCAATCTTGGTGGGCGGCGCGTTTCCTTACAGCGCGCGGCGCGCTGTGCGTTACGGCGATGGCTGGGTGCCGCAGATCACTGCCGGATCACCCACGCCGCTGACTGAACTGATCCCGCGCTTTCGCCAGATGGCAGCCGAGGCTGGACGCGATCCGAACGGGTTCGACATCTCCATCGGTGGCCAGGCGGAGGATGTCGCGCTCATCAAGCGGTATCAGGATCTCGGCGTGAATCGCGTGTCGGTCAGTCTGCCGTCGGAGAAGGCGGATACCATTCTTCCGGTGCTGGACCGCTGGGTTGCGATCATGCGCGCGGTGAACGGATAGCCTGCCACACACGATACGGCGTTGCCGGTCCATCGAACTGGGTGACGCCGAGTGGCGCGAGCGCATCGACGATGGCGTTGTGGATGGCGGGCAGCATGGCGACGGCACCCGCCTCGCCGCAGCCTTTCACACCAAGCGGGTTGGTGGTGCAGCGCGTGGCGTTGAACTCAAGGTGGAACGACGGCAGGTCGTCGGCACGCGGCAACGCATAGTCCATGAACGAACCGGCGAGCAGCTGGCCCGACTCGGCATCGTAAGCGGCGTGCTCCAGCAGCGCCTGACCGGCGCCTTGGGCGATCGCTCCATGCGCCTGCCCTGTTGCGATCATCGGGTTCACCAGCACGCCGTAGTCGTCCACCGCGGTGTGACGCACCAGCGAGACAGCACCGGTTTCCGGATCGATTTCCACCTCCACCACATGTGCGCCGTTCGGGAAGGTCAAATGCTCGCGCGTCCACGCGTGGTATGTGTCCAGCGGCTTGCCGGCGTCGCGCGCCCGCGCGGCCACCTCCAGCAGCGACACCGAACGGTTGGTGCCGACAACCGCAAAGTGCCCATCGGCGAAGACAATGTCTATCTCGGCAGCTTCCAGGACATCCGCGGCGATGCGACTGCCTTTTTCCACGATGGTTTCCGACGCACGATAGATGGCCGTGCCGCCCATGTAGGTGGCGCGCGAACTCCCGTGGCCTCCGCCCATCGGGATCAGGTCGGTGTCGCCCTGGCATAGTCGGATCTGCTCATTGGCGATGCCAAGCCGATCGGCCAGCATCTGTGGAAACGTGGTTTCGTGCCCCTGCCCGATCGTCTGCGTGCCGGTGATCAGCGAGACCGTGCCATTCGCTTCGAAGCGGATATCGACGTTTTCATGCGGCGAGCCGCCGGTGCCCTTGATGTGATAGGCAATGCCGAGGCCACGGTGAAGGCCGCGCGCCTCGGTGTCGGCACGGCGCGTCGAAAAGCCTGCAACGTCCGCGGCTTTTAGCGCACGATCCAACGTGCTTGCGAAGGCGCCGCTGTCCACCGAGAACCCGAGAGCATTGGTCATCGGCGTGGTGGCCATGTTGCGTCGGCGCAGCTCCGCGCGATCGAAGCCGCACTGCCGCGCCGCCGCGTCGATCAGCCGCTCGATGATGTTGACCGCTTCGGCGAAACCCGGTGCGCGCGTCACTCCGATCGGCGTCGTGTTGCTGAGCACTGTGACGACATGCAGCGCGATGGACGGGATCGCATAGACGCTGCCCTGCAGATGCACATACTGATAGGTCTGCACGGCCCCGGCGCCGCCGGCCATATAGGCGCCGATATCAGCCACGCTGTTGACCCGCAGCGCGAGGAATTTCCCGGCCGCATCGAGCGCCAGCAACGCCTCGGCCCGATGGTCACGCGCCTGATGGTCGGAGACGAAGCCTTCGCTGCGCGTCGCGATCCACTTCACCGGGCGCCCCAGTCGCTTTGCCGCCCACAGGATCAGCGCGAATTCGGCATAGTTGAAGTTCTTCGCGCCGAAACCGCCACCGACATCCGGTGCAATGAAACGCACATCGGCCGCAGGCACGCCCAGCGCACGCGCTGTCGCGTCGCGATTGCCGTGCAGATTCTGGCTGGATACGTGCAGAGTGTAGTGGCCGTCGTAGATACCGACGGCACCGCGTGGCTCCATCGGGTTGGTGACGACGCGGTGGTTGTTCAGCCGCAGCGACACGACATGGGCCGCGATGGCGAATGCTGCGTCGACCGCCGCGGCATCTCCCCAATGCCAGTCCATGCAGACATTGTCCGGCACTTCATCGGCAATCGGTGGCGCGTTCACCGGCAGCGGTGTCCAGTCGATGACAATCCTTTCGGCGGCGTCCTGCGCCTGCGCGCGCGTCTCGGCGACGATCAGGGCAACCGGTTCGCCAACAAAGCGGACCTTGCCCACCGCCAGCAGCGGCTGGGGGGCGAAGGCGAACGGCTCGCCGGTCTGCACGTTCGCCTCCACCGTCGGGCGGAGCGGCAGCAGGCCGTCCCTGTGCACCTCATCGGCCGTCAGCACCGCCAGTACACCAGGTGCCGCCCGGGCGTCCGCCGCGTCGGTCCGATCGATCCGAGCGTGTGCATGTGGCGAACGAAGCAGCACGGCATGCGCCATGCCATCAAATCGCAGATCGTCCAGGTAGCGGCCTTGGCCGGTGGTGAAACGGGCATCCTCCCGCCGCCGTGGCGTATCGCCTATATTGAACCTGAGTGTCATTCGGCTTCCTTAGCCGGGTTCAGGAACGGACAACAGATCATGACCGCCAAACGCCAGCTCCATCTCGGCGCCTTCATGCGGCCGACGACCATCCATACCGCGGCCTGGCGCTATCCGGGCGCCTATCCCGACGCCAATTTCAACCTCGCACACATCAAGCGCTTCATCCAGACGCTGGAGCGCGGAAGGTTCGACGCGTTCTTCATGGCCGACCATCTGGCCGTGCTGAACATGCCGATGAACGCGCTGAAGCGCAGCCATACGGTGACCTCGTTCGAGCCATTCACGCTGCTGTCGGCGCTCGCCATGGTCACCGAGCATATTGGGCTGATCGCCACCGGCTCGACCACGTTCGAGGCGCCATTCCATGTCGCCCGTCGCTTTGCCTCACTCGACCACATCAGCGGCGGTCGTGCGGCGTGGAATATCGTCACCACATCCAACCCCGACGCGGCGTTGAACTTCGGGGTGGACGACCAGATGGAGCACGACGAACGCTACCGCCGCGCGCGTGAGTTCTACGATGTGGTGACCGGACTATGGGACAGCTGGGCGGAGGATGCCTTCATCCGCAACGTGGAGACCGGCGAGTTCTTCGATCCGTCGCGCATGCACGTGCTGAACCACCGCGGGAAATACTATTCGGTGCGCGGGCCGCTGCACATCGCGCGGCCGATCCAGGGTTGGCCGGTGATCGTGCAGGCCGGCGCCTCGGATGCTGGCCGCCAGCTTGCGGCGGAGACGGCCGAGATGGTGTTCGCCGGCGCAGGCGACATCAATGGCGGACGTGCACTCTACGCCGACATCAAGGGCCGCATGGCGGAGATCGGCCGCAACCCCGACCACCTGAAGATCCTGCCAGGAGCCTTCGTGGTGATCGGTGATTCGCTCGACGAAGCTCGCGAGAAGCGAGCCAGGCTGGACGGCCTGGTGCATTACGACAGCGCCATCGCCTCTCTGTCGATCGCGCTTGGCACCGATGCGTCGCGTTTCGATCCGGATGGGCCGTTGCCCACAATTCCCGAGACGAATGCGAGCAAGAGCGGACGCGAACGCGCGATCAACCTGGCGAAGCGTGAGAATCTGACGGTACGCCAGCTGGCCCAGCGCCTGGGCGGCTACAGTGGGCCGGCACTGTTGGGAACGCCGACAATGATTGCCGACCAGATGGAGGAGTGGCTCACCACCAACGCGTGCGACGGGTTCAACATCATGTTTCCCTTCCTGCCCGCCGGTCTTGATGACTTCGTCGAACGTGTCGTGCCGGAGTTGCAGCGCCGCGGCATCCTCCGGCGCGAATATGAAGGCAAGACATTGCGCGAGAACCTGGGGCTGCCGCGTCCCGAGAACCGCTTCTTCGCTTGACTTTCGCACTGACACGACCACAGGCTGGCCACGAGGCAAACGTCAGAGCGCCGCCACCACAAGGCGGACCGGGAAACAATGTACAGCTACATCGTGCGGCGTCTCGCCTTCGGTGCGATCACGGTAGTCGGCGTATCCATCGTCGTGTTCTTCGTGCTGCGCGTCCTGCCGGGCGACCCGCTGGTCGCAATTTTCGGCCCCGAGGGCTTCACCAAACTTTCGCCTGAGCAGCGCGCCAGCTACATGGCACAGCTTGGGTTGAGTGACCCGCTGATCGTGCAGTATCTGCGGTGGGTTCGCGACATCCTGTCCGGCAGCCTGGGCCATTCGTTCTTCCGCTCGGAGAGTGTGGCCGAGATGATCGCACGCCGTGGGCCCCTGACCGCCGAGATCGCTGCCCTTTCAGTGGTGCTGTCGTGGCTGGTCGGGATCCCGGTCGCCATCGTCAGCGCACTGAAGCCCAACAGCATCGGGGACAACGTCTCACGCTTCCTCAGCATCCTGTTCCTGGCGATACCAGGCTTCTGGCTCGCCATGCTGATCGTGCTGGTGCTGCTGTTCGGACTGGGCTATCGCGCACCACTGGCGAATGTTGCGTTCTTCACCGATCCGCTGGCCAATCTGCAGATCGTCGTCGGACCTGCCATTGTGCTCGGGTTGGGCCAGGCGGCCTATATCGCGCGCATGGCGCGCTCCAGCCTGCTGGAGGTGGTGCGCGAGGACTATGTCCGCACGGCGCGCGCCAAGGGACTGAACAACCGGTTGGTGATCGCGTTCCACGCGCTGCCAAACGCCCTGCTGCCGGTGATCACGCTGTCCGGCATCCTGCTTGGGTTTGTGCTCGCTGGATCCATACCCGTCGAGCGCGCGTTCGGCACGCCGGGCCTTGGCTACGCCATGTACACCGCGGTGAGCGAGCGCGACATCTTTGTCATGCAGAACCTGGTGTTCCTGTATTCGATCGTGTTCGTGCTGCTGAACATCACCGTCGACCTCGCCTCGGCCTGGCTCGACCCGAGGATCCGCTATCGATGAGCGTCACCCAACCTGACACCACGCTGCCGCTGGAAAGCATCGCTGTTGCGCAGCCGTCCTGGCTGAGACGCGCTCTTCGCGGCCTGCGCACTTTCGTACGACGGTCGCCTATGTCGGCCTTCTGGGCCTGCGTTGCCGCCGCCATCATCTTCATGGCGATCGCCGCTCCGGCGCTCGCGCCGTTCGACCCGGTACGCGCTGACTTTCGTCACATGACCAAGCCGCCGTCGGAGCTGCACTGGTTCGGCACCGACCAGATCGGCCGAGATACGTTGAGCCGGGTGATTTATGGCAGCCGCGCCTCGCTCACGGTCGCCGCGGGCGCAGTGCTGCTGGGTACGACGCTTGGCGCGATCTGGGGCCTGGCCTGCGGCTATTTCGGCGGCCGGTTCGACATCTTCAGTCAGCGCATCATCGAGTTCCTGCAATCGTTCCCCGACCTGATTCTGGCTATGGCTATTGCGATGGCGCTTGGCGCGGGGATGGGCACGGTGATTGTCGCCATTGCGATAACCCGCATACCGTTCGGGGGACGGGTGATCCGCGCCGTGGTGCTGTCGCTGAAGGAACTGTCGTATGTCGAGGCTGCGCGCGGTCTCGGCGCTTCGCATATGCGCATGATGGCGCGGCACATATTGCCGCAGTGCATTGCGCCCTACCTGATCCTGGCGACCACGCATCTCGGCGTGGCGATCATTATCGAGGCGGCACTGGGTTTCCTTGGCGTTGGCATTCCGCCGCCGACCCCGACCTGGGGCAACATGCTGGCCGATTCACTCAACGCGGGACTGGTGCCGCCGTGGTGGCTGGTGCTGTTCCCTGGCGTCGCCATCACGCTGACGGTGCTGGCGTTCAATCTACTGGGTGACGGCATACGCGACGCACTTGATCCGCGGCTACGCGGAGCCGTCTGAGGGGTATGACAAGAAAGACGTGGATGGCTGGCACGCGGCCGGCCATGACGAGGGGTGGAATCGCGTGTGCTCCTTGTCATGGCCGGGCGTGGCCCCGGCCATCCACGTCTTGTTCATCAGCGGTCCCTACGATGGCCGCATGGGCGGCCGGGTCTACATCATGAGCAATCGGCGGAACGGAACGCTCTATATCGGCGTCACCAATGACCTGGTCCGACGTGTGCGGGAACACCGGGAAGGTCTTGGCAGAAGTTTCGTCCGCAAGTATGGCCTGACGAGGCTGGTACATTGCGAGCGTCACGAAGACATACGGATCGCGATACAGCGGGAGACAAGCCTTAAGCGTTGGCCTCGCGCCTGGAAGGTGCGGCTGTTCGCGAAACAAAATCCTGAGTGGCAGGACTTGTATCCGACTTTGTTCGGTTGCAGAGGGAAAGACGTGGATGGCCGGGCCGAGCCCGGCGGCTACTGCACCGCAATCGGCGCCAAAGGAAACCGCACCCCGCCATTATGCAAATGACACGCGGCCCAATGTCCCGGGACCACTTCCCGCAACGCGGGCACCTCATGCCGACACTGCGCCATAGCATAGGGACACCGCAGATGGAAATGACAGCCCGATGGTGGATTGATCGGGCTCGGCACATCACCACTCAGGATCACACGCTTGCGCCGCCGTGCACCGGCTTTGGGAATCGGCACCGCCGACAGCAGTGCTTCGGTGTAGGGGTGCAGCGGCATATCGAACAGGCTGTTCTTGTCGGTCGTCTCAACAATGCGGCCGAGATACATCACCGCGATGCGATGACTGATGTGCTCCACCACCGCTAGGTCATGCGCTACGAACAGATACGACAGCTTGAATTCGTCCTGCAGATCCATCAGCAGGTTGATGATCTGCGCCTGAATCGAAACATCCAGCGCTGATACCGGTTCGTCGCCGACGATCAGTTCCGGGCCAAGCGCCAGCGCGCGAGCGATGCCGATGCGCTGCCGCTGTCCGCCCGAGAACATGTGCGGGAACGAATGCCTGTGCTCCGGCCGCAGTCCAACGCGCTCGAACAGGCTGGCAACGCGCTCCTGGCGTTCCGCCCGTGTGCCAGCATCGTGAATGATCAGTGGCTCCTCGACGATATCGCCCGCCGACATGCGCGGATTGAGTGATGCGTAAGGATCCTGGTAGATCATCTGCATCTGCTCGCGGTATGGGAACATTTTCGCCGCATCGAATTCGGTGATGTCCTCGCCACGTACCTTGATGCGACCTGCCGTCGGTTCGAGCAGCTTCAGAAGGGTGCGGCCAACGGTCGATTTGCCACAGCCGCTCTCGCCCACCAAGCCGAGTGTTTCACCGCGATCGATGTGGAACGACACGCCGTCGACTGCATGAACTTGGCCGGCTACCCGCGAAAACACGCCCTTATAAACGGGGAAATGCTTCTTGAGAGCCTCAACCTGCAGCAGGGGTGCGTTGCTCACAGCATTTCTCCGGCGCGCCAGCATGCGACCCAATGGCCTGTCGTGTGCAGCTCCAGCTTTGGCGCCACGGCATGACAGTGCTCTGTGGCCAGCGCGCAGCGCGGTGCAAAACTGCAGCCCTTTGGTAAATTGAACAGCGAGGGCACCATGCCCTTGATCTCGTTCAGCCGGCTTCGGCCGCGCGGCACGCGCCCGACGAGATCCAGGCTCGGAATGGAGCCCAACAGTCCTCGCGTGTATGGATGGGCCGGACGTTCGAACAGATCGTCGACCGGCGCCTCCTCCACCTTGCGTCCAGCGTACATCACCACCACGCGGTCCGCGTTTTCCGCCACCACACCCATATCGTGGGTGATCAGGATGATCGCAGTCCCCAGCGTGTCGCGCAGCTCGCGCATCAGGTCGAGGATCTGCGCCTGGATCGTCACGTCCAGCGCGGTTGTTGGCTCGTCCGCGATCAGCACCTTGGGATTGCATGACAGCGCCATCGCGATCATCACACGCTGGCGCATTCCGCCGGACAGCTGATGCGGAAAGGCATGCACCCGCTGCTCGGGTTCCGGGATGTGCACCCGACGCAGCATCTCGACCGCACGGTCCATTGCCTCACGGTTCGACAGGCCTTGGTGCAGTGCCACCGCCTCGCTGATCTGCCGGCCAACGGTCAGCAGCGGGTTCAGCGACGTCATGGGCTCCTGAAAGATCATTGAAATGCGGTTGCCCCGAACCTCCTCCATTTGGCTTTCTGAGAGGGTCAGGAGGTCCGTACCCTCGAACCGGATCGCGCCGCCGGCGATGCGGCCTGGGGGACTCGCGACGAGACGCAGGATGGAGAGCGCGGTGACGCTCTTACCGCAGCCCGACTCCCCGACGACGCCGAGTGTCTCGCCGCTGCGTAGGGAGTAGGATACGCCATCCACCGCTCGCACGATGCCCGCGGGCGTAGCAAACTGCGTGTGCAGATCAACGATCTCTAGTAGCGGTCGAGGCTCGCCCACATTGTTGACGGAGGCGGCCCGAGTGGGCAACGGCACTTCATTCAAGACGTGACTCCCAGTATTCCGGCGTGTAATCTTTTCGCAAAGCGGCCGGTTCGCACGCCTATCAGAGCACGTGATTACCCGGACTGAAAAGGCCAAAGGGAGGGACACCGGGATGGATGAGACGGATGCCGCGCGGGTGGCGTTGACGCGTCGCGGTCTGCTGGGGACCGGGGCCGCGTTGGCTCTTGGCGCGTATGGACTGCACCCCACGCGCGGGGTGGCGGCGGACGTTGCCATGGAATTCGACGGTTCCAAGTTTCAACTCGCGGCGCCGGAACCCAATCCGAAATATGGCGGCACGCTGCGGATCGGCCTCACCAGCCGTCAGCCCCATTTTGACCTGCATCAGTCCGGCACCTTCAACAATCTTGGTGCAATGGCACCGATGTTCGACAATCTGATCCGCCGCGATCCGCGCGACAGCGGCAAGACGATCATCCCTGATTTGGCACATAGCTGGCAGATCTCGAAGGACAGCAGGACCTATACTTTTTTCTTGCGCAAAGGTGTGCAGTTCAGCGACGGCGGCGAATTCACCGCCGATGACGTGAAGGCGACGTTCGATCGCATCGTGAGGCCGCCTGAGGGGATCAGCATCCCGCGCAGCATCCTGTTCAAGGCGGTGAGCGAGATCAACGTCCGCGACAACTACACCATAGAATTCAAATTGTCCGAGGCACGGTCGCCGAACTTCATCATGTCGGCATTCGCCAGCGGCTGGAACGTGATCTACCGGAAGAAGACGCTGGAGGAGAACAACTACAACCTGCGCAAGGTGATGCTGGCGCCAGGCACCGGACCGTTCAAGACAGTGCGGCGGGTGGAGAACGAGGTTTGGGTGCTGGAGAAGAAGAAGGACTACTGGAACAATGGTCTGCCATATCTGGATGGCGTCGAGTCGTACAACCTGATCCCGTTCTCGCCGGAACTGGGGTCGTCGATCCTGTCGCATCGGATCGACTATGGCCGCGTGTTCGATCCGGTGACCGAGCGCAAGGCGAAGGCGACGCCCGGCATGCTGACCGCCAAATACAACCAGAGCGTCATCCAGGGCACCTGGATGAACAATCGGCGCAAGCCGCTGGACGATCCTCGGGTGCGGCGGGCGCTGCACCTGGCGATGGACAAACACGTGTTGATCGATGTCGTGAAAGATGTCGCGCCGATGCAGGTCGGTGGCTTCATCTATCCGTTCTCGGAGTTCGCCACGCCGAAGCCGGAGCTGTTCAAGCGGATCGGTTATCAGACCGATCCTGCGGCCGCTGAGAAGGAGGCGAAGGCGCTGATGGCGGCGGCCGGCTACAAGGACGGGCTGAAGCAGCCGCTCGACTTCCTGATCCGCGACGTCTCCAGCTTCAAACTATGGTCGCAGGCCATGCAGGCGATGTTCCAGCAGACGCTGAACATTCAATGCAACCTGCGGGTCGTGGTCGAGTCGGTGTGGTTCGACGACATTGCCAACGGCAATTTTGATCTGGCGATCGGCGCGGTGGTGTCAACGCTGCTCGACCCGTCGGACTATTTCAACGCCTGGTATCGCAGCGGCGGACCGCAGAACTACTCCAACTGGAGCAATAAGACGTTCGACGCGCTGGCGGACCAGATCGATCGGGAGCTCGATCCGGCGAAGCGCAAGGTGCTGATCCAGCAGGCCGAGGCGATCTTCGAACAGGATCCGCCGGTGCTGCCGGTGGCGTGGGAGCAGCTCATCGACATCTGGTACAGCAATGTCAAAGGCGCGAATCCGTACGAATACTTTGGCGCCTATGACGTCATCCGCCACGACGTCGTCTGGCTGGACAAGACCTGAGCAATCGAGAGACACGGAAAGGCTACTATACAATGAGTGACGAGACGATCGGTAACCGGGGCTGGGGCCGGCGCAGGTTCCTCCAAGGCAGTGCTGCGGCAATGGCCGCGGCCTATGGGTTACGCTCCGATTATGCGCTGGCGGAGATCCCCAACGAGTTCGACGGGTCAAAGTTCCAACTGGCGGCACCAGAACCGAATCCGAAACATGGGGGTGTGCTGCGCGTCGGTATCCTGAACCGGCCTCCGCATTTCGACTTCCAGCAGTCGGGCACCGTCGGCAATATCGGCACGCAGGGATGCATGTTCGATAATCTGATCCGGCACGACCCGCGCGACAGCGGCAAGACGATCATCCCCGACCTCGCACATAGCTGGGAGATCTCGAAGGACGGTACGACCTACACGTTCTTCCTGCGCAAGGGCGTGCTGTTCCATGACGGCGCCGAACTGACCTCGGCAGACGTCAAGGCGACGTTCGATCGCATTGCCAAGCCGCCGCAGGGCGTCAGCATCCCGCGCAGCATCCTGTTCAAGGCGGTGAGCGAGATCACCGCGCCAGACAAGTATACTGTGCAGTTCAAGCTGGCTGCGCCTCGCCCCCCCAATTTCATCATGGCGGCGATCGCCAGTGGCTGGAACGGCATTCTGCGCAAGCAAACGCTGGAGGAGAACAACTACAACCTTCGCAAGGTTGCCAATATCCCGGGTACCGGCCCGTTCAAGACCACTCGGCGGGTCGAGAACGAGGTCTGGGTGGTGGAGAAGAACAAGGACTACTGGAACAAGGACCTGCCATACCTGGACGGCATCGAGTTCTACAATCTGATCCCGTTCTCGCCCGAACTCGGTGCGGCGATCCTGTCCAACCGAGTGGACTACGCGCGCATCGTCGATCCGGTGACCGCGCGGAAGGCGAAGTCGACCCCCGGCATGTCGACCACGGCATTCAATCAGAGCGTGATCCAGGGTGTCTGGCTCAACGACAAGAAGAAGCCATTCGACGATCCGCGGGTGCGGCGGGCATTCCACCTGGCGATGGACCGCCATGTCATGGTGGACGTGGTCAAGGACGTGGCGCCGATGCGGGTTGGCGGCTTCATTTATCCGTTTTCGGAATTCGCGACACCAACGGACCAGTTGTTCAAGGAGGTTGGCTACCAGGAGGATCCGACCGCCGCTGCCAAGGAGGCCAAGGCGTTAATGACCGCGGCCGGTTACGGCAACGGGATCAAGGGCATGGACTTCATGGTGCGGGATGTGGCGTCCTTCAAGCTCTGGTCCCAAGCTTTCCAGGCGATGTTGCAACAGACACTCAACGTGGAGTGCAATCTACGCACAGTGGTGGAGTCGGTCTGGTTTGACGATGCCGCGAATGGACATTTCGATTTGTGCGTAGGCGCCATTGTGTCGACGCTGCTTGATCCTTCGGATTACTTCAACGCGTGGTACCGCACGAGCGGACCACAGAACTACTCATTCTGGCACAATGACAAATTCGACGCGTTGGTGGATCAGATCGATTCCGAGGTCGATCCCGGCAAGCGCAAGGCGCTGGTCCGGCAGGCGGAGCAGATCATGGAACAGGATCCGCCGGTGCTGCCGGTCTGCTGGGAGCAAATCAACGATGTCTGGTGGAACTACCTGAAGGGCTACAACCCGTACGACTATTTTGGAGTCTACGACGTCGTACGCGAAGACATCTTCTGGCTTGACAAGGCGTAGCACGCCAGACGCGGCGCAGCGCAACCTCCGGGATCGGCCCTCTCGCGCCTCACCAGGTCAGATGCGCGAGTCAGCCAGGAACATCAAGGGTCTTTGTCATGTCGGTTCAGCGCGGGGAGGTCTCCGCCAGGATTGCCCAGCCTAGGTAAATAGCCCGCCGACGGTTTGATCCATATCAAAGCGGTCGTCCGCAGTTCCGTGCCATCAAGGCGCATCACGCGGAGCGGCTCATGTACAAGTACCTCCTCGTTCCGGTCACCGGTGCCGAAAGCGATGGACCGGTGTTCGCCACGGCCCTGATGGTCGCGCGTATCATGCCGGCGCATCTGGCCTTCCTGCACGTCCGCCTTGATGTCGGGGCGACACTGACCGCGATAGCAAGCTCGGACACAGGCGGTGGGCTCGGCTACGCAGAGATGCTCGGAACGCTCGAGCAGGAGGCAGCCGCCCGACAGAAGAAGGCCGAGTTGGCGTTCCGCGACTTCTGTGAGAGCGAGCGCATCATGGTGACCGCGGACCCGTCCGCCGGCCTGCCATCAGCCGACTGGCGAACCGAGACCGGCGACGAGCCGTATTGGCTGGCGGAACACGGCCGGGCCGCGGACCTGATCGTGGTCGGGCGTCCTCATGATGGCGAGGCCGTCGCGATGGACGTCCTGGAAGCGGCGCTGCTGGGAACGGGTCGTCCGGTTCTCATTGCGCCAGCGCATGCGCGCCGAGAACTATCACGGGTGGTTGTCATCGCCTGGAAGGACCGAGCTGAAGCGGCCCGCGCGGTTGCGGCAGCACAGCCATTCCTGCGCCTCGCCAGCAAGGTGATCATCATGTCGGTCAGCGAGGACGCAGCGAGTGACGAACCGTCGCGCGAACGGCTCCGACGCGCATTATCCTGGCAAAATCCTGCCGTCAGTGTGCAGTGCGTGAAGCCGAATGGTCGTCCGCCAGTAGAAGCGTTGTTGGCGGCCGCACATGCAGTGAACGCCGACGTGCTGGTGATGGGGGGTTACGGTCATAGCCGCACGCGCGAGATCATCTTCGGCGGCTTCACCCGTCGCATCTTATCGCACGCCGATCTTCCGGTGTTGATGGCACACTGATCAGCATACTGATGGATGATGGGGGAACATGACCAAGGCGGATGCGCGGTGGGTTGGTTTGGCGCTTGGATTGTTGCTGGCGGATACCGCCACGCCATCAATTGCGCAGGACCTCGGGGACGTCGCCGCTGGCCACAAACTGGCGGAAACCTGGTGCAGTTCTTGTCATTTGGTCGGAGCGCCACACAGCGCGGTCGTCAGCAACGGGGCGCCAACATTCACCGCCATCGCTGCCGACAAGTCCGTCACCGCTCTGTCGCTGCGGGCGTTTCTGCAGACGCCGCACGCAAGGATGCCGGACCTGCATCTGACCCGCGAGGAGGTGGACAATCTGGCCTCCTACATCCTCAGTCTGCGGGCACGCTGAACCGATGGATTGTACGACATTGATCGAGATCAAAGCCCTGCCTCGCACAGCCGGTATTGTTGCAACAACTCAGTGAGGAGATGGGCATGGCCCCCGAGGTCCAGATAACATTTCGCGGCATGGAGTCGTCGCCGTCTGCCGATGCGCAGGTGCGCCACAAGGTGGAAGAGCTGCAGCAATTCTCCGATCGTATCAGCGCGTGCCGGGTCACCCTGGAGACGGGGCATCGCCATCATCGGCAGGGCAATGTCTACAATGTTCGCGTGGATCTCGCGGTGCCGGGCGGACAGATCGTGGTGAACCGCGAACCTGGCGAGGACCACGCGCATGAGGACCTGCATGTGGCGATTCGGGATGCGTTCGATGCAGCGCGCCGCCGGCTGCAGGACCACATGAAGCGCCTCGACGGCGTGCGCAAGCAGCACGCCCCGCCGCAATCGGAGCAGTGACTACAACGCGTCAGCCGAGCGCTTGTACGACTTCGTCCTCGGTTGGAAAGCGGCCACTCGCCTTCTTCGAGTAAGCAAGCTTGCCATCGACGGTGATTTCAAACACGCCGCCACCGGACTTGCGCAGGGCCACCTGCGCCGCAGGCTGCGTCTTCCGGATCAGATCTGCCGCCTCACGGGCGCGCGGTTCGTATCCTCACATTCCGCAGTATTCGATCTCGACTTGCATGAAAGGGCCTTCCCGGGCTGTGGACACCGAGAGCAGGATGGCAGGAGAGTGCAAACTCCGATAGTCCCCCAGGCCGCGATGACGGATGACCGCCTCAAGCCGATGGATCCTGCCGTATCGCCGCGCTTCGGCGACGTGGCGACCCTGTTGCGCGCACCGCGCGTGCCGCCACGCGCCGGGATCGACATCGCACTGGTCGGCGTGCCGTTCGACCTTGGCACCAACTACCGCACGGGCGCGCGCAGCGGCCCGGCGGCTGTGCGCGAAGCATCGCGAACCATCCGATTGGTGCACCCGACCAGCCGGATCGCGCCATTCGATCTCTGTCAAATCGGCGATGTCGGCGATGTGGCGATCAACGCCATGGACCTCGCCGCCAGTCTCGCGGCGATCGAGGCCTTCTTCGAGCGCCTGCAGGATCTCGGGATCACGCCGATATCGGTGGGCGGTGACCACACGGTTCCGCTGCCCATCTTGCGCGCGTTCGCCCCGCAACCGGTGGGATTGGTGCAGTTCGACGCCCATCCGGACACGCTGGACACGCTGATGGGCACGCGCATCAACCACGCCACAACGTTCCGTCGCGCGGTGGAAGAAGGGCTGATCGATCCGCAGCGCGCCGTTCAGGTCGGACTGCGCGGCAGCATGTTCAGCGCCGACGACGCAAGTTGGAGCCGCGCGGCTGGCATGCGCGTCATCACCATGGACGAATTCGAGGCCCTGGGACGTCCGCGGGTGATCGAGGAGATCGGCCGCGTGATCGGTGACGGCCCGACCTATGTCAGCTTCGACATCGATGGACTGGACGCCGTGTACGCGATGGGCACCGGCGTGCCGGAGGTCGGCGGCTACTCGGTGCGTGACGCGCAGGTCATGCTGCAAAGCCTGCGCGGACGCCACCTGATCGGCGCCGATCTGTGCGAGGTGGCACCGATGTACGATCCCACCGGACAGACCGCACTGAACGCCGCAAACCTGCTGTTCGAACTGCTGTGCGTCGTGGCGGACAGCCGCGTCGCTCAGGCGAGCAACAGCCGCCGCACCTGATCCGCGGCGCTCCGCGCCATGGTCCGCAGCGCGTCATCGTCGGCGCTGCTGATCGGATGCGCGATCACGGCGAACCGGTAGTTGGCAAACCCGAGCACGCGCGCCATCAGTTCCGCGGCACTGACGAAGCGCGTGGTCATTACCGCCATCGCGGCGATGCCCAAACGTTCGGCAGTGACGGAGTCATGCAGACTGCACGACGAACAACTACCTCAGTCGCCGATGCCGGTAACGACCGCATGCCAACGGGCGATCTCATCGACGATATGACGATCCGCGGGCGCGCTGAAATTCGACTTCACCCGCAAGACGACGTCGGCGACGTCGAACTCTTCGCGGAGTATGCGGTCCAGATGCGCGAAGAAGCCCTTCGTCCCCTCCTTGCCGTTCGAGATCACTCCGACCGTCTTGCCGGCGAGTGACACTGGACGCCGCGCGGGCTGGCCCAGCGGCGGTGCGGTCTCATTGGTGGGATCGAGGACCTGCAGAACCATCGCGCCAGTTCACTGCCCAGGCGGCCCGCAGTCAACGCAGGCGCCGATCGGCAACGTGACGGCGCGGCTCTTGGTGCCCAGCCACGGCGGGATCACCGCGCCGAACCCACCCGCGGGACCACCGGCCGCGATCACCAGAAGCTGCTCGGGCGTCTCGAGCGCGGCGTACTCCGTATCGCCACGGTCACGCACCACTGCCCCTTTGCCGACATCGGCCCATTCGCGCCGACGAATCCGCGCGCGCTGATGGACGAATGCCGCTATGTCGGTCTTGCTCCAGCCGGCGGCCTGCAGATGCTCGCGCAACTGCTTGGGAATGATCAGGGCGTAGTTGCCGCCCCAGATCGAATAGCCACGCATGTTGGCGCGCATTTCCGCAGCGAAGGTCTCCAGGATCTCCTCCGGCACCATGGTCCATTCGTTCATGATCTGCCGCGGTGCACCAGCCGCCATGACGGTGACGAATGATGCGTCTGCCGGCAGACCGCGCTGCACATGCAACGGCAGCCAGGTGCTGTCCTCTTCATCCTCGGCCACGCAGAAGCTGAACTTGCCGGGATGGCCGATGGTGGAGCGGTCGATGCCGCCAGGCCGCACCTCCAGGATGTTGATCAGCGCCAGCCGGACGGCACGGCCGATCACCGCGGTGGCGCGATCACTGTTGCCGAGCGCGTTGAACGTGCCCACCGCACCGATCTCGCGGCGCAGCGGGCCGTTCAGCACGATCAACACCGCACATCCGCCGGTGGAGGCGGTGGCGCCATGCAACAGGAACTCGGGCTGCAGCATCGCGGTGATTGCAGTGACCACAGCCGGGAAATGCATCGGCAGGCAACCGGCCATGACCGCGTTGATCGCCAGCTTCTCGGCGGTGATCGCCACCTCGCGCACCGGCTCGATGCCGATCAGCTGATCGGGCGGCAGCATCGCCCATTCCAGGCAGGCGTGCACGGCCTCGCCCGTGGGCGGGACGATCGGCAAGCCGTCGGTCCAGCCATTGGCGTGGTACAGCTCCTGCGCCGCATTGATGTCGGCAACGTCGTACGTCTTGCTGGCAAGTGCCATGGCGCCGACACTAGACCCAGAGTGACTGCCAGTGCGAGGGAGAGCCAAGCATGTTCACCACCCGTCCCGAAATTGCCGGCACCTTCGGCGTCGTCGCCAGCACGCACTGGATCGCGAGCCAGGTCGGGATGGCTGTGCTGGAACGCGGCGGCAATGCGTTCGACGCAGCGGTAGCGACCGCCTTCACGCTGCAGGTGGCCGAGCCGCACCTCAACGGGCCGGGCGGCGACGCACCGATCATCCTGCATTCCGCCCGCAGCCAGTCGCAGCACGTGATCTGCGGCCAAGGGGTCGCGCCCCAGGCGGCCACGCTGGAAAAGTTCCGCCAGCTCGACATCGATCTGATCCCTGCGACCGGCGTGCTGCCTGCCGTGGTGCCTGGCGCTTTCGACGCCTGGTGCCTGCTGCTGCGTGACTGGGGGACCTGGGAACTGACGGACGCGCTGGCCTTCGCCATCGGCTACGCGAAGAAGGGTGTCCATATCGTGCCACGCATCAGCGCCACAATCGAGAGCGTGCGCATGCTGTTCGAGGCGGAATGGCCGTCATCTGCCGCTGTGTTCCTGCCCGGCGGCAAGGCGCCAGCGCCGGAATCCCTGTTCGCCCGCCCTGCCCTTGCCGCGACATATGAGCGCATCTGCAAGGAAGCCGTCGGTGCTTCGCGCGAGGCTCGCATCGATGCGGCGCGCGGTGCCTGGTATCGCGGCTTCGTCGCCGAGGCGACGGATAAGTTCTTCCGCTCGACCGACGTCCTCGACGTGTCGGGACGTCGCCATCGCGGCCTACTGGCAGCCGATGACTTTGCTCGCTGGTCGGCCGCCGTCGAGGACCCGGCCGCCTACGCCTATCACGGCCACACAGTGCTGAAATGCGGGCCATGGAGTCAGGGGCCCGTCTTCCTGCAACAGCTCGCACTGCTGCGCGACTTCGACATCGGCGCGATGGACCCGTTCGGCAACGAATTCGTGCACACGGTGGTGGAGTCCGCCAAGCTCGCCTACGCCGACCGCGAGGCATACTACGGCGATCCAAATTTTTGCTCGGTCCCGCTCGGGACGTTGTTGTCAGACGATTACAACGCCGGCCGTCGCAGACTGATCGGGCGCAACGCGTCGCTGGATCTGCGCCCGGGCAGCGTGCCCGGTCATACACCGGTGGTGGATCGTGACGGCGCCGGTCGCGCCCATCTGCTGACGCGCTCGCCCGGCGTCGGCGAGCCAACGGTGGCGAGGCTCGGCGTGATCGGCGCCGACACCTGCCATCTCGACGTGATCGATAAGGACGGCAACATGGTCAGCGCCACGCCATCCGGCGGCTGGCTGCAATCTTCACCCGTTATCCCGGAACTCGGCTTCTGCATGGGCACGCGCGGGCAGATGTTCTGGCTGAGACCCGATCTGCCCAACAGCCTGGCACCCGGCAAGCGCCCACGCACCACCCTGTCCCCAAGCTTCGCGCTGCGCGAGGGAAAGCCGTGGATGGCATTCGGCACGCCGGGCGGCGAGCAGCAGGACCAGTGGTCGCTGACCTTCTTCCTGCGCATGGTCCATCACAACATGGGCATCCAGGAGGCAATCGACGCGCCGTCATTCCACACCGAGCATTGGCCATCGAGCTTCTGGCCGCGGGTCGCGCGGCCGGGCAAGGTCGTGCTGGAGGGTCGCTATTCCGATGCGGTGATGTACGAACTCAAGGCACGCGATCACCGGGCGGAGAAAGGGGAGGAATGGTCGGAAGGTCGCCTGTCTGCCGCCCGTATAGAGGACGGCCAAATGCGGGCTGGGGCCAATCCGAGAGGGATGCAGGGATACGCCGTGGGGCGCTGAGATGCGCCACCGCCTCGCGCGTATTGCTGTCATTGCACTGCTTGGCGGCACGCTCGGCGCATCAGCCGAGGCGAAGATCACCCGCATCGAAATCATCAAGGCAGAGCCCGCATTCAGCGGTCAGAACTTTGGTACGGTGGGCCCATTCGAGCGCGTCACCGGCCGCGCAGATGGCGAGCTGGACCCGGCATTGCCTGAGAACAGTATCATCCAGGACCTTGGCCTCGCACCACGCAATGCTCGCGGCATGGTGGAATACACCACCGACATCGAGATCCTTCGTCCGGCCGATCCCACCAAATCCAACCGCATGCTGCTGTTCAACGTCATCAACCGTGGCAACAAAGGTGGGTTGTCGCTGTTCAACGCGGACGTGCCGCCTAACCTCGCAGACAACAATGCACTGAAGGTTGCCGGCGACGGCTGGCTGCAACGACAGGGCTATACGCTGGTCTGGTTCGGATGGCAGGCCGACGTGCTGCCTGGCAATGGTCGCATGACGCTGACAGTGCCGATAGCCCTGAACAAGGACGGCTCACCGCTGACCGGCATCGTGCGCGCCGAACTGGTCACGCTGGCGCCGACAACGACACTGCCGCTCTCGGCTGGTTGGTTCGCTGGCGCGACGCACGTCCCTTATCCCACTGTCAGCACCGATAATCGAACCGCGCAGGGAGACGGCTTTCTGCCGACACTGACTGGGCGTGAACGCGAAAACGCGCCGCGCACACCGGTCGCCAACTCGGACTGGCGCTTCGGCCACTGCGACGACGAGAAGCCGGATGAGCGCGCAATCTGCTACCCTGCCGGCTTCAAGCCTGGTCGTATCTACGAAGTTATCTACCGTGCCAGGGATCCGCTGGTACTTGGGATCGGCTTTGCGGTCGCAAGGGATCTCGGCGCGTTTCTGAAGACGCGCAGCGCGGACGATGCTGGCACCCCCAACCCCGTCGTGCATGGCGACGGCGTCCGAACCATCATCACCGGATCGTCGCAGAGCGGACGCATGATCCGCACCCTGTTGCACCTTGGGTTGAACCAGGCCGAGGGAGGAGGTCGCGCGTTCGACGCGGCGCTGCCGCATATCGGCGGCGGCCTGTTGGGGCTGAACATCCGCTTCGGCCAGCCAGGGCGCGGCTGGAATGAACAAGTCGACCACCTGTATCCGGCTTATGAGTTTCCGTTCAACTATGCGAAGCAGACCGATCCGTTGACCGGGCGCAGCGGCGGGATTCTCGATCGCTGTGAAGCCGCCGGCACATGCCCGCTGATCATCCATGCTGCGACCGCGCTAGAGATGTGGGAGGGCCGTCAATCGCTGGGCTTCACCGATCCACTCGGGCTGCGCGACATCACCGATCCCCCCAACGTCCGCACCTATGTCATGACCAGTACTCAGCATGCGCCGGCAGCGTTGCCGCTGCCGGGCAAGGCGCCGTTCGGCGTGTGCTACCAGCAGGGCAATCCCAACCCGCAGACCTGGACCATGCGCGCATTGCTGGACGACCTGACGCAGTGGGTGCGCGATGGCAAGGAACCACCTGCCAGTGTGGTGCCGCGCATCGCTGACGGCACACTGGTGTCATCCGACGCTGTGCACTTCCCGTCGATCCCGGCAAATGCCTATGGCGGGGTCGAGCGGCATCCGGTGAGGTTCACCGGCGCCTACAATCCGCTGCACGTGTTCCAACGTGGCGCAGGGTACCACACTGGCGACATCAGCGGCGTGCTCGATGTCGAGCCGCCTACGATGGACACGGCTCGGTACGGCGCGTTGGTGCCGCAGGTCGATGCGGATGGCAACGATATCGGCGGTGTCCGTTCGGTATTCGTGCAGGTGCCCATCGGCACCTACACCGGATGGAACCAGTTCCGAGACGGCTGGTTCGACGGAGGTTTCTGCCCACTGTCCGGCAGCTTCGTTCCATTCGCAACGACCAAGGCCGAGCGCGAGCGGACCGGCGATACGCGATTGTCGCTGGAGGAACGCTATCCGACCAAGGAGGTCTATATGACGGCGGTGCGGAAGGCGGCCGATAGCCTCGTCACGGCGCGACTGCTGCTGCCGGAGGATGCCACGCGTTTGATCTCCGAGGCAGAGGCCAAGGGCATACGCAGCGGGCCATAAATAAGCGATGGACTGCCGCCCGCGCGCCGCAAGCACATTGCCGGGATCGACCAGCGTGCTGGGATCGACGCGATGGCTGTAGCCGAAGTTCATCCACCCCGCTTCTTGGCAACTGGTCCGGACCGCGCCGGCTTCGGGTGCTTGGAGGTCGCTGCCCGCTTTGGCTTGGCGCGCTTCGCCGCTTTGCCTGCACGCAATTCGGCGATCGTGGCACGCGTGGTGATCTGCTCCGGGTTCATGCGCAGCTCGATCACGGCCGGGCGGCCACTCTCCACCGCGCGACGAAACGCCGGAGAGAACTCCGCAGTCTCGCTCACCACCTCACCATGACCCCCGAACGCGTCGATGAACTTGGCAAAGTCAGGATTGGTCAGCGCCGTGCCGGACACGCGACCTGGATAGGCCCGCTCCTGATGCATGCGGATCGTGCCATACATCTGGTTGTTGAACACCAACACGATGGGTGCCACTCCGTGATGGAATGCAGTCGCCAGTTCCTGTCCCGTCATCAGGAAGCCACCATCGCCGACCAAAGCGACAACCATGCGGTCAGGATACGCGATCCTGGCACCAATTGCCGCCGGTACGCTGTAACCCATCGCGCCATTGGTCGGCCCGATATAGCGCTGCCCGTCTCGAAAGTTGATGAAACGCGTTGCCCAGCCAGCAAAATTGCCGGCATCGGTGGTGATCAAAGCGTCCGGGTCGAGCAACCCTTCGAGCTCACGCATCACTGTGCCGAGATTCAGCGTGCCTTGGTAGTTTGGCACCGCGCGCTGTGCTTCGCGCAGCGAGCGCAACTCCTCGGTCCACCGGGCCCAACTGGCCCTCACTGGCTCGAGTGCGGCGACGGCATGGGCGAACGTGTTGAGGTCGGAGACGATTCCCAGTGCCGGCCGGAACACCCGCCCGATTTCACTGCCGTCGGGATGCACCTGGATGATCGGAACGCTGCCGGCCATGTCGAGCAGCGTGTAGCCCTGCGTCACGGTGTCGCCGAGCCGTGACCCGATCGCCAGGATCAGGTCAGCTTCCTTCACTTTGCCGACCAGACCGGGATCGGAACCCACGCCCAGGTCGCCGGCGAAATTGACCAGTGTGCCATCGTACAGCGCCTGGCGACGAAAGCCGACGGTCACCGGAACGTCATTGCCCAAGAGGAAGTCACGGATCGCAGCGCGGCCTTCCTCCGTCCAACACGACCCACCAAGGACAGCCAACGGCTTGCGTGCGCGGCTGAGCATCGAGCGCAACTGAAGCAGGGCTGCGGGGTCGGGATGCGGCACAGCTACCTTTGCGAGCGGCAGATCGGGCACCTCTACGAGATCCTTCTGCATCTCTTCCGAGAGCGCGATCACCACCGGACCTGGCCGCCCTGACACGGCCACGTCGTAGGCATGGGCGATGATTTCCGGAATGCGCTTTGCCTGATCGATCTGCGTCACCCACTTCGCGAGCGGGCTGAACATGCGTCGGTAGTCCACCTCCTGGAACGCGTCCCGCCCCGCGTCCTCGTGTGGAATTTGGCCGACGAACAACAGCAAGGGAGTACTGTCCTGCATGGCGATGTGCACGCCGATCGCGCCGTGGCAGGCCCCTGGCCCGCGCGTCACCATCGCTGCCGCGGGCCGACCTTGCAGTTTTCCGAACGCCTCGGCCATGTTGACGGCGCCGGCCTCGAACCGACAAGTGACCAGGTGCAGCTTCTGACGCACCTCGTACAGGCCATCGAGCACATCGAGGTAGCTCTCGCCTGGCACGGCAAAGACATGATCAATCCCTTGCGCGACCAGCGCATCGGCCACCGCACGCCCACCGGTTCGCCGTACGATGCGCGCCTTGCGCGCCTGTGCCAGTTCCATGCAAGCCTCCCCGCTGGGCGCCTTGAAGCGCTTGCTCACAGAATAGTCAGGTCGCGTCGATCCCGCCAACGACCCATACGTAGAATCCCTATCCGGACAATTCCCAACTTTCCCACGCTCACCCGACAGTGTTTGCTCGCCACAAATCCGACAAAACGTCTGCCAATTTCCGCCCTTGCCTCTCACCACCGTCTGCGTATCTGCTGCAACGACGAAAACGAGGTGCCGAGATGCTTCAGAGCTTGACCTGGTTTGCCACTGACAACCTGGCCAGAAGCCAGTTCGAGTTGTTCAGCGAGATCGGCGAGCAGATGCAGCTCAGCGACGACGATCGGCGCCGCGTTCTGCTGTTGTCCGAGCAGGAATGGGCGCAGTGGTCCGAGTTCTGCCAGGATGGTCCGCTGCCGGCGCAGCCCCAGCTTCCGATCATGCTCCGTCGTCTCGGCAGTGCCAGCCATCGCCTGGCAACGCTGGCCGACCGCGCGGCCGGGAGGGCATAGTTTCTCGGCGCCTTCCCTGCTAGGGTGTCGCCATGCGAGCGATCTTCGTGCAGATCAAATGTGAAATGGGACAGGCCTATAAGGTCGCCCGCGAGGCTGCCGATACCATCGAGCAAATGTCCGAGCTTTACTCCACATCGGGCCAATACGATCTGCTTGGTAAGTTCTATCTGGAACCTGAACAGGACATCGGACTGTTCGTGACCGAGAAGGTCCAGGCGCTGAAGGGCGTGAAGGATACCTACACGCTCATCACCTTCAACGCCTTCAGCGGCGGCCGCAGCTAACGACGGGCGACGCAATCGATTTCCACCAAAGCGCCACGCGCCAGGCCGGTGACACCGACACAGGTCCGCGCCGGCAAGCGATCGCGTGGAAAATAGCTGCGATATACTTCGTTCATCGGCGCATAGTCCTGCTCGAACCGCGTCAGATAGGCGCGAACGCCGACCACGTGCTGCAAGCCGAGCCCCAGGCCACGCAGCACGATGATCAGATTGTCCATCACGCGTCGTGTCTGCGCCTCGATGCCTTCAGGCAACGGCGCCCTATCGTCACCGGGCAGCGTCGGCATCTGGCCCGTCAGGAACACCCACCCATCCACCTCGGCCGCGTGCGAGAACGGTGCCACCGGCGTCGGCGCGCCGGTCACCATATGGAACAGCGGTCCGGTCACGAACGCGCCGCGGCGATCGCCGACCACAGGCGATACGGAGTCGCCGGCATATCGAAGTGTCGAATGCCGAGTGGCGCCAGCGCATCGTTCACCGCATTCATCGCTGCAGCCATTGCGCCAACGGTGCCAGCTTCGCCAACCCCTTTCGCCCCCAGCGGGTTCACCTTGGTCGGCACCTCGCGGGTCGCCATCTGGATATCCGGCAGGTCCGCGGCACGCGGCATCTGGTAGTCCATGAACGAGGCGGTCAGCATCTGACCCGAGTGCGGGTCATGCACGATCTGCTCGGCCATCGCCTGGCCGACCCCCTGCGCCACCCCGCCATGCGTCTGTCCCGCCACCAGCATCGGGTTCAGCACATAACCGAGTTCCTCCACCGCGCTGTAGCGGACCACGTCGGCGACACCGGTGTCGGGATCGATCTCCACCTCGCAGATATGCGTGCCATTCGGGAAGGTGACTGCAGTCGGAGTGAATTCCCCACTCTCCACCAGTTCGTTCCCGTCCACCGTCGTCGCCTGAGCCACCTCGGCGAGACTCACCGAGCGATCCGTCCCCGCGATGGTGAACCGGCCCGCGTCAAAGGTGACGTCCACTTCCGCCGCCTCCAGCAACTCAGCGGCCGCCTGTTTCGCCTTTTCGATCACCTTGTCCACCACCAGGCTCACCGCGGCGCCGCCGATGCACAAGGCGCCAGAACCGCCATTGCCCTTTCCGCCGGACAGCAGATCGGTGTCGCCCGCCTCGTAACGTACGTGGTCGAGCGACACGCCGAACCGGTCGGCGACAAGCTGGCAAAACGCGGTTTCCAGCCCCTGCCCGACTGACATCGAGCCAGAGCGCAGCACCAGCGAACCGTCTCCCGCCAGGCGTAGGCTGGCCTGGTCCTTTGCCGGACGCAGGAATGGGCCGCCAGCAACTTCGATGCAGTTGCAAATCCCGATGCCACGCAACTTGCCACGCGCGTTCGCTTCGGCGCGGCGACCTTCGAAGCCGTCCAGCTCTGCCATATCGGCAGCCTTGCGCATGTTGCCTTCGAACTCGCCGCAATCATAGGTGAAGGTCAGTGCGGTCTTGTAGGGCATCGCCTCCGGCGGGATCAGGTTGATGCGGCGCAGTTCGTACGGACTGATTCCGAGTTCGCGCGCCGCAACGTCGATGATGCGCTCGATCGTGTAGGTCGCCTCCGGTCGACCGGCGCCGCGATACGCTGCGGTGGGCACCGTGTTGGTCATGATGCCGCATGACTCGGCGTAGATCGTCGGGATGTGATAAACACCTGCCGTGCCGCCGATATTTCCGACCGGCCAACCCGACCGACCCGTCACATAGGCTCCCAGATTCACATCCCATCGCAAACGCAACGCGGTGAACTTGTGCTCCGCGTCGAGCCCAAGCTCGACAGTGATGCGCATCTCGCGTGCCTGTTCGTCGGCAAGGAAACCTTCAGTCCGATCGGATACCCACCGCACCGGTCGTCCTAGCTTGCGGGCTGCCCAGGCAACCAGCGCGTACTCTGGCTGCACACCGGACTTCATGCCGAACGAGCCACCGACATCGGCGGTCAGCACACGGATATCGGTCGGCTTGATGTTGAAATTGCCGTTCGCCATGCCGTTGCGCAGATTGTACGGCGACTGATGCGCCGCATGCACCACCATGCGGCTATCGGGACCTATCTGCGCCCACGCCGCACGTGGCTCCATCGTGCTGGCCGTGACCCGCGACACGGTGAACTGCAACCGCGCGACATGGGCAGCCGAACGCAATGCAGCCTCCGTCACCTCGGCATCGCCGCGCTTCCACAGAAAACCGATATTGTCTTTCAGTTCCTCCCATACTTTGGGCGCCTCGGGCTGCAGCGCAATGATCGCATCAGTCACCAGCGGCAGCTCCTGGTAATCGACAAGCACTGCCTCAGCCGCATCTTGCCCGCCACTGATTGTGTCGGCCAGAACAACCGCCACGGGTTCACCGACAAAACGCACGCGCTCTGCCGCCAGCAACGGCCGATCGGTCTTTGGTGCTGGACTGCCGTCTGGTCGCGGAAAACCGATGCCGCCGGGAATAGGCCCCACATCGGTCAGATCAGCTGCGGTGAAGACCGCCACCACGCCCGGCATCGCGGCCGCCGCACTGACATCGATACGACCAATCATCGCATGAGCGTGATGAGAGCGGACCAGCACGGCGTACAGCAGCCCTGGCGGGTTTGGGTCGGAACTGTAATTCCCCTTGCCGGTCAGCAGCCGCACATCCTCGCGCCGACGCACCGATCTGCTCTGCAACGTTGCCATCACTTGTTCTCCTTCGGCAGCGCCCTCGGGCTCGACCCGAGGACTACGTCATCCGGCGGAAGCAGTGTCCCGCGCAGCACGGACTGCATGTTGGTGAAGGCGTGACGCGCGATAACAGCCACAAGGTCGATGACACTTGCCGCGGTGTGCGGCGTGACAACGACCTGATCCAGCCGGAACAACGGATCGGCGGGGTCCGCCGGCTCCGTCGCGAACACGTCAAGCCCTGCGCCAGGCAGCTTGCCACTGACCAGCGCATCATACAACGCCGCCTGGCCGACGATGCCGCATTGCGCCACGCTGATGAAGATCAGCGCGTCATCTTGAGGCGGCGATGCCCGGCGGGCAACAATGGCGTCAGCAGGCGGAGGAAACGTCATGTCGGTCGTGCTGGGAGCGGGCGAATACCGGTACCGCGTCGAAGAGGGCTGGGGTCGGATCCCTGACGGCTGGTCCTTCCATGAGGTGGCAGCCGTCGGGGTCGACAGCAATGACAACGTCTATGTGTTCAATCGCGGCGAGCACCCGATGATCGTGTTCGATCGGGAAGGCAACTTTCTGCGCTCCTGGGGTGAAGGCATGTTCCCTCGCGCGCACGGCGTGCACATTGATCCGGAACAGACGATCTGGCTTACCGATGACGGCGCACATTGCGTGCGGCGGTGCACGCTGGACGGCAAAGTCCTGATGACGCTGGGCACACCTGGCAAGCCGGCACCTTTCATGAGCGGACAGCCATTCTGCCGCTGCACTCACACCGCGCTGTCGCCGAAGGGCGAAATTTACGTGACCGACGGCTATGGCAACGCGCAGGTGCACAAGTACACACCAGATGGAAAATACCTGATGTCCTGGGGGAAGTGCGGCATCGGCGATGGCGAATTCAACCTACCGCACAACATTCACTGCGACACTGATGGCTGGATCTACGTCGCTGATCGCGAAAACCACCGCGTGCAGGTGTTTGACGGCAACGGCCGGTTCGAGACCGCGTGGTGCAACGTGGTGCACCGGCCAAGTGCACTGCATATGACGACAGGACGCTGCCCACTCTGCTTCATCGGCGAGGTCGGGCCGTATCTCGGTTCCAATCGTGGCTTCCCCAACCTGGGTCCGCGCATCAGCATCCTGTCGAAAGAGGGAAAGCTGCTGGCGCGGCTTGGCTCCGAGACCAATCCGCACGGCCAGGCGCCAGGCCAATTCATGTCGCCGCACGGTATCGCGGTTGATTCGCGTGGCGACATCTACGTGGGGGAAGTCTCCGTCGCGTCCTGGCCGTCACTGTTCCCTGGCCAGCCACGCCCTGACAACCTGCGTAGTCTGCAGAAGCTGGTGAAACTCTGACAGCCGATCCTCGGCATTTCATCTGAAACGCAATTCGCTCGGGCCTGACATCGTTCGGAAACCCGCCGCCCGCATTCCTGTGCTCGCTCCCGGCAAACGGAAGCATTGGTCACGACATCTGATCGCGAGCCCAGGAGGAAATGATGGCAGCGAAACGTGTGGAGCCGCGTGCGCGCGGCCGTCCGCCCAATGGAGCGCAAGGAGCAAAACGGGCGCTCCTCGTGGCGGTCAACCACTATGGCAACCCGCAGAACGATCTGCCGAGTTGTCTCAAGGATGCAGCACAATTCAAGTCCGTGCTGCAGTCGCACTACGGGTTCGAGAGCATTACCGAACTCTATGATGCGGATGCCACCGCCACCAAGGTGGATGCAGGCCTTGGCTGGCTTCTGCAGGATGCAACAGAGGCCGACCGGCTGGTGTTCTTCTACTCCGGACACGGCTACCAGCAACCGCGCAACGGCAACCTCGAAGAATGCCTGGTACTCGGCAACCTTGACTTCTACTTCGATGACCGCCTGAGCAGGCTCAGTCAGTCGGCACCAGCGGGCGTCCTGACTGTGGTCCTCGACTCCTGCTTCTCCGGCGGGATGGATAAGCGGATTCTGCTCGGCGATCGCATCGAGGTCGCCCGTACCAAGCTATGGGTGCCGCCGCCTGACGCGTCGCAAGGGAAGGCTTTCGCCGCCGGACCACTGGTGCCGCGTCCATTTGGCTGCTTCCCCGTCAAGGGCCAGGACGCAGTCAAGCGCCTTGTGCTGGGTTCCGAACTCGAACCTGGCGCAAAGGTGCTGCAGCCTGCGGCAGCCGCTGGGGACGAAGCCGGGCAACTCCAGCTCAACGCTCTGCTGCTCTCGGCCTGCAGCGAAAACGAAACCGCGTCTGCCGCGACTTCGACGACGAAGGGAATGTCAGCCTTCACCTTCGCGCTGACCAATACGATACCCGCGTCCGGCGAAATAGCGGCCACCAAGCTGCACGACGATGTCCGCGAGCGACTGGCGGGAATGGGCTTTCGCCAGACGCCACTTCTAAGAGCCCCTGCCCGCCCGACCGGCATGTCCGACAGGAGCTTTGTCACGCTCCTGCCGCTCACCGCCGCGTCCCCGGCCGCAGGTAACACCGGCAAGGCCATGCAGGTCTCGACCGGCTCCCACCTCTCAGCCACAGACGAAACCGAGGAGACTGCAACGATGACGAACCAAACCACGACCAACCAACAGAACTTCGATCAGCAGTTCTGGCACACCGTTGAACGTGTAGCAGCTCAGGTCACACAGGCGGCAGGCAACGGGGCCGCCCCCGGACGCAAAGACTTCGCAGCCGCAGTACAGCCCGCGACGTCGGCACAGCCCACGACATCGGGGGCGGCGAACGGAGCAGACGAAGGGCAGATGCCACCGGCCAGCGGCAGTGCCACCCTGCCTGCGCGCCCGGCACCGGATGGCAGCAGGCCGGGTCAGGTCGGACAGCCGAGTGGCGCCAATGGCGGAGCGGATGATTCGGCCAATGGTTCGGCGGACAGCGTGGCATCGGCTGCTCCGGACCAAGCCGCCTCGCGGGCAGACAGCAACCCACCTGGTCAACAGAAATGGATCGGTGCCGCCCTGAGCCTGGTCGGGACGCTCGCACCAATGGTGATCGACGCAATCCGCAAGCGGCGCAAGGATTTCATCCCCGACGGCGAGGTGGACGAGGAGAAGCTGCTGGGAACGGTGACCGAAGTGGTTGCTCCGGCGGTAATCGATGCAATTCAGCGGAGCCCCAAGGACTTCACTCCGGATGACGCGGCCGATCAAAACGGTGCAGACGACGACAGCAAGGCCTTCCCCTGGGGCTCGATCGCGCGTGTCGTCGCGTCGGCCGTTCCCAGCATCATCGGCGAAGTCACCCGAGGAAAGGACTTCGCACCTGAGTTGTCGGATCAGGCACCGACCGACGACAAGGGGGCGGGAATGATCGTAGGGGCCGTGACCCCTGGCATCATCGAGGCAATTGCCAGGCGGCAGCAAGGCCAAGCCGGCTCTGCCAACGGCGCGCAAGGCCCGGCGGGCGATGACAAGGGCATTCCATGGGGCGCGATGGCGCGCGTGGCGGCGGCGGTTGTTCCCGCGGTGGTCGGCGAGATCACCCACAAGAAGATCATGGCACCAGGTATGCCGCCACTGCCGGCCCCCGGGCGCCAGCCGGTTCCATTCGGCGCAGTGAACTGACGCGGCACGCGACGGGAAGGCGGGCGGCGGAAAGGCCGCCCGCCAACTTCCGGCCTCCTATACGGGTGTGAACATCGGCACCGGCGGTCCGCCTTCAGTCGGCACGAACTTCAGCTTTACGTCCTGCCCGATCTTCAGCGCGTCGAGATCGCAATCGACGATGTTGGTCATCATCTTCGGGCCCTCCGCCAACTCCACATACGCCATCGCGAAGGGAACCTCGGCGCGCTTCATCACGCTGAGCGAGTAGATCTTGCCCTTGCCGGACCCTTCCTCCCAGGCGCAGGTGCCAAAGCAGAACGGGCACAACCCACGCGGATACCAATGCGCCTTCTTGCATGACGTGCAGCGGCGGATCAGGAATTTGCCCGCAGCACAGGCATCCCAGAACGGCTTGGTTTCCGGATTGGTGTCGGGGGCGCCGGCGAAGGAGATTTTGCGCTGAACATAAGCCATGTCGATCACTCCCGCTCCAGAATGACTGTGCTGCCGCAATGCCGCGTGCCAAGCGAACCGCCTGTGCCATGTGCCAGCGCGAGATTGCAGTTCTTCACCTGCACCGACGGATGCGCTTCGCCGCGCAGCTGACGCACCGCCTCGATGATCTTGGTAATGCCGCCGCGGTTGGCTGGATGGTTGCTGCACAAACCGCCGCCATCAGTGTTGAACGGCAGCTTGCCGACGCCCGAAATCAGGTTGCCGTCCGATACGAACTTGCCACCCTGACCTTTTTCGCAGAAGCCCAGGTCCTCGAGCTGCATCAGCACGGTGATGGTGAAGCTGTCATAGATCGATGCATACTTGATATCCGACGGCTTGACTCCGGACATTTCCCATGCAGGCGGTCCAGACCAGCGCGCGCCGGAATAGGTCAGATCGACATCGCCGCCCATCTGTCCCTTCGGGCCTTCACCAACACCGATCACCTTTACCAGCGGGCGCTTCAGGCTCTTCGCGATCTCCGGCTTCGCCACGATCAATGCGCCACCGCCGTCACTGATGACGCAGCAGTCCAGCCGATGCAGCGGCGTAGAGACCATCGGCGATTTCACGACATCTTCAACGGTCACAACGTCGCGCAGCATCGCATGCGGATTGTGCTGCGCGTGGTGCGACGCGGCGACCTTGATCCAGGCGAGTTGTTCACTCGTCGTGCCGTACTCATACATATGGCGCGCAGCACACATCGCGTACATATTCACCACGGTCGGACCGTACGGATATTCAAACTGCACGTCTGGTTGCGCCACGTTGCCGGCGCGGGTCGCAGTGCCTGTCGCCATGCCCTCGCTGCGCGGCCGACCGGCGAGTGTGATCAGCGCGATGCTGCATCGACCGGCGGCGATCGATTCCAGCGCGTGACCGACCGCGACCTGATAGGATGAGCCACCGACATCGGTGGAATCCACGTGCCGGCAGCGCAGATTCATGTAATCAACCATCGACAGCGGGCCGAGACCCGGCGCATCGCCGGCGCAGAAATACCCGTCGATATCGTCCTTGGTCAGGCCGGCATCCTCCAGTGCGCCCTTCGCGCACTCGGTGTGCAGCAATGCCACCGATTTGTCGGTTGCTCTGCGTGTCGGGTGCTCGTACGCGCCGACGATATAGCCTGCTCCCTTCAAACTCATGCTCCACTCCCCTCGAGCGTGATGGCCGCAGGCGGAATCGCCAGAGGTCTGAATCACGCGGTAGAATAACAGGCCAGAGACGGACGAGCGTTCTCGTCCGGCTCTGGCGCCAGGCTCGGTCCGGTTTGGACGACGCGATTATACTGATCAGTAGCTGGACTGCCAGACGGGGACCCAAGCATGGCTGATCCGCACGTCAACCGCGTTCCGATCCATAGCTGGGTCGCGCCGATCCTCGCGCTGCTGGCCGCGCTGTTCATCGGCCACGGCGACTCCTGGGCACTCGGCGTCGTGTCGGCGATCTTCCTGATCGGTGCAGTGCTGATAGCGGTGCATCATGCCGAGGTCGTCGCGCACTGGCTTGGCGAGCCCTATGGCACGCTGGTACTCACGCTGGCTGTTACGATCATCGAGCTGTCGCTGATCGTGTCGATGATGCTGACCGGAGAACCGAGCGCGACGCTGGCGCGGGACGCAGTCCATGCCGTGCTGATGCTGGTGCTCAGCGGCCTGGCTGGCGCGTGTATCCTTGCAGGAACGCTGCGGCATCGCGAGCAGGACTTCCAGATCCAAGGCGCAAATGCGTTTCTCGCCGTCCTGATGCCGATGGCCGTGCTGGTCCTGGTCCTGCCCAACTATACGATCATCAGTCCCGGACCCTTCTATTCGCCACTGCAATTGGTGTTTGTGGGAGCCGCCTGCTTCACGCTTTACCTCGTGTTCCTGTTCGTGCAGACCGTGCGCCATCAGGAGTACTTCCTTCCTGCCAGCGCAGTTGAAGGCGAAGTTCATGTGACCCCCTCGGCCAGGCTTGGTGCCATCAGCGGTGGGCTGCTGATCGTCTCGCTGGTTGCGGTGATCCTGCTGGCTGAACGGCTTGCACCGTTGATTGAGCACGGCATCCACGCGAGCGGCGCGCCGCTCAAACTCGCAGGGGTGATCGTCGCTTCGATCGTGCTGCTGCCGGAATCCGTGACGGCACTGCGCGCCGCACGCCGCAATCAACTGCAGACCAGTATCAACCTGGCTCTGGGCAGCGCCGTCGCCTGCATCGGCCTTACCGTCCCCTCGGTGGCCATCATCGCGACGGCGCTACACCAGCCGCTGGCGCTCGGGATCGATACTGGCCCCACGGTCATGCTGGGCCTGTCTTTCCTGGTGGCCATGCTGACTTATGGCCAGGGGCGCACCAACCTGTTGTCCGGCTGCGTTCACCTTGTGCTGTTTGCGAGCTACATATTCATGATCTTTGTGCCTTGATGGGAGCGTTGGCATGGATCTCGCTCAGCGCAGGCTGCTGATCCCGCCTGTCCCGCCGCGGCCGACGCATGAGTTGAGCTTCTTTCAGTTCCTCCGCGCGGCGCGCACCAATGCTCTGACACTATGGACCGAGGCGGCCTACCAGGAACAGGTGCTGCGCCATCGCTTCTTCGGCCGCACCCACATGCTGATCAACGAACCTGCGGCGGTCCATCACATCCTGGTCGACAACCCAACGAACTATCGACGCTCGCCCGCCTCGATCCGGATCCTGCGGCCGATCACCGGCTATGGTCTGCTGCTCAGCGAGGGCGAGGACTGGCGACGCCAGCGCCGCATCATCGGTCCCGCGCTGGCGCCGCGCAGCCTGCCGCTCCTGGCGCGCCACATCGTGGCCTGCACGCGGGAGGCACTCGCCGTGTTCGAGGCCCAGGCAGGTGAGCCGGTCGATCTGCTGGGAGCGATGCAAAGCCTCGCGCTCGATATCGCCGGTCGGTCGATGTTTTCGCTGGAGATGCGCCACTACGGCGCAGCAATGCGGCGCATGTTGAACGAATATGGCGTGACTTACGCCCGACCGCGCCTGTGGGACATCGTTCTCCCACCGTCGGTCCCAACCTTGCGCGATATCGGTCGGCGGCGCTTCCAGCATCGGTGGATGTCGCTGATGGCCGAGATCATGCAGGCGCGTCTTGCCGCTCCCGCCACCGATACACCGCGCGATCTGTTCGATCTGCTGCACGCGGCGCGCGACCCTGAGACCGGAAAAGGATTCTCCTCTGAACAATTGCGCGATCAGATCGCCACTCTGATTCTCGCCGGGCACGAGACGACCGCGGTGGCGCTGTTCTGGTCGCTGTTCCTGCTGGCCAACGCGCCGGACGAGCAGCGTCGCGTGGCCGACGAGGCAAACAGCGTGGCGATAGCGCCTGACCGAGTGATGGACGCCGTGCCGGGCCTGATTCGCACGCGCGCGGTGCTCAACGAGTCGCTGCGGTTGTATCCACCGGCCTTCACCCTGGTGCGCGAGGCCATCAAGGCAGATCGGGCGGGCCCGATCGACGTCCCGCGCCATTCGGTGCTGATGATCGCACCCTGGGTCCTGCACCGGCATCAGCGCTTGTGGCACGATCCCGATGCGTTCGATCCGGATCGGTTCATGCCAGATGCGCCCGCTCCGGCGCGGTTCGCCTATATGCCATTCGGCGCCGGCCCACGCGTCTGCGTCGGCGCACAGTTCGCGCTCACCGAGGCCACCCTGGCACTGGCCATGATGGTGCGGCGCTTCGAGATCACCCTGGCTGAAACCGAGCCGGTGCGGCCGGTCGCGGTGGTGACGACACAACCCAGCCGTCGCCCATTGTTCCACCTGCGCGCACGGTAGGCCTATTCCGCGGCCATCATGCGCCCCGCTTCCAGTGCAAAGCTCCCCTCGATATGCGCGGCCAGCGCGTCAGTCACTGGCTGCGGCGGCCGCTTCGCCTTGATCAGCAGAATGCCGAAGTCGGGCAATGCCGGCATACCCTCCTCGGGCCGCATCGCGCGCAGGCCATCGGGCAGCCACGACAGGGTCGAGACGGTCACCGCGAGGCCCGCCAACACGGGCGCATGGGTGCCGATCTGCGAGGCTGAGGTGTAGGCGATCCGGTAGCGTCGCCCCGCCTGCTCGAGCGCTCGCACGGCCGCTCCAGCCCATTCGCAGTCCTGACCGCGCGCCAGAAATGGGCTGCGCTCCGCCAATGCCAGCGGCAACGGATCCTGTCGGTGCGGTGCGTACCGCGTCGACGTCACCCAGACCAGCGGCCCACGCCACAACGGCACCTCCTGCCAGTCCGGCAGCCCGTGGCCGTTGGAGATGAGCGTGAGGTCCAGTTCGCCCACCTTGATCCGATGCATCAGTTCAGAGGACGGCGAGCAGACCACATCGACCTGCACGGCAGGGTGCGTTTCCGCAAAGCGCTTCAAGATCCGCGGCAGATAGGCAAACGCGTAGTCATCCGGTGATCCCAGGCGCACCCGACCGGCGATCTGCGGTGCCCGGAAAGTGGTCAGCACCTCGTCGTTCAACGCCAGGATCTGCCGCGCCCGAGTCAGCAGATAGTGGCCGTGCGGTGTCAACTCGACGCTGCCGCCTTTGCCGCGGCTCAGCACCGGCTGGCCCAGAATGTCCTCGAGCCGCTTCACCTGCATCGACACCGCGGACTGCGTGCGCCCGACGCGCGCCGCTGCCTGGGTGAAGCTGTGGCCCTCAGCGATCAACACGAAGGCGCGCAGCAGGTCAGTATCGAGGTGGTGCGGTGCGGTCATGGTCATTAGGAATATTCATCGCTCGCGTCAAGGCAATTCGTTTTACTGATTTTGCCACCAACGGCAACCTGGCTGTCCAGCGTAGGGAAAGGTCCGATGTCGAACCGCCTGCTCTTCGGCAAGCCAGGTCGATTGCTGTCAGCGCATACTGTAGTGGCTCAACCTCCGTCCGGTTGGGCGCGGGTGCGTGGCGCTTGGCTGCGGTATCGCTCGCGTCAGCGTATCGCCCAGCTCGACAGCCACATGCTGAAGGATATCGGGGTTAGTTTCGCCGAGGCAGAGGCGGAGGCGAACAAGCCGCTCTGGCGGGCTTAGGCCATCACGCGATGCCGAACCGGTCCACGTAGAAGCGGAATTTCTCCCGCTCAGCGTCTGCGTTCAGGCCATGGTCTTCGAAGCGATAGTTTCGTGGCCCGTAGCCACCGTTCGGCACCGCTTTGGCAAACCTCGCAATAGCGTCCGCCAACTCCGGTACGAGCTCGAGCCCAAAGTGGCGGTAGAGATCAGCCACCGTCCCGACCGGATCAGCCACGAGCCGCGTATAGTGAACATGGTAGATGGGCTCAGGAAGTCCCGCGTCGTCGCCAACAGCCACCATGCGCTGTGTGCCCTCCAGCCAGCGCGCGCTCTCCTGCCGTCCGATCTCCTGCGGGTCGAGCTGCCGGGTGAACGGCCGGCGCAGTACTTCGGTCAGTTTGGCCACCGACAGCAGCACCTTGACAGGGTCGCGATGGACGAAAACCAGGCGCGCATCAGGGTAAACGCTGCGCAAGGCGTCCAGCGCGAACAGGTGATCCGGACATTTCAGCACCCATCGTCCGCCAGGTGCCTGGTGCTGCAGGTGCTGCAGGAAGCGCCGATGCACCCGATACGCCGGTAGATGGCCGGTCCGATCAAGCCATCGACGGTAACTTGGGATGCGATAGGTGGTGTCGAAACGAAGGCTGCGGAACGCATGCGCCGTGATCTCGCTGCACTCCTGCGGGGAATCGGCATCCAGCGGATGCAGGGCGCGAAACTCGGGCGCCAGGCGTTCGAAGGCCCGAAGCTGCCGCGCAATGTGACTCACCCGACGATCCCGACCCCGCCTCGGCGGATACGGATCGATCGTTTGCCAGACACGGGGGCCCCTGTTGTCCGGGTCCTCGAGCAGCAGCCGGTGCAGAAAAGTGGTGCCGCTCCGCGGCAGCCCGGTGATGAAGATCGGATGGTCGATACGCTGCTGCAGGAGGGTGGGTGCGCGCCGCTCCTCGTCTCGCAGGCGCATCAGGTTGCTGAGAAACCGCACGGAATCCCACCGTGTGGCGATCCGCCCCACCAGGGAGAGGCTGGCCTCCTCGTGACATGCGGTCAGCAACCGTTGCAGCGGATCGAGAAACTCCGTGTCTTCGAAGGCGTCCAGCCCGCTTCGTCGCCGCGCTGCTGCCAGCAGCGCCTCCGGCCGTAGCGGCCGCCTGAACAGACCCAAACCCTTCGCGGCGCCGTCGGCGAGGGCAAGCATCGAGGTTTGCAGCGGCACGCGCTACCTTTCCTGCCAAGCAACGGGCACGGGATCGTGACCTGAATGATGCCGGATCGTCGCGCATCCGCTCCTGCCGACACCACATTTTCCACCTACAGAGCGGCCCGGTTGACCGCGCTCTCGACGAAAGGATAAGCGAGACGTTTCGGCCCGGCGCTCTGGAGCGGGCGGTTTTCGCACATCGGCGGAACGAGGAAAATACCATGTCGCTAGCCCCCATTGCTCGCCGGCGCTGTCTCAAGACCGCTCTCGCCATCGTGGGCGCGGGGTTCGTCGTAGTCGTACCTGGGGCGGAAGCCGATCCAGGCGCCGTGCAACCGATCCGCGCCTTGTCCGATGGATTGCTGCGCGTCATGCGTGCCGGCTCAGGCACGCCGTTCCCACAGCGCTTCCAGATGCTCAGTCCAGAAGTGGACAGCGCCTTCGATTTGCAGGCGGTGCTGCAGCTGTCGGTTGGGCCGACCTGGTCAACCCTGCCACCCGATCAGCAGACCACTCTGTTGGCCGCGTTCCGCCGTTACACGGTCGCGAATTACGTCAACAACTTCGACAATTACAACGGCCAGCGCTTTGAAATCCAACCAGATACCAAGAGCCTGCCGAACGGTGAGCAATTGGTGCAGACGAAAATTATCTCAGCGGCGGGCGAATCACATCAACTCGACTACGTGATGCGCCGGACGCCCGGCGGATGGAAGGCCGTGGACGTGCTGGCGGACGGTTCCATTAGCCGGGTCGCAGTGCAACGTTCCGACTTCCGGCGCCTGGTGGCACGCGGTGGCGCTCAGGCGCTGATCCAGAGCCTGAACCAGAAGACCAGCGATCTGTCGGGCGGCGCTTTGACCTAGCTCCCCCAAGACCCGCCTCCCGTTATCGAAGGGACCGCGATGATACCGACGACGCTGCACGCAACTCTGGTCTTCGAACGGAACATCCCGGCGCCAGTCGAGAAAGTCTTCGCTGCATTCGCCGATCCCGTCGCACGCGCCGCGTGGGGAGCGCCGTCCGACACTGCAACGCTGATCTACGATGAAACGGATTTTCGCGAAGGCGGCGAGGATCGCTTCCGCTGCGGACCGAGAAGCGACCCCAACATTCACGGCACGACCAGGTACCTGGAGATCATCGTCGATCGCCGTGTGGTCTTCTGTGAAACAATCGACGTGGACGGCAGGCGGTTGTCTGCGTCTCTCACCACGCTCGAGCTTGCGCCTGACGGCAACGCAACCAAGCTCAAGAGCACGATCCAGCTTGCATCGTTCGTCGGCGAAGACATGGTCAGAGGCCACGAGGCAGGCAACAACGCTTCGCTTGATAACCTCGTTCGATACCTTTCCGATTGAGCGTGGATGGCCTGAGGCGTCGCCACCTTAGTCCTTGTAGTCCGGCTCCCGCCTGTCGAGGATCCGCTTCAGCGCCGCGAAGTGCCAATCGAATGGTGGCCGGCCGCCGTAGTTTTCGCCTTTGCGATAGGCGGCAAAGGTCGCCTGGATCACGTCCTCGGGCAGGAACTTCAGTTGGCGGCCGCTCGACATGGCGAGCAACTGCACCTGGGCGACGCGCTCGGTGTAATAGAGCAGGTCGTAGGCTTCTGCGACGGTCCTGCCTACGGTGGCCACGCCGTGGCTCGCCATCATGAGCACCTGCTTGTCGCCGATCACGCCGGCGAGACGCCCGCCCTCGGCTGGATCGAACGCCGGTCCCGTGTAGGTGTTGTCGTACGCCGTCACCATCATGATGCCGAGTTCGGTCTGGCCGATCGGCAGGATATGCGGATCCTCCAGCCGGGACAGAGCGCTCGCGTAGGGCATATGCGTGTGGAATACCGCGCCGGCCTTCGGCAGCAGCCTGTGCATGGGCGCATGGATGCAATAGCACGAACGCTCGATGTCGCCCTGGCCGGCCAGCAACGTGCCGTCATAGCCGACTTCCATGAAGCAGCTTGCGGTCACCTCCGACCAGTGCAGTCCGAACGGAATCTGATAGTAGCGATCGTTGCGCCCAGGCACGCGCAGTGTCAGGTGATTGAAGATGCCTTCATGGAAGCCGTGCATCACCGCCAGCCGGTGGGCCGCCGCGAGATCCACGCGGGCCTCCCATTGGACGGCGGCAAGGTCGGTATCGATTCCTTGCTCAATCGACTCCAAAGGCATGTCGCGTCCTTTCCGTCTGCTCTTGTTGCGACGCACCATACCGGCCTGTTAAGGCTTTGTCATCCGCACCACTTCGACTTGCATTGCCTCGAAATTCCGCTATTCCGCCGGCCGAGGGGGGAACGCGGAAATGCCGGCAAGCATGGCAGAACAACCTGTGCTGATCGAGATCAACGGCCTTACCAAGCGCTTCGGCAGCTTCACCGCGGTCAACCACGTCAGCTTCAATCTCGCACGTGGCGAGGTTCTGGGCTTCCTCGGCCCGAACGGCGCCGGAAAATCGACCACCATGCGGATGTTGGCCGGATTCATGATCCCGACTGCCGGAACCGCTCGCATCTGCGGGCACGACGTGCAGACAGATGGGGTAGCAGCGCGGCGCGTGCTCGGTTTCTTGCCGGAGGGTGCGCCGACCTATCCTGAAATGACCGTCACCGCCTTCCTCACCTTCTGCGCCAAGGTACGTGGGTTCACCGGGCGCGACCTGGTGCAGCGGGTCGAGCGCGCGGTCGGGCTGACGCGGCTGGACAGCGTTCTGCTACAGCCTGTCGAAACGCTGTCGAAGGGCTTCAAACGCCGCGTCGGGCTGGCTCAGGCGCTGCTGCACGACCCGCCGGTCCTGGTCCTGGACGAGCCAACCGATGGCCTGGATCCCAATCAGAAGCACGAGGTCCGCACTCTGATCGGGCAGATGGCGGCGGAAAAGGCGATCGTCATATCGACGCATATTCTGGAAGAGGTCGATGCAGTGTGCACGCGGGCGATCATCATCGCATCCGGACAGGTCGTAGCGGACGCCACACCGGCGGAGCTGCAGGGGCGACATCCCTCCGGCAAGCTCGATGACGTGTTCCGCCAGTTGACCGTGGAACCGGCCTGAGCATGCGCAACGTGTTCATCATCGCGGGACGTGAACTCGCCGGCTACTTCGCAACCCCGGTTGCCTGTGTGTTCATCGTGATCTTCCTGGTGCTGCAAGGTGCGCTGACCTTCAACCTGGGCGGCTTCTTCGACCGCGGCCAGGCGGACCTCAATCCATTCTTCACTTTCATTCCGTGGGTGTTCCTGCTGCTGGTTCCAGCCATCACCATGCGGCTGTGGGCCGAGGAGCGCAGGCTTGGCACAATCGAATTGCTGCTGACGCTTCCGATCACGCAAACCCAGGCGGTGTTGGGGAAGTTCCTGGCGGCCTGGGTGTTCTGCGCCATCGCGCTGGTGCTGACCTTCCCCTTCGTCATCACCGTCAACATCCTGGGCAACCCCGACAACGGTGTCATCGCCTCGGGTTATGTCGGTTCGCTGCTGGTCGCCGGCGCATTTCTCTCCGTCGGCGCGGCTATGTCGGCGCTGACCAAGAATCAGGTCATCGCCTTCGTCCTCGCCGTTGCCGTGTGTTTCGTGTTCGCTGTCGCGTCCTATCCTGTGGTCACCGACTTCCTGTCACGCAACACACCGGTGCTTGCCGAGATCGCACGCCGCATCGCTGTGATCGACCGCTATCAGGACTTCACCCGCGGCATCGTCAGCGTGCGCGACCTGATCTTCTTTGCCAGCTTCATCGGCTTCTGGCTGTTCCTCAACGCCGTTTTGATCGAACAGCGGAAGGCAGACTGAGCCATGCGCCGACGCATCTGGTTCTCCATTGTCGGTGTGGTGGCGGTGTTCGCGATCGTGATCGGCATCAACATGTTCGCCGATGCTCGGCTGGCGAATGTGCATGTCGACCTGACGCAGAACCGCATCTACACGCTGTCCAAAGGCACAAGGCAGATTCTGCAGGGCTTGAAGGAGCCGATCACCCTCCGATTGTTCTACTCTCGCAAGCTGGGCGCCACGGTGCCGGTTTACGGCGCCTACGCTGACCATGTGCGCGAGATGCTGAACCAGTATGCTGCGGTCTCCGGCGGCAAGATACGCCTGCAATTCTACGATCCCGAGCCATTCAGCGACACCGAGGATCGTGCGCTCTCCTACGGGCTGCAAGGCGTGCCGGTCGATCAGGGGGGAACGCAGGTCTATTTCGGTCTCGCCGGCAGCAATCAGGAAGATGATGAACGCGCCATCGCGTTCTTCCAGCCGGAGCGCGAGCGCTTCCTGGAATACGACCTGACCAAGCTGATCTACGATCTGTCCAACCCGAAGCGGCCGGTTGTGGGCGTGATGTCATCGCTGCCGGTCGATGGCGATCCGCGCATGATGATGATGGCGATGCGCGGACAGCAGGTTCAGGGTGGACAGCCCTACGCCTCGATCATGCAGCTGCGGCAGACCAATCAGGTGAAGACGGTCAGCACCGACGCTCAGGTGATCGATCCCGATATCCAGGTACTGCTGGTCGCCGAGGCACAGAACCTGTCGGAGGCGACGCAGTACGCGATCGACCAGTTTGTGATGCGTGGTGGTCGCCTGATGGTGATGGTCGATCCCTGGAGCGAGGCGATGGCCTCGTCACCGACCGCGGGTGGTGCACCGCCGACCGATGCCAGCTCGAACCTGAAGAAGCTGTTCGACGCCTGGGGCATCCAGTTCGACCCAGGCAAGGTGGTCGGTGACCTCACCGGTGCCTGGCGGGTGCGAGCCGGCGAGGACCGGGTGCAGGCGGTGAACTATGTCGCCTGGTTCAACATCCGCGACGGCGTCAACCACGACGATCCGGCCACTGCCGACCTGCAGCAGGTCACGGTCGCCTCGTCAGGATCGATCAGCAAGGCGCCGGACGCGGCCATCGAGTTCACTCCGCTGCTGCGCAGCAGTCCACGCTCGGGAGACATCTCGGTCGAGCAGGTGAGGACACCGGATCCCGCCAAGGTGCTGGCGAACTTCAAGCCAGAGGGCGGCCAGCGGCTGATCGCTGCACGCGTGCACGGCGTGCTGAAATCAGCGTTCACCGGACAGCCTGAACTGGCAAAGGATCAAAAGCGACCGGAGAACTTCCCCGAGCACAAGGCGCAGACCGACGGCCCTGCGAACCTCGTGGTGGTGGCCGACAGCGACATCCTGGCGGATCGCTTCTGGGTACGGATTTCCGACTTCTTCGGCCAGCAGACGGCGATGCCGTTCAGCGACAACGGGCCGTTCGTCGCCAATCTGGTGGGCACGCTGGCTGGCGGCGATGCGCTGATCGGTCTGCGCTCGCGTGGCGACAGCAATCATCCGTTTGTGCTGGTGAACGCGATGCAGAGCGAGGCGGAAGCAAAGTTCCGTCAGACCCAGCAGGCGTTGCAAAGGCACCTGGACGATACGGAAAAGCAGTTGCGCACGCTGCGACAGGGTTCGAGTGGCAATGAACAGACGACTGCAGCGGCGGTGATCACACCAGAGCAACGGGCAGCGATCGATGCTGCGCGCAAGGATATCGTTGACACGCGCCAGCAGCTGCGCGCGGTGCAATACGATCTCAACCGCGACATTTCGCGATTGGAAACCGAATTGCGCGTGTTCAACATCGTGCTGGTGCCGGTGTTGGTGGCAATTGTTGCGATCGTCCTCGGAGTGGCCCGCAGCCGCCGCCGCGCGAGGGCTCGGACATGATGGGAAATAGCGCCCCGTCGTCCCTCCCCTTGCGGGAGGGGGTTGGGCTGAGGGGGGATCGTTCATGAGACCTCGCACCCTCATCGCCCTCGTCATCATCGGCGTCCTCGCCGTGACCGGTGGTTGGTATTTCGGCACGAGCGAAGAGCCCCGCGAGCAGCGAACGTTCAGCGGCGGCAAACTCATGTTCCCTGACCTGGCTCCGAAACTGCAGGACGCGGCACGGATCGAGATCCTGCACCAGGACAACACGACCGCGATTACGAAACATGACGATACCTGGGGCTTGGCTGATCGCGGCGGCTATCCGGTGCAGCCGAGTAAGCTCCGCGGCATGCTGACGGCGCTCACTGAACTGCGCCTGGTCGAACCGCGCACCGCGGACCCTGCGCAGTTCAGCCGCCTCGGGCTGGAGGATCCCAAGGAGAAGACGGCAACCTCCAATCTGTTGAGTGTGCTCGACGCCTCTGGCAAGCCGATCGTGGCCCTGATCGTAGGCCATCGCCGCGTTCGGACGCAGGGGAACGTGCCTGAACAGGTCTATGTTCGGCAGCCCGCGGACAACCAGACATGGCTGGCCGAAGGCAGCCTGCAGGTTGACGCTGACCCGCAGCTCTGGCTCCAGCGCGACATCATGAACATCGACCACGCACGCATAGCGTCGGTGGACGTGCAACGCGGTGAACAGAAGCTAGACTTTGCGCGCGACGGCCAGAAGCTGGTCGTGAAGGAACCTGCCGATCACCCGCCGCTGGACGACTACAAGGTGGACGATGTGGATCGCGCCTTGGAGCTGCTCACCTTCCAGGACGTGCAGACCGACAAGCAGCCGGTGGGCGACAAGATCGGGCAGTCCGTCTACACCACCAGCGACGGCATGGCGGTGACCGCCACCGTGTTCAAGGGCGACAAGGACATCTGGGCGCGCTTCTCCGTGACCGGCGACGACAAGAGCAAGGGCGAGGCAGACAAGTTGAACGCGCGCCTGGCCGGCTGGACCTATCAGCTCGGTTCCTGGAAGGAGAAGGCACTCGTCCCGTCGCTCGATGACCTGAAGGCGCCGCCTCCCGCTCCAGGTGCGGCAACAGGTCCCGAAAAGACCACTCCGCCGGCCGAACCACCGAAGCAATGACGGCCTGATCAGGCCGGGACCAAGCCCGGTGTGACGGACCGGCGGCATTGATGCTGCACCCTCCGGCCAGGCCGATGACGCGCTAAAAGGTTGCCATTTCCGCGCGATTCAGTTAGCCCATTTAACCGACGCATTAACAAATTGAACAGCCCATTGTCCGACGATCCCAATCTCCCCTTCGGCCACAACACACTGAAACTCCGCGCGGTGTTCGTGCCGGACGGAGCGGACGTTTCCACAGCCGACATCATCCAGGCTGTCGGCCCCCACCCGGTGATGATCCGGGCTGTCTGGGTGCCAGAGGGTGCGGCGCTGCCAGGCTATCCTTACGAGCACATCGGCCAGGCCGTGTTCATTCCCGACAGCGACGACCGCAATATGCCAGCAGTCACGAGCCGGCGGAATCCGTCGCGGATGTCGCCGTCACGCACGGCGCGTTTGTCCGACCCATCACGCACGGACGAAACGCGTGCGCAGGAGGACAATGCACGGGACGGCCGGCGATGGTCTGGTTCTCCGTTCGCCAGCGCAGCCGGACCCTGGGCACCACCCACCAGACCCATCGGCGGCAATGGATCCTCTGGCGGCTCAGCGGCCAGGCGAGGGGTAAGAAGCGCGCAGGCCAACTTCAGCGCGGCCGTGCCGACGCCGCATCTCGACGCGTCTCGTGACGCGATCGGTGCCGCTGTCCGCGCCCTCGGGGTTAAGCCATCGGATGGGATTGTCCCGATATCCGCTGATCGGATCAACGTGGCAGGTTCGCCGACCCCGCCCAGCCCCCCGTCGCCTGCGGCCTTGGACTCAGATGGCCGAAGCATTCAGCCCGCTTCCGACAAGGCTGCGAACCGAACGTTCGAAGGCGACGCCACGTCCTACAATCTAGTCGGAAACAAGACCGCAAGTGGAGCGCCGTTTGATCCTGCTGCCATGACCGGGGCCATGTTTCCCGGCCGAGTGCCGCTCGGGACCTCGGTCACAGTGCGCTTGCGAAGCGACCCGAACCGCTCGGTCGTGATCACCATCAACGATACGGGACCGTTCTTGCGGGGAACAGACGGACGTGCCGTACTGCCATATCAGCCAGACCCACACATCGTAGTTGACCTTACACCTGCTGCGATGCAGGCGCTCACCGGCCTAAGCTTTGATCGCGTGGCCGTAACCGTCACCGTCGAACAATGATTCTCCGTCCCTTTCTGACTATCGCTGTACTGCTCTTTGGAGTTGTCAGCGCAATGCCTGCATCTGCCGAGGAACGTGACCTGTTGACCGTCACATTGGCTCACCTACCGGCTCAGGCCGGCGAACGAATCGTAGCATTTGAAATTACCGTTGCGGCGGGTGGAATTTACCAGCTTGACCATCTGCCGATGGGTTGGAATTTCGTCGTTGACAACGATCCGTCGTGGCGGACCACTGTCAAGGGCAGTATAGAGGTTGGTGCTGCGGCCGTAGACTCCGACTACTTCCGGGCATTCATGATCATTCGGCGGTTCGAGTACGCAAATCTGAAGTTCGAGCTTCAAGGTCGTGTTCTCGTCACCAAAGATTTTCTGCACCAGCGGTGGATTGCACTATCGGCTCAGGACTTCGATGTCGAACCGAAGCCGAACAGTGCGCACTGAAATATGTCATGAGACGGCAACCTTGTCCCGAGGCCTGAGTGGATCGGCCGGCTTTGAATGGGTTGGCCGGCTTCATGTGACTTTTCGTGGCCCAGCGGATGGCCCGCTCGCCGATTCCGGTGGTCGGGGTGCGGGAAAGTCACCGCTCGGCTGCGCACAACATGTGTCGAGCAGGTCCCCGCTGGAGTGCATCGACTGTCAGCAACACCGCTCGCAGGCCCGACAAGAGCTTCTGAACACTCTCAACGAGCCTTATCGTGAGAGCTTGACTGGAAGCATACTTATCGACGATCTCGTGGAAACGGGGTTGGAGTAGCATCCCCTGCACAGAGCGAGATCTCAGGATATGGCTTCCGTCGCTGTTCGATTACCTCGATGCAAAGATCGCAGGATCCAAGCCGCCTGGGTACATACCGAGCGTGTTCACCGCGGTCCGTCGTCTCCGGCAGGACCCCGTATGAGCGGCCACATATGAGCGACCGCGAATATCCGAACCGGCCCATTGTCGGGATTGGGGTCGTGGTCATCAGGGACGATAGCGTGCTGCTCGTCCGCCGTGGCAAGCCACCCAATGTCGGCACATGGACATTGCCGGGTGGCGCGCAGGAACTCGGCGAGACAACGGAGCAAGCGGCTCGGCGCGAGCTGTTGGAGGAAACCGGCCTTGAAGCCGGTGATCTGCATTTTGCCGCGACGGTGGACAACATTCGCCGCGACGAAACCGGCAGAGTTCGCTTCCATTACACGATCATCGATTTTGCCACGCGCTGGGCCGGTGGAGAGCCGGTCGCCGCTACCGATGTTACCGAGGCTGCCTGGGCGCCGCTCGAGGCCCTCGCCGACTACAATCTATGGAGTGAGGCGCACCGCGTCATTGCGATCGCGCGCAGGCTCGTCGGATGAGTCGTTAGGGCACGCGATAGAACGGGTCGGGCAACAGGAACATCCGCTCCGCGTGGCCACCGAGCAGGTCGGATGGCTGGTCGCCAACGTTGGCGATGATGGTGTAGCCCATACGTTCGATCTGGTCTCGGATCGGCGCCTTGAAGTCGGCCGCTGTTGCGAAGTGCGACCCATCCGGAACGAAGTAGGCCCGGGCATAACCACCGAAGCCTACGGCCCCGAGATTGCGCTCGGTCGCTGCGCGCTGGCTCTCTGGCCGCCCGGTGATGAAGAACACCGCTACATTGAGCGACCGGGCGAGGTTGAACAGCCGCAGAGTCGGCACGATCGCTGGATCGCGTCCGAGCAAATCCCATGCAGCCCAGCCACAAGGGGTGTCCAGCCCGGGCGCGCACGGACCGGGCACGGGTCGACCGAAATCGTCGCGTCTCAGCACCTCCCAGTTGGACAGTGACGTCTCATCGATGTCGAGCACCAGTGCCGGCTTCACCGCCGCGGCGCCCCTCTCGCGCACCCACTCGGCCGCCTTGTCTGCGACCGTCGCCAGATCGCGGTCGTATGAGCCATCGTCATGATACGCCAGCGCCGCAATCTTCGCGTCGCCGACATTGCCCGGCTGCGATGTGACGGAGACGAATGCCGTAGTCGGATCAGGCTTATTGGGCTGAACGGCGCACCCTGCGACCGTCGCCAGCAGCAGCACGCCAACACCGAGTACGCGGCACTCGGTCAACTGCGACGATGCGACCGATGCGCCGACTTACGTGTCGACAAGGACAGCGACGTCCCACCGCAGATCAAGCCGATCGCTGCCGGCACCAGCCAGGCTGGTCGCACCAGCACGGGCACCATCAAGTAGTCCCACAGCCATGCAGCGAGGTGGCTACCGACAAAGCGATGCACCGCTTCCATCAGGTCGTGGTCGACCATGAACAGCAGCTGCCCAAGAGGCACCTGTGGCGGGCCGAGCATCGCCAGGGCGACAGCTCCGACCAGCAGTGCGGCCGACACGACGGCAAGGGCACGTTGCGCAATCACATGAACAGTTTCTCGCTTTTCCGGTCAGTGTAAAGTGATGCGACGAACTCACCATAGCCGTTGTAGATCTGCGTTGGCACCATTTCATTGCTGCCCAGCAGTCGCTCGCGCGCCTGGCTCCAGCGGGGGTGCGCAACATCCGGATTTACATTGGCCCAGAAGCCATACTCCGAGGGCTGGAGTGCTTGCCAGAAATTAACCGGCCGTTTGTCGGTGAAACTGATCTTCACCGATGCCTTGCCCGACTTGAAGCCATATTTCCAGGGAACCGTCAGGCGGATCGGGCCGCCATCCTGCGGTGGCAGCGCCTTCCCATACATCCCGGTGGAGATGAATGCCAGGTCGTTGGCCGCCTCGTCGATCGCCAGCCCCTCGATATATGGCCACGGATAAAATGGTGACGACAGGCCTGGCATCTTTGGGTCCTGCGCCGTCTCAAACACCACGTATTTCGCCGACCCGAGCGGCTCGGCAATCGACAGCAATTGACTGAGCGGGAAGCCGGTCCATGGCACCGTCATCGCCCAGGCCTCGACACAGCGGTGGCGATACACCCGCTCCTCGAGCTGCACCTGCTTCATCAGGTCGTCGATGTCCAGCGTTCGCGGCTGCTTGACCATCCCCTCCAGGCTGATCGACCAGGGGCGCTGCTTCAGCGCCTGTGCAGCCCGCCAGAGATCCTTGCCTTCGTCGAACTCGTAATAGTTGTTGTAGGTCGTCGCGTATTTTTCGTCCGTGATTGCGCGGCCAGGCGCATATTTCGCGTTACGCTGTGCGTCTGCGTGGGCGCCCCCCGCCAGTGCGATCGAGCCGGCTCCGGCGAGCGCGGTGCGCCGCCCCAGCACAAACACTTCCGGCGTAGCCATCCGCTCCGGCAGTTCCCAGCCGCGGCGTCGCAGGATACGCATCACTCTCTCCATAGTCAGACCAGACAAATCTGGGTGGTCACAACGCTTTGTCACGACAACCCTTCCGCATTGTAGGACGCGGCAGGATGCGGGACATTACAGCCATCCCGCGCCGTTGGGAGGAGATTTCATGCACCTCGCCCGCTTCCCCCGCGTCCGGCTGTTTCCGGCGCCGACGCCCCTGGAAAAGCTCACCAACCTGACCCGTCACCTCGGCGGCCCAGACATATGGATCAAGCGTGATGACTGCACGGTGGTGGCGACCGGCGGCAACAAGGTGCGCAAGCTGGAATGGCTGGTCGGCGAGGCGCAGGCGCAGGGGGCGACCCATCTGGTGACGCAAGGGGCGGTGCAATCCAACCACGTGCGCCAGACTGCCGCAGTGGCCCGACGCCTCGGCATGAAATGCACCGCGCTGCTGGAGCACCGGATCGAGACCAACGACCGGGATTACCTGAACAGTGGCAATGTGCTGCTCGATCGGCTGTTCGACTGCGCCATCGAGTACCGCCCGAGCGGCCTCGACATGAATGCGGAAGCCGAAGCCAAAGGCACGGCGATGAGTTCGGCTGGCGAAAAGACCTATGTCATCCCTGGCGGCGGTTCCAATCGCGTTGGAGCGCTTGGCTACGTGTCCTGTGCGCAGGAACTGCTGCAACAGGCCGACGAGATGGGACTACAAATCGGTCGCGTGGTCACTGCAACTGGCAGTGCCGGGACGCAGGCGGGCCTTGTGGTAGGGCTGGAGGGGAGCAACGCGGGCATTCCGGTGCTGGGAATTGGTGTCAGAGCGCCGAAGGATCGCCAGGAGACCAACGTCCATCGCCTCGCCGAAGAGACGGCCGATTATGTCGGAGCGCGCGGCGGCGTCTCCCGCGCAGCGGTGGTCGCGAATTGCGACTACGTCGGGCCAGGCTATGGCCAGCCGACCCCGGGCATGACCGAGGCAGTGCTAATGCTTGCACGGCTTGAGGGCGTGCTGCTCGACCCGGTGTATTCCGGCAAGGCGATGGCCGGGCTGATCGACCTCATCCGCAAGGGCGAGTTTCGGCGCGGTGAGACGGTGGTGTTCCTGCACACCGGCGGCGCGGTTGGGCTGTTTGGCTATGCCGGCGTCTTCGAGCAGGCGATGACGCATTGAAGGACGCGCAAAATGCTCCGTAGCCAGGACCGGATACTGACCACCCACACTGGCAGCCTGCCCCGCCCGCCGGCACTTACCCAACTCTATGTGCGCCGTTCGCGCGGGGAGACGATCGACACCGCGGAACTGGAGGGGGTCGGCAAGCAGGCGGTGCGCGATATCGTGGCAAGGCAGATCAGCGCGGGCGTCGACGTGCCGAACAACGGCGAACAGCAGCGCGAGGCGTTCTTCCTCTATGTCCGTCATCGCATGAGCGGCTTCGGCGGCGGCTGGACCCGTCGTGTGTTTGCCGATGCCATGCGCTACCCGGAGTTCATGGCCTGGAAGACAGCCCATGACGCTGTCAACGAATCGATCAGCAATCTGGGCGGTGTGCCGGAGGCGATCGGCGAAGTGCGCTATTTGGACCGCTCCGCGGTTGCGACGGAGTGCGCCGACTTTCAGAGCGCGCTGGATGCGGTCAAGGGCCGGTATGCCGAAGGATTTGTGACCGCGCCGTCGCCTGGCATCATCGCTGCTGCGATGCGCAATCGCTGGTATGATAGTGACGAGACCTATCTCGCCGCGGTGGGCCGTGCGCTGCAGGTGGAATACGAAACTATCGTGCAGCACGGCTTCGTGTTGCAGATCGATGCGCCAGACCTGGCGATGGAGCGGCACATCTCTTACCAGGATCGGCCGCTGGCCGACTTCGTCGGTTTCGTCGAGCGTGTGGTGGCGACGATCAATGATGCGTTGGTCAACGTGCCACGCGAGATGGTGCGGCTGCATGCCTGCTGGGGCAACTACGAAGGACCGCACGACTGCGACGTTGCGTTGCCCGAAGTGCTGCCGGCGATCCAGCAGGCAAAGGTGGGTGGGTTCGTTCTACCATTCGCCAATCCGCGCCACGCGCATGAGTATCGCTGCCTGCAGGATCTGCCGCTGGGCGAGGACCAAGTGATCGTCGCAGGCGTGATCGACCCATTGACCAACTTCGTCGAGCATCCGGAAGTAGTGGCCGACCGCATCGAGCAGGTGGCACGCGCGGTCGGCGATCCCCGGCGCGTGCTGGCCGGCACTGACTGCGGCTTCGATACGTCCGCAGGGCGCGGACGTGTGGCGGACGACGTGGTGTGGGCGAAGCTGGCGGCGATGGCGGAAGGTGCACGTATCGCGACGCGGCGGCTGTTTTAGGCGCAAACGCAGCGATCTTGCCGTGGACCGGCCCCCGCGCTCTGCTCGCCAGGCCAAGTCTATCTCCCGACACAGCGCGCGAAATCCTCGCCGCGTTCGACGAAGTTGCGGTACCTCCCGTAACTCGGCGCCGCCGGAGACAGCAGGATGACACCGCCGGCTGGCGTAATTCGCCGGGCTTCTCCCACTGCGTCGTCCATCGTCTCTACCGGCGTGCCCGAACCAAGCAGTTTGCCGATGCGCCTGCCACTCGCGTCCATCAGCACGAGACCGGGCCGTGGCGATGCGCGCAGCCGCTCGATCAGCAGAGTGTAATCGATGCCACGGTCGTGGCCGCCGACGATCACCGTGACCGGACGGTCGCGATACACATCCAACGCGGCGATCGTCGCTTCCGGCGTGGTCGAGATGCTGTCGTCCACATACAGCACACCGCCGATCTCGCCGATTTCCTGCTGGCGGTGCGGCAAAGGCGGAAAATCCTCCGCGGCGCGCAACGCGGTGGACTGGTCAATACCAAGCTCCTGCATAACCGCCAGCGCGGCCGCGACATTGGCCAGGTTGTGCGGTCGGGCGAGATAACGGTTGTTCACGCACAAAGTTGGTCCCGCTGCGAACGTCGTATGTGGCAGGCTATTCAGATTCAGCACTTCGCCAGCCGTGCCAAGTGCATCACGGCTGATCAACGTACGCCGCGAACGCCGCAACAGGTTCAGCTTGTCGCGCCGATACGCCATGATGCCGCCGTGCCAGTCGAGATGTTCCTGAAACAACGACGTCAGCACGGCGATATCGCACTGTCCGGCAAAATCCGCTGCCTGATAGCTGGACACCTCGATCACCGCCGCATCCAACCCGTCTCGCGGCAACTCGGTCACCGGCACGCCGATATTGCCCGCTGCCATTGCGTGCAGACCTACGCCATGCAGCATATGCGCGATCAGTGCCGTCGTGGTGCTTTTCCCTTTGGTCCCGGTGACACAGATCGTGCGACATGACACGGGTTCAGCGAACCATAGATTGAGCAGCGAGGTGAACCGTACGCCTCGGCCCTTCGCCCGCAACACCAACGGGTCGTAGAGGCTGATCCCCGGTGACTTCACCACCACATCGAAGCCAGCGATTGCCTTGGCGATTGCCGCGCGGCCGCTGATCAGCGGTGCCTGAGCGTCGACTGCATCCTCATCGTCCAACACAGTGATATCCAGCGCCGGATCGCGTTCCCGCAGAAAACGCAGCGCAGCTCGGCCCTCGCGAGCGTAGCCCCAGATCGCGATACGCTGCCCACGCAGCTCAGCTACATGCATCGAGCATCGCCAGATATCGCTGCGGCACCTGATGCGGTGCACGCATGGTGAACAACGCATCGAAATCCCCGCGCGGCAGTCGCGGTGACAGGGCGCGCACGACCGCAGCGTCACGCCACACCTCCAGGCCTGCCACGTGCGTCATCACCGCGACACTCTCCTCGATCTCGCCGACGCACTCGAACGGCTTGTGCCCCAGCAATCCGCACAGTTCGGCGAAGCCGTCGATCTGGTTTGCATCATCCAGCATGTTGCGGCCGAACGTGTCGATCAGGCGCTGGTGCTCGACGAACGGCGCCAATGCGAGAAATACGAACCGGCACTTTGGGCAGTCACAGCACCAGCTGCTGCCGCGCCGCTCCACCACCTGGCGGAACGCCGTATTGCAACTGCGGAAGACCGGCAGATACTCGGGGTGGCGAGCGAAGCGTCGGGCGATAGCGACCTCGGACAATGGCCGCAGCAGCGAGAAATACCGCACACCTTGCAGCACATGCTGGTCCAGCAGACGGCTGAACGACTGCTCGAATTCGAACGACTTGCTGTACTGGTGGTTCACGTCGGCAATATTCGGCGCGCTGGCCGAGTGCTCGTTCGACATGGCGATGGTGTCGAAGCCGCGCATGATCGCGCAGGCGAGCACGATGATGCTGAGAATGCCGGTGATCGGCACGTGACCATTCAGCGCACCTGCCTCGTTCAGCGCGAAAAGCGCCGGATCCAGTCGCCGCGTGACGCGAAACGCCGGCAATCCTGCCTGAGCGATCGTTGCCTCGATCGGCGCGGCATTTCCCAGCGAGAAAAGCACCAGTGGTTCGTCTGCCTGCTTCAGGCATTCTATCGTTACAATAGAATCCTTGCCGCCACCCACCGGCACGCAGGTCAGCCGCGGCAGCTCCAGCCTCAGCGGCGAAGCCGGCGGCACCGTATCCGGCACGAACTCGAGCCTGGCGAGATCGATGCCGTTGCGCCAGGCAAACTCGCCCAGTCCCTTGATGTAGAAATCAGTGAAGAACCGCGCCGTAACCACATCCAACGGGAACGCCGAGCAGCGGATTCTGTCTGGCACAAAAGCCTTGTAGTAACTGACCCCGCACGCCAGCAGCAGCAGCCGGAATACTCTGTCCAAGCTCTCGCTCAGCTCTACGCCGGCGGGAAACGCAAGGCGCTCCTCAAATCGCTCGCCGGTGCTGAACGCATAGTGCAGTGAGAGGGTGCCGTTCTCCGGTGCAAAGCGATAAGCCTCGCAAACGAACTCACGTCGCTGCATACGCCTCCACCACAGCCCGAATCGCTTGCAGCTTTTCCCGGTGCACCTCGATCGGCAGGTTGTCCACGGTGAGCGTGCGCTGACGCGTCACGCCATCCACCGCCGGCCCGTCATTCACGCACGCGCGCAGGATGGCGGCGTCGCGGCCTGGATCCAGGCAACTTATCAAAGTCCCTCGCCAGTCCCGCCGCAACACGGCCAATGCGCCAATCAACGCGTAGGCGCCCCAGTTCGACACTCCGGCAACAATCAGGTGTTCGGAGGGCGTGGCGCAGGCGATTGCCGCGCCATGGGCGATATCCGCCCCGATCAGGGATGCAGGCAGCGAGCCCATGCCTATTTCGTTGCCGCCGTCGCCGACTGCGATTTTCCGCCACCACGGCGCCAGGAACAGACCATCCAGCGGCAGGGTGAAAGCACTGATATCCTCGCCGCGCATGTTGCGGGGTGCACCGTCCGCGCTGCGCCCGCAGCGCTCAATCGCAATCGCATGCGTCACGCCAAAGCCGCACCAATGAGCGATTGTCTTTTCGACCCGCCCGCCGAGGGGCACGACATCGATCGGCACGTCGCTGCCTTGCAAAGCCGCTGCGCAGGTCGCTCGGCATGGTTCGTCCGTGGCAAGCCGACACGCGGCGCCGATCTGTCGCAATGCTGCAGCAAGCATCGCGGCGCCAACCGGTCCGTCGGTCTCCGCCGCGGGTGGGGCGCCGAGAGGAACATAAAAGCCGGTGATGAGCCCGACAGAAAGACGCGGTGCCGAAGCCAATGCCGATGCCGCGGTCCACAATCCGCCTCGCGCAGCGTCGAACAGCCCGGCGATGTTGCGCCCGACTTCCTGCTGGATCAGCGCCTCGATGCGATCGACCGCCAGACGCGCAGGCGTCGTCAAAGCGCCGCCAGTCTTGTGTTGCGCAGATCGGTGATCAGCATCGATCCAGGAGCATGGGTGATACAGAATTCTGGCTTCACCGCCGCCACCGCCGCCTGCGGTGTGACGCCGCAAGCCCAGAACACTGGCAGCTCATCCGGCCCGATCGGCACGGCGTCCCCGTAGTCCGGCTTGTCGATATTGTTGATCCCGATCATTTCCGGCATGCCCAGGTGCACGGGTGCGCCATGCACCGAAGGAAATCGCGATGTGATCTGCACCGCGCGTATCGCATCAGCCGGCTTCAGCGGGCGCATGGAGACGACCAGAGGCCCGTGGAACACCCCAGCCGAAACGCACGGAATCGAGGTTCGGTACATCGGCACGTTGCGGCCGCAAGCAATATGACGAACCTCGATCCCATCCTCGATCAATGCCTCCTCGAATGAGAACGAACAACCGATTGCGAAACTGACCAGGTCCTCGCGCCACACGTGCTTTACCTCTGTCGGTTCTTCGGCAAGCTCGCCGTTTCGCCACACGCGATAGCGTGGCAGGTCGGTGCGGATATCGAGATCACGTGCGAGCATCGGAAATGTCGGATCACCAGGTTCCGAGACCGCCAGCACTGGGCACGGCTTCGGATTTGCCTGGGCAAAGCGCAAAAAATCGTTGGCCAACGCGTGCGGCAGAACCACCAGGTTGGCCTGCACATTCCCTGGGGCCAGGCCTGAGGTCGGGCCAGTGAATCCGCCGGAGCGAATCCGTCGCCGCTCCGAGCGGCCGAGCGAAAATCCCTGGTCCGGCAAGGCGTCCATCGCAACCTCCAGTCCGAATCACCGAAGAGACAATATCAGGTCGGCACGCTTCACGGCAGTTTGCAACATCTGGGCAAGGGTTCTCGGCGATCTTGTCGACATGTCGCCTTGGATCGCCAATCTCTTTGGCCTCGCGCTCGGCTGCGTCATCGGCGGCGAAGCACTCTACGTCGCCATCGCTGCGGGCGACGACCTGGTTCAGCCGCCTGCCGCCGTGGCGGCCCCAGCGGCTTCCCCCGCGGCCGCGCAACCCGGGCCAATGGCCAGCGAGCATGTGCCCGCCCAGCCGGCGGTGCAATCAATCCAGCCACCGCCCGTCGCGCCGCCGCAAATCCTGCAGCCGGATGCCGCTGCACTCCCGAAGGTCTACCCCGGTCCCACGCCGCAACGGCACAAGCCCGGCAGCGGGATCGCCGGTACCGGCTTTTTCGTCGCCGCGGACGGCAGCCTTCTCACCGCCGCCCATGTGGTCGCAGAGTGTGCACGCATCAGCATCGCTTCTCGCTGGGTGCCGCCCACCACAGCGGAAATCATCGCCGCCGATGCCGTGCAGGACATCGCGCTGCTGCGCGCCTCCCAGGCAACGCCACCGGCCATCCTGCCGATCGGGCGGCCCGCTAACCCCGGCGGACGGCTGTTCGTTCTCGGCTATCCTGAGTCGGGTGGCCCGCTGGTGGCGACCGAGACCTGGGCGGTGTTGGAAAACCTGCAATTCCAGCCAGGGCCAGCCGAACTGACCGATCCGCGCCGGGTGATCTGGGCGGCTGCCCCCGCCGTTGGGCATGGGTTCAGCGGCGGCCCGATGCTCGATCCGCGCAACGGTCAGGTGGTCGGCATCGTACGGGGTATGGTCGACAGCACGCGCCTGCACAGTGTGCGAGCGGCTATTCCGGCATCCGGTATGGTGATCGGCCCGGGCTCCTCGCCGCTGCATGCAATGCTTCACCGGGAGGGTGCCGCCGGTGACGTGCCGCCGACGCTCGGCGATGCCGCACTGGACAGCGCTCGACGCGCCACCGTGCACGTGATCTGTCTCTACTGAGCGCAGGACGCGCGACGTCAGCTGCCAACCTTCTCTTCGGAATTGACCCCCAGCTGCTTGAGCTTCCGGTGCAGCGCGCTTCGCTCCATGCCGACGAATTGTGCCGTGCGGCTGATATTGCCACCGAACCGCACCAACTGCGCTTGCAGATACTGGGTCTCGAATAGATCGCGCGCTTCCCTGAGCGGCAGCCCCATGATGTCCGCGGTCGGATCAATATTCAGCAGCGCCGGGGCATTGGCTCCGATTTCTGGTGGCAGCATGTCCGCACGGATCGGATCGGCAGCGCTCCCCGGCGCCATGATCAACAACCAGTCTATCAGGTTGCGCAGCTGCCGGGCGTTGCCTGGCCAGTCATATGCCTGCAGCGCCGAAAGGGTATCAATCGACAGCTCGCGTGGCTGCATCCCTGCGTTCTCTGCGGAACGCAGCATGAAGTGCTGCGCCAAGGCCGGCACATCCTCACGACGCTCCCTCAGCGCCGGCACCTTCAGCGGCACCACTGCCAACCGATAATAGAGGTCTTCCCGGAACCGACCGGCGGCAATCTCGCTATGCAGGTCCTTGTTGGTAGTCGACAGCACGCGCACGTCCACCTTCACCCGCGACGAGCCGCCGAGCCGTTCGAAGGTGGAGTCCTGTAGGGCTCGCACGATCTTGCCCTGCGTCTCCAACGGCATGTCGGAGACCTCGTCGAGCAGCAGCGTGCCACCATGCGCACGCTCCAATACGCCGGCGCGGCGCGGTTGCACCGCAGGATCTGGACCTGCTTCCAGACCGAACAACTCTTCCTCGAATCGAGCGGATGCCAGCGTTGCACAGTTCAGCACGACAAAGGGCCCGTCGGCGCGACGCGAGCGCGCGTGCACCATGCGTGCAACCACCTCCTTGCCACTGCCTGCCGGTCCCTGGATCAATACGCGCGAGCCGGTTGGCGCCACCCGCTCCACGCTGGCCCGCAAGCCACCGATCGCCGCACTCTCGCCGGTGAGCGACGTTTCCGGACCGACGCGCAGACGCAACTCGGCGTTCTCGCGCTCCAGCGCCGCCGCCTCCAATGCGCGGCGAACCACCAGAAGCAGGCGATCCGACTTGAACGGCTTTTCGATGAAGTCGTAGGCGCCTTGCTGGATCGCCTGCACCGCCATCTCGATCGTGCCATGACCGGAGATCATCGCCACCGGGACCTGCGGCTCTTCGCTGCGAAACAGTTCCAGCAACGCCAACCCGTCCATGCGTGAGCCCTGCAGCCAGACATCAAGGATCACCAGCGATGGCCGCCGCACGCGGAATGCATCTGCGGCCGCATCGGCATCGCCCGCCCCACGGGTTTCGTAGCCCTCATCCCGCAGGATGCCATCGATCAGCATCCTGATGTCCGGTTCGTCGTCGACGATCAGGATGTCATACGCCATCCGACACCTTCGCAGGCAGGATCAGCGCCGCGACCGCACCGGGACCGTCGTGTCTGTCATCGAGTGTCAAACGTCCCCCGTGGTCTTCCATGATCTTCTTGACGATCGCCAGTCCCAATCCGGTGCCCTTCGGCTTGTGTGTTACGTAGGGTTCAGTCAGCCGTGCACGATCTTCCTGCGGCAGCCCGATTCCGTCATCGGTCACGATGATGCGAACATCGTCATCGGCCTGCTCGACCCGGACACCGATGCTGCCCGCCGCTTCACGCATCGTCACCGCATCCGCCGCGTTCTGCAGCAGGTTGGTCAGCGCCTGGCTGAGCAGCCGGCGATCGCACGCCACCGTCGGTCCGCGCTCGGGTATCTCACTATGCCAGGCAATGCGCGGCCGCGCGGTCTTTTGCAGCACGAGCACTTCGCGAGCGATGCGGCCGGCGTCTTCGGTCTTGATCACCGGCTGCGGCATGCGTGCAAAGCTGGAGAACTCATCGACCATGCGGCCGATGTCGCCGACATGCCGGATGATCGTGTCGGCGCACTGTGTGAACGTCTCTGGATCCGAGGTGATCTCGCGCGCGAATCGCCGCTTCAGGCGCTCGGCAGCGAGCTGAATCGGCGTCAGCGGATTCTTGATCTCGTGCGCGATACGGCGGGCCACGTCGGCCCACGCTGCCTTGCGCTGCGCCGACTGCAATTCGGTGATGTCGTCGAACGTGACCACGAATCCGTCGGTCCGGCCACCCGATAGATCGGCACCAATGCGAACCAGCAACGTGCGCCGACGGGTCGGCGGACCAATCTGAATTTCTGCGGTGCGCGCCCGCTCCGGCGAGGCGGCAGCCTCATGCAGCAGATCCGCAAACTCCGGCACGACATCCGCCAGCTCGTGTCCAATCTCCGACAACAGATCGCAGCCAAGCAGGTCATCCGCAGCCCGGTTCGGCAGTTCGATCCGGCCCGATGCGTCGAGACCAATGACGCCAGCCGAAACACCGGACAACACCGTTTCGGTGAACCGCCGGCGCTCGTCAATCTGGCTGTAGGCTTCCATCAACTCGCTACGTTGTGCCGCAAGCTGACCGGTCATCCGATTGAATGCCCGCGACAGACCGGCAAGCTCATCGCCGGTCGGCGCCTCGGTCACACGAACGCCCAGGTCGCCGCTGCGCACTCTCTCGGCTGCCTGAATCAGGCGCCCGATCGGTCGTGCAATCTGGTTTGCCAGGACCAGGCCGATCGCCACCGCGGTCAGCAGCACCATCAACGCCACGATCGCGAAGATCCAGGCAAATGCCACCTGCAGCCAGGAGCGGCTCGCATCCAGTCGCTGATATTCTGCCACCGCTTGTTCGGTACGCTTCATGTGGTCGAGGATCGCCGGATCAACCGGTCGTCCGATCATCAGCATCAGCGGTGGCGTCGAGTCGAGCTTCGCCACTGCCTGCACACGCGTACCGTCACCAGCCGCAAGCACGACCACGTCACCGCCCTGCGCCTGCGACGTCACCGCTTGTGGCGGCAGTTCGAAACCCATGCCCGCGAACAGACCCGCGGCGGCAAGCACCTGACGGGTCAGTGGATCGTAGATCACTGCCTCGGTCAGGCCACGCAGCGTCGTCTGGGTCGCCAGGATCTCGGCGAACACCGACGGATCCGCTGTGAGGAACTGTCCGGCGCGTGTCAGATCATTGGCCATCTCCAGCGCGACCGCGCGGATATTGTCGCGATGCTCGTCCAGATAGCCGCGCGAGACCTGCAGCGATTCGGTAACCGCCTCACGCACCGGATCGTTGAACCAGCCTTGAATGCCGAAATGGAAGAAGGCGACAGCGAAGCATGCGACCATGATCGCCGGGGCCACGGCCACGCCGCCGAAAAGCAGAACCAGCCGCACATGCAGGCGCGAGGCCGCCGAGCCACGACGCCGCTCAACCCAGACACGGGTAAGCCGTCCTGCCAGCACGGCGACCAGGAGCAGGATCGTTGACAGGTTGGCCAGTACGAGGCCTACGCTGACGCCAGGCCTCAGACCCAGTGGCGAGCCGCTTGCGAGAATAATGAACGTCGCGAACCCGACCGCCAAGGCGAGCGAAGCCAGGAGCAAGGTCGCCACCTTGCCGAGCAGGATATCGCCGATACGCCCCAGCAGCGTACGCGCCCGGGACACCTCCGCAACGGGCAGCGGCTCATCAGGCGACGGTGGTCTCAACGACCCAGGTGGCGGCGCGACATTCACATCAGCCCTCGCACCACGGGAATTTCCAGATCGCGGATCTTCTTGCGCAGCGTATTGCGGTTGAGACCCAGCATCGCGGCAGCCTTGATCTGATTGCCGCGCGTCGCCGCAAGCGTCAGCCTGATCAACGGCCGCTCCACTTCCGCAATCACCCGATCATAGATATCGGATGGAGCCGCTCCACCGTCATGCGCGGCGAGAAACTCGCGGATGTGTCGTTCAACCGCCCGCACGAGCGGCTCCGGTCCGGTCGCCACAGGCGCCTCGGGTGCAGTTGGTGTGGTCTCGACCAGTTCGCTCGCGATCTGCTCCGCGCCGATCGTATCCTGCGGGCAGAGCGCGGCGAGACGGCGCATCAGGTTCTCAAGTTCGCGCACATTGCCTGGCCATGCGTAGCGCTTGAGCTGGTCAACCGCTCCCTGATCGAGCGTCTTCACCGGCAGCCCATCGGCCTGCGCGCGCTCCAGGAAATGCCGCGCCAACAGGGGGATATCTTCGACCCGCTCCCGCAATGGCGGCAGCCGAAGCGGCACGACGTTCAGCCGATAGTAGAGGTCCTCGCGGAACTGCCCCTGGCGGATAGCGCTCCGCAGGTCGCGATGCGTGGCGGCGATAATGCGCACATTGGCCTTGATCGGCTGACGCCCCCCGACCGAGGTGAACTCACCCTCCTGCAACACCCGCAGCAGGCGGGTCTGTGCCTCCGGCGGCATGTCGCCGATCTCGTCGAGGAACAACGTGCCACCATTGGCCTGCTCGAAGCGGCCCTGAGTCCGCGCGGTGGCACCGGTGAACGCACCGCGCTCGTGACCGAACAGCTCGCTCTCGATCAGCTCGCGTGGAATCGCTGCCATGTTGATGGCAACGAACGGGCCGACACGCCGTTTGCCGTAGTCGTGCAACGCGCGAGCGACCAGCTCCTTGCCGGTCCCCGATTCGCCATTGATCATCACCGTCAGATCGGCCGTCGTCAGTCGAGCGATGGTGCGGTAGATCTCCTGCATTGCCGGACTGCGGCCGATCAGCGGGAGCCGTTCGTCCGAATCGCGCGGCTCCGGCGCACCGACCACGGGAGACGCCGGCACCGCCAACGCACGACCGATGGCGGAGAGCAGTTCCTGCAGGTCGAACGGCTTGGGCAGGTATTCGAACGCACCGCTCTGGGTCGCCTTAACGGCGGTCATCAGTGTGAATTGCGCACTCATTACCACGATGCGCAGGTCGGGCCGCAGCTTGCGGATACGCGGGATCAGGTCGAGCCCGTTCTCATCCGGCATCACCACGTCGGTGATCACGAGGTCGCCTTCGCCTTCCTCCACCCAGCGCCACAAGGTTGCAGCGTTGCCGGTCGTGCGGACTTGATAGCCGGACCGCCCGAGCGCCTGGGTCAGCACCGTACGGATCGAGCGATCGTCGTCGGCGATCAAAATGGTGGGTGGGGTCATCGGTGCCTCAGGCGCCTTGATCGGCCTCCTCTTCGTTCAGAACAGGCAGATGCAGACGGAAGTCAGTGCGGCCGGGACGGCTGTTCACTTCGATCAGCCCGCCGTGGTCGCCGACGATCTTGGCCACAAGCGCCAGGCCCAATCCGCTGCCCGAGGCCTTGGTGCTCACAAAAGGCTCGAACAAATGCGGCCGGATATCCTCGGCTATACCAGGGCCGTTATCGCGGATCGTGACCAGCAATGGCACGTCGAGCCGGGTCTTGGTCCCCGGTACAGCCAGACGCATACCGTGTTGAAACGCGGTCATCAGCGTGATCTCCGGGTTCGACTGTTCGGTTGTCGACACCGCTTCAGCTGCGTTCTTCACCAGGTTGAGGAACACCTGGATAAGTTGGTCGCGGTTGCCCCAAACCGGAGGCAACGATGGGTCATAGACTTCCTGAAAGTGCACATGCGGGGCGAAGCCCGACTGTGCCAGCTTGCGCACGTGCTCCAGCACGCGATGGATGTTGACTGCGGTCCGGGTGATCGGTTTCTCGCCGAAGATCTCCATCCGATCGACCAATGCGCGAATCCGATCCGCCTCGTCGCGGATCAGCACCGCCAATTCGCGATCCTGGGTGTCGACACTGGTCTCCAACAACTGCGCGGCACCGCGAATTCCAGAGAGCGGGTTCTTTACCTCGTGTGCCAACACGGCCGCCATGCCGGTGACGCTGCGGGCGGCGCCGCGGAAAGCCAGCTGACGGTCCAACGCGCGAGCGGCTGAAGCGTCCTGCAGCACCAGAACGACGCTGCCCGGCTCCTCCGGGAGGCTGGCGCCCTGAACTGTCATGCCGCGCTTGTTCAGCCGCGGACTGTCCACCGACATGTCATGATCGGACACTGTCGCGCCGCTGCGACGCACCTGATCAACCAGCAAAAACAGAGGGTTGTCCTCCGGTATCAGGTCTCGCAGGCGAAGTTGTGATAGACCGGATGCAGAGATCCCGAGGAACTGTTCAGCGGCGTGATTGACGAAACGGAACCGATTGTCGACGTCGAGCAGCACCACCGGTACGGGCACTGCGCTCATGATCTGCGCCATGTCGGGGGCACGACGGCGTTCACGCAGAGCGATCGCGGCGCGGGAGACCGGGTTGATCATGCTGCTTCCGCGAGCATCTCGTCGCGTCGAGGCATCGCGCGGCTCGCCCCGCGAGCAATAAGCCGATCATAGAACTGCCCGATCAGCCCCAGCACCGTATCCGCATCCGCAAGCCGGTTCACCGCAGCGCGAAACTCTGCCGACCCTGGCAAGCCGCGCGAGTACCACGAGACGTGCTTGCGGGCGAGCCGGACCCCGGCATGGCTGCCGAAGGCCTCGAGGATAGAGGTGTAATGCGTCAGCATCACATCCTTTTGCAGTGCCAGCGATGGGTCGGATAGGCGCCGGCCGGTGCGGAGGAAGTTTACCACCTGAGCAATGAACCATGGCCGGCCGTAGCAACCGCGACCGATCATCAGCCCGTCGGCACCGGATCGGCGCAGCGCCTCGGCAGCGTCCTCCTCGGTGACGATATCGCCGTTGGCGATAACGGGGATATCCACTGCTTCCTTGACACGTCGAATGAAGTCCCAGTCAGCGCTGCCGGAGTAGAATTGCTGGCGCGTCCGTCCGTGGACAGTCACCAGGCGGATGCCGCAATCCTGGGCGATCCGTGCCAGCCGTGGCGCATTCAGATGGGCGTGATCCCAGCCCATGCGCATCTTCAGTGTGACCGGAACGGCCACCGCCCGCACCGTCGCCGACAGTATCGCCGCTGCCGTCGCTTCATCGCGCATCAGCGCTGAACCGGCTTGCTGGCCGACCGCCACCTTTTTTACCGGGCAGCCGAAGTTGATGTCGATCAGGTCCGCGCCCCGCGCCACCCCAAGGCGCGCCGCCTCGGCCATGGCCGCGGGTTCGCAGCCGGCAAGCTGCAAGGCGCTGATGCCGCCCGTCCTGTCCACCGTCGCCATGGCCAGCGTCTTCTGGTTTTCGCGAATCATGGCCCAGGAGGCGATCATCTCTGACACCACCATACCGGCACCGAGCTGCTTGGCGAGGCGTCGGAATGGCAGGTCGGTCACGCCGGACATCGGTGCCAGAATCACGGGCGTGTCGATCCGCACGCGATCGCCAAGCCGGATTGGCGGCAGTTGTGAGCACGAGACTGTGGTATCGCAAAGACACTTGCCCATCAATTGGGCAGATTACCGACACGCCTGCCGTCTTGCAATGCGCAACCCAGGCGAGGCGAAGGGCGATTTTGACCCTGATCAGTCCCCCTTCAGGATGCGTGTTCAGGATGCGAGCGCTGCGCCAGAACGTCTCCGCCTGCATGCGGATAGCTCATGGCGCCCGGCTGCGACGGTGGGGGTGGCTCAGACTGTGGCGCACTTGGATAGGCACCCGGCTGGTTCGCCGGTGGCGGCGCGTAATACGGTCCGGCTGGCGGCCCATAATAGTACGGCGGCGGTGCGTACCGGTAATAGGGATAGCCGTAGTAAGGATAGCCATAGTAGCCGCAGCAAGCGACGTAAGCGCCGGTGTAAGGGTCGTACACGCAAGCGGCAAGGACGCCGGCCGCGACCAGCAGCGCCGCCGCCAACATGCGGCGAAGTGCGATCATCAACACTCTCCCGTCCGTCGCCCGAGCACTACCATTGGCGGCTGTGATTGTGCGCAACGAAGGGTGACTCGCTTACCGTGCAGGTTCCGCGGAGATGATCACCTGGGCGAAGGCGTAGGGATACTCATCCGTCATCGTCAGGGCGACCGAGGCGACCATGTCCGGAGGCGTGATCGCCGCCAGTCGTGCCGCAGCTCCCCCCGTCATATGCAATGTCGGTTGACCGGAGGGCAGGTTGACCACACCCAGGTCAGAGAAGAACACGCCACGCCGGAAGCCGGTGCCGAGCGCCTTGGCGGCCGCCTCCTTGGCGGCGAAGCGCTTGGCGTAGGTGGCCGCCTGAATCCGCTCGGTACGGCTGGCCGCCTTGGCGCGCTCCGCTTCGGTGAACACACGGGCCACGAAGCGCTGGCCGTGACGGGCAATCGCTGCCTCGATGCGGCGAATATCGCAGATATCGGAGCCCAGACCGAGAATCACCCTCGCTCAACGCCCCTGATGCCGACAGCGCCGCGCAATCCGGCGATGACCTTCGAGAGATGCGCCACGTCGCGGACGTCGACGTCCACCAACGCCTCGATGAAGTCAGATTGGCGGTTGACGATTTTTAGGCTGGTAACCGCCCCTTCCTGCTTGGCGATGGCATTGGTCAGGTTTGCCAGTGCGGCCGGCTCGTTGGCGCCGATGACGCTGAGCCGTGCGGTGTGGTGCGATGACTTGCCGTTGCTCTTGGCGCCACCGAGAGCAGCATAGTTCCAATCGACCTCGATGAACCGCTCCGGCGTCGCTGCGAAGCCAGTCAGGGTCGGACAGTCGCGCCCGTGAATGGTGACACCCTTGCCGGTGGTGACGATGCCGACGATGTCGTCCCCCGGCACCGGATGGCAGCAGCCGGCGAAGTGATACGCCATTCCCGGCACCAGGCCGGTGATCTCCATATCGAAATCGGTGCGATGGGCCTGCCGGCCCGCGCGTGGTGGCGGCGCGGGGACCACGCGCGGCGCCCTTGGCGACTGGCGCAGTTCCGGATAAGCCGCGTGCACGACGTCCCTCGGCCCGATATTGCCATTGCCCACCGCAACGTAGAGGTCCTGCACGCTGCTGAGCTTCAGCGTCTTGAGCGCCGGCTCCAGTACCTTCTCGGAACCGTCCACCCCGGCCTGGCGGAATGCCTTCGCCAGTTCCGCCTTCCCCGCGTCAAGTTGCTGCTGCCGCTGCTGCTGGTGGAGGAAGCGGCGGATCCGTGCGCGCGCCTTGCCGGTGACGACAAACCGCTCCCATTGCGGCGACGGCGTGCCGCCGCGGGCGGTCATGATCTCGACCTGATCGCCGTTCTGTAATTGATGCCTGAGCGGCAGTAGCCGCCCATTGACCTTCGCGCCGACGCAGGCGTCGCCTACCTGGCTGTGCACGGCATAGGCAAAGTCGACCGGTGTCGCGCCACGCGGCAACTGGATCAGCTGTCCCTTAGGGGTGAAGCAGAAAACTTGATCCTGATAGAGTTCGAGTTTGGTGTTCTCGAGAAAGTCGTCCGGGGCGGCGGAGTTCTCCAGGATCTCCAGCAAATCCTGCACCCAGCGGAAGCGCTGCAGGTCGCCGCGGTCAGGCTTCTGGTCCGGTGCCTTATAGACCCAGTGCGCCGCGACCCCGTTCTCGGCAATATCGTTCATGTCCGCGGTGCGTATCTGGATCTCGATCTTCTGGTTGCGCGGCTCGCGCAGCGTGACACCAGTATGCAGGCTCTGATAGCCGTTGGACTTCGGCGTCGAGATGTAGTCCTTGAAGCGGCCGGCGATGACCGGATAGGCCGAATGCACGGCCCCCAAGGCGGCATAGCAGGCCTCCTTGGTCGGCACCACAATGCGGAAGGCCATGATGTCGGAAAGCTGCTCGAAGGCCACATTGCGGCGGTGCATCTTCTCCCAGATCGAGTAGGGGGACTTCTCCCGTCCGACGACCTCGGTCACCCTGACACCGGCCTCCTCGCAGACCTCCTTGAGCTCGGCGCGCACCTCCTCGATCACATCGGCACCTTGGCCACGCAGGAAATTCAGCCGCGCCTGGATCGTCGAATAGGCCTCGGGCTCAAGCTGCTCGAATGACAGCGTCTGCAGTTCGGTCTTCACTGCGTCCATGCCGATGCGTTCGGCGAGCGGAGCGTAGATCTCCATCGTCTCGCGCGCGATGCGCCGCCGCCGCTCCTGGTCCTGCACAAAATGCAGGGTGCGCATATTGTGCAGCCGGTCGGCCAGCTTCACCAGCAGGACGCGAATATCGCGGCTGATGGCGAGGACCAGCTTGCGGAAATTCTCCGCCTGCTTGGTGCGGTCCGACTGCAGCTCCAGCCGGGTCAGCTTGGTAACGCCGTCGACCAGCCCGGCGATCTCGCCGCCGAACCTGGTCTGGATCTCGGGCAGCTTGACCGGGGTGTCCTCAATCACGTCGTGCAGCAGGCCGGTGGCGATCGAGGCGGTGTCCAGGCGGTAGTTGGCGAGGATGTCGGCAACCGCGACCGGGTGCGTGATATAGGGGTCGCCGTTGTCGCGCCGCTGCGTTGCGTGCGCCTCCACGGCCACCGCATAGGCGGCGTCGATCACGGTGGTGTCAGCCTTAGGGTCGTAGGCGTGCAGCTTCTCGGTCAGGCGCCGGGTTGGCGCCTCCGCCAGCGCCAGGCCGTCAGGCGCGAAGACCGGGGCAAGGCCTGGCCTCGTGATCGCGCTGCCTGCGCCCCCCGATGTCATTGCCCCCTACCGGGGAGGACGGCCGCCCAGCTCCGCCTCGATGGCCGCTTCGAGATCCTCGGGCGACATCTCTTCGCCTTCGACGGGCAGGCTGGCCGCCTCTTCCTCGGCCGTAACGTCCTGCAGGCCGAAGATGTTCTGGTCGGTCGGGATCAGGTCCAGCACCTCCTCATCGGCAGGCTCGGGCTCGGGGGCGCGCGACAGCGACTTCACCAAGTCCTGCTCGATGCGGGTCAGGTCGACCGTCTCGTCGGCGATCTCGCGCAGGGCGACGACGGGGTTCTTGTCATTGTCCCGGTCGATGGTCAGTTCCTCGCCACGGCTAAGGTTGCGCGCGCGCTGGGCGGCGAGCAGCACGAGCTCGAAGCGGTTGGGAACCTTCTGGACACAATCTTCAACGGTGACGCGCGCCATGCGCTCTGCTCCGGGTGCTGAACTTCGGCGAACAACTGATCTAGGCGAGCGACCCCGGCAAAGCAAGCCTGTTGCGCCCGCTTGACCCCGCAGGCGCCGGCGCCATTTCGGCTCCATGCTCACGCTGCGCCTGCTCGCGCTGTGCCCGTTCGTCCTTGGCGGGTGCGCCATGGCGACGCCTACGCCAGTGGCTGGCACGCAATACGACGGCGTATATATCGGTCAGGACAGGCTGGTCAGCGGCGTCGATTTCCAATGCGGCGCGCCGGCTCTGCAGGAACAATTCGAGGTCCGCGGCGGTCGCTTCTATTACCCGTTCCAGGTGAGCCCGCCCCGCGTGGCCCCCCTGCCAGTACTGGTTGCCACTGACGGCACTGTGGCTGGACAGATGCAATTCGGCACCGGCGACGAGATCAGGGAATTCTCCCGTGACAGTGTCGACTGGGTGTACCTCCGGGGCGGCATAACCGGGACGACCATGGATGCGACGATCACCAACATGCGCTGTGTACGCCGCCTGATCGCCCATCGCGGCTGAGCGTCAGCCGTTCTGCTGGTCAATCAGCTCAATGGGCTGATGCGGCAGCCCTGCCAGCATATCGCGCACGGATCGGCGATAGACCGGATGCACCCAGGTTGGCGCAACTTCAAGTAGCGGCACCAGAACGAATGCGCGAGTATGTGCGCGTGGATGTGGCAATATCGGGTCCGGTGCAGCCCGTACCCTCTGTCCACCTTCTCCCATTGAGATGATGTCGAGGTCGAGTGTGCGCGCAGCGTTGCGCTCGCCTTTCACGCGACCTGCATGCGACTCGATCCCCTGCAGTCGCAGCAGCAACTCTGCGGGGTCCGGTTGCACCGCGCCTGCTGGCGGAGCGAGATGGGCAACGCCATTGACGTAGAAGGGCTGGTCAGATGGAGGAAGCGGTCCTGTACTGTACCATCGTGACAAGCCGCGAAGGTGCAAGTTCAGCAATCCGTTCAGTTGCAGCGCAGCCCATCGCACAGTATCGAGCGGTGAATCGCCATTTGGCCCTGGCAAATTCGCTCCTATGCCAATCAAGACCATCAGCAACGATCTTTGACAGGCAGTTCACAATTCGGCAGGAAACTGCGATGATTTACTTCGCGATCGCCCCGGTATCCACCTATTCGCCGGTCAGCACGCATTCCGCTCGGTTCACGCCGCTGCTTCGAGAGGTTGAGTTCGATGCATTTCCTACCGACAGAACGGATCGCTCTGTTCATTGATGGCGCCAATCTTTACTCCGCTTCGCGCAATCTCGGTTTCGACGTCGACTACCGTAACCTGCTGGAGTTCTTTCGCCGCAAGGCGCATGTCATCCGCGCCTACTACTACTCCGCTGTATTGGAAACCGACGAATACTCGCCACTAAAGCCCCTCACCGACTGGCTCGCCTATAATGGTTATACGCTGGTGACCAAACCGGCAAAGGAGTTCACTGACGCCGCCGGTCGACGGCGGGTGAAGGGCAATATGGACATCGAGGTCGCGGTGGACATGTTGGAATTGGCGCCGCGAATTGACCACGCCGTATTGTTCAGCGGCGATTCCGACTTCCGCCGGCTGGTCGAGGCCATGCAGCGGAAGGGAGTCCGGGTATCGGTGGTTTCCTCGATTCGCACCAGCCCGCCCATGGTGGCCGATGAACTTCGTCGACAGGCCGATCAGTTCCTGGAACTCGCGGACATCGCGCCGGAATTTACGCGGCGGCAGACAGAGCCGCGCGTTCGCCCGGTGCCGCTGCGGCAGACGCCTGCGGAACCGTTTCCTGATCCCCACGACGCGGCGTGATCCCGGGCACCGGCGTGACGCCGCCGGCTGACTGCACGATTTGCCCGCGACTCGCGGACTACCGGCATGCGAATCGTGCAGCGCATCCGGACTGGTTCAATGCGCCAGTCCCAAGTTTCGGCAGCCTCGATGCAGGGTTGTTGATCGTCGGCTTGGCACCCGGTGTGCGCGGCGCCAACCGGACCGGACGACCGTTCACGGGGGACTATGCCGGCGAGCTGCTCTATCGAACGCTGTTGGATTTCGGCTTGGCACGCGGCCAATATGGCGCCGACCCGCAAGACGGGCTGACTTTGGCGAACTGCCGCGTCACCAACGCCGTCCGTTGCGTTCCGCCAGCCAACCTACCGACCCCGGCCGAGACTCACGCATGCAACGCTTTCCTCGCCAGGGAGATCGGTGCAATGCCGCGGTTGCGCGGCCTGCTGGCACTCGGAGGCACTGCGCATAACGCCGTCCTGCGCGCGCACGGCATGCGCCCTGCGCGGATTCCGTTCCGCCACGGCTCGCTCCATCCTTTGTCCGATGGCCGCCTGCTCGCGGATAGCTACCATGTGTCGCGACTCAACACGAACACTGGCCGCCTCACCGAGGCGATGTTCCGCTCGGTCGTGCAGGCGTTGCTTGACCGGATGGCGACCCTGGCCTAGCCGGTCGATTTCGCGAGTTCCACCTCGATTGCCTGACGCAGCTTGGGGCCCTGTGGCTCATCGCCGGCTCCGAATGTGCCCGCGATGCGACCGTCGCGGCCGATCAGCACCTTGTTGAAATTCCAACTGGGCTCCCACCGACGTTGCTCGCGAACCCAGCCATAGAATGGAGCTACGCCTGCGCCACGAACGTGAGCAATTCCCGCCATAGGAAATTCAACACCGAAGGTATTCTCGCAGAATGTCTTCACAGTCTTGTTGTCGGCTGACTCCTGGTTGAAGTCCTGGCTTGGCACACCGATCACTGTCAGTCCGCGCAGCGAGTCCGCCTTCTGCAGCTTCTCCAATCCCTCGTATTGATACGTGTAACCACAGGAGCTGGCCGTGTTCACCACCAGCAGCACGCGTCCCCGGAACTGCGCGAAATCGAGAGTTCCTTCATCGATCGACGGGAATGCGAAATCCCACGCCAGCCGCTCCTTGTCTGCCGCCATTCCAACCCCCAATGCTGCGATCAGTACCATGCGGCGCGTCGCGTCAGCCATAGCGCTGCTCCTGCCATGGGTCGCCGTTGTTGTGGTAGCCGCGCTGCTCCCAGAAGCCGGGATGATCGCTGATGGTGAACTGGATGCGCCGCAGCCACTTCGCTGATTTCCAAAAGTACAAGCGAGGGATCAGCAGGCGCACCGGCCCGCCATGCGCCCGGCTCAATGGCTTGCCCTCCCACGCATGCACCAGATAAACGTCGGGCTGGTTGAACTGCTCCAGCCGCACATTCGACGTATAGCCATCGAAGCTGTGGAAAAGAACGTGGCGCGCCTCCGGTTTCGGCTGCACGATGTCGAGCAGAGCACGCGCCGACACGCCGGTCCAATAATTGTCATAGCGCGACCACTGCGTGACGCAGTGAATGTCAGAGACGCTTTCGCTCTGCGGCAGCGCCATGAATTCGTCGAGGGATAGGCTGAGTCGGTGCTCCACCGCCCCATCGACATCGAGGCGGAATTTTTGCGGCGTCACGTTGGGTTCCGCGCCAAGATCGAGCACTGGCCAGTCACGCACCAGCCGTTGACCTGGGGGCAGGCGATCGCGTGCGGGGTCGCCGATGCTTCCGGTCAGCAGCCGACCCTTGCGCGCCCAACGCTGCTTTGACTCGATCAGCTTGTCGTTCATTCAGCCCCTTGCCCGCATCAGCCGTGCCTTGTCGCGCTGCCAGTCACGCTCGGCGATCGCCGCGCGCTTGTCCTGCTTCTTGCGACCTTCCCCCAGTCCCAGCAGCACCTTGGCGCGTCCGCGCTCGTTGAAGTGGATCTGCAGGGGCACCAGCGTGATGCCCTCGCGTGACACCGCGCCGGCGAGGGTGCGGATCTGCTTGCGTGACAGCAGCAGCTTGCGCGGGGCACGCGGTTCGAAGCGCGACAGCACGCCGCCCTGGTATTCCGGGATATACGCGTTGAACAACCACATCTCGCCGTCACGCTCGCCGGCCCAGGCCTCTGACAATGTGGCGCGGCCATTGCGCAACGACTTCACCTCGGGACCCTTCAGCACGAGGCCGGCTTCCACCGTGTCCTTGATCGCATAATTGAACCGCGCCTTGCGGTTCTGCGCCGCAACGCCGTGCGAGATCAGGCCCTTCTTGGTCTTCGCATCAGCCATCAGCAATATTCACCACGAAGGACACAAACGCACAAACGCCGCGCTGGTGGCCTCGTGGTGCTATGCTTGTATCAGTTCAGCAGGCCGACATCGGTCATTGCGGCGCGAACCTTGGCCCGCGTGCCATCCATCAGTGGTGCGAGCGGCAGGCGGCAGTGCTCGGACGTCTTGCCCAGCAGCGATGCAGCGAATTTCACCGGCGCCGGGCTTGTCTCGGCGAACAATGCATCGTGCAGCGGCACGAGCCGGTTTTGAATCGTGATCGCCTCGCCCAGTCGGCCATCCGCCCAGGCATCCTGCATCGCTGCGACCAGGCGTGGCGCGACATTGGCCGTGACACTGATACATCCGACGCCGCCCGCGGCATTGAATGCGAGTGCGGTGTGGTCCTCGCCGGAAAGCTGACAGAAGTCTTCTCCGCAGGCGCGCCGCGTGTGCAGCGGCCGAGTGAGGTTCGCCGTAGCGTCCTTCACCCCGACGACATTCTTGTGCTTCGCCAGTCGCGCCATCGTATCCACACTCATATCGACAACCGAGCGCGGCGGGATGTTGTAGATGATCATCGGCAGATCGACCGCATCGGCAATCGCCTTGAAGTGCAGGTACATGCCTTCCTGCGTCGGCTTGTTGTAGTACGGCGTAACCACCAGTGTCGCATCGGCGCCCGCCTTCTTGGCGTGGCGCGCCAGGCTGATCGCCTCTTCCGTACAGTTCGATCCGGCGCCGGCGATCACCGGCACGCGCCCCTTCGCCACTTCGACCGCGATCTCCACCACCCGCTTGTGTTCGTCATGCGACAGGGTCGGCGACTCGCCAGTGGTACCCACCGGAACCACTGCGTCGGTGCCCTCCTTGATCTGCCAATCGACGAACTCGGCATAGGCCTTCTCGTCGATCGACCCGTCCGTGCGCATCGGCGTGATCAGTGCGACGAGAGATCCCTTGAACATTGCGCTCTCCCCTGGGTTTGGTGGGCCGGGCAGGCTAGGCGCGTGGGAGGTGCGCCGCAAGGTCCGGCTGCGCTACAAGGGGCCGCCATGCGCGTTTCGATTCGCCTGCGTTTCGCCTTGCTTGCGGGCCTGGCCGCGTCACCCGCCGCGGCGCAGCCGGGCGAGCCGATCGCCGCCATCCGCGCGGACCGTTGGGCCGACGCCCAGCGGGCGGCCGCCGCTTACGCCGATCCAGTCGCCGACAAGCTGGTCACGTATTATCGACTGCTCGCGCCTGGTGGTGCTACTGCCGATGAGATCACTGAATTCAGGGCGCAAAACGCCGATTGGCCGAACCAGGCACTGCTGGAGCGCCGACGGCAGGAGGCGATCTCCACCGATCCCGATCTCGCTTCGACGCTCGCCCAGTGTGACCGCAACAAGCTGACCCTTCCGGCCACCTTCCTGCACTGTGCCGAGGCACTGGCCACCGCGGGTCGCCATGCCGAAGCGGCTGAGGATGCACGCCGCGCCTGGGTCGGCGGAATCGATGATGAGGTGGAGTTCCTGCGCCGCTGGTCTGGCGCGGTGCGGCCTGACGATAACTGGGAGCGGTTCCAGAACCTGGTGCGGTCTGACAGTGCGGCCGCAGCGCGGCTGCTCCAGCGCCTGGATGCGCAGCACCGCCTGGCGGGGGAAGCACGCCTCGCTTTGCAGCGCGATGCCCCTAACGCGGAGGCGCTGCTGAGCGCCGTGCCGGCGGCGCTGCGCCGCGAGCCGGACATGATGCTCGACTATGCTCGCTGGCTGCGGCGCGCCGACCGCACAACCGACGCACTGGCGCTATGGCAGCGCGCCGGCGAAGCCGCGCAACGCGAAGCTCCCGCTGATGAACTTTCTGGTTTCTGGACCGAGCGCAACCTGTTGGCGCGTCGCCTGCTGCGCGACGGCAAAGCCGCCAAGGCCTATACGCTGGCCAACCAGCATGGCGACGTCGCGGCCGACCAGCTGCTGGATGCCGAGTTCCTTGCCGGTTTCATCGCGCTGCGCCGACTCAAAGATCCGGCCGCTGCGCAACGACACTTCAGCACGCTGGCCGAAACATCGAAGGCGGCAATCACCCAGGCGCGCGCACATTACTGGCTTGCACGCGCCATCGCGGCGAAGGGCGGCGATCCGAAGCCGGAATACCAGCGAGCGGCAGCCTGGCCGACCACCTTCTACGGCCAGCTGGCCGCGTTGGCATTGGGTGACGATGCCGTACACCTCGCCGCGCGTATCTCCGCACTGCACGATCCTTCCTACACGCGCGACCAGGTCCTCGCCTTCACGGAACGCGAGGTGGTGCGCGCTGCGGCGATGCTGGTCGCTTGGAACGACGCACGCAGGGCACGGGCCTTCCTGCTGCGAATGGACGAGCTCGCTCCGGATCCGGCCGATCGCGCCCTGACGGCGCGGCTCGCGTTGCGCGTTGGGCTGCCTGACACCGCGGTGTTCATCGCGCGCCGCATGGGCCGAGACGGCCTGGCCTTGCCGGAAGCCGGCTGGCCGATCGCGGCTGAACCGCCTGGGGGGCCCGTCGACACCTCGGTGGCGCTTGGCCTGATCCGGCAAGAGAGCAGCTTCGACGCCGCAGCGATCAGCCCGTCCGGCGCGCGTGGTCTGATGCAGCTCATGCCGCCTACCGCCCAGGCGGTAGCGAAGCAGATTGGCACCGCCACCTCGCTTGTCTCACTCACCTCTGATCCGGCGCACAACATGCGGCTCGGCACAGAATATCTGCGCCAGATGCTGGACCGATTCGACAACTCGCTGCCGCTCGCAATCGCGGCCTACAACGCTGGCCCACATCGTGTGGACGAGTGGCTGGTCGAGAATGGCGATCCGCGGATCGGCCCGATCGAGATGTTGGACTGGATCGAGCTGATCCCGATCAATGAGACGCGCAACTATGTGCAGCGCGTGCTGGAGAACGTCGTGATCTACCGCGCGCGCCGCGGCGAGAGCACACCGACGCTGCCTGCACGATGGACACAGTAGTTCATTGCATTTCTGCCTCGGACGGATTGCCCTTGGTCGCTCGTGAAAGGGGGGACGGCGACACCCCAGACCCCTCTGCTGCGCCGTCCGGGCATCGTGCAGCAAGTGACCCTTTGCAGCGCGGCGTCACCAACGCCACATGACCCTGCAACGCCTCATTGCCAGCTTCTTTGCCTGCGGTTTCGTTCCGGTGGCGCCTGGGACTGTGGCGTCGGCGGTAACACTGCTGCCCGGCTGGCTTCTGCTGCGGGCGTCCCCTGCTCTGGTCCCGCTCGCCGTGGTTCTCGTAATACTCGCCGGCCTATGGGCGATACGCACGTCACACGTCGATGGCGATCCTGGCTGGGTCGTGGTCGACGAGGTCGCCGGCCAACTGCTCGCACTTTATGGACTCGCGCACATTTCGCTGCTCGGAATGCTATCAGCCTTCTTGATCTTCCGGGTGCTCGATATCGCGAAACCTGGGCCGATCGGCTGGGCCGACCGGCAAGGCGGCGCCGCTGGGATCATGGCAGACGATGTCATCGCTGGCGCCGTGACGGCTGGCATCCTATGGGCTATCGGCTCGTGCTGGCCGATGCTTCTGGGCTGAATCTTTGCCACCACCGGAATTATGCTGATGTGCCAATACCATAGGATGTCCGCTTGCGGTCCCCCTGCGACTGCGGTGTTATCAGCGGAACAGTCGGGGAATGCAAAGAATGCCCCTGGAGAACGCCCAACCCGACAACCTGTTATCCACGGCTGAACGGCGAAAAGCAGGGCAGGATCTGCGCCGGCTCGTCTCGCGCAGCCAGCACGCATCGTGGCGAGCAGCCTCTGACCGCCGCGACCCGTTGGAGATACTCGCCGAGACGAGTCGCCACCGAATTTCGTGGCTATTGCCTATCCGATATGGCCGCATGAAGGCGTCGCCGTTCACCTTCCTGAGAGGCTCGGCAGCGGTCATGGCGGCAGATCTCGCTGCCACGCCCACCAGTGGTATCTGGGTTCAGTCCTGCGGAGACTGCCACTTGGCGAACTTCGGCATCTATTCCGCGCTGGACGGCACGCCGGTTTTCGATGTCATCGATTTCGATGAGACTCTGCCGGCTCCGTTCGAATGGGATGTCAAGCGTCTTGCCGTCAGCTTCGCCGTTGCCGCACGAAGCCGGAAACTGCCGGAGCACACGTGTCGCGATCTGGCTCGCAAAGCCGTTATGGCATATCGCCACCACATGACGAAGCTGATGCGGCTCGATCCGCAGGCAGCCTGGCACGCTCGGGTGGATGTGGTCCGCGTTGTCGAGAGCATCGCTGAACCCAAACTACGCCAGCGCGAGATCAAGCGTCTCCGTATCGCATCGGAGGCACATCACAAGGGCTATCGCAAGTTGCTGGAGCGCCGAAAATCAGGCTGGCGCATCCGCCCACAACCGCCGCTTGCTCCCCCATCCGTCTCGCAGCATGACGATACTCTCGATGTCGTGGCGCGTACTGCGTTCGAGGCATACAGGGTAAGCCAACCAGAAGAGCGCAGTGTGCTGCTCGACCGCTATCGGCTGGCCGACGTCGCCTTCAAGGTGGTCGGCATTGGCAGCGTCGGAACGTTCTGTGCCATCGGCCTGTTTGCCGATCCCGACGGCGCCACCCTGTTGCTGCAATTGAAAGAGGCGCAACTATCGGTGCTTGCGCCTTATGCTGCCCCGAGCCTTTACGCAAACCAGGGTCAGCGGGTGGTGACCGGACAGCGGATCATGCAAGGCGAGCACGACGCTTTCCTCGGCTGGGCCAGCGAGCACGGTAGCGACCAATACTGCTATGTGCGCTCCCTGAAAGATTCCCGGCTCTCTGCGCTTGGGGAAGAGATTGCCGATAATGCGTTGCCACTGCACACCACCCTGTGCGGCACAGCGCTTGCCCGCGCGCATGCGCGCTCCGGAGACGCAGCACGATTGGCAGGCTATATGGGATCGGGCACGTCGTTCGACGTGGCTGTGGCCGAATTCGCTCTCAGCTATGCCAATCAGGTCGACAGCGACTGGCGTCAATTCGTCGAAGCCATCAAATCCGGCGCGCTCGAAGCTCGGAGCCAATGATCACGCAGGCGCTGCTCAAAGAGGCGTAGGTTTGCTGGACACGTGTCGCAGGCGATGCGCGAACGGACGAGTTGGACCGTGGCTTCATCACCAATTCCAGCGCAACAGAAACCGAACAGGCCGGTGTGCCTGCGAGGTGCATTTGCTCTCATTCGCTCGCGCTGACGCCGGCGCGACCCGAGACGGTGCCAGCTCTCAGTGGCAGGGACACCCACGGGTAGGGCCGCGGTCGCCGCGGACGACGTGGTGGTCGATCCATTCAGCGACAAGCCGACGGGCCTCGTTCAGCGAGGCCTCCGGGTGATGGAGGCGATACAGAGTAGTGCAGGCCTGAAACGCCGCCAGGTCGTCTGAGCCCAATTGCCGCAAATCGCGATAGGCCGTGACAACGGCACGTTCGCAGCGTCGGGCGATCTGGCTAACGTCGGAACCCATCGGCAGACATCCCTCCTAGATGCGAATGACTCGCAATTACCCAGGTAGGATACGTGGCCAATCGGGGCTCGGCAATACGCTGATCGGTCAGGCCAGAAAGCCGCTGGCCTGCGCCATCTCCACCTCCGTGGCCCCCAGGCCCCACGCGGCTAGAACTGTTCGCAGATCGGCCGCACCCGGAGGTTCCGGCGGGGTGGGCGGGCGGAGTGGCGTGCCGCCAAACCGCGGCGCCGGCGCCGGCTGGGATACACCGTCCAGATCGACGAAGAGGTTGCGCGCGCGATTGTGCGGATGGTGCGGCGCCTCCTCCATCGACAGCACCGGCGCAAAGCAAGCGTCGGTACCCTCGAGCAGCGCGCTCCACTCGTCGCGGGTGCGGGTCTTGAAGCGCTCCGCCAACCGCTGCTTCGTCTGCGGCCAGTGTGACCGGTCCATCTGCGGCGGCATTGTCGCCGGATCGATTTCGAGCAGCCGCAACAACTCTGCATGGAACTTGGCCTCGATGGCTGCGACCGAGACGTAGCGGCCGTCGGCGCATTCGTAGACCTCATAAAAGTAGGCGCCTGAATCGGTGATGTTGGTGCCACGCGGGCCGCTCAACCGACCGGACGCCTTGCCGCCATAGATCGAGGTCATTAGCGACGAAGCGCCATCCACCATGGCGGCATCCAATACCTGGCCGCGCCCGGACTGTCGTGCCGCCAGAATCGCGGCGAGCACGCCGACGACCAGATAGAGAGCGCCGCCGCCAAAATCGCCGACCAGGTTCAGCGGTGGCGTTGGCGGGCCACCGGCGCGCCCGATCGCATGAAGAGCCCCAGTGAGTGCGATGTAATTGAGGTCGTGGCCGGCGGCATGCGCCAGCGGGCCGTCCTGACCCCACCCTGTCACGCGGCCGAACACGAGGCGCGGATTGCGTGCGAGGCACACATCCGGGCCCAGGCCAAGGCGCTCCATTACCTTTGGCCGGAAGCCCTCGATCAGTGCATCCGATTGCTCAACGAGTCGCAACGTCAATGCAACAGCCTCGGGGCGCTTGAGATCGAGGCGGATGATGTGGCGGCTGCGCTTCAGCACCTCGAATTTCGTCGGCATTGGAATGCCAAGGTCGCTATCGGCGATACGGTCGATGCGAAGCACTGTCGCACCCATCTCGGCGAGCATCATCGCTGCCATCGGTGCAGGGCCGATACCGGCAAATTCGAGAATTCTGATCCCTGTGAGAGGTCCCATACAGGAAAGCTAGGCGGCTACGAAGCTTTGAGCAACATACGGAGCAAAAGCATGGACGCACGTCCGCGGCACCGGCGACTTGCGCCGCCTGCGGCACACGACGACAATGCTGTCTGCGGATTCGCGTTCATTGGGGATAATGTGTTGGTGACCGATTCGAACCGGCCGCCTGATGTGGCCCGATTCCGATGAAGCTTAGTATCGTCATTCCATGCTACAATGAGCTGGCGACGATCGATCGGATCCTCGACGCGGTTCACCAATCTCCTTATCCGGACAAGGAAATTATCGTCGTTGACGACTGCTCGATCGATGGCACGCGCGAAAGGCTGAAGTCCGAGATCGAACCGTGCGGGCGCGTTCACCGCGTTATCTATCACGATCGGAATCAGGGCAAAGGCGCTGCTCTCCGCACCGGCTTCCGATATGCCAGCGGCGATATCGTCATCGTCCAGGACGCCGACCTCGAGTACGACCCCAATGAGTATCCACGGCTGGTGGAACCGATCGTTGCCGGTAAGGCCGATGTCGTGTTCGGCTCGCGTTTCGTCGGCAGCGAGGCGCATCGCGTACTGTACTTCTGGCACCGCGTCGGCAACAACGTACTGACGTTGTTTTCCAATATGCTGACCGATCTGGACCTGACGGATATGGAAACCTGTTACAAGGCCTTCCGTCGAGAGGTCATCCAGTCCATTGAGATTGAAGAGTCTCGTTTTGGCTTCGAACCGGAAATCACCGCCAAAGTTGCGAAACGTCGCAACTTGCGAGTATACGAAGTCGGTATATCTTATTACGGACGAACCTACGAGGAAGGCAAGAAGATTGGCTGGAAGGACGGATTGCGAGCTATCTATTGCATCATCAAATACAATTGGTTCCGATGAAGATTGTTAAGTACTTCTTCGTCGGCGGCATTGCTGCGATGGTGGACATCGGTCTGTTCTACCTTGGCGCCGGTGTGGCAGGGTGGAACTACATGGTCATTGGGACTGGTTCGTTCACACTGGCAACTCTGGTGAACTACATCATGAGCATTCGAGTGGTGTTCGAGAGCGGCACACGTTTCTCGCGTTACTCCGAGATTCTTCTGGTCTTTCTGGTGAGCTGCGCCGGCCTCGTGGTCAACCAGTCCATCCTCTACATCAGCGTATCGCGCCTTGCGATCGGCCTGCTGCCCGCCAAACTGCTTGCCACCGCTGGCGTATTCCTTTGGAACTATCAGCTCAGAAGCCGCTTCGTCTTCGCAGCGCCTCGAGCGCGTGTGACGTGATGAGGATGGCGTCGCATTCTGGGCGCAGATCATGCGGCTAGGCGATTGCTGCTAACGTCGATTGTGTACGACGCGACCTATGGCCACCAGATTCTTGCCAAGGGGAGGCCCTATGAGCGCCTCGGCTCGACGCGTCAACGGAACCGCTGCGCGATCATACAGCTTAACCAGGGTGGGATTGAACGAGGTGCTCCCAAGCAGCTTATTGATGAGAAACCATGGCAAGATGCCCGGAAGGTCGAAGTAACCGCACCTCACTATCTGAAGCCCAGTTGCCTGCAGTTTTTGCCGCAGCTCGACAGAATGATAGCGGCGAAAATGTCCAAGCAATCTATCCAGCTTGCTCATCAGGAACGAAAGTGCCGGCACGAAAATCAGAACATGCCCGCCGGGTGCCACGATACGCGACAGTTCCGCCAACGCGCTTGCATCGTCTTCGATGTGCTCGAGGACATTGACCAGAACCACCGTATCGACGGCACCGGTGCTTGTCTGCTTCACATGTTCCTCGAGTGTCAGCGCCTCGATTTCGACCGATGCGTCACCCGGAAACCGCGCTTGTAATGCTGCATGCAGATTGGCTGACGGCTCGACCAGCGTGAGACTCTGAGCAAGCGGACGGAGATACGTCGAAATCGTGCCAGTACCGGCGCCATACTCCACGACGTGGCCATGCACAAATTGATCGAACCAGCTCATGATCCACGCGTGATAGTTCGGCATATCTGCCAGAACTTCCAGATCTCTTCCTTCGTAAGTGGCTTCAGCCATCTGGATGCGAATCCGACTTGAGCGAGCTGTGCGATGATCGACCTCGAACCATGTGCACGACCTTACAGATTTGCTTTACCCGCCGCCACCCCCGCCATCGTGGTGCAGGCAGGCATGTGCTCACTCTTGAGCGCACGAGAGCGACTTACAATGATCCATGGGGCAGTCCTCTTGTCCACGCACTCGCTTCCAACCTGACCGGAAACCTGAATCGGTGACATCGGGCCCGTATCCGATTGCGCGGTGGGGTGCCTATGCGCTCCTGGCACTCTACGCCGCCTACTATTTTGCCGATGCGGCAGCGCCGGGGAACTGGGCAGAGTACCCTCTGGGCTGGTGGGGCTGGTGGGACCAAAGCCAGTACCTGGCGTCGGCGCGCAATCTGCTAAGCGGTAATCTCACACCGGAGGTACACTGGTATCCTCTCGGATACTCAATCCTCGCCGCGCCGTTCGTGGCAGTGTGGCCGATGCATGGCTTCTTCTTTCTCGATCTCGGCTGCTTGCTGGTGACCTTCATCGGCTTCCTCGCCTTCGTGCGTCGTATCGGCATTGCAAAGTTTCCAGCGGTGTTGATCTTCGTGTTGACGACGTTCGCGTACCCCAGCGTTGCTGAGACTTGGGCGGAGCCTTGGACTTCCACCTTAAGTGCGGCGTTGATCTGGTCCCTGCTCGGCTGTGCTGCGGCCCTTATGCAGGGCGGCTGGCAACGATCGCGCGTCCTGTTCCTGGGATTGCTGGCGGCGTCGCTACCCTTGGTCAGGCCACCCGACCTGATCCTCGGAACGATAGTTGTCGCAGCCGTAATCGCAGCACGAATGAAGGCAGGGAGGATACGCACCACAGAAGTGGGCTGGTTTGCGATAGGTGCTGCGGCCGCTGCGCTTCCTTATTTCGCATTATATCTACGCATCTATGGCTTTCATCCAACACCGTACATGGGAGTTGTACGAGACGTCGGATTTGTATTCTCGAGGCTGGGGTGGAAGACATATGTGCTGCTGATCGCACCACGTCCTTGGTATCCGTTCGGCCAATCGCTGCTCGCGGTATTCCCTTGGTTGGTGATAGCCTTTGCGGAGATGCTCCTGATTGTCCTGTCAAGAAGGCAGCATCAGCGGCCACTGCTCGTTCTGCTGATCGTGGTGATCGTTGTTCATTGGATACTCTACTTCGCGTTTGCGGATCTGCTGCCAAGTGGTATCTGGCGATTCCACCTTATACATTATTTGAAATGGACCCTGCCGGCGCTGGGTTTGTTCGCTTGGCTATTTGTCGAAAGAGCCTGGCGCGAACCACGATGGTATCACGCCGCGACACCAGCCATTCTTTTTCTGTTGCTATCAATTCGGATGACACCGGAACGCGCGTCCGCCACGGAACCTGCCGAAATGGTCCAGTACGCCGGCACGCAACTGAGTTTGCAGGAAACGTATCTGCGTGAATGGCAGTTTCACGACGATAGTGGAGATTTCGGGATGCTCGGCGCCCGCGCTTTGCCGGATTCACAAGGCTTTAGAGTTTTGCCACAGCGGCGTCAGATCGTAGGCCAACTTCGCTGGAGCAATGGGCCGGTGGATCCAGGGCGACCGGAGATACGCTGGAAGCCACGGATCAGCTTCGGCTACCCTTGCTGGTTGCCGCCTTATCCGTGTCAGCGCCTCCAGCCCCGATCGTAACCGGATCCTGGCGGCTTACTGCACTCAGCGACAATAGTGCGACGAACGACGCACCGGTGAGCGCGCCCGAAAGCAGCAGTGCTGCCCGGGGACCGGCCCCATCCAGCACGATCCCGAAGAGCAGCGGCGCACCACCCTGCAGGATCCGGGCCGGTGCCGACAGGAGGCCGGTGCGCAGCCCATAGCCCGCCGGTCCGAAGAGGGCCAAAGGCAGCGTTCCGCGCGCAATCGTCAACATGCCGTTGCCGGCACCATGGAGCAGGACGAATGGAAGCGCTGCGATCGGCCCAAAGAACGCCAGCAGCGCCGCGCCTATCGGATGCAGTCCGGTTGCCAGTCGCGCCGAAATCATCGGCGACACTCGGCGAAGCACGCCAAATTCGACCAGTCGGGCCGCAACCTGCGCCGGTCCCACCAGTGATGCAGCCGCAACGGCGGCCGTCGCGCTGACGCCCATCGCCTGCAGCAGTCGTGGCAGGTGGGCCGCCATCGCCGTCGAAACGCACCAGCAGGCGCCGAACACACCGGCCAGCACGATCATCGTCCACGGCACCCCAGACGGTGCAGGCGCCGCTGCCGCCACTTCGGGTACATGCGGCGAAGCCCTTGGCACAAGCAACCGGTTCATCGGTACGCCAATCAGTAGATGCAGCGCCGCCCAGGCGAAGCAGGCGCCTCGCCAGCCGAAGACGTCGATGAAGATCGCGCTGGTCGGCCATCCAACCGTGCTGGCAAAACCGGCAAACAACGTGATCCCGGTAATGGCGTTGCGCGCATCCCGGCCATACAAGCCGGCGACTGTCGCGAAGGCCGCCTCGTACAGGCCAAAGCCCATGCCGATGCCGAGAATGATCCAAGCAACAATCAGCCCCGCAGGGCCCGAGGCGAATGCGAGCACGACAAGACCAATGGCAAAAGCCACATTTGTGGCTACCAGAACATCGCGCCCGCCGTGCCGGTCGATCATGCGCCCGGCCAGCGGCCCGAGCAGTCCGGAAAGTAGCAGTGAGGCGGAGAACACGCCGAAGAACCACTCGCGTGGCAGGTGAAGTCCCTGCGAGATCGGATCGGCGAAGACTGCCGGCAGGTAATAGGTCGAACCCCAGGCCAGTGTCTGCGTGACGCCAAGCGTCGAGACCACGACGCTGCGTCGTGGACGCACCGGCCCCAATGTCATCGATCGCGCGCCGGCGGGGCCGAATCCCCGCGTCCGAGGGCCCGCTGCAGCAGCACGCTGTCCAGCCAGCGTCCGTGCTTGTAGCCAACCGAGCGCAGCGTCCCGACGCAACGGAACCCGTGCCTCTCGTGCAACCTGATGGAAGGAACGCTGGCGCTGTCACCCACTACGGCGATCATCTGGCGATAGCCCTGCTGCTCGCATGCAGCGATCAGGCCGCCCAGCAGCTTCGCGCCAATACCGCGGCCCGTCAGGTCAGCTCGTAGATAAATGGAATCCTCTACCGTGTTCTGGTAGGCAACGCGAGGGCGGTAGGGGCCGGCGTAGGCATAACCGACGACAGCGCCATCGGCTTCGGCAACCAGATACGGATACCCCTGATCGCGCAACTCGCTGTAACGCCGCATCATCTCTGCGCGGCCAGGCGGCTCGGTCTCGAACGATGCCGCTCCGTGCAGTACGTGATACCCGTATATGGCAGCAATGGCCGGGATGTCGCATTCGGAGGCTCGCCGTATCGTCTGCATCCTGCAGGCTCGCGCAAGAGATCGGCAAATGCTCGGCCAGACGGCGACGCAAGAAAAGCAACACTTTCTTATGCGCGGCATAAGCGTATCTTTGCACTATGGACCTGCCGACGCTGCGTCAGCTGCGCGCCTTCATCGCCACCGTCGAGATCGGCAGCCTCACCCAGGCCGCACGGGCACTGCACCTGACGCAGCCCGCCGTCAGCCAGCAGCTGCGCGAACTGGAGCGCATTCTCGGCGTGCGCCTCCTTGAGCGGACCAGCACCGGGCTGGTACCGACGGCGTCCGGAAGCGCGATCCTCGGCGCGGCTCGGCGGACCCAGGCGGCAGCCGTCGAGGTAGCCGCGATCGCGCTTTCCTGCCGCTCCGGCGAAGCGGGGCGCGTGCGGCTGGGCACCGGCGCCACGGCCTGCATCTATCTGTTGCCACCAATCCTGACTGCGATCCGCCGCCAGATGCCCGGGCTGGAGATCATCGTTGAAACGGGCAACACGCCGGAGATCCTGCGCCGCGTCGAGCAGGGCGGCCTGGATGCGGGTCTGGTCACGCTGCCCCGCACCCTCGGCCGTAGCCTGACGCGCGTCCGGCTAAGGCGCGACGAATTGCTGGCGCTGATGCCCGAGACCACAGCGGTGGCTGGCGCAGTCACTCCCACCCAGCTCGCCGCGCGGCCCCTGATCCTTTTCGAGAGCGGCGGCGACACGCGCGGCATCATCGATGCCTGGTTCCGCCAGGCCGGCCTCGCCCCAAGGCCGATCATGGAGCTGGGCAGCGTCGAGGCGATCAAGGTCCTCGTTGGCAGCGGTCTCGGTGCGTCGGTGCTGCCGCGCCTTGCCTTGGAGGCGGACGTCCCTGGCACCCAACGACGTCCGTTGCGGCCAGCCGCGGCGCGCGAACTTGGTCTCGTGATGCGCAAGGACAAGATACGCGACCGAGGCATGCAGGCGCTGACGCACGCGCTCGAGCAGCATCGTTGAACTAACTCAGGCCGCCTTCCCATGGTGATGGTGATGACCTGTACCGGCGTGGGAATGGGTATGCTGCTGGTAGTGCTGGCGCAGAAGGTCCTTGCCGTAGTCATTTCCATTCGGCGTCCGCACCACGGTGTGGATGTGGTCGCGCGATGGTTTGTCATTGTCGTAGACGATGCCGGACTGATGATCGAACTCGACCAGGACCACCGGGCTCAAAATGCGATAGTAAAACGGGCTGATATCGTCGAACGGCCCGATCCAGGCAAACAACGTGTCGCCCAGATGCCGCTTCGCTTCAGCGTAGCGAACATCGGCATGTCCTGGCCGCAACCGGCCGGTATAGACACCGAGCAGCGCATCCAAGCGGTCACGGCTTTCTGGCGACAGGTCTCCGTGACGAATCCCGACAGCATCGATCTGCGCATTGTCGCGAAACGCGGCCGTCAGCAATTCAGACGGCAAGTCGTTGCCGATCGTCGCCCTCAGGCGTTCCTCGGAGGACAACGATCGCATCAGCGCATGACCCTGTTCCTCTTCGGCGGCAAAGACATGTGTCCCGGCATACTTGCCGAACCGAGCCAGGACCGGCTCGGATCCCATGAAAGCGGGGGTCATCACGAGTTGGTCGCCAAGCACGAAGCAGTTGATGTTCAGATGGTGTCCGTCGATCTGCCAGCCCCAAGGCCGGTCTGCCGATGGAACGCCAAAGACGCTGATCCAATAGAACCACTCACTGTACTCGTCCGGCTTACCGGTGATCTCCAGCGCGTGCTCGTTCAGCCGCATGACATCGCGCGCGGTGCGATAGCCAGCCTCGCTCAGCGTCGCGCGCAGCAGGCCCAGCGCCGCCTCACGTTGATCGTGGCCGAGATCGGCCAGGCAAACACCGTGGCGCATCACCCATGGATGGATGTTGCACCACATCCGCCAGGCATCCTCATCGATGGCGAAACACGCCGCCTTGCGCTGCTGTTCGCTCAGCGACGCCATGAACCGGCGGGTCGCCTCCAGCACCGGCGCAAGCGATACGCCGCTCGGTTCCACGGCGAACAGCCCCGGCGTGACGACGCCATTGCTGGTGATGCCGCGGAACGGCGCGGCGAGTGCCGCCTTCGCCCGCTCGCCCATCGGCTTGAGTCGTGGTGGCAATTCGAACGGCTGCACCGCCGGCGTCGGTTCCCGCTGCCGCAGACCGAAATGGGCTGACTCTCCTGCCATGCCTCGAGTCCTCCTTTGTGGATGTCCGCGCTCAGTCTCCGGCCGCCGCCGCCACGCGCTCGTGCTTACGCATCAGGAACAGCAGCAGCAACGGTGGCACCACGGTCAACATCATCAGCCGGAAGTCGTTGTTGTAGGCGATGATCTGCGCCTGGTGGTTGACCATCTGATCGAGCAGCGCTGCGCCATGCTGAGTTGCCGGGTTCAACATGTGCGAGACCGTGTCATTGCCCTGAAGCACCCGGTCGAACGGCGTGATGCCCGCGGCAATATCGGCGTGCGTCCTCTGGATCCCGCGCGTCAGATAGAACGAGGTGATCGAGATACCGATCGCCGAGCCGATATTGCGCGCCAGCGACTGCATCGATGTGGCCTCGCCACGCAATGGCGGTGCCAGAGTGGTGTAGGCCATGACCGTCATCGGATTGAACACCAGGCCCACAGTGAAGCCCTGAAAGATCATGGTCACCACCATCACGTCCGCGGTCACGTCAGGCGTCCAGTTGCTCATTGTGTGAAGAACCCAGCCCAGACCCAGCAGCCCACACGCCATGATCTTGCGCTGGTCCACCCGCATGCCAAGTCGGGCGGCGAGGAACATTGATGCGATGATGCCGATCCCGCGCGGCGCCATCACCCAGCCGGCCGTATAAACCGGATAGCCCGCCAGGTTCTGCAGATAGGGCGCCAGCAACGCCGATGTGGATAGCATCAGCGATGAGACGCAGAAGATCATGATGATGGCCGAAGCGAAGTTTCGGTCCTTGAACAGGCCAGGCGGCAGGAACGGCCTGTCGGCGGTGAACATGTGCACGATGAACAAATAAAAGGCCAGACCGGCAATTACCGCCTCGATGATGATTTCGCGAGAGCTGAACCAGTCGAGCACCTGTCCTCGGTCCAGCATCATCTGGAACGAACCGGCGGCCAGTCCCAACATGGCGAAACCATACCAGGAGAACTTCAACTGCGGTCGCGCCGGCGTTTCCTTCATGAAGAACAGGATGCCCAACATGGCGAGGATACCGAACGGCAGGTTGACGTAGAACACCCAGCGCCAGGAGTAGAGGTCGGTCAGATAGCCGCCGAGGGTTGGCCCGACCATGGGTCCCATGGTCACGCCCATGGAGAAGATCGCCATGGCCTGAGCACGGCGCGAGAACGGGTAGATGTCCAGCATCGTCGCCTGCGACAGGGGCGCCAGTGCCGCGCCGAACATTCCCTGCAGCAAACGAAAGCCGACGAGTTGCTCCAGCGACTGCGCCGCGCCACACAGCATCGAGACAGCGGTAAAGCCGGCGATGCAGACGATGAACAGTTTCTTGCGCCCGAAGCGGATTGCCATCCAGCCCACCGGCGCGGTCATGATCGCCGCGGCGATCACGTAGGAGGTAAGCACCCAGGTGATCTCGTCGTACGATGCCGACATCGACCCCTGCATATACGGCAGTGCTACGTTGGCAATCGTCGAGTCCAGCGTCTGCATGAACATCGCCAGCATGGCGGAGGCAGTAAGCAGCCCACGGTACGGGACCCGGGTCGTATCAGACATTGTTCCTGGACGTCAGCAATCGCGGCAATTGTGCACCCGGGCGCGCGCCGACGCTACCCGTTGGTAGCACCAGGGTTCGCCCTGGCCGCCGACGGGCGACTCGCGCCATAATCTACCAGATGCAGGCGACAGGACCTCGTTTTCATATGCGCGCAGGCAAGATCGAGTCGGTGCAGGCCTTGCGCGCCTTTGCTGCCCTCAGCGTCGCCATCCTGCACGTGCTGCACGATGCCATCCCGCTCGACCCCAGCGGACATGTGCAGCGCTGGCACAACGCCTTACCGTGGATGTCCGGGGTCGATCTGTTCTTTGTCATCTCCGGTTTCGTCATGGTGTACGCCTCGGCCGATCTGTTCGGCTGCCGCAGCAGCCCGGCCACATTCATGGCCAGGCGGCTGATTCGCATCGTGCCAGTCTACTGGGCGGCGACCACGCTCTTTCTCGTCGTCGCCCTTGCCGCGCCGGCCAGGGTGAGTGAGACCGGCTTCGGCCTCGCGGAAGTGGTGATGAGTTACCTCTTCCTGCCGGCCAGCCGTCCAGACGGTACCATTCAGCCGATCTACAGCCTGGGCTGGACGCTGAACTACGAAATGTTCTTCTACGTGGTGTTCGCTGCCTGCATCGTACTGCCACGACGCCGAGCGGTCGTGGCCATCGTTCTTTTGCTCGGCACAGCCATGGCCCTCCACCCCCTGGTCCCGCCACACGCCACGGCACTCGTCTTCTGGACCGACAGTATCCTGCTTGAGTTCCTTCTCGGCGTCGCCGTCGCGGTTATTGCGACCAGGCAGATCAGTCTCGCCACCCCATTGCGAGTCGGCTTGATCGTGACTGCGCTGACCCTGCTGGTCGCCGCGCATCTTGGGGAAATTCCAAGCGGCCCGCTGATGACCGGGGTGCCAATGAGTGTCGTGGTGGCGGCTGCAGTGTTGGGGCGTCCGATCCGCGTGCCGAGTACGCTGCTTTTGCTCGGCGATGCATCCTACGCACTCTACCTCGTACATCCGTTCGCGATGCGGCCAGTGGGTTTCGTCTGGCAGCGCCTGCACCTCATCGGCCCCGCCGCGGGCATCCTGTATGCCGCGACAGCGCTGTTGCTGGCGATCATCGGGGCGATCTGCATGCACCTGGGGTTCGAGCGGCCGGTCGGGGCGTGGCTACGCTCCCGACTACCGAACCGACGTGTCAGCCGAACTGCTCTGCCACACGCAGCGGCCTGACCTCACGCCTTCACCATCGGACACACCCGTCTGACAGTGGCCGGAACGCCTCGTCCGCAGGCGTGGTGCCAATCAGCTTGTAGAGGTCCCACTCACCCTTGCTTTCCGCCGGCTTCTTCCCCTCGAACAGGTAAGCTGGCGTCAGCTTGCGGCCGTCCTCGCGGACCTTGCCTGGCCCAAAGAAGTCGTCATCGGCGATCATGATCTTGTTCTTTTCCTTGCACACGCTGGCCAGTGCGAGTGCGCAGGAGGTGGCAGCGACGTCGATGATGATGTCCACGCAGCGCTGATCGGACCACTCGCGCGCCAGCGACACGGCCACGTCCGGCTTGTTCTGATGATCGGCTGACAGCACCTCGACATCGAATGCGCCGGGGGCGAACTCGCGCACTGCCTGCTTCGCGCAGGCGACACCTGTGGGCCCGGTCACGTCACGATAGGGTCCGGACATGTCATTCATCACGCCGATGCGGATGGTTGGCCGGGCCTGGGCGCGCGACCGCCGCGGCAAGGCAGTGACGGCAGCAGTGGCAGCAATCAGCGAACGGCGCGAGAGCAGCATGGACGATTCCTTGCGTGTGCGGCCCGCCCACGGCCAAACCATCGGTATTGCTGCCGCAGATCGTAGAGCCCGCTACGCCGCCTTGGCCTGCGACCTGCTCTCGGCCTCACGCACCACGGCAATCGTCCGCGGGAGGCTGGACGGATTGACGCTGATCGAATCAATACCCAGCTCCGTCAGGTACTGCGCGATCGCCGGATAATTTGCCGGAGCCTCACCGCAGATGCCGACATGCCTGTGGTTGCGCTTCGCCCCTGTCACGGCGAGCCGCAGCATCTCCAGCATTCCGGGGTCACGCTCGTCGAAGTCGAACGCCACGATCTCGGAATCCCGATCGACACCCAGGGTCAGTTGAGTCAGATCGTTCGACCCGATCGAGAACCCATCGAACACGTGGGCGAAGGCATCGACCTGGATGACGTTGTTGGGGATCTCGCACATGACAAGAATCTCCAACCCGTCGACCCCGCGTTGCAGCCCGTGCTTCGCCATTGCCTCGATCACCCGTTCGGCTTCGTCAACGCGACGACAGAATGGCACCATGATGCGCAGGTTGGTCAGCCCCATCGTCTCGCGCACCCGACGCAACGCCTCGCACTCCAGCGCAAAGCCGTCGGCATAGGCTGGGTGGGCGTAACGCGACGCGCCGCGAAAGCCGAGCATCGGATTCGCCTCGGTCGGCTCGAACGCCGCACCGCCCACCAGCTGTGCATATTCATTGGTCTTGAAGTCCGACAGCCGGATGATCACCGGCTTCGGCCAGAATGCCGCAGCGATGGTGCCAACACCTTCGGCCAAGGTGCGCACGAAGAACTCATGCGGCGAGCCGACGTTGCGTGACAGTGCATCGATCCTTGCACGATCGTCATTGCCGAGCTTCTCCGGATGCACGATCGCCATCGGATGCACGCCGATATGTTCGGAGATAATGAACTCCATCCGCGCCAGCCCGACGCCGCCGTTCGGCATCATCGCGGTACGGAAAGCGAGATCGGGATTGCCGAGGTTCACCATGATCTGCGTGCGTGGCAGCTCCAGCGCGCTGGCTGGCAGGCGGGTCTTCGCGAACGGCATTTCGCCTTCGTACACCTCACCGACCTCGCCACCCGCGCACGACACCGTCACGCGTTTGCCAGTGCACAGCGCGGTGGTCGCCGCCTCGCATCCCACCACAGCTGGCACACCCAGTTCGCGCGCCACGATCGCAGCATGGCAGGTGCGGCCGCCGCGGTCGGTGACGATGGCGCCGGCCGTCTTCATGACAGGCTCCCAGTCAGGGCTGGTGGAACTCGCCACCAGCACCTCACCTGGCCGGAAGTCCTGCAAGTCTTCGGTCTTGCTGATCACCCGGACCACACCGGTGCCGATCTTCTCCCCGACTGCCTTGCCGCTGACCAGCACGACACCTTTCCCCGTCAGGGCATAACTTTCGAAGACATCGCTCGATCGCTGCGAGGCCACTGTCTCCGGCCGAGCCTGCACGATGTACAACTCGCCGTCGGCAACGTCCTTCGCCCATTCGATGTCCATGGGCACCGGATGGCCAGCCTGGGCGGAATAATGCTGCTCGATGCGGATGGCGTAACCGGCGAGCTTCAGCACCTCCGCATCCTCGATGCAGAAGCGCGAGCGCGCGGCCTCTGTCATGACGCAATCGCGTGTGCTCGAACCAACATGACCTTGCGCCAGCCGCAGGGCAGACTGCTTCTGTCCGAGCGAACGGCGGATCACCGCGCGATGTCCAGCCAGGAAGGTAGGCTTGTGGACGTAGAATTCGTCCGGATCGACCTTCCCCTGCACCACGTTCTCGCCCAATCCGTACGCGCCGGTGATCAGCACCACATCACGGAAACCGGACTCGGTATCCAAAGTAAAGATGACGCCGCTCGACGCCATGTCGGAGCGCACCATCTTCATAACCCCGACCGACAAGAATACCTTGAAGTGGTCGAATCCATTGTTGACGCGATAGACGATGGCACGGTCGGTGAACAGCGACGCGAAGCACAGCCGGCACGCCTCGAAGACGTCATCGGCGCCGGTGATGTTCAGATAGCTCTCGTGCTGGCCGGCGAAGCTGGCCGTCGGCAGGTCCTCGGCGGTGGCTGAACTGCGGACCGCGACGGCAACGTCGGTACCGTACTCCGCCTCGAGTGCAGCATACGCCATAGCAACCGCCCGGCGCAGTGCCGTGGATCCCGCGGCATCGTAAACGATCCGCCGCGCCTCTGCCGCCTGCCGCGCCAGCAGCGCAACGTCAGTCACGTCAAGCCCATCCAGCACGGTATGCAGCTTTGCCCACGCATCTGCAGCAGTCAGGGCATCCCGGTAGGCATCGGCGGTCAGGGCAAAGCCATTGGGAACGCGGACGCCGGCGGACGCCAGTTCGCCGTACAGTTCACCAAGTGAGGCATTCTTGCCGCCGACCAGGGGCACATCCTCCAGCCGCAGCGAGGCGAACCAGCGGATCACCCCTGCGTCTTCGCCCATGCCACTACCCTCGCCCGAAGTGTGTTTCATTCGTTCGATGCATAGACGCTGGTTTCTCGAGCGGCATTGATCTGAGTCAAAGCCGTGCGCCTGCCGCGGTGCTTACGCTGTCACTGCAAGGCGTTGGAGGGTGCCATGGCCAGACGCGAGAGTGTGCACGACAGAAGCATCAGGCTGCGCGCAAGACGCATGTGGCGGGAAGCGGGCAGCCCCGAGGGGCGCGAAGACGAATATATGGAGCGAGCACGAGAGCTCCAGGCTTTCGTCGAACATCCAGCCGCAGGCCTGCTGCCGAACCCGATGGTGGCGCACCCCCACCCGGAAGATCCGGTTGAGGAGGCGGAACTGATGGAGAACCTGGGCGAGTTCCCCGTGCGGACCGATCAAGGCGACCGGATCACGGCGCCGATGACGAAGCAGAGGACACGCGACTTTCTACGCCGCCGCTGAGGGCTACGGCCTCGCCGGGCTGGGCCAGTTCGGCCGGTCTAGCGGATCGAAGACGCGCGGGTGGTCCATGTGATCCTCCACCGCCCGCACGCCGGGAACGTTCTCCGCCACCACGACAATCGCCTGACGTACCGTCTCGTCCGGCGCGACCCCCCACAAGTGCACCACCCGGTCGGTCACCACCGCGTTGATCGAGGAGGGGGTTGCCCACGCTTGCCGTTGCAACTCTGCATAGAACGCGTCGCGGATCGTCCGGTCGTCGGGGTCGGCCGGCGGCACCGCCAGGCTAGTGGCCAGCGCCTGCAACAAATTGCGGCGGGTGACGATACCGACCAGGCGCCCGTCACGCGTCACCGGCACGCGCTTGATATGCCGCGCCTCCAAGAGGTGCGCGACTTCGGTGATCGGCGTCGCCGCATCGACTATCGCCGCGTCGCGCGTCATGATCTCACTGGCCTTGCGGCCGTGCGACTTGGCGTAGTCCGCCGCCAGGCGGTCGCTCGATGTCAGCAACTCCAGCCAGCGCAGCGGTCGCGTCTCGATCCCCAGTTCGGCACGGCGCAGCAGGTCGCCCTCGCTGACCATGCCGACGACGCGCCCATCCTCGACGATCGGCACACCGCTGACGTCGTTCTCCAGCATCAGCCGCACGAGTTCGGCAAGCGGCGTGTCGGGAGCCGCGTAGATCACGTCCGGGGTCATGATATCGGCTGCGCGCATTGGAGGCGGTCTCCGGATGACGTCGGCGCATTCAGCCAGATCGGCCGCGACACTTGAAGTGGATTCCTGTCCCTGCCACCGAGCCGGTGGCATCGGGCGAGGTCGGTCCACCCATGTGACGGGAGTGGCGCGCCCTACTGGATTCGAACCAGTGACCCACAGCTTAGAAGGCTGTTGCTCTATCCAACTGAGCTAAGGGCGCCCCAACCTGTCCCTTTCAACCAAGTTTCATTTAGAGGGTAACTCGCCCGCTGCCAATCACGGGAGGTCGTCGTGGTGGCATGGTCTGCGCTATACTTTCCTCAGCATCAGGGCGCCCGAGACGAGCACCTCCGCACGCCATTCGGGCGCGAGGAGCGTCGTAGCATCCAGCTGTGTGATGATCGCGGGGCCACTGATCTGTTCGCCGGCACCAAGCGACGCCCGATCGAAGATCGGCGCATCCAGCGCGCCAGTCGAATGCTGCATTACCTGCCGCCCGACTGGGACTGCGCGCGTTCCGCCGGCAAGGCGCGCGAATGGCGATCTCGGTGCGCTGGCTGCTGCTTCCACCCGCAGCGTGACCAGCTCCACAGGCGTTTCCAGCGTGAAGCCATTCAGCTCCCGGTGCGCCGAGGCAAATGTCTGCCTCGCTGCATCCGCGCTACCTGGCCAGACAATCGCAAGCTCCGCCCCCTGACCTGCGTAGCGTAACAGTGCGATACGGGTGATCGTCCTGTCACCTTCACCGATCTGCTCCGTTTTGAACCAGTCGTGCGCTTCGCACTCAAGCGAAGCAAAGACGCCGTCGACCGCGTCCCACTGGTCCGGCCGCGGCACCGTGCGTGAGAACTCCGCTTTTAGGCCAGCCGCAAGAAGACCCTCGGCACACAGCACACCGGGCGCGGGCGGGATCAGCACACATGAAACCCCCAGCAGATCAGCCAATGAACATCCATGCAGCGGACCCGCGCCGCCGAAAGCCACCAGCGTGAAATCGCGCGGATCATGGCCACGCTCCACCGAGACGACGCGAATCGCTCCCACCATGTTTGAATCGGCAATTGCCAGAATGCCCCTTGCAGCATCATGCAACGACAAGCCCAGCGGTTCGGCGACATGCGAGCGGATCGCGCGCTCAGCCAAGTTAGGGTGCAGCGTCATTCGGCCACCCAGCAACGCTGCGGGGAGATGCCCCAGGACGACGTGTGCGTCGGTGACCGTGGGGTCCTCACCGCCGGTGCCATAGCACGCAGGACCAGGCATGGCGCCTGCACTCGCTGGCCCTACGGTGAGTGCACCATTCGACAGGCGCGCGATGGAGCCGCCGCCAGCACCGATCGTTACCATATCAACCATCGGCAGCGGCAAGGGCCATCCACCGATATGGCCCCGCTGCGTGAGTTCGATCCGCTCTCCCCGAAGCAAACAGATATCGGCGCTCGTGCCACCAATATCGATCGTGATGATGTCGGAAATGCCGGCACTCGCCGCGACATCGCGAGCGCCGACCACACCCGCGGCGGGACCTGACAGCACCGTCAACGCTGGTGTTCGGGCTATGGCAACAGCGCCAGCGACTCCACCGTTGGACTGCATCAATAGCAACGGTGCCTTGATCTTCGCCTTGGTCAGGCGACTTTGCAGGCGCTGTATATAAGTGGTGACCGCCGGCATCACGGCAGCGTTCATGATGGTCGCCAGGCTGCGCTCGTACTCTCGAACGACCGGCAGCACATCTGCTGATGCCGTCACCATCACACCTGACAGTGCAGTACGCAGCAGTTCTGCCACACGGCGTTCATGCGTGGGGTTGGCGAACGAGTGCAGCAGGCACACCGCCACCGCCTGCACGCCCATCCGCCGCAAGATGGCCGCAACTTGGTGCACGCTGGCCTCGTCCAGCGGTATCAACACCGTGCCGCCGGGTCCGATCCGTTCACGTACCTCCAGAACGCGCGCAGGGGGCACAGGACGTTTTGGCTTCACCCATGCAAATAAATTGGCGTGGCGAGGAATGTCCTGCCGACCAATCTCCAGCACGTGGCGAAACCCTGCCGTTGTCACCAATGCCGCATGTGCGGTCCTGCCTTCCAAAATCAGGTTGGTCGCCACGGTCGTACCATGCAGCACCCGCACGACCTCTTCCGACTGCAGATCTGCGTCGTCGAGCACCAGACGCAGTCCGACGATGAACGCCTGCGATGGATCTGCTGGTGTGCTCGCCGTCTTGGCGCGCCACGCGCGACAGTTGGCCTGGTCCAACAAGGTCACGTCGGTGAACGTGCCGCCAATGTCGACGGCAACCGCGAACGTCACGTGCGGGACCGGGCGTCAGCCCAGCCTTCCGCAATGACGGCCAGGCCAGATCCACCCATCATGCCTGGACCAACTCTTTGCACATACGCAGCAACCGTGTGGCATCGGCATCTATCTCGTCATTCACAATGGCAACACCGTAATCGCGTCGTGCCGCAGCGATCGAAACGAAGCCATCCCGTACATCCTGCAGCACCTGCTCGGCCGCTCGCTCGAACGGATGGCCATGACCGCCACCACCGCCAGTTTCCAGCAGTAGGACGTCGCCACGTCGCAGCACCGTGCCATCCGACAGCGGTGCAAGCGTCCTCTCGTCTGTCGTGCCTGGATTGACCACGGCACGCCCCGTGCCGCCTCGCATGCCATCGGCCATACCCCATGGCGGATTCAATACACCGTCGATGCGCATCGATAGCACCGCCTGCTCAGCCAGCACCTCGTATTCGCGCACCACACCAGCCCCACCACGGAAGCGACCCGGCCCACCGCTGTCGCAGTTGATGCCGTAGCGCAGCAACCGCACTGGATAACCTTGCTCAAGGAACTCGACCGGATAGTTCTCCTGAGCGACGAAGTAGACCGCATCAATTCCATCGGATGTGGCACGTGCGCCGTAACCGACACCAACGCCGTCCGACAACAGGAACTGCCGTCCCTCGGCAATGCCGCGCAGCATGATAATGACGTAGGCGGAGTGCGAGGCTGGTGCATTGCCTCCCGCAGTATTCACCAACCCATTCAAGGTCGCCAGGAATCGCATCATCGTCATACCGCGCAACCCGAGCGGAGCGGGAAACCGCGGCCACAGCAGCGATCCTTCGCGCAATCGCACCTCATCCAGCGCCCGCGGGCCACCTGCATTGCACACCTGTGCTGGATCACCGCCGAGAAAGAACAAACCCAGAGCCATCCCCGGCACATCCGGGTTCATCAGAAAGTTCACCGGCCCAGGCGCCTGGTCATCCGTCTCCGTTGCATCGAATACGAAGCGGTCATCCACCGTCCGGGTCAAAGCCAGGCGGATATGGAACGGCCCATTGCCATGGCCGTCGGAATCGATCGCATCGCTGAACCGATGCGTCCCGACCGGAAACGTCTCACGCAGCCGCACACGCACCAGCTCACGCGTGCGAGCGAAGAGTTGTGCAAAGGCGTCAGCCATGACGTCCGGCCCAAACCGCGCCAGCAGCTCCCTGACCCGTCGCACGCCCAGTTCCACGGATGCCATCAGCGCGTGCGTATCGCCGCGGCTCTGGTCCGGGTAGCGAGAGTTGCGGTGGAAGATCTCCAGCGCCGCTTCGTTCATCACGCCAGCTTCGATCAGCCTGGTAGGCGGGATGATGATGCCTTCCTGAAAGATGTCGGTGGCATCAGAGCTGATGGATCCTGGCCGAAGCCCGCCAATGTCAGAAAAATGCGCCCAGCCCATGACGAATGCGGCGCGTCGCCCATCGTGAAAAACGGGCGCCAGAAAAACCTGATCATTCGAATGCGACACTGCGCCGCGCGATGCATAACAATCGCTGTACCAGTAGAGGTCGCCCTCTCGCATGGTCTCCGGTGCAAAGCGGGTGAACACCGGGCCGGTGATGTCGCCGAAAATCGGCACCATGGAGCCGGCCACCATCACACCGTCCGCATCGAACAGTGCGGTGTAGAAATCCTTCTTCTCGCGGATGAACGCGCTGATCGCGGTGCGCTCAAGCAATGCATCCATCTCGGCCTGCGCGGCACGAATCGCACCGCGGATGATTTCCAGTCGGATTGGGTCGACCATCAGTCCGCGACGAAGGCTTGATACACCTCCACCATGTCGGCGACTGACGCCTGGTAGAGTTGGGCGCCATGCTCGGGCGTGGACACGGAAGGATCCGATCCGATGCGGCCATCGGGGAATCGCCGGCGGTAATCGGCGCAATCGAAGAATCCGGTGCTCTTCGGCGCAACCTTTGGCGACATCTGCGCGTATTTGATCGCCTCGGGGTGGTAGTGCTGCGACAAAGACACCTCGGCTGCCGTCGCGTGGCTACCATTCGAGTCGCCATACAGCTCCTTGGCGAGCGCCGTTGCACGTGGGCCCTGCGACCAGAATATCATCTTGCACCGCACGGGAGACGACTCGCCAGGCCCGCGCATCGACGATGCGGCATAGATCTCGTCGAACGCAGCCGTCACCGTGGCCACGTTGCCGCCATGGCCGTTGATGAACAGGAATCGCTCAAAGCCATGCTTTATCAACGAGGTGACCACGTCACACACCAGCGCGATCAGGGTTGAGGGACGCAGCGTGACTGAGCCGGCGAAACCCAGATGGTGTTGCGACATACCAATGGTCAGCGTTGGCGCCACCAGGCAACCGATCGCGTCGCCCACACCCTTGGCGACAAACTCCGCATCGAGGTGATCGGTGCCAATCAGCCCATTTGGTCCGTGCTGCTCGGTCGAGCCAATCGGGATTATTATGCCGTGCGACGCACGCAGATAATCCTCCACCTCGTGCCAAGTGGACAACGCGAGTTGCATGGATCCTCTCCTGCAGGACGGTGCATCTTGCAGTGCTTCAGCGCGATCGACAACCAGCTGGGTGCAGTGCGCAGCCGAGTCCATATTGACAGAGTGTGCAAAGCAATGAATCTGTCATACATGGATGCAATCGAACGCAGTGGCCGATTCTTCGTAGCTCTTCGCAAGAATGGCCCATTGCGGATAGGATTCGAACCGGTCTATCATGCCGTGACGCCTCATTGCCGAATCGCACTATGCTCCGATGAGCCTGGCGCCCGGTCCGGCTGGGCCGAACCTCCGGCGGGAACGGTCACCTGCCCCGCATGCCTGAAGCGACTCGCAAGGCTCGAACGTCATGCCCGAATTCCGGCCTCGCACAACAACGGCATGACGGCTTCTATGAAATAGGGCAGTTCGGTCTTGAAGTTGACGAACGAAACCGTTGTGCCCGCAAAACCCACCTGGCTCATTTGCACCATTTCATCGGCAATCTTGCGCGGGGTGCCGATCAGCGGATAGGTGCCGGCGCCGCCCACGAATCGCTTGCGATGCAGGCGATATGCCTCGGGATCATGCGACGACGAGAATTTCTCCTTCGTCCCCATATAGAAGTCCACACTCGCCGTATCTTCCATCCGTACTGCGTAGTGCTCATAATAGTCTTCAGCCTCGGTCTGCGTCGGCCGACACACGACATGGCAGGTGGTATATACACCAACCTCGCGGCCAACCGAGTGTGCTCGTGCCGTCATGTCGGCGATGTGCGGCCTGCCGCCCTCGATATCGACGAACGTTGTGAACAAGAAATCCGCTGTCTTGGCGGCAAAGTCGCGTCCCATCGCTGAGAACGCCGCGTTCAGCGTCACCGGGCGCGGCTGCTGCCGCGGCATCGGCAGCCCAGACACACCGTTGAGCTGATAGAAGCGACCCTGATGATCGAAAGGCGGACCGCCGGCGTAGATGCGCTCGACGATCTCGGTCCATTCCAGGCCCTGTGCATAGCGATCCTCGATCATGGTCAGCCCGAACAGCGCGAATTCCTGCGGACTCCAGCCGCAGACGATATTCAGTCCTGCTCGGCCACCGGATGCGTGATCCACGGTTGCCAGCGCCTTGGCGGCAAACACCGGATGCACCATCGGCACATGCACGGTCGAGAACAGCGCGATGCGCTGCGTGACGCCGGCAAGTGCGGCGGCGAAGGTCAGTGTCTCGAAGCTCCATTCCCGGCTGTTCAGCTCGCCGCCGAATCCCTTCCAGCGCGCGATCGGCAGGAGGAATTCGAAACCGGCGTTATCTGCCATTTGCGCTACTTCAACGATTTCGTCCCAGCGCGCCGGCCACCGTTCGGGCACGCGCGTCAATGTTAGCCCGCCGTCGGCATTCGCCGAAAACACACCAAGCTTGAATTTGTTCGGACCATACATCGGATGGACCATTGGGGGGTGAACCATCGGCCCTCCTTGCCGCGCAGCTTGCATCATAGGCAAAGTACCGCCGGCGACGCGGAGGGAGCAATGACAGAGACAACGGTGAACGGCGCCGAGGCGCTGCTCGAGCTGTTCCGGACGCAAGGCGCAGACTACATCTTTTGCTCGCCGATCGCCGCCTGGGCGCCGCTGTGGGAAGCACTGGCCAAGCGGAAGGCCACCAGCAACGTCGAGACGCCACAATACCTCAACTGCCGGCACGAGATCCTCGCGGTTGGCCTGGCCGCAGGCTACTACAAGGCGACCGGTCGGACACAGGCAGTACTGCTGCCGACAGGTCTCGGTGTACTGCACGGCGCGATGGCACTGCGCTCGGCGTACCACGAGCACATCCCCATGGTAATTGTGTCCCCCGACACGCTGACGCATGGCGCAGTGCCGGAACTCGACCCTGGGCCGGAGTGGCCGACGCTCCTGGTGGATCTGGCCGGACCCGTGCGCAACAGCGAGACCGTGACAAAGTGGGCCAAGGAGGTGAAAACCGGCACCGATCTTGCCGCCGACATTCGTCGCGCCTGGTATTTCGCCGAAAGCGTTCCGCGTGGCCCGACATTGGTCGGTGTACCGTTCGACATCCTGATGAACCACATTGCCGCCCCGCAGGCTGCCAAAACCAAGGCGCCAGCCGTGGTCGCGCCACTCGACAGCCTGTGCGAAGTTGCAATGCTGTTGAAGCAAAGCCGCGCGCCCCTGATCGTGACCGAGCACGCCGCGCGCACAACAGAGGACCAGACCGCACTGGTGAGCATCGCGGAGTGCATCGGCGCACCAGTGTTTGAATACTGGATGCCGCTCTACGCGAATTTCCCGCGCGCACATGCGCTCTACGCCACCGATCCAATCGAGATGCACCTGAAGGACGCCGACTGCATCCTGATTGCCGGCGCGCACGGTCCGTGGCACCCACAGGAAACACCTCTGCCGGAGGGATGCAAGGTCATTCAGATGGAGGAAGACCCGCTACGGCCACGCGCCCCTTACTGGAATTTCCGCACCGACTGCTGCATAGCCGGCGACATCGGCAGCAACCTGAGGCAGCTCGCAACCCTGCTGCAGGCAGAGCCGGGGGAACCCGAGGTGGCGAGCCGTATTCAGCATTGGCAGGCGCACAACGCGGCAAACAATGCCGCCGCCGCCGAGGAGCGCGAAACTGCACGCAGCGGTGAGCGAATCCATGCGGCCCACCTGTTCGATGTGCTGCACGGCCTGCTGCCGAATCGATCGGTCATCGTCGATGAGATCATCGCGCAAGTGCCGGCGATGATCCGCCACCTGTTTCGGGAGCGGGATTTCAGCCACATCCGCGGCTGGGCGGGCGCCCTAGGTACTGGCCTGCCCACCGCCCTCGGGGTGAAGCTCGCACGGCCGAATGACGTCGTCGTCTGTGTCATCGGCGACGGCGCATTCAACTACAATCCAGTTCCCGCCTGCCTGGGCCTGGCGCAGCAGTATCGCGTGCCGGTGCTGGTGATCATCTGCAATAACCAAGGCTACGTATCGCAGGAGTGGAACCTGTACAAGCATTTTCCTTCTGGCTTTGCGCTGCGCGACAATAACCCGTACGGCCGGGTGATCGAACCGACACCCGACTATGCGGCGCTCACTCCCGCCTTCGGCGGGCACGGAGAGTGCGTCAGCGAACCGGCGCAACTTGAACCGGCGATTTCCCGCGCCATCTCTGCGGTTCAAGGCGGACAGCTTGCCTTGCTGGACGTCCGGCTCGAGCCATGAGGTCGCCATGGCCACTGTGGCCATCTGTCCCGGTCGGACCACACTTGCGGACTGGCGAGCGATCTATCGCGGGGCGGCTGTAACGCTCGATCCGGCCTGCCACCACTCTATCGTTCGCAGTGCCAACGCTGTCGAGGAAATTCTGGCGCGTGGCGAGCCGATCTACGGGATCAATACCGGATTTGGTCGCCTGGCGAGCATTCGCATCGCACCGCACGAACTCGCAACACTGCAGCGCAATATCGTGCTGTCGCACGCCGCTGGAGTGGGCGACCCGATGCCTGCACATCTCGTGCGGCTGATGCTGGCTTTGAAGCTGTCGGCCCTGGCGCAGGGCGCGTCCGGCGTGAAGCCGGCAACCATCACGTTGTTGGCCGACATGATCTCGCACGATCTTCTGCCGGTGGTACCGACGCAAGGTTCCGTCGGCGCGTCGGGCGATCTCGCGCCACTCGCGCATATGGCTGCGGCGATGATCGGCGCCGGCGAGATTATGCACGGTGACGCCCGCATTCCTGCCGCGACGGCATTTGCCCAAGTCGGCGTGGAACCGATTGTACTCGGCGCCAAAGAAGGTCTTGCGCTGCTGAATGGCACGCAGTTTTCCACCGCGTATGCCCTGGCCGGACTGTTCGAGGCGGAGGCATTATTGCAGGCAGGCCTGGTTACCGGCGCTCTGTCAACCGACGCAGCCCGCGGATCGGACGCGCCGTTCGATCCACGCATTCACGCTCTGCGCGGCCACCGCGGACAGATCGACGCCGCCAACGCGTTGCGTGTGCTGCTTGCCGGCAGCGCCATTCGTGCCTCGCACCTTACCGGCGATGATCGGGTACAGGATCCGTACTGTCTGCGCTGCCAACCTCAGGTCATGGGTGCTGCGCTCGACATCCTGCGGCACGCCGCAGCGACCATGGAAGTCGAGGCCAATGGTGTCTCGGACAATCCACTGATCTGCGGCGACCCGCCGGAGGCGCTGTCAGGCGGAAATTTCCACGCCGAGCCAGTTGCCTTCGCCGCCGATGTGATTGCGCTGGCCCTCTGCGAGATAGGCGCGCTGGCCGAGCGCCGTATTGCCATGCTGATCGATCCAGCACTGTCGCGTCTGCCGGCGTTTCTGACACCGAAGCCGGGATTGAATTCCGGCTTCATGGTGGCGCAGGTGACTGCAGCCGCGCTGGTCGCCGAGAATCGCCAACGGGCAATGCCCGCAAGCGTCGATTCCATTCCGACTTCGGCCAACCAAGAGGATCACGTGTCGATGTCGGCGCACGGTGCGCGCCGACTATTGCCGATGACCGATAATGTCACCGCCATTCTCGCCATCGAATTGCTGGCGGCGACGCAAGGCTGCGACTTCCATGCCCCCCTGACATCGAGCGCTATGCTGGAGGTCGTGCGGACGATGGTGCGCGCGGAGATCCCGCATCTCGAGGAGGATCGCGCGATGGCGCCGGATATCGCCAAGGCAACTGCCATGGTGCGGTCCAATTGGAGAGAGCTGCTGCCAAAGGCCAACTTGCCTGTTCTGCTGTGAAAGTTTGCGCGGAGACTGGGAACACACATCGTGCGTGGTCCGCTGGAGATAACGGAAAAGGTTCGTCGGAATGCTGCTTTAGTGGGCGACGCCGGTCGTGCCTGGATTGCGGACTTACCCCTGCTTATTTCGGAACTCGAGGTTCGCTGGGCATTCAAGGTCCAGGCGTCAGTGCAGCGAGCCAGCGAAGCATTTGTCGCCGAAGCCCGTACGAATGACGGGCTTGAGGTCATTGTTAAGATCGTGGTGCCCGGCATCGATCAGGCGCGTCAGGAACTGCGCATATTGCGGCGAGCACAGGGGCTTGGCTACGCCAGGCTGATCCGATGTGACGAAGTGAACAATGCAATGCTGCTCGAGAAACTCGGCCCGCAGCTCCACCAGTTCGATCTTTCAGGAGATGCGCGCATCCAAGTCATCGCTACCACTCTGCGGAAGGCTTGGCTGACACCACCGCCTGAAGGACCGCCTCTTGTTACAGGCGCCGAAAAGGCTGTGGAGTTTTGCCGTCTTATAGCATCGAATTGGCAGTCGCTCGACAGGCCATGTTCTGAACGGACAATCGAACTGGCGCTGTCGTACGCCGAGAGACGGCGACGCGCATTTGATCCTGCGCAGTCAGTGCTCGCGCATGGAGATGCGCACGAATGGAACACCCTTCGAGCATCAGGCAACGGCACGGGATTTAAGTTCGTCGATCCCGATGGCGCCTTTGCGGAGCGCGCTTTCGACCTAGGTATTCCAATGCGTGAATGGGGTGATGTGACCCCAGCGGGGGATCTTTTGCAGCTCGGTCGCCGTCGCTGTTTGCAGTTGAGCCAGTTTACCGGCGCAGAGTCTCAGGCGATTTGGGAGTGGGGCTTCGTCCAGTGCGTGTCGAATGGTTTGTCGCTACTCCGGATCGGACTTGAGAAGCCCGCGGCTGTGGAGTTCGCGATGGCAGATGCCTGGGCGGCCGAGCCTGGGCCGATGTTTTGATATGATATGACAAGCCACCCGGAGATAGGCATGCCGCAGCTCAGCAATGTCCGCACCATACACTCCCCCCGCGGCACGGATCTCACCGCGAAGTCGTGGCTCACCGAGGCGCCGATGCGCATGCTGATGAACAACCTCGATCCCGAGGTGGCTGAAAGGCCGGGTGAACTCGTCGTTTACGGCGGCATGGGCCGCGCCGCGCGCGACTGGGACAGCTACGATCGCATTGTCACCACGCTGCAGCGGCTGGAAGCAGACCAGACGTTGCTGATCCAGTCGGGCAAGCCGGTCGGCGTGTTCCGCACGCATGAGGACGCACCGCGCGTCCTGATCGCAAACTCCAACCTGGTGCCGCACTGGGCCACCTGGGAGCATTTCAACGAGCTCGACCGCAAGGGGCTCATGATGTTCGGCCAGATGACTGCGGGTTCGTGGATCTACATCGGCAGCCAGGGAATCGTGCAGGGCACGTATGAGACCTTCGTCGAAATCGGCCGCCAGCACTATGGCGGCAACCTCGCGGGGCGCTGGATTCTGACCGCCGGCCTAGGCGGCATGGGCGGCGCGCAGCCACTGGCAGCGACGATGGCGGGCGCATCGCTGCTGGCGGTGGAATGCCAGCCCAGCCGGATCGAGATGCGCCTGCAGACCGGTTATCTCGACATGCAGGCAAGCACTTTGGACGAAGCGCTGGCGATTATCGAACGCTCCTGCCACGATCGTAAGCCAACTTCGATCGCGTTGCTCGGCAATGCAGCCGAAGTCGTGCCGGAATTGGTGCGCCGCGGTGTGCGGCCGGATGTGGTGACGGACCAGACCTCATCGCATGATCCGGCCAATGGCTATTTGCCGAAAGGCTGGTCGGTCGCCGAATGGGAACGCCGCCACGAAACAGCCCCTGCTGAGGTCGCTACTGCCGCTCGCCAATCGATTGCCGAGCACGTAGAAGCCATGCTGGCGTTTCATCGAATGGGCGTGCCCACGGTGGATTATGGCAACAACATACGGCAGGTCGCGAAAGACGCAGGAGTGCCGGACGCGTTTGACTTTCCAGGCTTCGTGCCGGCCTATATCCGACCGCTGTTCTGCCGCGGCATCGGCCCATTCCGCTGGGCCGCACTGTCGGGTGACCCCGAGGATATCTACCGCACCGATGCCAAGGTGAGGGAGTTGCTGCCCACGCACACTCACCTACATCACTGGCTTGACATGGCGCGCTCGCGCATTCACTTCCAGGGGCTGCCGGCACGCATTTGCTGGGTTGGCCTGGGCGATCGTCACCGGCTAGGACTGGCCTTCAACGACATGGTCGCAAGCGGTGAACTGAAGGCGCCGATCGTTATCGGTCGCGACCATCTCGACGCCGGCTCGGTCGCGTCGCCCAACCGCGAGACCGAGGCGATGCGTGACGGGTCCGATGCTGTCTCCGACTGGCCGATGCTGAACGCACTGCTGAACTGTGCATCAGGTGCCACCTGGGTTTCGCTGCATCATGGCGGCGGCGTTGGCATCGGTTACTCGCAGCACGCCGGCATGGTCATCGTCTGCGACGGCTCCGACGCCGCAGCGCGGCGTACTGAGCGCGTCTTGTGGAACGACCCGGCCACCGGCGTGATGCGGCACGCCGATGCCGGCTACGACATTGCGCTCGACTGCGCGCGTCAGAACCGCCTAGACCTGCCCGGTATCCTGTGAGCGATCAGCGTGCCGGCGTCTCCGCCGCGTCGAAGTTGCACTCCACTGCGATTCCGTCCGGATCGTAGTAGAACAGCTGCGTCATGTTCAGTCTCGGCAGTACGCGTTCGTCGTACTTGATGCTGTTCTGCTCCAGCGTGGCTTTCATATCCTTCAACCCTGCGCAGGCGAAGGCGATGTGGTCGAGCCGCCCGGTCTTTGCCGGATCGCCTGCACTGTCGGGAATCGGCTCATTCTCAGCCCGGTGCCCGATCAGATGCACCGTCGGCACGTCGCCGCAATACAGCCAGTAGCCCGGGAAGTTCAGCGGTGGCCGATCGCCGACCTTCAGTCCGACAATGTCGGTATAAAATTTCTTGGTTGCTTCCAGATCCCGCGCCAGGATCGTGTAGTGGTTCAGCGACACCGCAGGCATTGCATTTTCCTCCGTCAGAACGCGTTTTCCGGCGCCATGCCGAACAGGATCTGGCCGACCGACTCGTAGTGCAGCTGCCGCCCCTGCGACTGCTGCGCCACCGTATGCATGTCGCGCAGACGCTGCTCGAACGGCTGCTCCTCGAAGACCGCTATCGACCCGGTGGCATGATACAGCGTGTTGACGATCTCGCGCGACTGCTGGATCGCCCAGGTCGAGGCCAGCCGGATCATTGCGCGATCCTCGGCAGTCTGCTGCCCGGTCGCCTCGACATGCCGCCAGGCGGCCTCCCATGTCGTGTGCAGAAAGGCACGCGCCGATCGCCAGCGCGCCTCGCATTGGGCCAACTGCGATTGCACCACGTTGTTCTCGCGCATCGGCTTCGACGCGCCGCGCGAGACCTTGTTGGCCGGCAGGTCGAGGAAGTCCTTGATCGTGCCGCGTGCGATACCCAGCCCCACGCCGGCGAACCCGCAGGAGTAAAGTTGGTTGCTGGTGAACCGATACAGCAGGCCGTCCTCGCGCCGCTCCGCAGGGTCATCGCGCGAGGCGGTGAACCGCTGCGGCACGAACAAGTCCTTGACAACATATTCGTTGCTGGCCGTACCGCGCAGACCGACCGTGTGCCAGATGTCGTTCACCTGCACACTCGCCTTGGGGAACAGCATCGTGCGCACCTTGCCGGTGCCGGCCACCGGCATATGCGCGCCGAGCCACCTGGCGTGTGCGCAGCCGCTGGCGAAGCGCCACTTGCCGCTGATGCGATAGCCGCCATCCACCGGCTGAGCCTCATACGGCGCACCAGGCGGCCCCCAGGCAAGAATGCCGGTCGGTGGACCGAATATCTCGCACGCCACCTCCCGGTCCAGATACGCCGCGGTCATGGAACAACCATTATTCTGACCGACGCACCACGCCACTGAAGCATTGGCTTCGGCGAACGCTTCGGTCACCTGCGTGAACAGCACCGGCCGCAACTCGGCGCCGCCAAGAAACCTTGGCTGCAGCATACGGAAGAACCCGCCGTCGACCAGTGCTCTGACCACGTGCTCCGGCAGTTCGCGGCGGCGCTCGACCTCATCGCCAGCCTCAACCAGCAACGGCGCCAGCGCACGCGCACGTTGGATGAATTCGCTGCCGTCGGTCATGCCTGCTTCTCCAGCCTGTCCCAGTCCGGTGGCGGCGTCCGGCATCCTCGTCTCCTGTTGGCCCGCCAGCGTGCCACCGTTCGCTCGTTGCGACCATACCCGCTTACACCCCGCCCGCTGGAGAACTAGGCGATGGTAGGCAAGGCGAGAGGCGGCAGTGACGGGGTCAGGCTGCCGGCCCGGCGCCGAAATGCTTGCGCAGACGGGACACCGCCTCATCGAGCACTTGGTCCAGCTTGCAGAAGGCGAAGCGCGCGTAATGGCTGGGTGCGTTCGGCGCATCGTAGAACGCCGAGACAGGAATCGCGGTCACCTTGGCGCGTTCGGTGATGTGGCGGCAGAACGCGACGTCGTCGCCGTTAAATCCCAGAGGCCGAAAGTCCGCAGAGATGAAGTAGCTCCCCTTGGTCGGCAGGATCGTCAGCCCCAGGCTCGCCAGTCCTGCCGCGAGGCGATCGCGCTTCGCCTGCAACGCGCCTGACAACGAGGCAAAATACGCGTCATCTTTGGCCAGTCCGACCGCCACGGCGCGTTGCAGGTTTGGCGCCGTGGTGAAGGTCAGGTTCTGGTGCGCCTTTGCCACGTTGGTCGCAATAGCCGCGGGTGCGGTGACATAACCGATCTTCCAGCCGGTCAGAGAGAACGTCTTGCCTGCGCTGCCGATCCGCATGGTGCGCTCGCGCATGCCAGGCAGGGTCATCAGCGGGACGTGGCGCGCCCCGTCAAACGTCAGGTGTTCGTAGACCTCGTCGCAAATCGCGTAGGCGTCGTGCCGCAGCACCAGTTCGGCGATGAAGCCCAGTTCCTCTTCGGTGAACACCTTTCCGCAAGGGTTCATCGGAGAGTTCAGCAGGATCGCCTTGGTGGCGGGGCCGAACGCATCGGCAAGCGCCGCGCGCGGCAGCGACCAGTCCGGTGGCTGCAACCGGACGAAGCGTGGTACTGCGCCGAGCAGCCGCACCACCGGCACATACGTGTCGTAAAGCGGCTCGATCAGGACCACTTCATCGCCCGGGTTCACCACCGCCATCAGGCAGGCGGTGATCGCCTCGGTCGCCCCGGAGGTCACCACCACCTCGCGCGCCCAATCAACCTGCAGTCCATAGAAGCGGTAGTTTGCGGCTGCCACTGCCTGCCGCAACTCCGGCAGGCCTGGCATCGGCGGGTACTGGTTGCGGCCGTCCTTCAGGGCGTCGGCCGCCGCTTGCACGACGTCGGCGGGCCCTTCCGTGTCGGGGAACCCCTGACCCAGGTTGATCGCGTCGTGCTCGACCGCCAGCGCCGACATGACGGTGAAGATCGTCGTGCCGATGCCGGAGAGCAGAGTGTTGGCAGACTTCACAGGAACGGCCACCGGATGCTTGCGCGCCACAGTATGGATTTCGGTGGTCACCCCTTCAACCGGCACGAGCTCGGGCCTGTCCCGAATTGCCCAAATGACAGGCAGTTGTGTGGCAAATTCGCCTAGGGCCTAATCGCCTGGCGCCAGGCCCCTGTTGGGATGTCTGGATTGCCGCTTGGCACGGCGCGTGCAAACCTGTGGCGCTGCCGTTCCGTTCACGAGCGAGCCGGGCAGCCAGACAAGGAGGCCCCGGCGCCCCCGGGGATCGGACGCGCATGAAGAAGATCGAGGCTGTCATCAAGCCGTTCAAACTGGACGAGGTGAAAGAAGCGCTGCACGAGGTCGGCTTGCAAGGCATCACCGTGGTGGAGGCGAAAGGGTTTGGCCGTCAGAAGGGCCACACCGAGCTGTACCGCGGTGCCGAGTACGTTGTCGATTTCCTCCCCAAGGTTAAGATCGAGGTCGTGTGCGAGGACGCCGTCCTGGAACGTGCGGTTGAGGCGATCATCAACTCAGCCCGCACCGGACGCATCGGCGACGGCAAAATCTTTGTCTCCACGGTCGAGGATGTCATTCGCATCCGCACCGGTGAACGCGGCGAGGATGCGATCTAGCGCGAGAGAAAATAGCGACGGAACCCGCTTTCGGCCTGCGGCGGAAACGAGTAGATGGGCCGCTTCGCGAAGGGGCCGCATGGTGCGGCCTCGCTTCTGTCTGCACCAGCCGCGATGTGGCTTGCTGGTGCGCCAACCGAGAACCGGGACGGGGAATTTATAGATGGCGAGAAGGCCTTCAGGCGCCAGCGAGGGCGTTGGCAAGGTACTGGAAATGCTGACCGAGCATTCCGTGGAGTACGTGGACCTGCGGTTCACCGATCCGCGCGGCAAATGGCAGCACACGGCGCAGCACGTCTCCACCATCGAGGAGGACACTTTCCGCGATGGGATTATGTTCGACGGCTCCTCGATCGCCGGCTGGAAGGCAATCAACGAGTCCGACATGATCCTGATGCCGGACGCCGATACCGCGGTGATGGACCCATTCTCCGCCAAGCCCAGCCTGATCCTGTTCTGCGACATCGTCGAGCCGTCCACCGGTCAGCCATACAATCGCGATCCGCGCAGCACTGCAAAGAAGGCTGAGGCCTATCTGAAGTCGTCAGGCGTCGGTGACACGGCGTTTTTTGGCCCTGAGGCCGAGTTTTTCGTGTTCGACAGCGTGCGCTTCGGGACCGGCGGCAACTACGGCACCTACCAGCTTGACAGCCAGGAAGGGCCGCAGGCGGGCCTGAAGGACTATCCGGAAGGCAATATGGGCCACCGTCCCGTGGTAAAGGGCGGCTATTTCCCCGTCCCGCCAGTTGACAGCGAAAGCGACCTGCGCGCCGAAATGCTGTCAACCATGGGCGAAATGGGCGTGGTGATCGAGAAGCACCACCACGAGGTTGGCCAGAGCCAGCACGAGCTGGGCATGAAATTCGGCCCACTGGTGAAGATGGCAGACAGCCTACAGATTTATAAGTACTGCATCCACAACGTCGCGCACAGCTACGGCAAGACCGCGACATTCATGCCGAAGCCGATATTTGGCGACAACGGTTCCGGCATGCACGTTCACCAGTCGATCTGGAAGGCCGGTAAGCCGCTGTTCGCCGGCAACGGCTATGCTGACCTGTCCGAGACGGCGCTCTACTACATAGGCGGCATCATCAAGCACGCGAAGGCTCTGAACGCGCTGACCAACCCGCTGACGAACAGCTACAAGCGCCTGATTCCCGGCTTTGAGGCCCCGGTGCTCCTGGCCTACTCGGCGCGTAACCGGTCCGCTTCGTGCCGCATTCCATACGCGACCAGCCCGAAGGCCAAGCGGGTTGAGGTGCGGTTCCCCGACCCAGGCGCCAACCCATACCTCGCGTTCGCCGCGATGCTGATGGCAGGGCTCGATGGCATCCGCAACAAGATCCATCCTGGCGATCCGATGGATAAGGACCTGTACGACCTGCCACCGGAGGAACTGAAGGGTATTCCGACGGTATGCGGCAGCCTGCGCGAGTCGATTGGCGCGTTGGAAGGCGACCACGAATTTCTGCTGGCCGGCGATGTGTTCAGCACCGACCAGATCGAAAGCTATATCGAGCTGAAATGGAGCGAAGTGTATCGCTTTGAACATACGCCGCATCCGGTCGAGTTTGAAATGTACTACTCCGTCTGATTCAGTCAGCAGGTCCTCAAGCGCCCCGCCCTTCGCGGGGCGCTTTGTTTTTGCCTAGTTCTTAGGCAGAGCGGCACGCACCCGTCGTTGCCGGCTAAACTCGTATTTGCCGAGCAGAGCAAGGAAATGCTTGAGCGGCCGGCGATTCCTCCGCCGGACGCTGGAGCACCGGAGTCCTGCACAGTTCGGCACGATTCTTGATTGTGCCCGCTACGACCGTCCCGCCGCATTGGTGACGGCGGCGCAGAGCAGATTAAGGGGCAGCGACATGAAACTGATCATGGCCATTATCAAGCCCTTCAAGCTGGACGATGTGCGCGAGGCACTGACGCCACTCGGCGTGCAAGGTCTCACCGTCTCCGAGGTGAAGGGGTTCGGCCGCCAAAAGGGTCAGACCGAAATCTACCGTGGCGCAGAGTACCACGTGAATTTCCTGCCGAAGGTGAAGATCGAAGTGGTGGTTCCTGCCGATCTCACCGACCAGGTCATCGAGGCGATCACCAAGTCGGCCCATACCGGCAAGATCGGCGACGGCAAGATCTTCGTCATGGATATCGAGCGTGCCGTTCGCATCCGTACTGGCGAGGTTGACGCCGCCGCACTGTAAAAGCCCAAACAAAAGGAAACAGGTATATGACTGGACGCCGACTCACCGGAGCCGTGGGTGCTCTGCTGCCGATGCTATTGGCGGCTGCACCTGCTTTGGCCGACGATGCAGGGCCGCCTAAGCTGGACTCCGGCGATACCGCGTGGATGCTCGCCAGCACGGCTCTCGTGCTGATGATGACCGTCCCCGGCCTGGCATTGTTCTACGGAGGCATGGTCCGGAAGAAGAATATTCTCGCGACCTTGATGCAGTGCTTTGTCATCACGTGCATCGTTACTCTTGTATGGACAGTTGCAGGCTACAGCCTGGCATTCACGCCAGGCAACACGTATGTCGGCGACCTCTCGCGCTTCATGCTGCATGGGATCGCCGATCACATCGGCAAAGGCAACGATACGCAGGCGTTCGTGCTGGAATCGGGCATCAAAGACGTCGCCCCGCTGGTGACGACGATCCCCGAGAGCGTGTACATGATGTTCCAGATGACGTTCGCGATCATCACACCGGCACTGATCGTCGGTGCCTTCGCCGACCGCATGAAGTTCTCCGCGCTGTGCATCTTCATGACGCTGTGGTCGCTGCTGATCTACTCCCCGATTGCACATTGGATGTGGGCGCCGAGTGGCTGGAGTGCGCAGAACGGGCAGCTCGACTTTGCCGGTGGAACCGTTGTGCACATCAATGCGGGTATCGCCGGGCTGATGTGCGCGTTGGTACTCGGCAAGCGCGTAGGCTATGGTCACGAAAACATGGCTCCGTATAACCTTGCCTATTCGGTGATCGGCGCCTCGCTGCTCTGGGTTGGCTGGTTCGGCTTCAATGCCGGCTCTGCAGTCGCCTCGAACGGCCGCGCCGGAATGGCGATGGCGGTGACACAGATCGCGACCGCGGCCGCAGCGCTCGGCTGGATGTTCGCCGAGTGGGTCGCGAAGGGCAAACCCTCGGTGCTCGGTGCAATCTCCGGCGCTGTCGCGGGGCTAGTGGCGATCACCCCTGCTTCCGGCTTCGTCCTGCCCGGCTCCTCCATCATCATCGGCGTCGCCGCGGGTGTGATTTGCTTTTGGGCGGCGACCAGCGTGAAGCATGTGTTTGGCTATGACGACAGCCTGGACGTCTTTGGGGTGCATTGTATCGGCGGTATCGTCGGAGCTCTGCTCACTGGCGTATTCTCCTACGGACCGCTGTCGGCCACTGATGCATCACCTGATGGCAGCCCCGGCAGCCTCAATCAGCTGTTGATCCAGTGTGAGGGCGTGATTGCCACGCTGGTCTACAGCGGAGTTGGCACACTCATCTTGCTGATGATCACCAAAATGCTGGTAGGGCTGCGTGTTGGCGAGGAAGAGGAGCGCGAAGGCCTCGACCTCGTCCTGCACGGCGAACAGATCTTCTGACCGAGCCGGCTTGCGATGAGGGGCGCCGTGAACCGGCGCCCCTCATCATGCCCTCAATCAATGCGCTAAAGTAAGGGTAACGACGAAACATGGGGAACAGGAAAGTGAAAAGGGCTGCAGGCCTGGTTGCCGCAGCCGGAATTGCCGCGGCGATGTCAGCCGCAAATGCACAGACGCCAGCGCCTGCAACGCCAGCGACAGGATCAGCACCGACCGAGGCGCCGGCAACACCGCCAGCGGACGCCGCTCCCCCCGCACCGGCTCCAGAGGCGCCGCCGCCCGGCCTTTGGATCAATGGGATTCATCTGTCGGCACAGCTCGACGCCGGGATCATCGCCAATCCATTTCGTCCCGCGACTGGCCTGAACTGGGGCCAACTTTTCACCGACCACGCCAACCAGGTGCAACTCAATCAGCTGCTGCTGACCGCGAACAAGCCGCTTGATCCCAAGAACAGCGACTACCAATGGGGCTTCAAGGTCCAGTTCATGTACGGATCAGACGCTCGCTACACGCAATTCCTTGGCGAGTTGAACCGAGTGGACCCCGAGCAACGTTACCAGCTGGACGTTGTCGAGGCGAACGTGCTCGCACATCTGCCTTGGCTGACCGAGGGCGGCATCGATCTCAAGGCTGGTCAATATGTGACACCGTTGGGCTATGAGACGATCGATCCATCGACCAACCCTTTCTACTCACATTCGTACATCTTCCAGTTCGGGCTGCCGTTCAAGCACACCGGAGCGCTGGCGACGACGCACGTCAACGACGTGTTGGACATCTACTCGGGGATCGATACTGGAACGAACACCACATTCGGACCGCTGGGTGACAACAACGGCGCCATCGGTGGCATTGGCGGGTTCAACCTGACCTTCCTGGATGGCAAACTGACGATCCTGGCGCTGACGCATTTCGGGCCGGACGACGCCACCCGGGCGCTTTCGCCGATCGGCTTCAACGCCAACGGATTCTGGCGCTTCTACAATGATGTGTTGGTCACCTGGAAAGCCAGCGACACCTGGACGTTCGTCACCGAGGCGAACTGGGCTCGCGACGGGTTCGGGATCGTCACGGCTTCCGGAACTGTCAACAAGCCTGTGAACGGCTTCGGCGCGGCACAGTATGTATCCTACGCGCTGACAGAAACGGTTTCACTCAATGCCAGAGCCGAGATTTGGCGCGATGACAACAACTTCTTCGTTGCGGCATTTCCGGCCAACAACTCATTCGTGAAGTTCCAGCAGGGATTCGCGACCACCGTCAACGGCGCTCCGGGCGGCAATACGACCTACGGTGGACTCACCCTTGGCGTCACCTGGAAGCCCGAGGTTCCAGCGCCGATCACAGGTCTGATGGTCCGACCGGAGATCCGTTGGGATCATGCCTTCACCAACAACAAGCCGTTCAACAACAACCCGCCGCTCAATACGAAGGGCACCAACAATTCCTTCACCTTCGGCTCCGACATCGTCCTGACGTTCTGATGCCGAAGACACCTTCCGACCTCATGGCCGGCCTTTGTGCCGGCCATCGGTTGCGCAGGATGTGGTGACGATGGCCGGGACAAGCCCGGCCAGGATGAGGTTACAGCGTCAGACCACCATCGACCGTGATGGTCTGCCCGGTCACCATCGCGGCGCCAAAGCCCAGGAACAGCACCACCTCGGCCAGATCTTCGGGCTGACAACGGCGCTTCAGCAGAGCCCGCTCGATCGACTGCTGACGCTCTTCGTTGGTCCACTCCACCATCCAAGAGCTGTCCACGGCGCCAGGAGCAATCGCATTGACCCGCACCTCCGGTGCCAGGGCGCGCGCAAGGTTCTGCGTCAAGCTCACCACACCAGCCTTGGTCGCGCTGTAGGCGAGGCTCGATCCAGCCCGTCCCAATCCTGCGATCGAAGCGGTGCTGACAATGGCGCCGTGCGCTGCTTTCAACGCTGGCGCTGCCGCCTTGGATCCGCGAAACACGCCCAGCAGATTGGTCTGCAGCAACAGCGACCACAGCTCCTCGGTGATCATGTCGAGTTCGGACGGTGCAATCCTGCGATGAGTGCCTGGCGTACCCGCGTTGTTGAACAACAGATCGAGTCGGCCGAGATCATCGATAGCCTTCAGCACCATGCGCTCACAGTTGCCGGCCTCGCTCACGCTTCCCGGCGCCATCATCGCCTCGCCACCCTCAGCGTTGATCTTCTCGACTGCCTCCGGGCCGCGCGCATCGTCGGCCAGAAAATTCACCGCCACCTTTGCGCCGAACTTTGCCAGCATTCGCGCTGTGGCGAAGCCGATACCAGACGCACCGCCGGTGACGAGTGCCGTCTTGCCCTTGAGATCGTAGCTGATCATGTGCCCTCCATTCATGCTGTTGCGACGGGCAGCCATGGTTCCGGCGCACGCGCATCAATATCTGTGTTGACGTCGACCACCACCGTCTCGTCCGAGGCCAGGGCTTCCTGCAGGGCCGGTGCAATCTGTGATGGCTCGTCAACGCGGATGCCACGCAGCCCGAACACCCGCGCGACATCGGCGAAATTGGTCGGTCCGAAGCGCCCCAATTCACTCACATCACCCGGCTTGTTGCCTTGCTGGCGCTGCATGTTGGGCCAACCTTGACCGAAGCCGGAGTTGTTGTTGATCACAAGTACGACCCCGATGCCGCGTCGCCGCGCCGTCTCGAGCTCTGTCAGGTGATAATAGATGGCGCCGTCACCCGACCAGCAGATCACCTTGCGTTTGCCCGCAGCGCACTTCGCGCCCAGCGCGGCGGGAAACGACCAACCCAACGAACCTGCGGCCCGCAGATAGGTCTGCGTTGTACCGTTCAGCTCGATGAGAGTGGAGGTCCAGATACCGGAATAGCCGGTGTCCGCCACCAGGATACCGTCCTCGGGCAAGGCACGGGTGATCTCGGCACACAAGCGGTCGGGCAGAATGGGAGCCGCGTTGCTCGACAGTCGCGCAGCCCGCTCTTCACGCCAGGCTGCGACGATGCTGGCTGCGCGATCAGCGAAGGAGGCGTCGCGTGCCGGTCGTCCGATCGCTGCATTCAACTTGGCCAGTGTGGCCTTCGGATCACCCATCAGTCCGAGCGTGTGCGGATAGCTGCGGCCGAGTTCCAGTGGATCGATGTCGATCTGCACCACTTGCGTCTGCAGCGGCGGAATTCGCCAGGTATGCGTCACCTGATCGCCGGTGTGGCAACCAACGAACAGCACAAGATCAGCCTCATGCACGATCTGGTTCGCCGGTGGTGCGGCATAGTTGCCTGGGCATCCAATCGACAATCTATGTCGCGTGGGAATAATGCCTCGGCCGCCAAGAGAGGTTCCGATTGGCGCAGCCAGCGCCTCTCCGAGCGCCAACAGCTCAGGCCCTGCCCCCGAGGCAGCGGCTCCGGTCCCGGCGACGATGACAATGCGACTGGCGGCGCGCAATTTTGCCGCAGCGCGCTCGATCTCAACATCCGATGGCGTCGGTCGATAGGGCGGCATGGTGAGCTGCAGCGCAGGATCGACCCCGACTGGTTCGCTGACCATCCCGGTCTCGACGACGGCAGCCGAGCGACCGTAGAGGTCCAGATGGGCCGGGCGCGGCGATCCCGTCATCGCTTCGCGCCACGCCTGCCGCAACAGCCGCGGCAGGTCCGCCGCTTCCGCCACATCAGCCGAGAATTTCGTCACCGATGCGTAAAGCGACCGGTGCGGGATCTCCTGATATGTGTTGCGATGGTGGTAGTGCGGCGGCTCACGTCCCGTCAGCGCGATGACCGGGCTATAGCCGAGCCAGGCGTCCTGCAAACCTGCAGCCAGATTGGCGGCACCGACGGACTGCGCAAAACAGATGCCGGGACGACCCGAGATGCGCGCGAAACCATCAGCCATGTAGGCGGCGGACTTCTCCGCATGGGCGAGCACCCGTGTGACGCCAAGGGTACCAAGCTCGATCAAAGTCCTGCGCAGCACGGCATCGATGAAGAACACGTGTGTCGTGCCATTCGCTGCGAGTGAGCGCGCCAGCCATTCGGCGCCGCTTATCTCCGTGCCACTCATGTTGTTCTCCCCGAGAGGTCGCCGATGCTAGCCCTCCATGGCAGGCGCGCGAAGCATTCGCCCTATGCCGAAGCGCGCGCACCCCCGATCAGGGTCGTCGCTCTCGCTGCTGGCGCACGAATTCGCCCATCAACAGTCGCGGTTCATCGCTCTGCCATGCCTCGGCAAATCGCCCGATGCCTCGTTGGATTGCCTGGCGCAGCGGCAGGTCTTCCCACTCGGCGATCAGCGCCTTCTGTAAGCGAACTGCATTGGCTCCCGAGGCCAGGATTGACTCCACCAGGCGCTCGACAGCGCCATCGAGCTGGTCCCGCGGCACGACGGTCTCAACCAGACCCCACGCCGACGCGGTCATGGCGTCGATCCTGTCGCCGGTCAGCAACCACTGCCGCGTGCGTCCCCAGCCAATCAACTGCGGCAGCAGTGCCGCTTCCACGACTGAAGGCACGCCCAGCCGCACCTCCGGCATACCAAATTGCGCATCCGCGCCGGCCACGCGCATGTCACATGCAGCCGCGATCTCGACGCCGGCACCGAAAACATAGCCTTGGACGCGAGCGATCACCGGCACTGGCAGGCGACGGAATGCATCGCAACTCCGGTGTACCAAGGTGATGAACGCGCGGGCGGACTCCGGCTGGAGTGCTGACATCTCGTTGATATCGGCACCGCCGATGAACGCGCGTTCGCCGGCGCCGCGCAGGATGGCGACACGCAGCGCACGGTCGCCGGCGAGTTGCTCTGCAGCCGCGATCAGATCGGTCATCACCGCGGTGTTGAGCGTGTTCAGCTTGGCCGCGTTGTCGATAGTCAGCACGACAACCCCGCGGCCATCCTGCTGCACGTTGACCCACCCCATGGTGTCCTCGCCGATTGCCCGACAGATCGGGCCATCCCATAATGCACGACAACATATCAAGAGGAGGCGATGGCAATCGCTCCACTCCAGCCGCATAGGTCGTGGTATCGGCATTTCTGGTACGCCGAGCACTCGCCCAGGGACACGCTCGTGGATCGCTCACTGCTGTTCGCAATCGTCGCCCTGGCGCTGCTTGCTGGCGGTCTATTGATGGCCCGCAACCATGCCACGCCGATCACCAACGGAGAATTTGCTGGGTCCGGAATGGTGCGCTAAGCTAATCAATAGTGTCAGTGCGACCCCCCACCCCGCAGAACGGCAGGCAGATTGTCTCGGCCAAATTTCACTGACTGAAGATTTCATAACGGGGTCGCTTCTTACTTGTGTTAAAAGCGAAACTTCAATGGGGGCTCCCGCGATGGTTGCGACGCCCTGGGTTTCCAATTCTTTACAATATCTTGGGACCTGTTGCTGACAGGTTTTTTAGGATCGTTGACGCAGCGAGCGCGAAATCGTCTGAAGCAATGCAATCTTAGCTTGCTTCACGGCCTCGTGAGTGCGCAGATCACGGTGCCGTGAGATGCCGGAGACGAGGCTCCAATGCAAACGCCCAAGCTAATCCCGAATGCGCCGACGGGCCTCGCCTTCGAAATCGCCGACCTGATGATGCTGCAAGGCTGGGCGGAGTTCCACGATGTCCAGATGGTCGTGGAACTCGACCATTGCGTGGAGGGCGAGGAATACGAGGAGGTCATCGCCTTTTACGCGCAAGACAGCCAACTCCGGCGTTGGATCCTCTGGCGGGCGGCGGATGGGGTCATCGTCCAACCGCTGATCGGCCGAAGCTGCCGGTTCGGCACGGTTGCTGATGCGCTCGAAACCCTTGTTCCGGCGCGTTCTTAGTTAACTCAGCTACGACCTGTAAGAGCCATTGATATCGATATAGCCGTGCGTCAGGTCACAGGTCCAAATTGTGGACTTGCCGCGCCCTAGCCCGAGATCGATGGAGATCTCGACCTCCCATCCCTTCATGTGCTGCACCACCGGTCCCTCGTCGTAGCCAGGCACCACGCCGCCGTCGCGTGCCATCCAGACGCCGCCGACCGCCACTGACAATTTGTCTCGATCGGCCGGTTCGCCGGCTTTGCCGACCGCCATGATGATTCGGCCCCAGTTGGCGTCCTCTCCGGCGATCGCGGTCTTCACCAGCGGCGAGTTGGCCACTGCCAACCCGATGCGCTTCGCCGACCGGGCCGTCGTTGCGCCGGTCACCTCGATGCGGACCAGCTTCTGCGCCCCCTCCCCATCCCGCACCACCTGCAGCGCCAGGTCGAGCAGAACCGCGTTGAGGGCGTTGGCGAAGTCAGCCAGGACGGCGCCTCCGTCCGCAGGCACCCTGGGGTGCTTCGCCTGACCGGTTGCGAACAGCAGCACGGTGTCCGAGGTTGACGTATCCGAATCGACCGTAGTGCAGTTGAAGCTGGCGTCGACCCCCTTCTTCAGCAGCGCCTGCATGGCTGCGGCCGGCAGCTTCGCGTCGGTGCAAATGAAACAGAGCATGGTCGCCATGTCCGGCGCGATCATGCCACTGCCTTTCGCGATACCGCTGATCCGGACATCCGTGCCACCGATCCTTGCGGTGCGCGTGGCAGCTTTGGGGAAGGTGTCCGTCGTCATGATCCCGCGTGTCGCCATCTCCCACGCGTCCTCGCGCAGGGATGCATGGAGCGCCGGCAGCGCAGACACCAGTTTCTCGTGCGGCAGTACCTCGCCGATCACCCCGGTGGACGCAATGAACACCTGCTTCGCCGGGCAATCCACGAGGTCAGCTGTGGCTGCCGCCGTGGCGAGGCAGGCATCGCGCCCGGCCCTGCCCGTGAAGACATTGGCATTGCCGGCGTTCACAACCAGAGCGCGCGCCTTTCCTCCACCGAGTGCGGCGCGGCACCAGTCCACCGGCGCACCGGGACACTTGCTGGACGTGAACACGCCGGCGACCGTGGTACCAACCGCAAATTCCACCAGCACGAGGTCATCGCGACCATGGTAGCGGATCTCCGCCGCGGCTGCGCCGAGGCGCACGCCCGCCAGGGGCGGCAGTTCCGGTAACCGGACGGCAAGTGGCGAGGCAGGAGGCATCAGCGTTTTCCTCGGGTCCTGGCGGCTACTGTTTGGTGGGTGCAGGAGGTGGCTCGGCTGAATCCGTCGCCCGGAGCTGCGAACCGTCGAGATTGAATTTTTCCACGTTGGCCGCAGCACGCGCCTTCGCCACCGCCTGCTGCACGCCCTCCTGGATCATTTTCTGCCGCAACTGATCTCGCGCCTGATCGTAGGTTGGGGGATCGGCCTTGCGGCGCTCGACCAGCAGGATCACGTGCCAGCCGAACTGGCTGTGCACGGGCTGTTGCGAGACCTGTCCCGGCTGCAGCGAGAACGCCGCGTCGGCGAATTCCGGCACCATTTCGCTCTTCTTGAAGAAACCGAGATCGCCGCCCTGCTGTGCACCGGCCGGATCTTTGCTGTACTGTCTGGCGAGAGCGCCAAAGTCGGCCCCTCCCTTGACTTGGCCGATGATCTTTTTCGCCTCCGCCTCGCTATCCACCAGAATGTGCTTGGCGTGCACCTCTTCCTCGCCGGGCTTTCCGGCAATCTCCTTTTCGTAGCGGGCATGCACCGCCTCGTCTGTGACCGAGGGCCCGACCTTCTTGCTCAGGACAGCGGTCTGGAGGGCGCGATCTTCGGCAGCGACTACCTGGCGCTGCACGCTGGGGTCCTTGTCCAGGCCGGTCTTGCGAGCCTCGTTGACCAAAGCCCGGCCGTCGATCAATTGATCGAGCAACATGGGGTAAAGCGTCTGCGGCGGCATGTCGCGCATGGTCTCGGGCAGGCCCTGGGCGGCGTCCTTCAGATCGCTGAGATGGATCGCCTGTCCGTCGACCTTGGCGACGACGGGATCGCTTGGGGGTGGCACCGTCCCTTGCGCCCAGCCGGAGAACGGCAAGAACAGCATTGCGGCGACAAAGAGCGGACCAGCCGTGGCAGGGCGAAACATCAAGACTCCAGTTCGGGAAGGCGCCGATCATGGCGGATCGCCTGTCGTGCCACAAGCACGGGTCCCCCTGCCAATCGCCAACCTGCCCCATTGCGATGTCGGAGCAAGGGGCGCCCTGTGGGGCGTGCGTTGTCGTTGACCGAAGCCGGGGCGGGTCCTATCTCAGCCTACACCGGAATTGACCCGGACTCCGCCTGTCCGCACTCCGGACAGAACTCCGAGAAGGTCTGATGTTCGCTGCCATCGCCCGCGCCGTGTTCGGCACTGCCAATGATCGATCGCTCAAGGGTTATCAGCGGCGGGTGCCGCAGATCAACGCGCTCGAGCCGGCCATGGAGGCACTGTCAGACGAAGCCCTGAAAGAGAAGACCGCCGATTTCCGTGAGCGCCTCGCCGGCGGCGCGACACTGGACGATTTGCTGCCCGAGGCCTTCGCCGTGGTGCGCGAGGCCGCCAAGCGGACGCTGGGTCAGCGCCATTTCGATGTGCAACTGGTCGGTGGCATGGTGCTGCACGACGGCAAGATCGCCGAGATGAAGACCGGCGAGGGCAAGACGCTGGTCGCGACTCTGCCGGTATACCTCAACGCGCTCGCCGGGAAGGGCGTGCATATTGTCACCGTCAACGATTACCTCGCCCGTCGCGACGCGGAATGGATGGGTCAGATCTACCAGTTCCTGGGTATGACCGTCGGTGTCATCGTGCACGGCCTGGACGATGACATGCGGCGGCAGCAGTACGCCGCCGACATCACTTACGGCACAAATAACGAGTTTGGCTTCGACTATCTGCGCGACAATATGAAGTATCGACTGGAGGACATGGTCCAGCGGGACTTCTATTATGGGATCGTCGACGAGGTCGACAGTATCCTGATCGACGAGGCGCGCACGCCGCTGATCATCTCGGGTCCGGCGGAGGACAGCTCTGACTTGTATCGTCGCGTGGACGAGGTGGTGAAGGAGCTGGTGAAGGACCCGGATACGTACGAGAAGGACGAGAAATTCCGTACTGTCGCACTCACCGAACCCGGGTCCGAGCGCGTCGAAGACATGCTGCGCGAAGTCGGCGTGCTGACCGAGGGCAATCTCTACGACATTTTCAACGTCTCGGTGGTGCACCACGTGCAGCAGTCACTGCGCGCGCATACGCTGTTCACCCGCGACGTCGACTACATCGTGCGCCAGGACAAGGTGGTGATCATCGATGAGTTCACCGGCCGCATGATGGAAGGTCGGCGCTATTCGGACGGCCTACATCAGGCACTCGAAGCCAAGGAACACGTCGAGGTGCAGGCGGAGAACCAGACGCTCGCCTCGATCACCTTCCAGAACTATTTCCGCCTTTACCCAAAGCTTGGCGGCATGACCGGCACGGCGATGACCGAGGCCGACGAATTCGCCGAAATCTACAAGCTGGACGTGGTGGAGATACCCACCAACGTGCCGTGCGTGCGCAAGGACGAGGACGACGAGGTCTATCGGACGGCGGCGGAAAAGTATGAGGCTGTGGCAGCTCTGATCGAAGAAAGCCGCAAGGCAGGCCAGCCGGTGCTGGTCGGCACCACGTCGATCGAGAAGAGCGAGACGATCAGCAACATTCTGAAGAAGAAGCGCATTCCACATGCGGTGCTGAATGCGCGCTTCCACGAGCAGGAAGCGGATATCGTTGCACAGGCCGGCGCTCCTGGTGCAGTCACCATCGCCACCAACATGGCCGGCCGTGGCACCGACATCAAACTCGGCGGCAACCTGGAGATGCTGCTGAAGAAGGAACTGGCCGGCATCGAGGATCCTTCGCTGCAGGCCACACGCACGGCGGAAATGAATGACAGGATCGCTGCGGCGCATGAGCAGGTGAAGGCAGCGGGCGGGCTGTTCGTGATCGGTACCGAACGCCATGAGAGCCGGCGCATCGACAACCAGTTGCGCGGCCGATCCGGACGGCAAGGCGATCCCGGCCGCTCACGCTTCTTCCTGTCGCTGGAAGACGACCTCATGCGCATCTTCGGCTCCGATAGAATGGGAGGGATGCTGCAGCGGCTCGGGTTGAAGGACGGCGAGGCGATCGTTCATCCCTGGATCAACAAGGCACTGGAAAAGGCGCAGAAGAAAGTCGAGGCGCGCAACTTCGATACGCGCAAGAACGTGCTGAAATACGACGATGTGATGAACGCGCAGCGCAAGGAGGTCTACGCGCAGCGCAAGGAGTTCATGAAGGTATCGGACGTCTCGGAAACCGTCGCCGATATGCGCGCCGAGGTAATCGAATCGCTGGTCATGCGGCGCGTGCCGGAGAAGGCATTCTCGGAGCAGTGGGAGCTGAAGGAACTCGCCGAGGACCTGCGGCGCGCGTTGAATCTTGACCTGCCGGTCGAGGAATGGGGACGCGAGGAAGGGATCGACGAGAGCCACTTGCGCGAGCGGGTGGAGCAGGCGGCAGATGCCATGATGGCGGCCAAGGCGGCCAACATGGGCACCGAGCTGATGCGCTTCATCGAGAAGTCGCTGCTGATCCAAACACTGGACGCGGTGTGGAAAGAACACCTGTATGCGCTGGATCACCTGCGCCAGGGCATCGGACTACGCGCCTATGGGCAGCGCGACCCGCTGAATGAGTATAAGAGCGAGGCATTCGCGTTGTTCAACGCGATGCTGGATGAGCTGAAAGAACGAGTGACGGCGATGCTGGCGCGAGTGGAGATCGCGCCGGAGCCAGTCCGTCCGCCGCCACCCATACAGACGGTGGAGCTGCACCCGCAGGCCGCACCCGCCTTCGCCCCCGAGCCGGAGATGGCCCTAGAGGGCGCGGCTGCGCCGATGGCAATTGGGACATCCCCGATGCGCTCGGATGCAGTGGATCCAAACGATCCGGCCACGTGGCGTCACACGTCACGCAATGCGCCATGTCCGTGCGGTTCAGGCAAGAAATACAAGCACTGCCACGGCCGGCTCATTTAATCGCGCATCCCTCAGACGGGCACACTCAACGCGTCGTACTCGTATAGCCAGTCGTAACGGGCGCCCATGGCGCGCGGGGCAAACTCGCGCGCCATGAAGGCCTGCGCGGTGGCAGGGTCGGCAAGCTGCGGATTATGGTAGCGCGAAACATTCTCCAGCGAACCGCGCACGATGCGCGACGTGCGGTCGAGTCGCGCCGCCTCATACCGGACTAGTGCCTCAGAGCCGTCGAAGGCATCGAGGCAGCGCGCCAGCACCATTCCGTCCTCGATCGCCATGTTGGCACCTTGCGCGAGGAAGGGCAGCGTTGGATGGCAGGCGTCGCCCAGCAGGGTGACACAGCCGACCGACCAGCGCTCGAGCGGCTCGCGGCCGAGCATCGCCCATTTGTACGGAACGTCGATTGCATCGATGATCGTCAGCACGTCTTCATGCCATGGCGCGAAGTCGCGGCGACATTCTTCGACCGTGCCGGCTTCCGACCAGCTCTCGATGAGCCAATCATCGCGTTCGATCGCGGTGACGAAGTTCAGCAGTTCGCCACGGCGTAGTGGATAGGTCACGACGTGGCCGTGCGGGCCGATCCACGTGTTACCGTACTGCTGACGAAGCCTCGAAGGGAGGCGTTCCATCGGCACCACGCCGCGCCAGGCAATGAATCCGGTAAAGGTGGCGCGACCGGGACCGAACAGTGCCTGGCGGACCCGCGAGTGCACACCATCGGCACCGATCAGCACGTCGCCGTGCGATTGCTGGCCGCCTTCCAGCAGCAAGGTCACGCCATCGGCGCCCTGCTGGAAGTCGGTAACCCGAGCGCCGACATGCACTGCGTCCGGTGCGCGCTCGATCAGCGCCTGGACCAAGACCTGATGGAAATCGCCACGGTGCACCAGCCAGTAAGGCGAGCCGAACCGCTGTTCCGCCGTAGCGCCAAGATCTTGCACCCGCCAAGCCTGGCCGGTGTTGAACAGCCGCATGTCCTTGGCCTTTGGCACCGAGGCAATTGCCTCCATCGCCGATCTCAGGCCCAGAGCGCCTAGGACACGCGAACCATTGGGTGAAATCTGCACACCGGCACCAATTTCGCGCAGATCCGCGGCCTGTTCATAGAGTTCAACGGCAAAGCCGCGCTGGAGCAAGGCCAGCGCTGCGACGATGCCGCCAATGCCGGCGCCGGCGACCAGGATGCGCCGCTTGCCCACGCGACCTCCCCTGTGCGATGCCAGCATGAGTGCCGGGAAGCTCGGCTGGATGCAAGCGGGAGGATATGATGCTCGAAAAAGCGGAGACGCACGGCCAGACGAAACTGTTGGCCGAACCGCCGCTGCGGCTGCACCATCATGCCTATGCGGTGAAAGATCAGGAAGTAAATCGGCACTTTATTGAAGACATCTTGGGTATTCCGTTGGTCGCCACCTGGTGCGAGCGGACGTTTCGCCCGGAAGTCGGGCGCGAAGTCGACTATTGCCACACGTTCTTCGAGATGGGTGACGGCGGGGCACTCGCATTCTTTCAGTTCGCGGACGACGAGGCATGGGAAAAGAATCGTGCAATGCTACAGGAGGTGGGTGGATCGTGGCATGTGGCCTTCAAGGTCACGCAGACCACGTTTGATGAGCTGATGCAGCGGGTGACCAAGGCAGACGTGCCGGTGCGCAAGATCGATCACGGATACTGTGTGTCAATGTACTTAAAGACCCCGGATGGGCTGCGACTGGAGTTCACGGTCGACGCGCCAGATGCAGAAAAGATCGCAGCGATGCGCCGCAAGGACGCGCATGGGGAACTTGCGCGTTGGCTGGCGGGTGATCGGCGCGTCAACAACGATGACCGGCCGCACTGAGCAGCATCACATCACACGGTCGCTCAATCCGGCTGCGTGCTTCACGAACCGCAGCGGCGTGCTGAAGTCGAAGTTCATGTAGACCGCATTGAGATGCGCGTACGGCGGTGACTGCGCGAACAGCTCAAATGTCAGGCGGTGACCGGCATAATCGGAGTTCAGCAGGTCACGGGCGAATGCCAGCAATCGGCGCCGGTCGTCCGCGCTCCAAGCCTCGTTGACGGTGTAGAACTTCTCGAGCCAGGGTCTGGTCTCCGGATCGACGAACGCAGCAAAATCGGGCGTAACGCAGATCTGCCCCCCGCACAATTCACGCGCCAGATGCATCATCGCCGGCAGCTTCGTGCAGGCGTGCACGCGACCAGTGAACAGCAGTGACTGGTTCGGCATCAGCAGCCCAGCTGGGCTGGGCTGGGCGGCAGCAATCGCCGCGGTCAGGTGCGCGTTGATGCCCTCGCGGTAACAGGCAAGCTCAGCGAGCTTTTCGCGCACGGCCTGCTGCTTGTCCAAACCTGTCTGTCGCGCATTGAACAGTGCGGCGCCGATCAGCATGTCGGCCAGGTAGAGAATACGCTGCGTGTAGGGAAATGCCGAGTAGCGATGCAGTGTCGCGCGAATGAATGTCGCGGCGCGTGTGTGGCGGTAGAACAGCACATTTTCCCACGGCACCAGCACGTCATCGAACACAATCAGCGTGTCCACCTCGTCGAAGCGATTCGACAGCGGGTAGTCATCCGCTGGTGTGCGACCGGCAAAGCCGGTGCGGCAGATATGCTTTATGCCAGACCAGCCCATATCTGCGATGAATCCAACGGCATAATCGGACAGCTTGTCGTCGCCCCAGTTGGCGATGGTCGGCTTGACGAATGCCTGATTGGCGTACGCAGCGGCGGTTTCATACTTGGCGCCTCGCACCACGATGCCGGCATCGGTCTCCTTCACCACGTGGAGCAGCATGTCCGGGTCCTGGTCCTGTGGCCGCTTAGAGCGATCGCCCTTGGGATCGGTGTTCGCTGATACGTGGAATGGATCAGCAATGAGCGCGCGCATAATGTGGTGCTCGACGTTCTGGCTGAACTGTGGATCGATCTCGTCCAACACCGCCTTGCCGTCCCACAGCGACCACAATTCGCCGATCGTCTCGTCGCCCACCCGGACCACCACGCCGCCAATTTCGTTGAGCTGAGCGTCGACATAGGCACGCTTGTCGTGCCAGTCCTGCTGGATCTTCGGCAGCCTTAACGCGAGGTTGCAGGGTTCGCGGCTCGCCTCCTCGGTGTACGACATGGTCGCGCTGTGGCGCGGCTCGTGCGCCATGTCGTACAGCCGTGCGCGCAGCGACACAATCGGCCGGAATGCCCGATGTTTCGTGACATCGGTGACACGCTCGCCATTGATCCAGACCTGCCGCCCATCGCGCAGGGAATCGAGGTATTGTTTACCAGTTCTGAGCATGACGTATCCTCACCGACCCGCAGGCAGTTTGCCCGGCAGAACGTGACCTTGCTAGGCTTAGGGTGGAATTGTCGCGCGGAGTGATCGGTTTGGCCGGCGGTGACCTGGAAATCCCCACCGTAGCCATTGTAGACGACAGGTCTCTGTCAGCCGCCGAGAAATTGGCGAGGGCGCTTGATGGCGCCGGGTTATGGAGCTTGCTGCGCCGCGTACGGAGGGATCGCAAACCGGCTGACCTGCGCATCGTCATCAAGCCCGAATTGGGAGGCTTTGCCATCGGCTCGCCAACGGCGACCGATCCGCGCCTGGTCGAAGATCTTCTGGACCTGCTTCACGATCAAGGCTTCTCCGACGCCGCAGTCGTCGGAACCTGCGACAGCAGTGCCGCCTGGGCGGAAAATCGTGACCTGCATGCTTTGGCCGAACTGCTGGGCTATCGCTATGAGACCGGGAAGGGGCGTGCCTACGACATTCTCGACCTTGCTGACGATCTGGCATTCGACGCCTTTCCAAGCGGCTGCGTTCTGCATGGTTGCGCCATCTCCAGGCTTTGGTTGAATGCAGATTGCCGCATTGTGTTCAGCAAGTCCCGAAGCGACGAAGCTGCGGGATACGCTTTGTGCCTCGATACGCTGATCGACGTCCTGCCGCTGACTGACAAGGATTCCCACTACCGCAGGCGCAGGGATCCGGGAGATGTGGCACTTGCGCTACACGACGTGACGCCAGCGCAGTTTTGCCTGATTGACGGCATCGTCGCGGCACACGGAGCGGGAGGAAGGCGTGCACCAGCTGCGATCGACACCGGCACGCTGATTGCCACCTCTGACATTATACTTGCCGATTATGTTGGCGCGTTGAAGATGGGCCTCGATCCGACGGTGTCACCGACATTCGCCCGGGTCACCCGTTATTATCCGGTAGCACAACGTTATATCATCAAAGGATCACTTGCACCGTGGCCGAAGTGGCAGAACGTGGCACCAACCGCGCTGGAAGCCACGAAGCTGCGGCAGCGTGCCGAATGGCTTGACCAACTCGTGGAACCCTGGCTGCAGTGCCTGGATCCGGAGCTATTTCCACTGAGACATCCGTTGAATGCGCGCCTGAACTCGGCGCTTGCACCGTTCTTTGCCGATACCAGCAATGCATGGCTGCTGGACATCCTCAACGGACTTCTGGGATCGATCGGTCAGGCCATTGAAGTGTATCGCACGATATTGGACAAAGATGCGCTGCGCCAAAGTGTCATGCCCCTGGGACTTGATCCCGCTACGTTGCCACACAGTGCACCCGCCACGCTGGTAGAAGGACTGCTGCAACTGGAGCCTGCTGCCGCTGCCGCGCCTCGAGTGTCGCCTGAGCTCTGTTGGCGAAACATTGGCGAATCTGTCGTGTTCCGCTACGTGCGAAGTCTGCCGATTGACTTTGACCTGTTCACCCGGCGTGTCGACATTGCACGGACCATTCAGTTCATGAATGACTACCTGGGCGGCGTCCTCGTGGTGCTTGCGCACGACGGCGCTGGACGCCCCGTGTACCAGGCGGAGCGCAACGTCTACCTGCCGCAACCGAATTACCTGGTGCTCTACCAAGGCAAGCCTATCGATGTCAGCAAGCTCGAGGTAGTGCAGTACGAAGTCGACCGCCATCGGCTGTTCTGGAAAACCATCAAGAGCGAAAACTGCTCGGCAACCTATGATGATGGCATCGCGACATTTGAACGGACGCCAGACGGGACCCGTATCGTCTTCACCGGCCAGCAGCAATTCACACTGCCACCCTTCTGGCAGGTGTTCGACCCTAAGTTCATACCTGGTCTGAAACCGAAATTGGTGACGCACGCGTATCAGACGTTCTTCGATCGAACGATCGCGAATCTGGAGGCCCTGGTGGAGGGGCGCGAGATTCGCATAGGCAAGCCGGTTGATGAGCCATCGACGCCGCCCATCGAGCTGCTGATGCCCTGGATACAACGGCTATTGGAGATGGGAGCGCCCGTACTGACACAGCTTGCCGGGCAGCAGCGGACAGGAGGACCCTCAGGCGAAACCGACACGGATGGATTTACACATATTGGGCCGACGAAGAACTCATCGACCGACGCGGAGCTCTGGGGCGCGGAGTTGTCTCGGTTCGTCGAAGGGTTGAACCAGGCAATTACCCGCGATCTGATGCGTCAGCAGTGATGCCATGCAGGTTCTGGTAACCGGCGCGACAGGTTTGATTGGCATGCACATCGTTCGAGCGCTGGTTGAGGCCGGCTACGATGTACGCTGCCTGGTTCGTGCTTCCAGCCGTCGCGATGCGCTTGGCAAACTGCCTGTGGCCTGTGTGGTTGCGGATGTGACGCAGCCAGGCGCCGACCTGGAAGCGGCCTGCCGCGGCTGCGGCGTCGTATTTCACACTGCCGCGCACTTTGCTTATACCGGGTTCAGCACGACCGAGTTACACCAGACGGCTGTCGCAGGAACCGATGCGGTGCTGAACGCCTGTGCAAGACAGAATGTCCGCAAGGTCGTGGTGACTTCGTCATCAGTCGTGTTTGGCTACACACGCGACGGCACGCTGGTCCACGAAGCCAGAGCACCTGTCGCGGCCAGTGGGGAGCCTGCTTACGTCACGGCAAAAGTCGCTCAGCATCGACATGCATTGCGGCTCGCGGGTCAACTGAAGCTGGACGTGCGCCTCGCATGTCCAACGATGACCATCGGTCCAACAACGGCACGGCTAGGACCCAGCAATGGTGCCATCGTTTCATATTTATCTGACCCTTTTGGCAACAGCTATCCGGGCGGCTGCAATATTGTTGCAGCACGTGATGTGGCCGTTGGTCATCTGGCCATTGCCGAAAGGGGCAGCGCCGGCGAAAGCTACTTGCTGGGTTCCGGCAACGTGACGTGGCAGCAGATTCACCGCATGATCGCCGAGCTCGCTGGCGTCGCGTCACCGCGGCTTCAGCTCACTCACACAGCCGCATATCTTGCTGCGACCGGCGAGGAAATACGGGCTGCGGTAACGGGACGGACGCCTTTGTCGACCAGGGAGCAGGCTGGAATGGTGGGCCGGTTCTACTGGTATTCCCATGACAAGGCCACCGAGTTGGGCTATTCGCCCGCTCCGGTGCGCAATGCGATGGTAGAGACACTATCGTGGCTGGCGGCATCGCCTCACATTTCGCGCGAGATCAGGACGCGGATGCATCTGTCACCGGAAATCTACCGTTTTCGGACTGCCACGGAGACAGGAGCTTGAAGACGTTTCGCAGCGTGCTCGTGCTGAGACGCCCCCAGCAGGAGCTATGGACAAACATGCGCGATCACCTGGTCGAATTTGCTGAACACATCGCTGATATCGAGAGTATTCGTCAGATTGAGCGAACCATCGACACCGATGGCAGGATTTTGATCGCCAACGAGTGGTCTGTTCGGCAGGTGCTGCCCTCAGCACTCCGTACAATGTTCAAGGTCGACAAGTTCAGTTGGATCGATCGCAACAGGTGGGATGAAGCGACTCGAATCTGCAGCTGGGCAATCGAGCCGGCGGTATTGGCGGAACACATCGCGTGCTCCGGTCAGACCCATTTTTCTGCCGCCATGGGCAGTCGTGGAACGCGCGTCACTTTCACCGGCGAACTTGACATCAGGCCGGCGCTGCTCGCCGCATTGGGTTCCCTTGGACCAATCCTGTCAGGCTTCATCGAGTCGATCGTAACCACGATGATACCGCGCAACCTGCGGGCGGTGGCAGAAGCGGCAGCCGAGTTCGGTGCGCGCCACCGCGGCTAACCGATCAAGGCCCCATGATGGAAGCCGAGCCGAGGATCGCTCGCAGCTGATAACCATGGGAAGTAGTTCTGTAGCTCTGGCATCGGCACGCGAATACGTTGTGTGCCGGCTGGATAGTCATAGACAGTTATACAGTTCAGACCACGATTAGCGGTGAACAACAGCGACTGATCCGCGGAAATCTGGCACGCATAGACGGAGTCCAGCAGGCTGAAGCGACTAACGCGGAGCGCGCCCAGGAAATGCCGGCTGTTCGTCGCAAAGCTGCCGCGCGCGAATGCGTCGTGCAGCTGCGTCGCCACTTCACGCGGCCGAGCCATATGTGCCGCCAGGTCCGCGCGTTCATCGATGATGCGGTAATGGGCGAAGTTGGCTAGTTCGATACCCACGATCGACTGGCTGCCGCCATTGCAGAAGATGAGCTCGCTGTCGGACAGGATAATGTCGGAATTGACATGGGCAGGAACCTCGCGCCCTGCTGCCCAGTGCCGCAGCACACGCTTCTCCCGGGCGTCTATCTCGAATGCGTATTCCTTCAGGAAGGCCATGCCCCACTCGTGGTAGTCACGGTAGTCCTGCGGCGCGACCCGGAACGAAACTGCGTAGAAGATATCGTCCCCCGGGTGCACAGCGACATGCCAGCAGGTTGCCGGCAACTGTACAACACTGACCCGGTTGGTCCGCCGGTCCCAGATACCAACGTGACGTGCCTCACCGGCTTCGCCATCAGCAGGATTATCCATCGATCCGTAAACAACATAGCGACCCGACGCTGTACGCTTCATGCCATGGGGCAGCTTCACACCGTGCCGCACGAGGCGGCGAGGATTGGCCAAGTCACCCAACCTGAAGGCATAGAAATGCTCGCCGACTGGGGTGACTATCTCTTCATCCGTCAGCCAGATCACGTGAGTGCTGCCTTGCAGCGATGTTCTCGCCGTCTCGAAGCGCAAGGTCGAGATGCGGTCTATTTCGTTCAAGGTATGCGCATCATAGAACAGCAGGTGCTGCCCCGCGTTGCCAAGATATCCCACTGTGCCAGCAGGATTGACCGACACGGCATGGCCTGCAGCAATGCCATCGAAGTACACGATCTTATAAGCGTGGCGGTTGCCGACCGGATCGAACAGAAACAGGCAGACGCCCGCCATGCCTTCCAACCCGTTGATGCCATTGCCATCGAGCGCAATATGAAACGCGTACGGGTAACCTTTAACTCCTGCCGCTTCAACGGGAGATCGCGTGCGTGGAGCAGGTCGTGCTCGTCGTTTGACTGTCTTCGCCAATCAGTGCCTGCGCGCGCGAGTGGGCGGCGCAGCAGAGCGGCATGTGCTGCACAACCCCTCTGCTTCTACCGTCGCATTGCCAATGGTAAAGCCGGCATCCTTGGCGACACGTGCCAGTACCGCCGCGACATCATGATCCTGCATCTCTACAACCCGCCCGCAGTTTCGACAGATGAGGAACTGCGCTGCGTGCGGATGACTTTCTGCATCAGGATCGGCCGTACATCCAGCTACACAACCGACGAAAGCGGATAGCCGTTCCACGCGATGGATCAGCCCCTGTTCCAACAAGAAATCGAGCGTCCGGTAAACGGTGGGTGGCGCGGCACCGCGCCGCGTCTGGCGCAGCCGGTCCAGCAGTTCGTATGCACCAGTCGGTGCCGCGGCATCGAGGATCATGCCAAGTATCTGGCGGCGCAGCTCCGTCAGCGTGGCGCCCCGATGTTCGCAGATTGCCTCGGCTCGGCTGAGCAACATTTCCGTTCGCCGAGAGAACTCCCCCGCCATTCGGTCTCCCTTCGTGCCGGCGCATGCTAGCACAGATGCGGCCAGTTGCATGCGTTATGTTATAGTATTACATTTCCAGCCAAGGTCATGACGACACTTTGGAGCCTCGCCATCGCGTTCTGCCTGGTCGCCGCCCCAGCGGCGGCGCGCGATGCCATCGACATCGTGGCAGCCGAGAATTTTTACGCCGATGTGGCGCGGCAGATCGCTGGCGGTCATGCCTCGGTCAACAGCATCATGAGCAATCCGGATCAGGATCCACATCTGTTCGAGGCAAGTCCTGCCGTGTCTCGCCTACTCTCTAGGGCCAGCATCGTAGTGTATAATGACGCCGACTACGACCCTTGGATGCCCAAGCTATTGGCTGCCGCAAAGTCGCCCAGGCGCCAGGTCATCGTCGTCGCCGACCTGGTGCACCGAAAGCCCGGCGAGAACCCCCATATCTGGTACGACCCCGCGACCATACCCGCCTACGCCACCGCTGTGACCGAGGCTCTGGTCGAATGGGACCCGACAAACAACAAGCACTATAGGCAGCGCCTGGACACGTTCCTCAGGTCGTTGCGGAAAGTAACCGCGAGGATCAGCGAATTGCGGAAGCGGTTCGATGGTACTCCGGTGACCGCGACCGAGCCGGTGTTCGGCTACATGGCGATTGCGCTGGGCTTTGCGATGCGCAATGAGCGGTTTCAAATTGCGGTGATGAACAATGCCGAGCCCCGTGCCTCGGACGTTGCTGCTTTCGAAAGCGACTTACGCAAGCGAGCGGTACGTCTGCTGCTATACAACCGCCAGGCAACTGCGCCGGCGTCAGAGCGCCTGAAGGCAATTGCCTCACAGGCAAACATCCCCATCGTAGGCGTGACCGAAATTGAACCGGCTGACCAAAGCTATCAGGACTGGATGCTGGCGCAACTCGACGCGGTCGGCCATGCACTGTCCGGCGCATCGCAATGAACGCGATCGAACTGGTCGGTGTCACGCTCGGGTTCGGTGCGCGGCGCGTTCTTTCCGACGTTGATCTGACTATTCGCCCGAATGAATTCGTGGGGATCTTCGGCCCCAACGGATCGGGCAAGACGACGCTGATGCGTGCGATATTGGGATTGCTGCCGGCGCGAAGTGGAACGGTCCGTGTGCTGGAAAAGCCTGTGGCGCGGGGCAACGCCGCGATCGGCTATATGCCGCAGGCCCGCAGCACACTTGAGCACTTGAGACTGTCCGGTTGGGACTTCGTTGCCAGCGTTGTCAATGGTCATCGCTGGGGGTTGCCCACGTTGGATCGTGCCGTGCGCAAGGAAATCGGCTGGGCGCTGGAGAAGGTCCAGGCCATCGATCTAGCCCGGAGACCGCTGGTGGAGACGTCGGGCGGCGAGCGCCAGCGCCTGCTGCTGGCGCAGGCGCTGCTCGGGCGGCCTCGCCTGCTGCTGCTCGATGAGCCACTAATCAGCCTGGACCCGCATCATCAAGCGATGGTGGTCGGGCTGACCCGCACATTGCAACAAGAGCTGGGCATGACGGTGCTGTTCAGCGCGCACGAGCTCAATCCGCTGCTCGGCGCGCTCGATCGCGTGCTTTACCTCGGCCAAGGACATGCAGCGCTCGGCACGGTGGAGGAAGTGGTCACGGGACCCGTATTGTCGCGGCTCTATGGGTCCGAGATCGACGTCGTGCATTTGAATGGCCGAATTTTCGTTATGTCGGGCCGCCATGATGTGGAACGCGATGCACATCAGCATGAACATGCCAGGCACCATGTTCACGTATGACTTCATGCAGAACGCGTTTGCTGCCGCTGGCGTCGTGGCAGTGTTGTGCGGTCTTGTCGGTTTCTTTCTCGTGCTCCGCTCGCAGACCTTCGCCGGACACGCGCTGTCCCATGTCGGGTTCGCTGGTGCCACAGGCGCTGTCCTGATTGGCATCGCGCCGCTCTGGGGTCTGCTGGCCATGACAATGGTCGCAGGGATAGGGATGGGTCTGCTCGGCGAGCGACTGCAACAACGTGATGTTGCCATCGGGATGGTGCTGGCCATGTCGCTCGGGCTGGGCCTGCTGTTTTTGAATTTTTACACCGCCTATGCCACTCAGGTAACTGCGCTGCTATTCGGCAACGTGCTGACGATCGACCGTGCGACGATATGGTCACTGTTGTCACTGACCACGCTGGCGATTGGCGCTCTTGGAGCAATGGCAAGGCACTGCTGTTCGCCAGCCTGCAGCCCGAGCTGGCGGAGGCAAGGGGCGTCTCGCTACGGCTGATCTCGGTGCTATTCCTCGGACTCGTCGCGCTTGGTGTGGCTGAGTGTGCGCAGATTGTCGGTGTTTTGTTGGTATTCACGCTGATGGTTGGCCCCGCCGCTTCCGCGCAGCGGCTGACAACGCGGCTTTGGACCGGTGTCTCATTATCGGTCGTTCTGGCACTGAGAGAAGCCTGGCTTGGGCTCACCCTGGCGTATGGAACGGACTGGCCTACAACTTTTTGGATTACTGCGTTAAGCAGCGCGGTGTACCTGCTGGCTGTGTTGCGCTTGCCAATCGCGTTGCGCGGCACCACTGCATCGATGCTATCGCAGTAAGACCTCCTGACGAGGTCCGGTTGCGGTCGCTTTGGCCTGGGCGACAGCACCTGCCAGGTGATAGGTTCTCCCCTTCCGTCGACCGTCTCTGCGCCGTCCGGCGCCATCACTGACGCCATCACCGCCGGTGCAACGAATGGATGCTCTGTTGCCTGATCCGGGCCGATGCCGGATATGAACTTTGATCGCGCAGAGACGAGGCGTCAGGAATGCCATCCAATATTGCCTGGGTCGCAGCGCTGGCCCGCCGCCTGCCCTTCTACTACGGTTGGGTCATCCTGTTCTGTGCCTGTTGCGCTGGATTTTCTCGCCAAGGCGGCGCAGTCGCGTCCTTGTCGATCTTTGTTGAGCCAATGACGCGCGAATTTGGCTGGTCGCGCATGGCGCTATCCGGCGCCGTGTCACTGGGTGGTTTGCTGGCGGCGCTCAGCTCTCCAAGACTGGGACGACTGCTAGATCGGTCTGGTGCCCGCATTGTGTTGTGCGTCGCGGTCTTGACGACCGGTACGGCGAATCTCCTGTTGTCACTGACCGGTTCGCTTGTCACCTTCTATTTGCTGTTCTGCATCGCACGAACCAGCTTCGCGGGCCCGTTCGATCTCGGCATCTACGGCGCCGTCAACAATTGGTTCGTGTCGCGGCGAGCGCTGGCAACCGGCATTGCCACTGTCGCGCAGATGTCAGGATTGGTGATCCTGCCACTGATCGCCCAGGCAGCGATCGCTCGCGACGGCTGGCGCGCTGGCTGGGTGGCTGTCGGCATGGCGGTACTGGCCGTTGGTTTCATCCCAAATCTTCTGTTCGGGGTGCGCAGGCCCGAAGACATCGGATCCGTGCCAGATCGGTACGTTGCCTCGACCCGAAAACCGCGCCAACTGCGCGAGCCCGAGTTTTCCCGCGCGCAGGCGTTGCGCACCCCATCGTTCTGGCTGCTCTGCCTGTTCACGTTGTTCGCTTATCCGGTGCAGGCGGGTGTCAGTCTGCACCAGGCACCGTATCTGGTCGAATGCGGACTATCCCCCACCATTGCCGCGCAAATCGTCAGCGTATTCTCGTTGATGTCGGGCATCGCCAGTCTCGGCTTCGGCTTCTTCCCCCGTTCGGTTCCCATCCGTTATGCGTTGGCTCTGACAGGGATCGCCCTCAGCATCGGCACATCGATGATGCTTCTGGTTGCGTCAGCTCGCGATGGGTTCGTTGCAGCGTCGATCTTCGGCATTGGAATCGGCGGGTTGCTGACACTGCTGCCGATTGCCTGGGCCGACTATTATGGCCGCGCCAGCTATGGTGCCATTCGTGGTGTCGGTCTCTCGGTGCAAGTCCTGGCGCAGGCATCCGGTCCGCTACTGTCCGGCATCCTGCGGGACTGGTCCGGTACTTACGCGCTGTCGTTGCAGTGCTTCGTGGCACTGTCCTGCCTGAGCATTGTTGCAGCACTGCCGGCTCGCCAGCCGTGACGGTCGAGCTGAAACATTGTAGGCTGTCGGCCCCGAGCGAAGAGGCTGAAATGTCACTCACCAACGCCCCCGATCCCGCGATTCGCCAAGCGGTCGTGCAACAGGATCTGGACAACGTTCTGCACCCAATCGTCCAGCATAAGGTGCTGGAAGGCAAGCAGATGGTCGTGACCGGAGCGCAAGGCTCGACGATCTACGATGCCGACGGGACGGAATATCTCGACGCCATGGCGGGGCTGTGGTGCGTGAACATCGGCTACGGCCGCGCCGAACTGGCCGAAGTAGCCGCAGAGCAGGTCAGGCAACTGGCCTATTATCCGCACACGGCAATGAACGTGCCCGCCTCGGCGCTGGCGGAGAAAATCAATGGTTTGATGGGCGGCGGTTATCACACCTACTTTGTCAACTCGGGCTCGGAGGCGAACGAGGCCGGGTTCAAGATCGCACGCCAGTACATGAAGCACGAATATCCGCAGCATTATCGCTTCAAGACGATCAGCCGCTACTTCGCCTATCATGGCACCACGCTGGCGACATTGGATGCCGGTGGCATGGGCGAACGCAAAGCCAAGTTTGAACCTTACTCCGGCGACTTTGTGCATGTCGCACCGCCTTACTGTTATCGCTGCCCGTTCGGCCTGAGCTATCCAAGCTGCGCGCTTGCCTGCGTGAAAAACATGGAAACGACGATCCTTGGTGAAGGCCCCGAGACCGTTGCCGAGGTTATCGTGGAACCGATCATGAGCGGTGTTGGCGTTGCCGTGCCGCCTGATGAATACTTGCCTGAAGTGGAAAAGCTGTGTCGCAAATACGACATCCTGTTGCACGTCGATGAGGTGATCAATGGCTTCGGTCGCACCGGCAAGATGTTCGGTCATCAGCACTACGGCGTGGCACCGGACATCGTTGCGATCGCCAAGGGCATCTCCAGCGCCTACCTGCCGATCGCGGCCACTGTGGTCAAAAACAGCGTGTTCGACAGCTTCTTGGGCGAGGCCTCCGAGAACCGGCAGGTGGCGCAAGTGAACACATATGGCGGTCATCCGGTCTCTGCCGCCGTCGCTTTGCGCAACATCGAGATCATGCAGGCCGAGAAGCTGGTGGAGCACTCGGCGGAGGTGGGATCATATCTGCTGGACGGCCTGCGCAGCCTGATGCGCCACGCCGTTGTCGGCGACGTGCGTGGGAAGGGGCTGCTGCTGGGGATCGAGCTGGTGAAGGACCGCGCCACCAAGGAGCCGGTGGGAGCCGAGCAGATCACGGCTGTCGCCGACTTCTGCCGCGACAACGGCGTTCTGGTGGGACGCGGTGGCGGCGGGCGCCGTTACGGCAATACGATCACGCTGTCACCGCCGTTGGTGATCACACGCTCGGAGTGCGACCGCATCGTCGAGACGCTGCACCGGGCATTGTCGACCATCCGCCTCGATTGATCCAGGGCGGGAAAGCGGAGCGGCCCGACGGTCGGAGCAACCACCGGATGGCGACAACGACCTGCAACGCCCAATCTATGGGCATGAAAGACACCCACACCATCGATCGTCAGTCCGACGAGCGGCTCTGGAACCAGGTCATCCGCCGGGAGCCCGGGAACTTTCTGTACGCCGTGACCACCATGGGCGTGTTCTGTCGGCCAGGCTGCCCTTCGCCACCCCCGCTGCGCAAGAATGTGCGGTTTTTTCGCACGGTGGCCGAGGCGGAGGCTGCCGGCTTCCGGGCCTGTAAGCGCTGCGATCCAAAGGGTGAACGCGCCCGGCTGGCCCAGGCGGTTGTAGAGGATGCCTGCGCCTTCATCGAGGCAGCAGAGGCCATCCCCTCGCTTGACCAGTTGGCGAAGCGCTCCGGCTACTCACGCTTCCATTTCCTGCGCATGTTCCGTGACCACACGGGGCTGACACCGCGCAGCTACGCCGAAGGCGTCCGGGCGAAGCGCCTGAATGCTGCGCTCAGGAGCGGGGCTCGGGTTGCAGATGCTGTCGCCGACGCCGGTTATGGCTCGGAGAGCCGTGTTTATGAAAAGACGGGCGAATTGCTGGGCATGACCCCGGGCGCTCTGCGGCGCGGCGGCGAAGGCGAGGTTATCCGAACCGCGTTTGCCGACTCCCTGTTCGGGCGGCTGCTGATCGGGGCGACCGACCGCGGCGTGTGCTTCATCGGCTTCGCGGAGCCCGATGACGCATTGTTGGGCGATCTCCGCCACCGCTTCCCTCGCGCCCAGTTCGTTGCCGACGACGGCGGGCTGGCAAGTGCGGTGCGAGCCGTATTGGGCTTCCTCGAGGAGCCGAAGCAAGCGCTCGATTTGCCGCTCGACTTGCGGGGCACTGCCTTCCAACAGCGCGTCTGGCGAACGCTGTGCCGGATTCCCATCGGCGAGACACGGAGCTATGCCGAGTTGGCACGCATGGTCGGCAATCCCAGTGCGGTGCGGGCGGTGGCGCGCTCCTGCGCCCGCAACCCAGTGTCACTGGCAGTGCCGTGCCATCGCGTGATCGGCAGCGATGGCGACGTCACGGGTTACCGGTGGGGAGTGACTCGCAAGCGCGCCCTGCTGGAAAAGGAGGCTGAGGCAAACAGGCGGGTGGAGGGTTTGTCGCTCAAGGACTGACGCGAAGCGGACGCGTCAGTCAGAGCGGGGCCCGGGCGTCGTTCGGACGGCGGGCTACTCGTCAACCAACGGCATCACTTCGGCGGCAAATCGCTGCAGGCGGGCAATGCTGCCGGCGATGGATTCGCCGCGGAAGTCGAGGATCAGTTCATGCACGCCGATGGCGGCAAAGGCTCGGATATCGCCCGCAATGTCATCCGCGCTGCCGGAGAAGCTTCTGCGAGTGCCGTCGCGATCCGCAATGGCAGTATCGTACAGCGGTGCCTTGTAGGAGATGGTCAGCGCGGAAAAGTCGCGCCCCTCAGCCGCGGTCAAACGCTTCAGCGTATCCAGGTGCTGACGCATCTCCGGTGGCGGCAGAGGCGAGGCAGCGATGGCACCGACAGGATGCCAACCGTCACCGTGCCGCGCAGTGCGACGCAAGGCAGCGCGGGAGTGACCCCCCACCCAGATCGGCGGGTGCGGTTTCTGCAACGGGAAGGGTTCCGCGCGAATGTTGGTATAGCTGTAGTATTCGCCGTTGAAGCTGGCGGGAGATTGGCGCCAAAGTTGTTTGAAGATGGCAATCCACTCATCTGTCACCGCGCCGCGCTTGGCGAAGTCCGGGCTGCCGAGTGCCTCGAATTCCTCCTTCAACCAGCCCACGCCCACGCCCAGTGTCACGCGCCCGCCAGACAGGACGTCGAGCGAGGCGACCATTTTCGCGGTCAGCACTGGGTTGCGATAGGGCAACACCAAAACCGAGGTGACCAGGCGAAGTCTTTGTGTTGCGCCCGCGACCACGCCAAGAATCGAGAAGGTTTCCAGTGCATCGCCACCACCCGGATGGCGGCGGTCGAGGGTGTAGGGATAGAGGGACTCGCTTTCCACCGGAAAGACGATGTGATCCGCGATCATCGCGGAGTGCAGGCCCAGCCGCTCGCCCTCGCGCGCCAGGGCGAGAATGCCTTCGCGCGTTGCCGTGGGACCGCGCGTGGGAAGATAGAAGCCGAAGCGCACTGTCGAGTTTCCGCTGCGTCCGCCGGTCCTATTCTGCCGCCATCATCCGCAATTCCTCCTCTGCTGATCGGATCGGCAGGCCTTCCATGGACCTCGAGGCCTTACCATCAACGCCGACCAGCGGTTCACCCACCAGCGTGATCCGATAAAGCTGGCGATCGAAATCCGATTGGAAAATATCACGCGGCGCCAGATGTGCGGTGGAGCGGTTGTCCCAGAAGGCGATATCACCCGGGTTCCACTTGAAGCGCACGGTGTATTCGGGCCTCACCACGTGTTCCCACAGTAGCTCGAGAAGCTTGGCGCTCTCTCGGGGCGTCAGCCCGACCACTGACTTCAGGAAGGATGGGCTGGCGAACAGGACTCGCTCGCCGGTCTCTGCATGGACCGTCACCAGCGGATGTTCGCTTTTCAAAACGCGGCGTTTGACGCGCTCATTGTATTCGCTGCCGCCGCGCGGTTCGAAGGCATGAATGGTGCGCAGCCCATCGACGAAGGCACGCATTGGTTCGGACAGGCCAGCATAGGCGGCGACCAGGTTGGTCCAGAACGTATCGCCACCATAGGGCGGGATCGACACGCCGCGCAGGATGGAGGCGCATGGTGGGTTGACGGCAGCCGTGACGTCAGTGTGCCAACCGAACCATGGGGTGACCATCATCGCTTCGTACTTCTCGTTCGCGGTGCGGTGCTTGGCCACCGAGTAGATTTCAGGATGGCCTTCCACATGACCGAACACGGCATGGCCGATCGTCGGCTCGCCGAACTGGCGTGCCATGGCGACGTGCTGCGCGTGATCGAGGTGCTGGTCGCGGAAGAACACGACCTTCCACTTCAGGAAGGCGTCCCGCACCGCCTTCAGTTGCTGCGCGGGCAACGGTCGGGTCAGGTCAACGCCTTTGATCTCCGCACCGATATGAAGAGTCAACGGAACGACCTCGATCATCTGTCATTCTCCTCGATCGTCTGATCCCGACGCCACCAAACCGTGGTCCGCCATGCGAGAGCTGTCAATTTCCTGTCGGCGATTTGCAGCGCGTAAGTGAGGTCCCTAAGCTTCCGCAAAACGCTGCAAGCGGGGACCAATGGAATGAACCGTCTCGATGGCAAGGTTGCCCTGATCTCCGGTGGCGCACGCGGCATCGGTGGAGAGACCGCCCGATTGATCGGCAAGGCCGGCGCCAGGCTGGTAGTCGGCGATGTGCTCGACGATCGCGGACGCCAGACCGTCGCCGCGATCACGGCTGATGGCGCGCAGGCGGAGTATGTGCACCTCGACGTGACGAAAGAGGAGGAGTGGACCGCCGCCATTGACCGCGCCGTCAGCCGGTTCGGCAAGCTCGACATTCTGGTCAATAACGCCGGCGTGTTCATCGGCAAAGGGATCGAGGAAATCAGCCTGGATGAATGGAACAGGCTGGTCGCAGTGAACATGACCGGCGTGTTCCTGGGGACCAAGTTGGCCGCTCCGGCATTGCGCGAAGCGGCGAAGTCCCGCGAGCATGGCAGCGCCATTGTCAACCTCGCCTCGGTCGCCGGCATTGTCGGCTCGCAGCTCGATCCGCTGTATTCGATGACCAAAGGCGGCGTTACGCTGTTCACCAAATCGGCGGCGCTGGAATTCGCTCGCAAGGGCTATCGAATTCGCGTCAACTCGATTCATCCCGGCGTCATCCAGACGGACATGGGCGAGCAGACTTTTGTCGCGCGGGCACAGCGCTTTGGCATCAATGATACCGCGCAGGTGCGGCAGACCGTGACCGAAACGGTTCCCTGGGGACGCCTTGGTGTGCCGATGGACATCGCCAAGGGCATCGTATTCCTGGCCTCCGACGATGCCGGATATATGAACGGTGCCGGTCTCGTCGTCGATGGCGGCGTGACGGCGACCTGAAGCGGACGATCCCCATGGCCCGGCAGATCGAGGAACTCGCGACATTCGTCGCAACGACGACGTGGGACGATGTCCCGGCTTCCGTTCAGCATCGTACCAAGCTTGTCCTGCTCGATACGCTGGGCGTCATTTTGGCCGGTGCAGAGCGGCCGGAGGTGCGCCGACTGCGCAACCAGCTTGGCACCGGCAGCGGCGCAACCGTCTATGCAAGCGGCTTTCCCTCGCATGATCCACGCACCGCTGCACTGCTGAACGGCATCGCCGGTCGATCGATCGAACTGTGTGAGGGATTGCGATTCGTTTCCGGTCAGGCGGCTATGCAAGTGCTGCCTGGCGTTCTGGCGGTCGGCGAACAAGCACGCAGCACCGGCCGCGAAATGCTGACCGCCCTGCTGCTTGGCTATGACGTGACTGCGAGGCTCGCCGGCGGCTTCACGCCGCGACCGCTGGCGCACCAGAATGGACAGGTGCCGCTGTTGGCCGCCGCCGCCGCGGGGGCTCGATTACGTGGCCTGGACGCGGACGGGATCGGCCGCGCGATGCGCGTAGCCGCGACGCTGCTGCTGACGCCCAGCTACACCAACGCAGTGGCGGGTGCGACGGTGCTGAACGTCGCTGGCGGCATGAGCGGCTTTGCCGCAGCGCTGGCCCCCGAACTCGCCCTCGCCGGTTTCGAGGCGCAGGATGACGCGGTCGAGCAGGCGCTTGGCAAATTGGTCGGCGATGGCTTTAGCACCGAGGCGACGTTGGATGGGCTCGGCTCGACCTGGCACATCGCGCGTAACTACTTCCGTCTTTACGCGTGCTGTAACCCGATCCATCCCGCGCTCGACTGCATGCAACAAGCTCTGGCCGAATTGCAACCGCGCCCCGATGAGATCGCACGCATTGACTTCGCAACCTACCGGTTTGCCTCCCTCATGTGCAATCCCGACCCGCCGAACTTCTTCGCCTCGAAATACTCGCTGCCGCACGCCGCGGCGACCATGGCGGTGCGAGGACACGCGGGACATGCCGCCCTGGATGATGCAGCGGTACAAGACCCGGCGATCGTGGCGCTGCGTCACCGCGTCACGGTCGTGGAAGACCCCGCTATGAGCGCGGTGGTCCCGCGGCTGCGTCCGGCGCGTGTGACGATGGTGCTGACGGATGGCCGCAGCACAACCCATGAGTGTAACAGTCACCGGGGCGACTTCAACCAGCCGTTTGCTGAGGCGGAGCTGCGCGACAAGTTTCGCGAACTCGCCGGGTCTGTGCTGACCGCGGACGGCGCGAGGATGGTTGAACAGGCGGTCGACCACTGCGAGACGTGGGACAGTGCGGATGCGCTGACGACACTGTGTCGCCGCCGCGGGCTCCGATAGCAGTTCTTCGACCAGCCGGGCTAATATTGACACTCAGGTAAGCGGTTACTATCGAGCCCATCCCCGTGGCTCGGACACGCGCATGCAGAAAATCTACGACTACATCATCGTGGGCGGCGGATCGGCCGGATCGGTCCTTGCCAGCCGCCTTTCTTCGCGAAGCGCCAATCAGGTTCTATTGTGCGAGGCAGGAGAAGACACGCCGTACGGGCGCGTGCCTGAGGCTATACTGGACAGTCGCTCCGGATACGCTGCACGCGATCCCCGGTTCATCTGGAACCAGTTGCGCGTAACGACCGAGGCAATCCCACACAACGATCCTGATGCGCCGCGACCACGCCTGGTGCGCTATGAACAGGCGCGCGTGCTAGGAGGAGGGTCGTCTATCAACGGACAACTGGCCAACCGCGGCGCCCCGCATGACTACGACGAATGGGAGCAGCGAGGCGCCACCGGCTGGCGCTGGGATACCGTGCTGCCGTATTTCAAGAAGATCGAACATGACATAGACTTCGATGGTCCGTTGCATGGTTCCGACGGCCCTATCCCCGTACGACGGGTTTTTTCAGACAACTGGTCGGACTACGCCAAGGCCGTTGCCGAAGCCTTTCGGCTTGCCGGCCATCGTTACGTGCCAGATCAAAATGGCGAGTTCCAAGACGGCTACTACCCGCTCGCTATGTCCAATCTCTATGACCGCCGGGTATCCGCGGCGGTCGCTTATCTCGGCGCGACGATCAGGCAGCGCACAAATCTGACAGTCATTACTGAGGCACAGGTTGCCGCCCTCATGTTCGAGGACGCACGATGTGTCGGCATCCGCGCGATGGTCGGCCGCCAGCCGGCTGAGTTTCGAGGTAACGAAACTATACTGTGCTGCGGCGCGATCCATTCGCCGGCGATGCTGTTGCGCGCGGGGATCGGGCCAGTCGGGCACTTGCGGGATCTCGGCATCGAAGTGCGCACGGCTCGTCCCGGTGTTGGACAGAGACTGATGGATCATCCATCGATCTCCGTCGCCTCCTTCCTGAAGCCTGGCGCGCGCAACAACCACTTCAGCAAACGTTCACTGCATCTGGGCATGCGTTTCTCCTCTGGGATCGAAGGCGCCCCGTCCGGCGACATGGCACTGACTGCGTCGAACAAGTCGGCGTGGCACGCCATTGGCGACCGGATTGCGGTGATAACTCTCTGGGTGAACAAGACATTCTCCGAGACCGGGCAGGTGCGGCTGTCGTCAGCAAATTGGCGGCAGGAACCAATGGTTGATTTCAACCTGCTGTCCGACCATCGTGACCTGCTGCGTTTGGCGCGTGGATTCCGGCAGATTGCCGCGCTGCACGATTTGCCGCCGCTCAAGGCGATTACGTCTGATGCGTTTCCGGCAAGCTTCACCGATAAGATACGCAAGGTCGGCGCTTACAATATTAAGAACCGTATCCTAACCCGCGTCGGCGCAACGCTGCTGGATGGCCCGACCTTCCTGCGGCGCTTGATCATTCGTGGTTTCATCATGGAATCGGCCGCACTCGTGCAGGCGTTGCAGGATGACGAGGCGCTGGAGACATATATCAAGCGCGCGACCGTCGGTGTCTGGCACTGCTCCTGCTCCTGCCGCATGGGGCGCGCCGATGATCCGATGGCGGTAACGGACAACGAGGGCCGCGTGCACGGCGTTCAGGGACTTCGTGTGGTGGACGCCTCAATCTTTCCGGTCGTCCCATGTGCCAACACCAACTTCCCGACCATGATGGTAGCGGAGAAGATTGCGGACGACATGCTGCGTGCCAGGTCTTCAACACAGCCCGCCCATCAGATTGCAGCGGCCTGACAGCGACTGGTGCACGAGACCGTGCAATCGGGTTGCCCTCGGCATCTTCGGCTGGGGTCAGAGGATCATTGCCCGTCGCGCTTAACCGTCAGATGACTCCCTCGTCTCGCAAAGCAGCGATCTCCCCCGGCGACAGTCCAAGCCAATCGCCATAGATCTCCTCGTTGTGCTGTCCGATGATCGGGCTTGGCACAGTTGGCACGCGTTCTGCACCATGCAGCCGCAATGGCGTGGTCGGCACCACGATGGTGCCCAGTTCAGGATGGTCGATCCGTTCCAACATGCCACGCCCGTGCATGTGAGGATCATTCATCACCTCCGGTACGGTACGGACTGGCGCACAGGGAATGCGATAGCGCTTGGCTGCGGCGAACACCTGCATCTTTGGCAGCGTCTTCGTCCACGCCGCCACCGCGTCATCCGTCGCTATCAGATTGGCGACCCGCGCGGCATTTGTGGCGAATCGTGGATCGTCCGCCAACTCCTCGCGCCCCATCGCCTTGGTCAGATTTTTCCAGTGCGCCTCGGTCACCACGTGAATGGCGACCCAGCCATCGGCCGTTGGAAACGCATTGTACGGCGCGCTGGCCAACGCCGACTGCCGGTTACCGGTGCGCGGCGGCTCCTTTCCCGTGCGCACATAGAACTCCATGCTGGAGGCGAGCGACGAATACACCGTCTCCTGCATCGCCACCTCGACAAGTTGTCCTGTCCCGGTACGCTCGCGCTGAAACAATGCGGTGACGACAGCTGCATAGAGGTGGATACCGCCCATGAAATCCACCAGCGTCGGACCCGCCTTCACCGGCGGACCGTCAGGAAATCCGGTCACGCTCATGATGCCGGACTGTGCCTGGATGGTAAAATCCATCGCCAGGTTATCACGGTCTGGCCCAGTGATTCCGAACCCGGAACCTGACGCATAGATCAGTCGTGGATTGATGCACTTCAGCGCCTCGTAGCCGACCCCCAATTCGTCCATTGTGCCGGGAGAAAAATTCTCCAGCAGAACGTCGCCCCGCTTCACCATCTCGCGCAGCAGTTCCCGACCACGCTCGGTCTTGAGGTTCAGCGTAATCGCTCGCTTGTTGGCATTCAGCATCGCGACCGGCAGCGTCGTGTGCTTGCCGGGCGGAGCGCGTCGCCGCCCAGGCTCGCCATGCGGCGGCTCGATCTTGATCACGTTGGCACCTGCCTTCGCCATCAGCAGCGTGGCATAGGGACCTTGGAAAATCTGGCCGAAGTCGATCACAGTGATGCCTGCCAGCGGCGTGTTCATTCCAGTGTCTCCGAAATCGTCGCTGCCAGGATAGGGCAGACCAGGAGGTCCCATGCAACGGCTGCGGGTCGCGCGACAGGCTGCCTCGATCGACGAACTCGACCTGCAACTGGAAACTTGCGATCCGCCGGCACATACAGCAGACCAGGTACTGGTGGAGGTTCGCGCCGCTGGCGTCAACCGCAGCGACGTCGCCGCAGCACTCGGCCGCATGCCCCAGGCTGTGTGGCCGCGAACGCCCGGACGTGATTGGGCCGGCGTAGTGGTCGAAGGGCCCACCAACCTTATCGGTCGGGAGGTGTTCGGAGCTGGTGGCGATCTCGGCATCACCCGCGACGGCACGCACGCAAGTCACCTTGTGCTGCGGCGCGAGGCCGCGGTGGAAAAACCTGCTGCCCTGACGTTGCAGGAGGCCGGCGCGCTGGGCGTGCCTTTTGTAACGGCGCTGGAGGGATTTCATCGCGCCGGCATGCCAAAGCCGGGCGACGTGGTGCTCGTGCTGGCGGCGAATGGCATGGTGGGACAGGCTGCAGTGCAGATCGCTGCGATGCGTGGCGCCCGCGCGTTCGGCGTCACGCGTCGCGCCGAGGCATGCGCTCAGCCACATTGCGGCGTGCGCATGATCGACTCGTCCAGCACCGATATCGTCGGCGTGGTGCGCGACGAGACAGGCGGTCACGGCGCGGACATCGTCTACAACACGGTCGGCAGCCCGTATTTCGAGGCCGCCAATCGGGCGATGGCGCATGGCGGACGACAGATTCTGATTGCTACCGTCGAACGCCCGGTTCCATTCGACATCTTCCAATTCTACCGCGGCCGGCACAGCTTTGTGGGAATCGACTCGCTGGCGTTGGACGCCTGTGCTTCTGCGGCCCTGCTCCGGGAATTGTTGCCTGGCTTCACCAGTGGCCAGTTGCGCCCACTGTCGGTGGTGCAAAGCGCCTGTTATCCGCTGACACGCGCACTCGATGCCTATCGCGCAGTCCATTCCATTGCGCGGAATCGCGTGGTGCTGCTGCCCTAATCGGGCGTGACGGGAGAAACACCGATGGCGGTGGTAATCACAGTTGCACAGCAGAAGGGTGGCACAGGCAAAACCACGCTGGCCGCCAACCTGGCGGCCGCACTGGCACCATGCCGAAAGGTCGCGCTGCTCGACATCGATCCTCAGAAGAGTCTGGGTCGCTGGCACGCGATCCGCCGCGAACGCCTCGCGCAGGCGGCGGCGCTGGCATTCTCCGACATCTCCGGCTGGCGTTTGCCGGCGGAAGTCGACAGACTCAAGCGGGAACACGATGTGGTGTTGATCGACAGCCCGCCGCAGCTGGATACCGACGCCCGTGTCGCCGTTCGTGCCGCCGATTTGGTGCTGGTACCGATCCAACCCAGCATGCCCGATGTCTGGGCAGCCGAGGGCACCTTGAAGCTGGCAGCTGATGAACGTCGGCGCGCGCACCTGATGTTCAATCGCACGGCCCCGACCTCGAAACTGCGCGAGGCGATCGCCGCTGATCTGTCGACCCGACAGGTTCCCCTGTTGCGCGCGGCACTTGGCAACCGAGCCGGCTTCGCGCATGCCTTTGCCGCCGGTCTTGGTGTCACCGAGGCGGCGCCGCGCTCCACTGCCGCTACGGAGCTGCGTGCGCTGTTGGCTGAACTGCAGGAGCTGACGGAATGAACGTTTGGGGATGGGTCATTGCCGTGCACGTGCTGTGCGCGGTGGTGTGGGTTGGCGGTATGTTCTTCGCCTATGTCGTGCTGCGCCCAAGCCTGTCGGCATTGGAGCCGCTCCAGCGCATCGCCATCCATACCCAGGTGTTTCGCCGCTTCTTCCTGGTCATCTGGCACGCCATGCCGCTGATCCTGATCTCTGGCTTCGCGGTGCTGTTCGGCTTCTACGGCGGCCCCGCTTATGTCGGCTGGAACATCCACCTGATGATGTTGCTTGGCCTGATCATGAGCGCAGTGTTCCTGTTCATCGTGTTCGGCCCATATGCACGCTTCCGCCGCACCACGGACCGCAATCGCGCGGCGGCCGCGATGGACACGATCCGCAAGCTGATTGCCGTAAATTTGGTATTGGGAATCATCACCGTTATCGTGGCGTTTCTGGGCTGAGTGCCGAAGGTCGACAGGTTCAAGCCGCCAAACTGGTCAACGGCCCAATCTGCTCCGAGGTCATCCGAAGCAGGCGCGCCAGAACCTCGCGGCGGAAGTTGTCGTAGACTGCATCCTTGCAGCGAATGTCCGCTTTGAAGTTCAGTGCGGAGCGCTGGTAGCGCGATTTCAAGTAGAGGTTCAGCCGCCGCTGCAGCTCATCATCGAGCGCAATCACCTGCTGAGCGATAGACTGGCGTTCGGCGGGCCCATGCGCGGCATAGTAGTCAATCCACCAATCAAGGATGCGCAGCCTGTGCACCTCCTCGTCCGGGCCCACCCGCTCCTCGGCGAACTGCTTGATTGCCGGATCGGCGATCTGGGCCGTCCGGCGTTCGGTGTGCAATCGCGACAGGATATGCAGCTCGTAGTGTAGCTCCCAGGCAAAGAAGCTGTGGATATCCCGGAAAGGCAGATCCGCCAGAGCGTCCCAATGCTGCCGGACGATGTCGGCGATTCGTCGAAATGGGTCGAAGCCCAGGCGATGCTTGACGTAGTCGCGTACGAACTCAGCATGCGCCCCGTCATCGCCGATCTGGCGGGCAAGGAAGTACTGCCCGTCGAGATCGGGAAACAGCCGGTCCAACGCCTTGCTGGCGGCCTGCACAATCAAAGTGTCGTGGCCGGCAGTCCAGATCCAGTTGTCACAGATGCCTTCGATTTCGGCTGCCGTCTTGGCCGGCCGCGGGGCCGCCCTGCGCGCGAGCGGCAGGTGAGGCGCGAAGCGGGTGACGACGCCGCGGTAGATGTCGTCTTCGATCTGCGCCGACCAGCGGGGCTGCTGCGTCAAAGCCCCCAACGTATCGTCCTCCTGCCCGAACTGATCGTGCCGACCTCATATCATTTCAGTGCTGCTACTTCCAGCATAGCCCAGCGTGCGCTGTCCGCTCGGTTCGTAGGCCGCTTTACCCGGTGCCATGGACCGAAAGTCGACCATTACCGAACCGTGCAGACATGCCTCGGGCGATGCTTGACGCACTAGCCCGCCCCCGCCACATCTCCCCTGAATGTCCACGCGCCTCGTCATCGATCACCGCCTGCGCCATCCCGAGAAGGCGCGTCGGCCGGACAATCCGGTCCAGCGCAAACCCGCCTGGATACGGGTGAAAGCGCCGACGCACCCGGTCTATCACGCCACCCGCGCCCTGATGCGCGCGAACGGGTTGGTCACTGTCTGCGAGGAAGCTGGCTGTCCCAACATCGGCGAGTGCTGGTCGCAGCGTCACGCCACCATGATGATCATGGGAGACACCTGCACCCGCGCGTGCGCCTTCTGCAACGTCGCCACCGGCCAGCCGGCGGCGCTCGCCGACGACGAACCAAGCCGGGTTGCCGATGCGGTCGCAAAACTCGGTCTGGCTCATGTCGTCATTACCTCGGTGGATCGGGACGACCTGCCCGATGGCGGAGCGGCGCACTTCGCCGCTACCATCCGTGCGATCCGCAACGCCGCCCCCGACACCACGATCGAAGTGCTGACCCCAGACTTCCTGCGCAAGCCGGGCGCCGCCGAAGTTGTCATGGCGGCCAGGCCGGACGTCTACAATCATAATCTGGAAACCGTGCCGCGGCTGTATCCGACGATCCGCCCCGGTGCGCGCTACTTCGCTTCACTCCACCTGCTGCACCATGTGAAGCAGTTCGATCGCTCGATCTTCACCAAGTCCGGGCTGATGGTCGGCCTGGGCGAAGCGCGGGTCGAACTCATGCAGGTCATGGACGACCTGCGCGCAGCCGATGTCGATTTCCTGACCATCGGCCAGTATCTCCAGCCTACTGTAAAGCACGCTGCGGTCGATCGATTTGTCACCCCGGACGAGTTTGCCGATTATGCCGCCCTGGCGCGCGGCAAGGGCTTCCTGCTGGTATCCGCCACACCGCTTACCCGCAGTTCCTATCACGCCGATGCCGACTTTGCGGCACTGCGGGTGGCGCGCAAAGCCGCGCACGCCGCTTCCGCCTGATGCCGACGCACGCGGAACGCCAGATCGTCCCTTACCGACCGGACCAGTTGTTCGACCTGGTCGCCGATGTCGATAAGTATCCGCAGTTCCTGCCCTGGTGCGTCGCGGCCCGCATCCGCAGCCGCACCGAGCATGAGCTTGTTGCCGATCTCACCATTGGTTTTGGCCCATTTCGTGAGAACTTCACCAGCTACGTGACGCTTGAGCGTCCACAGCGCGTCAAGGTGCGTTACGGTCGAGGTCCATTCCGCTATCTGAATAATCAGTGGGAATTCCACCCTCACCCACAGGGGACGGAAGTCGCCTTCTTCGTGGATTTCGAGTTCCACAGTCGCATACTTCAGGCAGCGATCGGTGTCGTATTCAACGAGGCTGTGCGCCGCATGGTCGCGGCTTTCAGGCGACGCGCGCGCGACGTGTACGGCCCGCCTCTGGTGCCCGCAGGAACCCCCTCGCCGGCCAGCACCTGAGCCAATGGGAGAGAATTAGCGTTCTGTTAGCGGCGGAGGGGCATTTTGCCCGGAGGACCCTTGCAAGGAAGCCAAGCCATGCGCATTCCGTTCCCGCTGCTCGCGGCGGCCGTCTTTGCCGTCATGACGCACGCTCAAGCAGCCCAGCCAACGCGCAACCATCTTACCGTGGAGCAGCGCTTCGAAAAGGCGAATGTGACGCATGACGGCCATCTGACACTGGAGCAGGCAAAAACCGGCTACAAATCGGTCGCCAGGCACTTCTCCGCAATTGACAGGGACAAGAAGGGCTACGTCACCCAGGATGACATCCACGCCTACTACAAGGCACAGCGCGCGCTGCACCATCGCGCCTCCTCGGACAATCAGCAAACAAACTGAGCCTCAGCGGAGGAACGGATTGTGAGCCCTCTCGGCACCGATGCTCGAGCCGGGCCCGTGCCCACATAGGAACGAGAAGTCATCGCCCAGCGGCAACAATTTCGCCGTGATCGCCTCGATCAGAGCCTCATGGTCCCCGTAAGGGAAATCGGTGCGGCCAATCGACCCCTGGAACAGCACATCGCCTACCAGAGCAAAGCGCGCCGCATGATTGACGTACACGACGTGCCCTGGGGTGTGCCCTGGGCAGTGCAAGACGGCGAACCTGTGGTCGCCGAGTGAAACGCTTTCGCCCTCGACCAACCAGCGATCCGGGGTGACGTTCCGCACCTGGAACCCATATTGCGCCCCCTGCGCTTCCAGGCCGTGCAATAGGAATTCGTCCCGTCGATCAGGTCCCTCGATTGGCACGCCATTCAACTGGTCGCGCAGATCCGCGGCACCTCCAGCGTGGTCCAGATGACCGTGCGTCAACCAGATCCGTTCCACCGTGACATCAGCCTCGCGGATCGCCGTGAGAATGCGATCCGGGTCACCGCCGGGGTCTACGACGACCCCATGCTTGCTGCCGTCATCCCAGAGGAGTGTGCAATTCTGCTGGAACGCGGTGACAGGAATAATCGCGCCCTTCAGCGCACCCATCAGCCGTGATTCCAGGCGCGAGACCGCACCATCAGTGAACTTTTGGCGACTTCAGGAAGCTTGTGCGGTCGCCTGACCGCACGGTCAGCGCCACTGGCGTCTTGTCACGCATCAGCCGCAGCCTCACCTCGGCCCCGGCGCTGCCTGCCGCCCACACGCGCCGCCACAACCCGGCCAGGTCGCTGATATCGTCGCCGCCGACCGCCAGGATGCGGTCGCCCATCCGAACACCCGCCTGCTCCGCTGGTCCGTTGTCCGCCAGCCCACCGACCACGATCGTATCGTCGGCCTCGGTGGCGTACATCCCAAGCCATGGCCGCGCCGGCCGGTTCACTCGCCCGTAGCTCAACAGGTCCTTCATGATCGGCGTCAACAACCCGATCGGCACGCCCATGTTCATGTCGAGCCGCCGGCCGCGACCGTCGCCCTGCTGCAGGATCAAGGACCCGATCCCCATCAGCTTCCCGTCCGTGCTGATGAGCCCGCCACCGCCCCAGAACGGGTGTGCCGGCGCAGTGAACAGCGCATCGTCCAACACGTACTCCCAATATCCGGCGAACTCCTGCCGCCCGACCAGCCGCGTCTCCACGGCGTGGTGCTTCCCGCCCCCAGCGGCAAATACCACCTGGTCGCCGACCTTCAACCGGTCCGAATCCCCCATCTCAAGCGCCGGCAAATTGAGCTGTCCCAGCGCCTGGACCAAGCCGAACCCTGTCTCCTGGTCATAGGCCAGCGCATGGCCAGGGATCGCACGTCCATCCGAGGAGGTGATCCAAATCGTCTCCGCTTCGGTGATCAGGTAACCGATCGTGGCGACCAACCCGTTTTCGCGGATCACTACCCCGCTTCCGGTTCGTTCGGTGCCGAGGCTCTCGGCGGTAAACGCATCCGACGGGATATAGGTTTTCAGGCTGACCACGGCCCGCAGCGCCCGTTCGAGGTCGAACGAGTAGTCGTCCGGGTCGGGCTGCAGGTTCGGTGGGATTTCCCAATCCTGGTTCTTCATGCCTCGACGTCTTCCCTGGTTCGCAGGCGGCTGGGTCATGCAGCCAATATCGGCGCTTTGACCCGCCGTGGCCAGAGTGCAATCGCTCTGGTCACGCAGCGCTTAGAACAGCCGGTCCGCCGGCGCGTACGGGACGATGATCTCGGACGGATCGGCCAGATTCAGCATCGCCCGCGCCCGCTCATCCAGAGCATCGGCATCGATGTGCCGTGACCGAAGTCCGCTCACACGACGCTCCCAGGCCTCGACCTCGGCCTGGGCTTTCGCTTGGTCCGCCAGCGCCTGGGCCAGCAGGCGCTCCCGTTCCGTGTAAGCGACAAGCCCCCGCTCTCCCTGCACCGCATTCCAGCCGAAATAGCCGACCAGGGACAGGAAGATCACCGGTGCGACAACCGCCTTCAGCCTGCGCTTGACCTCACGTCCGAATGACATCGCGTGCTCCGATTCCCGCCTACAAATACGCGATTCATGTCGCTTCGGGAACGCGGCATCCGCGATCCACTGTCATCTTCGGCATTTCCGTTGCCGTCCTGCCCCCGAAACCTTCATTCTGCGCGCAATCAAACAGGGAGACTTCACAATGACCGTCACTGCCGGGCGTGCGGAGCACACCGATTCTCCGATCCTGCATGCTGCCATAGGAATGGCCCCGCAGATCCGCAATGCCGCCGACGAGATCGAGCGGGCACGCAGGCTGCCAAAGCCAATTGTTGACGGCCTGAAGGATGCCGGCGTGCTCGGAATGTCCATGCCACGGGCGTGGGGCGGTCCGGAACTCGACCCGCTCACCCAGTTTCGCGTGCTCGAAGCGCTCGCTATGGCGGACGGCTCGGTGGGCTGGTGTGCAATGATCAACTGTGACGGCGGCTACATCACTGCGTTCCTGGAGGATCAGGTGGGGAGGAGCATGTATCCCGACCTGCAGCTTGGAACGGCAGCGGCTGCGTCGCCGACGGGGCAGGCAACACTCGTGCCGGGTGGTTACCGCGTCAGCGGGCGTTTCCCGTTTGCCAGCGGCTGCCAGCACTGCGAATGGATCTGGGTGGGCTGTCTGGTACTCGCGAATGGCTCACCTGTCGTGAACAAGGAGGGCGTGCCGGAAACCCGACAATGCCTCCTGCGGTTATCCGAATGTGAGATCCTGGACACGTGGTACACCACGGGGCTGAGAGGGACCGGCAGCAATGATCTTCTCGTCAAGGACGTGTTCGTGCCAACAGAACGCACGTTCAGCTTTCAGAACGAGCAATTGGTCAAGCGGCCCGGACCGTTGTATGCGTTCCCATTCATGTTTGCCTCCAAATCGGGGCCGGTGGCGCTGGGGATAGCCCGCAATGCGCTCGACTCGCTGATAGAGATCGCGACCAGCAAGACTGCCCGACGTTATACGGTGGGTGCGCAGCTGGAGCCGCCCAAGATGATGCGCGACGACGTTTTCATTCAGCAGGCCGTGGGACGTGCCGACACGATGCTGACGTCCGCGCGCGGTTATTTGTTCGAGGTGATGGGCGACTTCTGGAGCACGCTGGTGGATGGCGAACCGCCCTCCCCAACACAGATCGCCCGGTTCGGCACCACCCATGCCTTCGTCGTCGGCATGTGCGTGGAGGTGGTGCAGCTCATATACAAGGCGGTGGGCGGCACGGCGGTCTACCAGAAGGGGCCCTTCGATCGCTGCCTCCGCGATGTCCTGACGATGAACCAGCACGTGATCGGAACGCCGCGAACCTACGAAATGTCGGGCCGCCTTCTGCTTGGCATGGAGCCACTGAGATGGCTGTTTTGAACTGCCCGTCCCGATGAAGATGCGCTAGCCGCGCAGGATCGTTCGCCCCGCGTATCGCGCCGCCGGTCCAAGCTGCGCCTCGATCCGCATCAGCTGATTATACTTCGCCGTCCGGTCGCTGCGCGACAGGCTGCCGGTCTTGATCTGGCCGCAATTGGTGGCGACCGCCAGGTCGGCGATCGTCGAGTCCTCGGTTTCGCCCGAGCGATGGCTCATCACGCAGCGGAAGCCGGCCTTGTGCGCAAGCTCGATCGCCTCCAGCGTCTCGGAAGCGTACCGATCTGATTGACCTTGATCAGGATGGCGTTTGCGGCGCGTTCCTCGATGCCCCGACGCAGCCGCTGGGGATTCGTGGCGAACAAGTCGTCGCCAACGATCTGAAGCCGATTGCCCAGCGTGGCGGTGAGGTGCTTCCATCCCGCCCAGTCGTCCTCGGCGCAGCCATCCTCGATAGACACGATCGGGTAACGGCTGATCAGCGCTTCATAATAGCGGACGATCCCATCGGCATCGAGCGTCTTGCCTTCGCCCGCTAGCACGTACCTGCCGTCCTTGAAGAACTCGCTGGAGGCAGGATCGAGTGCGAAGGTAACCTCCTCGCCCAGACGATACCCCGCCGTCTCGCACGCCTTGGCAACGAAACCCAGCGCCTCATCCGCAGACTTCAGGTTTGGCGCAAACCCGCCTTCGTCGCCGACATTGGTGTTATGGCCGGCGTCGTGCAGCCCCCTCTTCAACGCCGCAAAAATCTCCGAGCCCATCCGAATGCCATCCGCGACGGTGCCCGCGCCAATCGGCTGGATCATGAATTCCTGGATATCGATCGGATTGTCGGCATGAACGCCGCCATTGACGATGTTCATCATCGGCACCGGCAGGGTTCGGGCGTAGACGCCGCCTACATGGCGGTACAGCGGGATGCTGAGATCCTGGGCGGCAGCCTTCGCTGTCGCGAGCGAAACAGCAAGGATCGCGTTGGCCCCAAGCCGCGACTTGTTCGCGGTGCCGTCGAGATCGATCATAGCGTTGTCGATCGTCACCTGCTCGGTCGGATCCATCCCGCCCAATGCATCGAGAATTTCGCCTTGGACATTGCGGACTGCCGTCAGCACGCCCTTGCCGCCAAAGCGGGCCGGATCGCCGTCACGCAGCTCCACTGCTTCATGCGCGCCAGTCGAGGCGCCCGAAGGCACCGCGGCCCGGCCTACCGCGCCACTATCCAACACCACATCGACCTCAACCGTGGGATTGCCGCGGCTGTCGAGAATCTGGCGGGCAACGATGTCAGCAATAGCGGCCATGGCGGGGTCTCCTCATCGTCACGGCCGGCCCCGTGCCGGCCATCAGTCGCGGCACTGTGCGGAAACGGATGGCCGGGACAAGCCCGGGCATGACTCAGTCGGCCGTGCCGACGGTGAATTTTTTCTAAACGCGCTCGATCAACGCCGCGATCCCCTGTCCCACGCCAATGCACATCGTTGCGACCGCCCGCTTGGCGCCCAGCGTCTCCAGCGCGTTCACCGAGGTCAACGCGAGACGCGCGCCGGACATACCAAGCGGATGCCCAAGCGCGATCGCGCCACCATGCGGATTCACGTGATCGGCATCATCCGGCAGCCCAAGCTGCCGCGTCACTGCCAGGCCCTGGGCGGCGAACGCTTCATTCAGTTCGATCACATCGATATCACCGATCTTCAAACCAAGCCGTTCCAACAGCTTCTGCGTTGCCGGTGCAGGCCCAATACCCATGATGCGCGGCGGCACGCCAGCGGTCGCCATCGCCACAACGCGGGCTCGTGGCGTCAGCCCGTGCCGCTGTGCCGCTGCCTCCGAGGCGATGATCAGTGCAGCCGCCCCGTCGTTCACACCCGAGGCGTTGCCGGCAGTGACGGTGCCGCCTTGCTTGCGGAATGGCGCCCGTAACTTCGCCAGCCCCTCCAGCGTGGTGTCGCCCCGCGGATGCTCGTCGCGATCGACCGTGACCGCGCCTCTGCGGCCCTCGATCACCACCGGCGCTATTTCCCGCGCGAAGTGGCCCTTCTCGTGCGCCGCCTTGCAGCGCATCTGTGAGCGCCAGGCGAATGCGTCCTGATCAGCGCGTGTCACCTGGAAGTCCTCGGCCACGTTCTCCGCCGTCTCCGGCATCGCATCCACGCCGTACTGCGCCTTCAGCAGCGGATTGATGAAACGCCAGCCAATCGTGGTGTCATAGATTTCGGCGGCACGCGAGAAGGCCTCGGTGGCCTTGCCCATGACGAATGGGGCACGAGTCATGCTTTCCACCCCGCCGGCGATCATCAGCTCGGCATCGCCTGCACGGATCGCGCGGGCGGCTGTACCCACGGCGTCCAGCCCAGATCCGCATAGCCGATTGATCGTCGATCCGGAGATGTGCTCCGGCAGCCCTGCCAGCAGGACCGCCATGCGCGCGACATTGCGGTTGTCCTCGCCCGCCTGATTGGCGCAGCCGTAGACGACATCGTCGACCTGGTCCCAATCCACCGACGGGTTGCGCTCCTTCAGGACCCGGATCGGATGGGCTGCCAGATCGTCCGTACGGACGTCCTTTAAGACACCGCCGTAGCGGCCGATGGGCGTGCGAACGAAGTCGCAGATATAGGCATCGGCCATGGCGATCCTCCCATTATTGCGCCGCGCTTGGCCTAGGACATCCGGCGGGCTGCGGCAAGCCGGCAGGGGTGCCGCAATTGTCTCGGATGCATATGCGGACGCGGCGAAACGGGTTACAGGACGCGGAATGCGAACCGCGTTCTGCGCCATCCTTGCATCCACCTTGACGACCCTGGGCGGCGCTCCGGCGATGGCCGAGGTTTCGGTCTATTATCATACCGGCAGCTGGGACGCGTTCACCGGCACCGGGACGAACGGCAAATCGGTCTGCGGCATCGGCAGCACCAATCCCGTTGACAACCACAGCATCTCGATACGCTTCGAGATCGGTGGTGACGTGGTGCAGTTCCAGGCGAAGAAGCCGACCTGGAACATTCCTCCGAATACGCCGATCTCTATCGTCCTGCAGATTGGCCTGGAATCGCCTTGGAACATGCAGGGCGTGGGCAACGGCCAGATGGTCGAGTGGACACTGGAGCGCATGTCGATGCCAATCTTCGATGCACAATTCCGGCGCTCCAGTTCGATGACGGTGACATTCCCGTCGGGCAATGAACCTCCCTGGACAGTCGCACTGAATGGCTCGACAGCAATCAGCAATGTGTTCGGCCGTTGCGTCACCGACCTGACGCAACGGCTCCAGACGCAACCGGCTCCGCCCGGCCCGACACAGCCATTCGGTCAGGCACCGCCCGACGCATCCGAAGCGATGCCGCAGGCACCAGCACAACCAAGTGCGGGACGCAGCCCATGATAACCGGGCGCTGCCTATGCCAGGCGATCCGCTACGAGTGCACCGGTGAGCCAATCCTGATTGCGCACTGTCACTGCGAAAGCTGCCGGCGACAGACCTCGTCACCGGTGACGACCTTCGTCCTGGTGCCCAGGGCGACGCTTCGATTCACCCAGGGACAGCCGAAAGAGTTTTCATCCTCGCCAGGGGTCTGGCGTAGCTTCTGTGCAGATTGCGGCTCGCCCATCTACTACCGCACCGATCGGCGGCCGAACGATATCGATCTCTATGCGCTGACCTTGGACGATGCAGCCGCGATTGCGCCTGACTGTCACGTGCATGCGGCCGAGCAGCTTCCCTGGTTCGAGGTGTCGGACGATCTGCCGCGATATCCGGAGGGGAGCCGGAGCGACCCGCCGCTGCGTTACGGGCCAAAACAGAACCTCTGACAATTGGCTTTCCCGCACAGGGTGCCGCACCCTATTGCGGAAGATGTATCGGTGCGAGCCATGTGGGCTTTCTCACATGCCCGCTTTCGCCAGGTGTATGGTTCCACGGAGAGCACCGCCGTCGCTACGTTCCTGACCTTCGATCTGCACGATCCCGCCCGAGGCAAGTTGCGATCTTGTGGGTGCCAATATTCCGGGATCGGTTTGCGGGTTGTGGATCCGAACGGGGAAACATTACCAACCGGCGAAGTAGGTGAGATGGTCGTCCAGGGGCCCTGCGTAATGAAAGGTTAATGGAAGAACCCGGGCGCTACACTGAGGCATTTTTCGAGGGCGGCTGGCTTCGCACGGGTGATGCCGGCTATTTCGACGAGGAAGGGTTTCTCTACATTTATGATCGAGTGAAGGACATGATCGTAACCGGCGCGGAGAACGTGTATCCGGCGGAAGTGGAGAATGCCTGTTTGGCCATCCTGCGATTGCCGATGTGGCCGTTATAGGGGTTCCGGGCCTGCGCTGGGGTGAAGCGGTGAAGGCGATCGTGGTTCTCAAGCAGAACGCCCGGGCGACTGCGGAGGAAATCATCGCATATGCGCGCCAGCGGATGCCGGATTCAAACTTCCCAAGTCGATCGATTCCGTCGCCGCCCTGCCTCGCAATCCGACCGGCAAGGTGCCGCGCCGCGAGCTCCGGGCACCCCACTGGCAGGCGCACGAAAGACAGGTGAGCTGACGCGTTTCGTTCAGACCGCCCGCTTCGCCAGTTCGTCGAACGCCTTGAGCCGTGCAATCAGCGCCGGCATTTCGCGCAATGGAATCATATTGGGGCCGTCACTCGGCGCCTTGTCCGGATCGGGGTGCGTTTCGATGAATACCGCCGCCGCGCCCACTGCCAGCGCAGCACGCGCCAGGACAGGCGCAAACTCCCGCTGGCCGCCCGACGATGTGCCCTGGCCGCCTGGCTGCTGCACCGAGTGGGTTGCATCGAACACCACCGGATAGCCGGAGCGCGCCATGATCGGCAGGGCACGAAAGTCGCTGACCAGCGTATTGTAGCCAAAGCTGGCGCCCCGCTCGCACAACAGGATGTTGTGGTTTCCGGTACTGGCGATCTTCGCCGCGACATTCGCCATGTCCCACGGCGCAAGGAACTGGCCCTTCTTTACGTTGATCGGCTTGCCGGTCTCGCCAGCCGCGAGCAACAGGTCGGTCTGGCGGCAAAGAAACGCTGGGATCTGCAGTACATCGACCGCCTGCGCCGCAACGGCACACTGCTCAGGTGCGTGCACGTCCGTCAGCGTCGGCAGCCCGGTAGCCTCGCGCACGTCCGCGAGCACAGCCAGACCTTCACCCATCCCGATGCCGCGCGTGGCGGAAACCGATGTGCGGTTGGCCTTGTCGAAGCTCGACTTGTAGATCAGCGGAACACCCACGGCGGCGGATATTTCGCGCAGCGCATCGGCGACCTCGAGCGCGTGCGCGCGCGATTCGATCTGACACGGTCCCGCGATCAGCGCGAAAGGCCGGTCGTTGGCGACCTCGATTCCTCGCACCGATACAGTTCGTGCAGCAGCTGCATTCATCTGAGTGTTCCTGCAAAAGCCGGCATTCGTCTCACGCATTGCCCTCCACCCGTTCACGGATCGATCAGGACCCCAGGATTCATCATACCCCTCGGGTCGAGTTCCCGCTTCGCGGCCCGCAGAGCACGCGCGAACAGTTCGGGTCGTTGCTTGTCGTAGAACGGTTTGTGGAAGCGACCGACCGCATGGTGATGCGTGGTTGTGCCGCCGTGATCTACGGTGGCCATCATGCATGTGGTCAATATCGACGTGCATTGATCAAGCATCACGCGCTTGTCGAGTACGCCACCCAGCGTGAAGTAGAGACAAGGTCCATCGGGATAGACATGCGTAAAGCGGCAGGTGACGGTGCCTTCCCGGCCTGTGGCCTGCCTTATCGCATCGCGCGACACCTGCATGATTGTGGCGTGGAAGTCGTGGAAGCGCTCCCAGGTCATCGAGGTCTCGAAGGTGGTGGCCAGAAGCCCGCGCGCTACGGCGTGCTCCGTGTAATAGGGGGCTCGAATAAACCTGTTGCGCCACGCCCCGGCAGCGCCTGAACGGTGGGAATTCTCATCTTCCAGCGCCGACTCGTCTGCGATACCGCCACAGTCTCGGCAGATTTCCAAGGCGCGGGACATCGATGCATCCAGCAGGTGATCGGCTGACTCGAAGGTGAGAACCAGTACGGCTTCTTCGCTTTGCCACGGCGTGTCCGGAAGCCCCTCACGAGCCTCCAGCAGCCGGCAATTGGCGGGGTAAAGACCGGCCTGCGCGATGCCGCGCACCGCATCGGCGCCAGCATGGAAGGTCTTGAAACGCACGCTTGTGGCCGCCCGGAACCTGGGCTTCTTCCGCAAGCGCACCCAGGCCTCGGTGATAATCCCAAGAATGCCCTCGGAGCCGATGATCATGCGGTCGGGGCTGGGTCCTGCGCCGGACCCAGGAAGGCGGCGCGTCTCGAGCGTGCCGGTTGGTGTTACCGTCCGCGTGCTCTCTACGAAATCGTCGATGTGGGTGTGCAGCGTGGCGTAGTGGCCTCCCGACCGCGTTGCGATCCAACCGCCAAGTGTGGAGCAGCGGTAGGCCTGCATGTAATGGCGCATGGTGAACGGCGTATTGCGCAGTTGGTCTTCCAGGTGCGGTCCGTACACGCCGCCTTGGATGCGCGCGGCCTGGCTCATGGGATCAACCTCGAGCACCTTGTCCAGGCAGCGCATCGATATTGTCACCACCTTTTCGAAGTTCTCGGTGGGCTCAATGCCCTTTACGACGGAGGACCCACCTCCATACGGAATGACCTTGGCACCGCTCTGCGCACACCAATCGAGCACACGGATGATATCTTGTTCCGTTTCAGGGAACGCAACCGCATCGGGCGGATTCGGCACGGAGCGCATGAACATTCGACAGGTATCGAACCAGGCCTTGCCGTAGCTATGTTCCAGGCGAGCAAAATGGTCGGTGCGCACTAGCGGCTGAAGCGCTGCAGGAACCACGACGCGCGATGGGCGCAGTGCAATCTGGTCTGCCTGCGGCGGCGGCGAAACGTCGAAGCTGGCCAGATTGTAGTGTCGGGCAACCTCGCCCTCCCACGATCTGATCTCGTCTGCGGTCAGCTCCTCGTCCGCATAGCCCCACGCATAAAATTTCTTCTGCCGTGTCATGTTGCCTCCTGCTCACCTCACTGAGCACGTGTCCGCTGGAGCGACGGGTTCAGTGTGCCTCCGCTCGACAGGCTGCATGAACAGGCCGCGGGCAGGTCGGAGCATGAGCAGCAACTCGGGTCGTACCGGAGCTCCCGGATGAGCGTGCACGAGCTGGAAGCGCAGGACGAGCGTGGCGAGTGCCACGAGCATCTCAGTCATCGCGAAGTGATTTCCCAGGCACGTGCGCGGGCCGCCGCCGAACGGAAAATATGTATAGGCTGATGGTCGCTCGTGCGAGACGAAGCGCTCCGGATCGAAGCGGTCTGGGTCAGGCCAGAAGCGGCGATCACGCTGGGTCAGCCATGGACTGAGCAGCACGATGGCGCCGGATGGGATGGCGAAGCCGCCAATGCTGTCTGGCCCAGCAGCGAGGCGCGCAAACCACGCCGCGGGCGGATAAAGGCGCATGCTCTCCTGGATCACCGCGCGCGTCACCGTCAGTGACGCCAGGTCCTCGGCCTCGACGCCGCGAAATGTTCCGATGGTCTGCCTGACTTCAGCGGATATCCGCTCAGCCACGGACGGACTCTCTCCCAGAAGATGCCAGGCCCAGGCCAGGACAGTCGCCGACGTTTCGTGCCCGGCGAGGAGCATCGTCATCACTTCGTCGCGCAGCTGCCGCGCCTTGATGCTTTCGCCGGCTTGCTGAGCGACGACCAGCATCCCGAGCAGGTCATCATTCCGCGCAGTGGTCCGGAGCCGCCGCGCGATGATGCGCTCAACCGCGCCATTCAGCATGGCTAGAGAGCGACGGAAGCGACGATTGCCGCGCGTGGGCAGGCGTTCAGTCCAATCGGGTGCGAGCGACCATATCCGATCCGAAATCCACGCCTGTGCCTCATGAACCGCGTCCCGAACGTCGAGGTCTTCGCCGGCATCCTGGCCGAACATGCAGCGGACCACGATCTTCAGCGCCAGGTCCGACATCTCGCGCGAAACATCGAGCACTTCTGTCTTCTCGGCCGCCTGTTGCCAGCGCATCGCACAGGCTTCCGCCTGTTCCCGCATGATCCGGACGAAACCGCGGACCTGCTCGGCGCGGAAAGTCGGTTGCAGGAGGTGACGTTGCTGTCGCCAGAGTTCTCCCTCGCTGGTTACCAGACCTTCGCCCAGGATAACTTTGAGCCGGTCATGGAATGGCGTGCGGCGATAGTTGCGATCGTTTTCCTGCAGAACGTAGCGGATGTGGGCCGGATCAGCGAGGACAAAGAGCGCATGTCGCCCCGGAACAGCAAGACGCACCACATCGCCGATTTCCCTGGCCTGGGTAAGAACGGCGAGCGGATTGCGAGCCAGCGCAGGCAGGACGCCGACAATCGGCAACTTGCCACGCAGGACGGGCGGAGGTGTGCCGCGAGCTTTCGAGAGTATGGTTGCGCGACGCATCGCGACGCTGAAGCGCTTATTGCTGTCTTGATGATTGCAGCTTACGGCACCGGCTCGAACTTGAAGCCTTCACCCCAGCGCTTGATGTGGCCCGAGGACGGCGACGGAAAATGTGCCGTGCAAACCAACGTGGAGGTGTCGCACAGGCAGCCGAACAGTCTGCGGCGCGACTCTCCCGCTTGCTCGGAACTGTAGTCGACCCGCATGCCTAGTTCCGGGTAGCGGGCTTGTAGCGGCGAGTGAATCATATCGCCGGTGATCACAGCATCCGCGCCCGGTTTACCAACCTGCACCGAGTAGTGGTCGATGGTGTGACCCGGTGTCGGGAGCAACTTTACGATATCGCTGAACTGGTGCTCGCTCTTCACAATCTCCTCGCGCTTTGCGGCGACGACTGGAAGAACGGAGTCGGTGATCCAAGGTGCCGCCGACGGATCTCGTGCCTCTGTCTCGGTCCAGTAGGCAAGCTCGCGGTCCGAGAAGACATACTTGGCCTTCGGGAAGGTCGGGACCCAGCGTCCGTTCTCCAGCCTCGTGTTCCATCCCACGTGGTCGACGTGCAGATGGGTGCACATCACAAAGTCGATTTGATCGACCGAAACGCCGGTGGCAGCGAGAGCCTTCTCGAACCGATCGGTGTTCAGCATGTTCCAGAAGGGACGCGTCGGGCGCGGCTTGTGGTTGCCGACGCAGCTGTCGATGAGGATGTTATGATGCGGCGTCTGCACCAAATAGGCCTGGATGCAAAGCACCAGTTCGCCGTTCTGTCGATCGAGATAACCGCCCTCGGTCATCCAAGCACGATTTTCCGCCAGAACGTCCGGTGTGAGCGAGGGGAAAAACTCGAGTGGCGCGAAGAAGGGGCCTTCCTGCTCCACGACCCTGTGGATCGTGATATTGCCAATAGTGAACGTGGTCGTAGCCATGTCAGTGTCCTCTGCCGCAGCTGTCGATCCTAACGGGCACGCCGGCTGCTTGGCTACTCCGCCGGCATCTAGAACTCGAACTCTGGCCCGTCGACATATCGGAACCGTTCGAGCGAATCCGCTCGCAAGGTGAAGCCGAGACCCGACCGTTCCGGAGCATGAACCATGCCGTTGGGGCGAATGTCGAATGGTTCGTTGAAGAGGTCCCACATCATCGGCATGTAGCCTTGCGTCACCTCCAGAATATGGCAGTTCGCAGCGGCCATCGCGACGTGGATGCTCGCCGCGAACAGTACACCGCTGCCCCACGCGTGCGGTGCAAGACGCACACCATGAGCCGAGGTCAATGCGGCGATGCGGCGGATCTCGGTCATACCGCCGGCGCGGGCAACATCGGGCTGCGCGATATCGAGAGCGCGGCGCTCAAGCAGATCTTGGAAGTCGAACCGGGTGAACTCTCGCTCGCCCGATGCGATCGGGATCGTTGTTGATCGTCTTACCTCGGCCTGGCCGGCGTGATCGTCCGGTGACACCGGCTCCTCGAACCAGGCGATATCGTAAGGTTCCAGTTCCTTGGCCAACTTGATGGCCGTCGCCACCTCGAGCGAGCCATGCGCGTCCACCATCAGTTCGACATTCGGGCCAAGGCCACGACGCGCAGCCTTCACGCGGCGAACGCAGTTGGCAATAGAGAACCCGTCGCGTCCCACAACGCGCATCTTGGCCGCGGTGAAGCCTTTCGCGGCGTAGCCGGCAAGTTCCGCCTCCGCGTCGTCGCCCGGTGCCCAGCCGCCGCTGGCATAGCCACGCACAGCGCTGCGCACCGCACCGAGTGCCTGGTAGAGCGGAATGCCGAGTGCTTGTGCCTTGACGTCCCACACTGCGATATCGACGCCGGCAATTGATTCCATGATGACGCCGCGGCGCCGGCTCTCATCGGCCTGTGTGATCCCGCGCTCGAGTGCCGGTCGGCTGCGCGAGCCGTTGTACATCTTCTCGTAGATCCGCTCGGAGAACATAGGGTCCTCACCAACGCATTCCGGTGCAAGCTCGTGCTCGACGATAGCCGCGACGATCGGCGGGGTGCCGAGAGCGGCGCCGATGCCGGTGAGGCCGTTATCCGTCTCGACACGGATAAGCGTCGCGTCGCTCTTCACCTTTGTTCCGAGATCAGTGCGGTGCCGGCTTTCCGGGGGAACCGGTGCGGACATCGGGATGGCGGACACCTTGGCGATCTTCATGGCTCGCCCTCTCCTGTCAGTCTCTTAGGCAGTGAGCGACCTACGCTGCCAGTGCTCCCTCAGCACGACAACCGACTACTGCCGTTCCGTTGCATTGGTCAGCTTGATCTGGCTCTCAACCACCACACGCTCTCGCCCGCCGACGGTGCTGCGTACGCGGTATTCCGGTTCTCGGCCGCTCAGCGGCATGAGCCTCACGATGACGTGCGGGCCCCGCGGCATCAGCGCGTGCGGCCCGCCGGAAGGGGCCACAACATTCTGCCCACCTTGAAACGATGGTAAGGCACACGACGAGTATGGGACGCCGTCGGGTCGGGCGCAACCGGCCCTCCGCCATCGATCATCCGGCATGTTTGCAGCCAATATTCGATATTTGATCGGGCGTAGTGGGGAAACCGCGCCATAACCCAGACTGGAAGCTTACGTTACGCACGTTGTCGTCACAGCCAAGCACAGCGATGCCAATGAGTTTCGTGCGCAATGCCGCCTTGTGCGCCTGCCTTTTCATCTCGTCATGCGCACTTGGCGAGATCAACTGGCGCGATCGACACTCGGCCGCTGATCAGCGCGACGCCGCAAGTGCCGGCTTCGTAAGCCGCCAAGGCTATGTTCCCCGCCCCCTTCAACCGAATAATTGCGGCACGCCCGACACTTTCAAACGCTGCATGTTTGCCGCGACCCGTCCCGAGAAGCCTGTCGTGATGATAGAAGAACTTGGAGGCGGACATGCTGATCCCGTGGCTCCCACGAGCAGTGCACTGCTCGACTACTCTCGATTTCCCATTCAGCACCTCGTGCTGCCTGACATGGGAGACGCAACAGCACCGCGCCACGAATCGGGAGTGGCGGTTGAAAGTCAGCACACGCAATGATGCCCCGGATGATCCCGGTTCAGCGCCCGTCGCTCTCACCAGATCAAGATGAGCCAGGGCCACCGTGCCAGAGCACGGCGGTTCCCAGCGGTAAGGACCGCCCCCGCCGCGTATATACCTAAGCTTAAGTCGCCGGGCCAGATTTATTGGCCTGAGACCCCCAAAGTCTCAACTACTACGCGGCGGCGGGCAATCGGTGCAGTTGGGCGCCCAGGAATTCGGCAATTGCGCCGGGACCGGACCTGTTGGTGTCGGTGCGCCCTGACCGCGCTTCGGCGTCAGGATTGTAGTTCGTATTCGTGTTGACGTCGTAGACCAGGGTACGATCTTCGTCGCCGGTGATGAACTCGATACCCGCCACCTCGATACCCGTCCCTGCCAGGAAACGCTCCAGTCGCATTCGCACGGCACTCGGGATGCCGTCGATGATCGTGAATTTGTGCCGTGGCGCCTCACCAACTGGGCAATTGGCGTCCCCTATGGCACAGGCATCTGCCGGACAGAGCTCGAAACCGTCGCTGGTATCGACTTCGACAGCATAGAGGAAGCGGCCGCCGACGAATTCTGCGCGCGTGATGAACGGGCGCTGGCTCCGGACGTACTCCTGCAACAGATGAATCCCGTCCACCGGCGGTTCATAAGCGTCCGAATCCAGATAGGAGGCGAGGCTGTCGACCGACGCGAAAAGCCGGACGCCGAGGCCCTTGCCGCCACGGTTCGGCTTGAGAATGAACGGCTGGTCGGCGAAATAGCGCAGTGCCGCTGCCGCAAGCCGCTCGCGCCCACCGACAAGCACCGTGCGTGGCGTGACGATGCCGTGGCTCTCGAGCGCCGCGTACTGACGGGCCTTGCTGATTTCCAGGTCCAGCGCGCTGGGACCGTTGACCACGCGGCGACCCCAGCGAACAAGCCAGGCGAGGACCGCAGCCGTCAGCTCCGCCGCAAACCGATGATCGCGCGTATGCGACGAGGCGCTCATCCTGTTGTAAAACACGCCCTCCGGGGGAGGCGCCGCAAGATCGAAGGTGCCGGCATCGAGGAACCACTCGGTCCAGGGCAGGCGTCGCTGATCGAGCGCCTGCGCCAGCGGCGGCAACCAGGCGGCATTTTCGTGCAGGATGTGGATACGGCGCACGGCTCCGGCCTCCAAAGGGCATCCCTCACGGAGCAATATTTTGCGCTGTGACGCAAGGCGGGTGGCACGCGAGATCATCAATCTACGTGTACGCCAACATGGAGAGATAATTTGTCGCCAAGCGCGTTGGCGGATTACGATCCGTTCGCTATCCCGCCGCTTTTTTGTCAGTCGCCGGTGCCAGTCCTCGCCACCCAATATCCTGCCGGCAAAATCCCTCCGGCCAGTCCACCTCCCGCACCGCCGCATAGGCCGCATCGCGCGCCGCACGCAGGTCCGGGCCGGTGGCGCAGATGTTCAGCACCCGTCCGCCCGCCGCGTGCAGTCGCCCCGTCGTGTCAGCCTCGGTTCCGGCATGGAAGATCAGGACCCCCGGCACCGCGGCCGCCTGCTCCAGCCCGCCGATCTCGCTGCCGCGTTCCGGCTTCTCGGGGTAACCACGTGCCGCCATGACCACTGCGATGCTGGCCTCGTCGCGCCACCGCAGGTCAAAATTTGCCAACTCGCCGTCATACGCCGCCTGCAACGCCGGCAGCAGGTCCGACATCAATCGGGGCAGCAATGCCTGGCACTCGGGATCGCCGAACCGCACGTTGAATTCGATCAGCTTGGCGCCGCTCGCGGTCAGCATCAGGCCGGCGTACAGCACGCCGCGGAACGGTGTTCCGCGCCGCGCCATCTCGGCAAGCGCGGGCCGGATGATGCCATCCATCGCCGTCTCCTGCGCAATATCGGGAAACGAAGGCGTCGGCGAATAGGCGCCCATCCCACCGGTGTTGACGCCAGTCTCGCCCTCACCTACCCGCTTGTGGTCTTGCGCTGCGCCAAGCGGCAGTGCGGCCGTGCCGTCGCACAACGCGAACAGCGATACCTCTTCGCCTTCGAGGCACTCCTCGATCACCACAGAGGAACCCGCCTGCCCGAACGCTCCCGCTTCCATCATGGCGTCGATCGCCGCCAACGCCTCTGTCTCGGTCGAGGCCACCACCACCCCCTTGCCCGCAGCCAGCCCGTCGGCCTTCACGACGATCGGCGCACCGCGGCGCCGCACGAACTCGCGCGCCGCCGCCGCATCGTCAAATCGTTCCCACTGCGCCGTCGGGATCCCCGCCGCGTCGCAGAGTTCCTTGGTGAATGCCTTGCTCCCCTCCAGCTGCGCCGCGGCACGCGATGGCCCGATGCACGGCACGCCTGCCGCCTCCATTGCATCGACGATGCCGCCGACAAGGGGCGCCTCCGGCCCGGGCACCACGAGGTCGATCTCGTTGTCCTGTGCGAATGCCACCAGCGAAGGAAAGTCCATCGGCCCGATCGGCACACACTCGGCCACCTGCCCGATGCCCGGGTTACCTGGCGCGCACCACAGCTTGGTCAGCACTGGGCTGGCGGCGATCGACCAGCACAGCGCATGCTCGCGACCACCCGATCCGATCACCAGTACGTGCATGTTGGCCTCCTGCTGGTTCGGCGCCCGCACCGGCTGTAACATGGGGTATCGTTATCCGGCGAGGCACCCCCATGGCACCTCCCTTTCCCATCACCCGTCTCCGCCGCTTGCGCCGATCCGAGGCGCTGCGCGGCATGGTGCGCGAGACCATGGTCACCGCGCATGATCTGATCCAGCCGATCTTCATTGAGGAAGGCATCGACGACCCGCTGCCGATCGCCGAGATGCCAGGCGTCTCCCGGATCCCCGAGCGCAAGCTCCCGCATGTAGTGGAAGGTCTGGCGCGCGACGGGGTGAAGGCGCTGATGTTGTTCGGCATCTCGCACCACAAGGACGCATCTGGCAGCGATGCCTGGAACCGCGACGGCCTGGTCGCGCGCATGGTGCGCGGCGCCAAGCGGGCGGCGCCAGAGTTGGTGGTGATCCCCGACGTCTGCTTTTGCGAATACACCGACCACGGCCACTGCGGCGTGATCGAGCACGACCACGTCGCCAACGACATCACCATCGATAATCTCGCGCGCCAGGCGGTGACCGCAGCAGACGCCGGTGCCGACATGGTGGCGCCCTCGGCGATGATGGACGGCCAGGTTGCCGCCATCCGCAATGCGCTTGACCAAGCGGGGCATCCAGACACGCCGATCATGGCCTATTCGACCAAGTTCGCCTCGGGCTTCTACGGCCCGTTCCGCGTCGCCGCCGGATGCGAACTGAAGGGCGACCGCAAGACCTACCAGATGGACCCGATGAACGGTCGCGAGGCGCTGCGCGAGTCGATCCAGGACGAGGCCGAAGGCGCCGACATGCTCATGGTGAAGCCAGGCCTTGCCTACCTGGATGTTCTGGCACGGCTGCGCGAACGCACGCTGCTACCACTTGCGGTGTACCAGGTGTCTGGTGAATACGCGATGATCAAGTTTGCCGCTGCCGCCGGTGCTGTGAACGAGCAGGTGATCGTCCGCGAGACCTTGGGTGCATTCAAGCGCGCCGGCGCCGATCTGATCCTGTCGTACTTTGCCCGGGACGTGATCCGCGAGGGCTTCTGATCGACCGCCTGATTCCGCCCGAGCCTACAGCGCTGACCTGTCTTCGGTCATGCTGCGGAGTTACCGCAGCAGATTGGTACGCGCGAGGTCGATCACTTCGTCGCCACGTCCATTCATCACCGCTTTCATCAACCACAGACTGAAGCCAGCCACTTGTGACAGCTCGGTCTGTGGCGGCATCACCAACTCCTGCCTGGCGGTGATCACGTCAAGCAGTGCGGGGCCGTCGTGCGCCAGCATCTGGCGAGCTGCATCGGCGAGATCGCCTGGATCCTCGACCCGCTGCGCATGGACGCCGGCCGCCTTGGCCATCGCGGCAAAATCAGGATTTTGCAGGTCGACACCGAAGTCCAGGAACCCCGATGCCTTCATCTCGAGTTCGACGAAGCCGAGAGTGCCGTTGTTGAACACGATGATCTTGACGGGCAGTTTCTCCTGAATTGCCGTGATGAAGTCGCCCATCAGCATGGTGAAACCGCCATCACCGCTGAACGATACAACCTGACGGCCGGGAAATGCTGCCTGCGCGCCCAGAGCCTGGGGCAGTGCATTCGCCATCGATCCATGCATGAACGACCCGATCAGCCGGCGCTTACCGTTCAGGCGCAGGTAGCGCGCTGCCCAGACCGTCGGAGTGCCGACATCGCACGTGAAGATCGCATCGTCGGACGCCAGCTCGCTGATGGTGCGCGCAAGAAACTGTGGGTGAATCGGCTTTCGACCCGGTCGACCGGTCGCCAGGTCGTCCAGACCACGACGCGCCCTCTGATAGTTGGCGAGGCTTTCATCCAGATGGATCCGGTTCGTCCTTGGCTGGAGCCGTGGCAACAATGCCTCGATCGTCGCGTTCACGTCACCGACCAGTCCAAGATCCAGCCGGCAGCGCCGTCCCAAATTCTCACCGCGCAGGTCGATCTGCGCGATCTTGGCCTTGCTCGGATAGAACTGGCGATAAGGAAAATCTGTCCCCAACATCAGCAACATGTCGCACTGGTTCATCGCATGATAGCCTGAACTGAAGCCGATCAGCCCGGTCATGCCGACGTCGTAGGGATTGTCGTGCTCGATCGCCTCCTTGCCACCGAGAGCATGAACGATCGGTGACTTCAGCGCTTCCGCCAGGCGCATCACGTTGCTATGCGCGCCGAAGCAGCCGCGCCCGCACAGTAACGTCACGCCCGCTGCCGCATTGAGCAGTGCGGCCAGCGCGTCGAGCTCGTGGTCAGCTGGCCGGATCACCGCCTGCGCCGGCACCAGCGACGATGAAACCACCGCGTCGGTCGTCATTCTCGACAGTGCTACATCGCCAGGCACCACCAGGACCGATACTCCTCGTTGTGCGACGGCCGCCCGGATCGCAGTCTCCATCAAGCCAGGCATCTGATCGGGGCTACTGACCAGCTCGCAATAATGGCTGCACTCCCGGAACAGGTTCTGAGGGTGGGTCTCTTGGAAGTAGCCGCGGCCGATCTCAACGCTTGGGATCTGTGCAGCGATGGCGAGCACCGGCACCCGCGCCCGATGGCTATCGAACAGTCCGTTGATCAGGTGCAGGTTGCCCGGGCCGCAGCTGCCGGCGCAGACTGCCAGGGTGCCAGTCACGTGCGCATCGGCCCCGGCAGCGAATGCGGCCGCTTCTTCGTGACGAACGTGCACCCATCGCATCTCGCGTTGGCGGCGCAGAGCATCGGTGAAGCCATTGAGGGAGTCGCCAGGCACCCCATAAACGCGCCTTACGCCCGCGGCACGCAGAGTCTCGACGATGGTCTCGGCGACGGTCTTCGGCATGGTCCCCTCGTGCAGATCAGGTTGATGCTGCCTCAGTAGCCGGCAGCCGCATAAGGGCCGGCGTTGCGGCGATAGATCAGCAGGGCGCGCTGATAGCGGCAAACCAACTCGCCGGTGTCGACGAAAGCGCGGGTTTCGACCTGCGCGAGACCCTGCGTTGGCCGCGAATGCGAGTCACGCACATCTATGATGGTGGATTCGGCGTAGATCGTCTCGCCTGGCCTGACGGGGCGCGGCATCTCGATCCGGGTCCAGCCCAGGTTGGCAACCACGCGGCCAAGCGTCCGCGTGGTCAACGCCGTCACCGCACCGATCAGCAGCGGTTCGTAGATCGCGGGCTGCAACGTCCGGTACTTGGCGAGATAATTGGCGTCGCTCCAACGCGGGTTGATCTCCAGAGAACGCAGAGCATGCAGCCTGCTTTCGGCGAAGTCGAAGCTACGGCCGGGCCTGTGCACGAAGGTTTCACCCGGAACCAAATCCTCGAACACCAGGCCTGTCTGCTCCACCAGCGTGCCGTCTGCCTGCGCATGATATAGCCGGAAGCGTTCTTCCGCCGCTGGCTCTATACCTGGCTCGTCTTCGGGATGGCGACCACGCCGATATACCTCCATGCAAAGATCGATCTTGCTCACTCTCTGATTGCGCTGGTTCACACCTTCGATAGTGCAATTGACCTGGCCGACATCGGGATCATCGCCGGCATCCAACGCTGTGACCGTTGATATCGAATACAACGTATCGCCGCCGAACACCGGATAAGTCATTGCGATGCTGTCGATACCGGTTATGTTGCGGCGCCGATACCAGCTGCGCGATCCCATCCCAAGCAGGCGCTGCACTGTCATGGTGCTGACGCCGAGGGGTTTCTTCCATTCGGTCTGTGCGGCGTAGTAGCTGTCATAGTGAAGTTGGGCGTTGTTCAGCAGGTCAACCGCCTCTTCGTGGTTGTCCTGCTGCGAGACATCGAGGCCTGGCCGGTGGCAGATGCGCATTCCGGTACGCAGGTCCTCGAAGCTCAGACCGAAGCGTTCGCGATAGCGCTGGGGGCCCAGTCGGACATAGCCGTATTCGCTCATCGCGCTGCTCCTATGGCACCGGACCCAGATGTATACCGAGGTGGTAAGGATTGGTCCTTCCGCGGCCGTATGAACGCGCGTTTTGTAGCCGCCCGAACAGCGGACGGACAGGTCTGATATGGGCGACGATCTTTTCGCGGTGATCCGCCGCTGCGGCTCGCCTTACGATCCCGGCAGGCCGCTGGAGGCGCAACCGGAGTGGGAAGCGCATCGTGTGTTCATGAATGCCCTGGAAGCCAAGGGCCTGGCGCGCCTCGCGGGACCACTAGCATGCGGCGATGACGTACTGCTTATATTCCGCGCCGGCAGCAAAGAGGCTGTGGAGCAACAACTCGCGGCCGATCCGTGGACCAGGTCCGGGATCCTCTCAACCACGAGGATCGCGCGCTGGGACCTCCGCCTCGGCCGTATTGACTGATATGCTGCGGACGAGCGCAGTCGATCAGCGCGAGTAGTACTCGATCACCAGGTTCGGCTCCATCTGCACCGGATACGGCACGTCGGTCAGCTTGGGCGCACGGGCGAACCGGCCCTTCATTGCCCGGTGATCGACCTCCAGATACTCCGGAACCTCACGCTCGGTGCTCTGCGCCGCATCCAGCACCATGGCGAGCTGCTTGGAGCGCTCCTTCACCTCGATCGTATCGCCGTCCTTCACGCGGTAGGACGGGATGTTCACCCGCCTGCCGTTCACCACCAGATGCCCGTGCGAGATGAACTGGCGCGCTGCGAATGGTGTCATGGCGAACTTCATCCGATACACCACCGCATCCAGCCGCCGCTCCAGCAACTCGATCAGCAGCTGCGATGAGTCGCCGCGCACCCGCACGGCTTCCTGATAGTAACGGCGGAACTGCTTCTCGCTGATGTTCCCGTAGTAGCCGCGCAGCTTCTGCTTGGCCATCAGCTGGGTACCGAAGTCGGTGGCCTTCTTGCGCCGCTGGCCATGCTGGCCTGGCCCGTATTCGCGCTTGTTGATCGGCGACTTCGGGCGCCCCCACAGGTTAACACCGAGGCGGCGATTGATCTTGTACTTGCTCTCGACGCGTTTGGTCACTGGCGCCTTGCCTTTCGTCTGGCTCTTGTTGCACCGGTAGGCCACGTGGGATGTGTGGCGGGCGCGGAACCCCGAAGTTCCGTCCACGTTCCCGGCAGTAGAGGTCCCGCCACGCGAACGCATCGGGAACCCGACGCCGCTTCTAGGGACCGCCCTCCATCTTGTCAAACACGCCGCCGCCTCCTAGCACCCTCGGCGTGGTGAATCGCGCAGACATCGTCTGGCTGGGCATCTCGTCCGGCGTGATGGGTTGCCTGGTAGGCGGCATGATGCTGGGGATCGGCATGGACCTGATCGTCAACGGCCAGCCGCTGGGCTGGCTGTTGCTGCTGCCTGGAGCGCCTGTCTCTGCGATCCCGGGTTGGCTGCTCGGACGGCGGCTGGCGCAGCAACTGTAGGGACGGTCGCACCAGCGGCAGTCGTCGCCGAGAAGTCACCGAATCGATTGCTTTGCCCGGCGCGGGCACTAGGGTAGCGGCATGTTTCAGCGTCGATAGGAGCACGCTTCGTGGCACAAACGGCACCGCCGGCCGCGCGTCGCGCCAGTGGGAGCAGACCAAGCGACAGCGGCGAGCCGCTAACGCTGGCGATCGACATCGGCGGCACCCACCTGAAAGCGGGCGTGCTGACGCCGGAGGGCCAGATGGTGGCCGGCCCGGCACGGGTCGTAACGCCATCGCCGAGTACACCGGATGCGGTTCTCGCGGCGCTCGCCGAATTGGTGGTCCAGCTCGGTCCCTTCCGGCGCGTGTCCATCGGGTTTCCCGGGGTCGTCCGCCGTGGGCGCGTGCTGACGGCGCCGAACCTCGGCACTGCGGACTGGCACGACTTCACGCTTGCCGAGGCACTGGGTGACAGGCTGAGCGCGCCGGCGCGGCTCGCCAATGATGCGACAGTGCAGGGTCTCGGCGTTATTGCCGGGCATGGCGTGGAATGCGTCATCACGCTCGGTACCGGCATGGGGTTCGCGCTGTTCGAGGACGGTCGGCCAGGCCCGCACCTCGAGCTGAGCCAACATCCGGTACGCGGCGGCAAGACCTATGATCAGTACATCGGCAATGCCGCCCGGCGCGATGCGGGACGCAAACGGTGGAGCCGCCGTGTGCACAAGGCGATCGGCTGCATCGCCACGCTGACCGACTTCGACGCACTTTACATCGGCGGCGGTAACGCGCGGCATATCGAAGGTGGACTGCCGGCGAACGTGCGGCTTGTGTCGAACGAGGCGGGAATCACCGGCGGCATCAAGCTGTGGGATACGGCGCTCGATGGAATGTTTGCGGCCACGTAGGCGCTGAGCTTCCGCCAGCCTTGGTCTCTCGCGCTTGATGAGTAGGCGAGTGTTCGGTCAGACCTGCTCGACCTCGCGGATTTCATCCGCCAGACAGTCGATCTTCGCTAAGAACTCCGCCCGACGGAACGGCTTTATCAGAACCGGCACATTGGCCGGCAAATGAGCCAAACCTTCTGCATCGGGATAGCCCGTCATAAGCAACGCTCGAAGCTGTGGCCGGACCTGAATGGCCTTCAAGATCAGCGCGGCGCCCGATATTCCCGGCATCGAGAAATCGGTGACAAGCAGCCTGATATTCGCATCATCTGCGATTGCCTGCATGGCCTCTTCTCCGGTCGCGGTCCTTTGCACTGCAAATCCGGCTTTCGTAAGAAAGCACGCGACCATTGCCAATATTCGCTGATCGTCATCAGCAACCAGTACCCTCAGATGCCTTCCCTCCTTTGCAATTTTCCCTGCCACCGTACCGGGAAGACTCGGTGCTGGAGAATCGATCAGGCTTACTGACATTTGCGATGCCTCGAACCTAGTCACCGACCGATGCGCTCAATGTCGCCTCTTCTTTTTTGCACTGGGAATATTGACAATTTCGATGGCGGCGAAATCTATGCTGCGCTGCCTAAGGAGCAGTTACTTGCTTGGCAGTTTTTGGTGAACGTCTATCATGCACCAGCGACCACCATAGCAGATGGTCGTAGGAAGCTGATTAACGGATGGCCCGACGAGAGCCTAGGTCGGACATTCCACGCATCCTCGAAACAGGCATAATTCCTTGCGCCGGTTACACATGCATTCGCTCCAGAACAAGCGGCTCTGGTTCGGATCGAAGGCCTTACTAACCAAATCTTAGGGGAAGCGCAGCTAGCCTTGCGAAGGGCAACAAGACGTTCGCCATGCGTCAACGGTTTCTGAATAACGGCTTGGTCACAGCTCGCGGGCTGGCGCCACGGGCCTAAGGGTACACCAAAATGCTGTGCAAGGGTTGGCCAAAAGAGCCTCAAGTTCCGTTATCTCCCGATGCAATTGCCAGACTGCACGAGCGGTCCAACGAGCTGCGCCGGATGGCAACCAACACTCACGAGCCAAGGCTACAACGACTTGCGGACCGCTATGGCGAAGTTGCGACGCGGCGGTCGCTCGGCGCGGCGGACTGACGGTACCTGGCCAATGCCTGCCAAGAAGAGATCGGAAGCAGGACTGCTTACTCCGTGCCTGTGGGGCCGCCCTATCTCGCGCCGACACAAGCAACGCTGGCGATGGCAACCCATGCAATCGGGCGTCAGTTTGTCTTTCCTGACACCAGCGCAGACCCCGCAATCCGTTCGGCCATTATGAAGCTGGCCTACCTGATCACCGCCTATGGCATGGTGCCGAACGCGCCGGCGATGGACCTGACGGCAACTCAGCAAAGTGGGCGTACGGCGTCTTCTGCTGGCCAGCACCTGCTGCTGGTGGACGATGCAGCCGATGTGCTGGTCAGTGTCGGAGCGTTCCTGGTGAACGCCGGGTTCTTGGTCCGCAAGACAGCGAGCGGCGATGAAGCCTTGGCGATCATCGCAAGCGATCCACGTATCGAAGTCTTGGTCACCGACTTCGCAATGCCTGGGCTGAAATGGCGCCGAATTGAATGGGCAGGCCATACAGATCCACCCTGGCCTGAAAACGTTGGTAATCACCGGGCACCCAAATGCCGACGGGCTCGGTGCCCTTCCGCCTCAAACAGCAAAACTCGCCAAGCCGTTCCGGCGGGCTGCTCTGATCGCCATGGTAAGGTCTCTGTTCGACACGACGGGGGTCAAAACCACAGCGCCGGTGGGAATGAGGTGAAGGAGGGAAGCAGCGGGCCCGAGAGAGGCCTACAACGAGTGCCAGAGGTCCAGACCGATGCCCTGCAACCCTGACAGGCATCGATGGCGTGTCGCATTATCAGATCAAGCGGCAGCTCAACCACTTGCAATGTTGGTCGACGATGCACTGGACGTGCTTACGACCACGGGCAGCTTCCTGGAAGCGGCGGGGTTTGACGTTTTACGGGCCACCGATGGTCGGGCTGCCCTGGTTTCGCTTGCGTCCGGTCGACCGTTCAGGCTTCTCGTCACAGACTATGCCATGCCTGGTCTCAACGGCATTGAACTGACCGTGCAAGCTCAAGAAAAAATCCCAGACCTGAAGACTCTCATCATCACTGGCTTTCCGGGCGCGGAAGATTTCGAGAACTTACCTCCGAACACCATGGTGCTGGTCAAACCCTTTCGCCGAAACGCTCTTATAAATGCGTTACGGCCATGGTTCGAGTTTATCGCCGTTCCGTGACAATGAAACGCGATTCGGCAAGTCCAGCATAGGAATGGGTTCGGCATGTTCGCCAATCTAAGGCCTCAGGTTGTCCTGCTCATGGGCACCCTTGTTGGGTTCCTCAACAGCAACGTGACCACAACAGGCGAGCGCAGTGCCCCGGCCGCGACGGGGCGGGACAGGCTGAAGGTGCACCGACTCAGTTGCTGGCTGTCGATGGTTATCCTGGTTGCCGTCGCGACCGCGATACGACTGATGCTCGGCTCGTATGTATCAGGTGTCCAATTTCCGACCTTCTTCCTGACGGTCATTATGTGCGCCTACATTGGGGGTCTTCGGCTCGGGTTGGCATCACTTGTTTTGTCTCTGCTGTCTGTCTGGTATTTTATAATACCGCCCGTATGCTCGTTCAGCATCGTGAATCCTGCGGATTTCTATGCACTCGGGATGTTCACGGTTGTAGCGACCGTGATGGCTTTTTCGATTGCGGCGCAGCCGTCGGCGTCGGCGACTTACGACAGGACGCGTGAACGGATCGTCAGACTGGAGGAGCGCGCACGCGCGAGCGATGAACTGCGGCGATGGCAAGATGCTATCGACAACGCCGCGTTCGGCCTGTGTCTGCATGATTCACGTACGGATAAGATTATTCTTGCCAACCAGACCTTTTGCGAGATGCATGCTGTGCTCTCAGACTGCGTCCGTGACAGGTCATTGTTCGACTTCTACGCACCGCAGGAGGTCGAGCGCGTTCGTGAGATGCGTGACACGGCTGACTCTACCGGCTCCGTGGATTTCGAATGCTACCGCCGACGCACCGACGGCGCACTCTTCCCCGCGAAGGTGCATGCGAGTGCTGTGCGGGGAGCGGACAACGCCATCCTGTACCGGATCGTAACCGTGTTCGACATGAGTGAGCAACGCGCTTCCGAAGCGCTGTCGGCAAGCGAGCTGCACCGCTGGATGGAAGTCTTGCAAAATATTCCCTTCGGCATAGGCGTCGTCGACCCGGCCACAAATACGCTCTCCTTCGCCAACGAGGTGTTCGCCGAACTTCACGGCATGTCCGAGATCGCCCTGTCGGAACTGTCGGTGTTCCATCTGTATGCGCCTGAAGCGATCGAACACGCCCGTAAGATGCAGGAGATCTCGGATCGGGATGGAACTGTGACGTTCGAAGCAGACCGGCGTCGCGCCGACGGCTCGACCTTTCCGGCGCGCATCCATGTGACGAGCGTCCAGGACGACGGCGGCGTGCTCTATCGCATCCTATCAGTCGCGGATATCAGCACGGAACGCCGACTTGAGGGCGAAGTCCGTCATGCTCAACGACTCGAGGCCATTGGTCAGCTGACCGCTGGGGTCGCACACGACTTCAACAATCTTCTGCAAGGTATCATCGGCAATCTTGAACTGTTGCAGGACGAGTGCCCGGAGACTGTAACCCACGAGCTTGTTGAGTCGGTTCTCCGCATAGCCGAACATGGCGCTGTGCTCACCCGTCACCTGCTTTCCTATTCGGGTCAGCAGGCGCTGCAACCGCGCCTGGTCGATCTCCATAGATTCTTCAGCGAGTTCCGCTCCGCCGTATCACGCACCCTCGACCCCCGCATCGCGCTGAGCATGACTGTAGCTCCTGGCACCCGGCCTGTGTTCGCCGATCCGACCTACCTCCATACGGCGCTGCTGAATCTCGCCATCAATGCGAGGGACGCCATGGCGGGGGGTGGGACTTTGCACATCGACGCGGCGAACAACGGCGATCTGGTGGGTATCCAGGTCAGCGACACAGGAACCGGCATGGGCCCTGATGTGCTGGCCAAAGCGTGCGAACCCTTCTTTTCGACCAAAGGACTGAACGGCACTGGCCTTGGTCTGCCGATGGTCTATGGCTTCGCCAAACAGTCGGGAGGTGATCTCGCTATCGAGAGCGAGCCGAGTCGGGGGACTCGCGTCAGGCTATGGCTGCCGGTACCATCGACGGAGCAGACCGTTCTGGCAGCGTCAAAGACCGCTGCTGTGGCGACACAGCAAGCCGCCAGCAACGTCGGACGTTAAACCGGGACGTCGCCTTTCAGCATGATACGATACAGGTAGCGGACCTGTCGCATATCGTAGTCACCATTGGCCTTGTGCAACAGGCAACGATTATCCCACATCACCAGGTCGCCTTGACGCCAGCGGTGCCGGTACTCGTATTGCGGTTGCGTCGCATGCGCCAGGAGGTCGTCCAGCAACGCGAGTGCATCGCACTCCTCCATGCCGAGGAGTCCCTCGATGCGGATCGGGTTGAGGTAGATCGCTTTGCGTCCGCTCTCCGGATGGGTGCGAACCAGCGGGTGCACCACGGCGTCTGGGACCTTCTGTCGCGCTGCGTCGCTCAGCCCCATAAGCTTTCGTTCGCTATGCCGGCTCTGATACACGTGGACCGCACGTAGGTCGTCGATGCGCGCGCTTATGGCCGGCGGCAGGGTCTCATACGCGCGATGCATGTTCACGAATTGCGTATCGCCGCCGTGGTCCGGCAGTTGCACCGCGTGCAGCACCGTCGCCTTCGGCGGCTCAGCAGCGTTCGAATGGTCGGTGTGATAGCCTTCACCGGGGATGTAGCGTTTGCCGTCAGGGAAGAAGTCCTGGTTCGAGATGTAGTGAATCTGCGGGCACTCAGGCAGCGCGAAGCGCGTATTGTGCTGCGGGAACACCTCGCCGAACAGCTGCACCGCACTCAGCAGCTGGTGCGGCGAGAGGTGCTGGTCGCGAAACACCAGGACCGAGTGCTCGATGAACGCTCGGTTCAGCCGGTCACGCAACGCATCATCAAGTGGCTCGGTCAGATCGAGCCCGACCACTTCGGCGCCGGTGTGTGATGTGAGAGGTCTGATCATCGCGGCAGATTGCGCGCGCAGCCCGGCACGTGCAACCTGCCGCCCCGTTCGGAGAAGGAGGCAGCGATGGCGATCGATCCGCAGTTCCCGATGGACTTCACCAAGTTCTTCGCCGACATGAAGCTTCCGGCGGTGCCGGATGTGGAGGCGCTGCTCGCCGCAAGCCGAAAGAACCTAGAGACACTGACTGCAGCCAACCGCGTCGCCCTTGAAGGCGCGCAGGCGGTGGCCCGCCGTCATATGGAGATCGTGCAGAGCAGCATGGCCGAGTTGACCGATGCGATGAAGGAGCTTGCCACCGCCGATGCGCCACAGGCAAAAGCGGCGAAGCAGGCCGAACTGCTGAAGCAGGCCTATCAGCGTGCGGTGACGCACATGAAAGAGCTCAGCGACCTTATTCAACAGTCGAACGCCGAGGCGCTGACGCTGATCAACCAACGCTTCGCCGAGGCCATGGATGAGGTGAAGGCGCTGGCCGAGAAAGCGAAGTGACTTTTGATAAACCGCATTCAAGAGTGTGTGACGTTGGCTCTTAACTACCGCTGTCTTCAGGAAATCACAGTATAGTCCGCGCACTCGCTTCGGCTCAGCCGATGGAGACGGAATCGTGCGGCATGTCGTGCCGCCAAGGAATAAGCGGCGCCGAATAGGAGCGCCGGCATTGCCAGGGAGTGTCCAGGATGACAGCAGCCGGTGCGGCCGTCACCCCAAGCGGGATGTCCGAGACCGAACACAGAACCCAGTTGCGTCGTGCGGTAATTGCCAGCACCGTCGGCACCACGATCGAGTGGTACGACTTCCTGTTGTACGGCACCGTCACCGCATTGGTGTTCGGCAAACTGTTCTTCCCCAAATCCGATCCGTTGGTTGGCGTGCTGGAGGCGTTCAGCGTATTCTTCATCGGGTTCGTCGGACGGCCAATCGGCGCGTTCATCTTCGGGCATTGGGGAGACCGCATCGGACGCAAGGCGACCCTGATCGTCACCTTGCTGGTCACCGGCGTCGCTACTGTCGCGGTTGGCTGCGTCCCTGGTTATGACAGCATCGGTATCTGGGGCGCAGTGCTGCTGACAGCCATTCGGCTGATCCAGGGCATAGGCGTGGGCGGCGAATGGGGTGGCTCCGTGCTGCTGGCGATGGAATGGGCGCACACCAACAAGAATCGCGGCTTTCTCTCCGCTTGGCCACAGTTCGGCGCCCCATGCGGTTTGTTCCTGGCGAACTGCGCTGTGCTGTTCTTCAGTTGGTACTCCGGAGACCAGTTCCTGGTCTGGGGCTGGCGTATCCCGTTCTTCCTCAGCGCCATCATGGTCATCGTCGGACTGTGGATTCGCCTCGGGATCATGGAGACGCCGGTGTTCCAGCGCATCCTGGATGAGGAACGTACCGAGCGCGTCCCGGTGCTCGAAGTGTGGAGGCGACAGCCGAAGCAGATCATCCTGACCGCCTTGTTGCGCATGCCGGAGCAGGCACCAGGCTACATCGTGGGTGCCTGGATCTTCACCTACGCTACAGGCGTGCTGGGTTTCTCGCGCGACTTCGTCTTGCTGGGTGTTATCAGCCAGACGGTATTGGGCTTCCTCTGGGTGGTGTTTGCCGGCCACTTCTCGGACTACGTTGGCCGCAAGAACATGTACATGATCGGCGCGGCATTCATGGGCGTGTTCGGCTTCGTTTACATCGCCATGCTGAACACCGGCGTACCGTGGATCGTGTTCACAGCGATCGCCATCTCACTGCTGCCGGTGATGACGCAGTACGGACCGGAGGCAGCACTGATCGCCGAGAGCTTCACCCCGCGGCTCCGCTATAGCGGCGCATCGATCGGCTACCAGTTGGCGTCGGTCATTGCGGGCGGGCCATCGCCTTTCATCGCGACATGGCTGTTCGCGACCTACGGTTCAGCCTGGCCGATCGCGATCTACATCGCGATTTGCGCGATCATCGGCATCGTCGCCACGTCACTGCTGACCGACTACACCAACAAGGAGATCTCGGCCGAGTACGAGGCGGTATAACGGCAGCACCTGCCCAGAATCGCCTCAGCCGGCTGAATTGAAACCGTATTCTAACATATTTCCCGGCACGATCCCGTCAGACAGCGGCGGTCGGCGGCAATGGCTGAAAGAGGTGTCGGCGAGGTCTCCCCTCCAGAGACTGCCACCCGAACGGATCGGAGGCGCCCGGGGCGTGTCGATTACGACAATCCGTACTTGGTGGACCTGCTGCGGCACGTCGGCACCGACACGCAAGCCAGCGGAGCGGCCGACGAACCCGAGCCGGCCGAAGCCAATGTTGATGGCCTGGCTCCGGCGCGCGGGTTGTTGCTGGGCAGCCTGATCGGAGCGGCAGCGTGGATAGCCATCGGTCTTGCGATCTGGCTGCTGTTTTGAGCCGGGCTAGACCGGCAGCCTGATCCTGGCTCTCAGCCCACCGAGCGGGCTGTCCTCCAGTACAATCTCGCCGCCGTGGGCACGGACGATGTCACGGGCGATGGTGAGGCCGAGACCGGTCCCGCCGGCGGCATCGCTCTCAAACGGGCGAAACACACTCTCGCGACGTTCGGGAGGGATGCCAGGGCCGTCGTCGTCCACTGTGACAGACACTGTCCGGCCCTGCCGCATGGCAGCGAGTGCAACGCAGTGCGCGTGCCGGCGCGCGTTGTCTACCAGATTGTTCAGCGCTCGGCGTACCGCGTTGACCCGCAGCGACAGGGTGAGCGTCGTCGGCGCATCCACTGCCACCTCTGCCCCGGACCGACGGGCGCCGGCAGCCACCTCTTCCAGCACGGCCGACAGGTTGACCGGTTCCGCCTGCTCGCTCCCCTCGCCACGCGCGAATGCAAGATAGCCGCTGACCATGCGCTCCATCTCTTCGACATCGGCCGTCATCTCGGTGATGTCGTCGCGCAATTCTTGCCTCGGTGGCAGCATGGCCAGCGCCAGGCGCAGTCGGGTCAACGGCGTCCGCAGGTCGTGTGATACGCCGGCCAGCATCTCTGTGCGCTGAGCGAGGAACCGGCGCACCCGCTCCTGCATACGATTGAACGCGGTCGCCGCCTGACGCACTTCGGTAGCCCCTTCCGGCTTGATGGGTCCAATGTCCCTGCCCATGCCGAACGCCTCGGCCGCCGAGGCGAGGCGCCGGATCGCCCGCACCTGGTTGCGCATGAACAGTGCGGCGATGCCAAACAGCAGCATCGACATTCCGACGATCCACACCACGAAGATATAGATGGTGCCGGCGTACAACCGCTTGCGCGGCGCATTGACGTTCAAGACCCCGTCCGGCAACTGCACACGGATCACCACGAGGCGCGGGTCGGAAACCCAGTCAGCATTGAACGGCAGGCGAACCTTCTCCCACAGCGAGTGGGCAAGATCGTCGTCCATGGGACCTAGGATGTTGGGCGAATGCATGGTGGCCAGTTTGGCGCCAGGCTCGATGTTCATATCGAGCTCGAATTGGTTGTTTGCCCAGTGCAGGATCCAGGCGCGATCCGCGGGTTCCGGGTAGCGGCGTAACAGCTCCAGCGTATAGCCAATCTCACCACCAACTGCGCTGGCCAGCCGGCGAGAGACGAGGTCGAGATGGCTGCCGTAGAAGATCTGCAGCGCGACCGCCTGGAGCAGCACGAGCGGCAGCAGGATCATCAACAGGCTGCGTCCCATCAGCGAGCGCGGCAGCACCTTGCGGATGCTCCGGTTCACCATGCGCGCAGGCTGCTGCAGGTCCGGCATGTCAGGCTCCCGGCTTCAACACATAGCCACGCCCACGAACCGTGTGCAGGAAGCGCGGCTCGCGCGGGTCCGTCTCGACCTTGCGACGCAACCGGGTCACTTGCACGTCGATGGCTCGTTCACCTGAATCATCCATGCCCAGCGCGGCGGCGATTTCCTCACGCGACAGAACCTCGTTCGGCTTGCGCGCCAAAGCCGCCAGCAATGCGGCTTCGCCGCCGGTCAGCCGGATATTCCCCTCGGGGCCGCTGAGCTCTCCCCGCCCTACATCGAAGCTGAGCGCACCGAGTTGCACTGGCCCGCGCGGCGCTTCCTGGACCGGCGCGGGCGCGCGTCGCAACAGGGCGCGGATCCGCAACACCAGTTCGCGCGGCTCGAAGGGTTTCCCCAGATAGTCATCTGCACCAGCCTCGAAACCGGCGATGCGATCCTCCGGCGTGCCTCGCGCGGTGAGCAACAGCACCGGTACGTCGCTGCCCTGTTCGCGCCGCAGCGACTCGGTGAGTGTCAGGCCATTCTCGCCGGGCATCATCACGTCAAGCACCATCATGTCGGGATGCATGAAACGCAGCTTGTCGCGCGCCTCGGACGCAGTCTCGGCAGTGGTGACCCGGAAACCCTCACCGGCCAGGTAGCGCGACAGCAGGACTCGCAATCTGGCGTCGTCGTCCACGACTAGGATGTGGGCGTCCTCCGCCATCAGCTTCCCCTTCTGTGATGTGCATCGATATAGGTGCGCGCGCTGTCGTCCATGATGGCGCGCAACACCCGGCGGAAACCATCAACCGCACTGGCGCCGGCCTCGCTATATGCCGGGCCGAGACGCTCCCTTTGGCGGTCGAACAGCCTGCGCTCCAGCGCCGCGCCCGGCTCGGTCAATGTCAGCAGCCGTTGGCGGCGGTCCGCTCGCCCAGGTGACTGCGCCACATAGCCGCGATCCACCAGCTCGCTCAGCACACGGGCGAGCGACTGCTTGGTGATACGCAGGATGCCCAGAAGATCGGTGACCGTGATGCCCGGATTGCGCCCGATGAAGTGCAGCGCACGATGGTGAGCACGCCCGAGGCCCAGCTCGTCCAGCGCAACATCCGCTGCGTTGGTGAAGTCGCGGTAAGCAAAGAACAGCAGGTCCTGCGCCAGACGAAGATCGGTGTCGGCTGGATCGGCCTTCGAGTCGGGCATGGCAGTCATTCCTGAGATAGGGATGATATTAAGTCAGTAATATTGACTCATCGGCGCAATCATCATAGGATCGTCCTCTGGCATGCAACAATATTTCTGAGGAGGTCGCCGTGGAGTTGGTTCCTTTCGATGACCGGGATGGCTGGATCTGGTGGAACGGTGCCTTGGTACCGTGGCGCGACGCGAAATTGCATGTGCTGTCTCATGGCTTGCACTATGCCAGCGCCGTATTCGAAGGCGAACGGGCGTATGCCGGCAACATCTTCCGGCTACGCGAGCACACCGAGCGGCTGGTCAATTCGGCGCGCATTATGGGGTTCGAAATCCCCTACAGCGCCGAGCAAATCGACGTGGCGAGCAATCACGTGCTGGCGGCAAACCGCCTGACAGACGCGTATGTGCGTCCGATCGCCTGGCGTGGCAGCGAAATGCTGGCGGTGGCGGCGCAGCACACAAAGGTTCACCTGGCAGTCGCTGCCTGGTCCTGGCCGAGTTACTTCGGTGACGACCGGATGGCCGGCATTCGGATGGACATGGCCCAATGGAAGCGGCCGTCACCGGAGACGGCACCGACCGCGGCGAAGGCGACCGGCCTCTACATGATCGGGACCCTGGCAAAGCATTGGGCCGAGCAACGGGGCTATGCCGATGCACTGATGCTGGACTGGCGTGGTAACGTCGCCGAGACCACCAGTGCGAACGTCTTCTTCGTTATGGACGGCGAACTGCACACCCCGGACCCAGATTGCTTCCTGGACGGGATCACGCGCCGATCGGTGATGAGCCTGGCGCGCCGGCAGCAGATCAAAGTTGTGGAGCGGCACATCGCCGCATCAGAGATCGGTCGTGCGACCGAGGTGTTTCTGGCCGGCACCGCCGCGGAAGTGACGCCAGTGCGGCAGGTCGGCGAACACAGCTACACGCCAGGACCCATCACCGAGACGCTGCTGCAGGGTTACGATGCGCTGGTGCGGCGGTCACCGGCAGAGGTCGCGAAGGTAGTGGCGACGTGAGCGGCTCGCTCAGCGCTGCTCGGGCGGGATATCGCACACGGTTCTGACGAAGTCCGCCAATTTCGTGCGATCCCATTTCAGGTGCACCCGCTGCGTGGAGGCGGGCCGGCTAGCGAGGCCGACACCGGGGCGGCGTTCAGTTGCCGGCCGGATCGGGCGCGGCGCGAAGCCGCCGCCGCAGTTGGGGCAGACATTCAGCAGCACCGTCTCGACGCAGTGGGCACAGAACGTACATTCGTAGCTGCAGATTCGGGCGTCAGTCGCATTCGGCGGCAGATCCTTGTCGCAATATTCGCAGTTCGGTCGAAGGTCCAGCATGATCCGCTCGCTATTCTTCGGGTGGCGCCGTCGAGAACCACCAGCCTTCACCAGCGAGCCAGCAGGTATCATCGGGTTCACCCGGCGGACGCCGGAGTGAGCGCACCGGGGGCGCGAAGCGCGAGTCTCGAAGTGCCTTCGCCAATCTGGTTCGCGCCTCGGGATCGCGGCCACCGACACAGTCGATGATGCCGACGCGACAGACGTTGCGGGCGGCGTAGAAAGGCCGATCGCCTTGGCGGCGGGAGATCAGCACGAATGCGCCAGACCGGTCTTCAGCGGTGAGGGGGACGAGCAGCCGACCGCCTTCTGCCAGCGCATCGAGCCAGGCAAGCGACAGGTGGGTTACTCCGGCATTGACGATGATCGCATCGGCCGGCCGGTCGGGGCGGAATGTAAAGCCGTCCGCGATGGCGACTTCGGCCTGCGGCCAGGAGTCCGCCAGGTTGATGCGAGCGCGATCGGCGAGCGCCGCATCGATCTCGACCGCGGTGACCATGCCGTTGCGACCGACGATATCGGCGAGGATGGCGGTGTAATAGCCGGTGCCGATGCCCACGTGCACGACGTGCTGGCCGGCGGCAAGGGCGAGCTGATCATAGCAGAACGCCCACAGACTCGGCTGACCGTTGTTCAGCCGGCGTGTCGAATCGATCGCGATCAGCACATCGTGGCAGAGGTGGCATGGATCGGCGTCTTCGGTGATCCAGTAGTCGCTGAGGTGCCATGGGCTCAACAGCGGCCACGGTCCCGGACCAGCAAAATGTTCACGCGGCACCGTGGCGAATGCCGCGACCACCGCCGGCGAGCGCAGGCGCGCGACATGCCGCAACTCCTCGGCAAACCAGGCGCGCGCTGTGGCAAGGTCGTTCACTCCAGCCTCCTTGTCACCGCTGCATCTACAGTTGCTCGCGTGCCGCGCGCGCCAAGTTATCGGTCGTCGTGCGCCAGATGGCTTTGCGACCGAGGACCCGCGAGAGCGCTTCGCGCAGCCAGCGGATACGGTGAGCCTGCCCGGCGACCCATGGATGCAGGGTCAAATTGAAGCAGGCGCCCCCTTCGTCATGGAGAAACGCAAAGGCATCAGCGATGTTATCGGCCCAGACCGGTGGCGACACCCGGCGCAGCCACATGCATTCCATGTCGTTCCATTCCGGCTGTGGCGGCAAAGCGATCAGGTGACGGCCCAATAAGAAGGGGCGATCGTCGCTCGCCCAGTCCGTAGTGTAGGTGAAGCCAGCTTCCGCCAGCAGTGCCGGGGTTCGTTCCGACTCGTTGAAGTCCTGGCCGCACCAGCCAAGCGGCGCATCACCAGTGGCCGTGCGCACGGCATCGCGGCTCTCGACGATGAACGCACGCTCTTCTGCTTCGGTCATCCGGCCGGTGATGCGGCGCGTCGCGTAGGTACCGTGCGCCATGAAGCAAGCGTTGCGGCGCACCAGTTCATCCACCAGTTCAGGATAGCGTTTCGCTGCCGCCGCGCCCAACGCCACACTCGGCGTCACGCCGAACCGATCCAGCACATCCAGCACGCGAAAGATGCCGACCCGAGCCCCGTATTCGCGCTGGCTCCAGGTCAGCCAATCGGGAAAGAATTTGCCCAGTGGAGAGACGATGCGCGGGTCCGGGTGGGCGTCTTTCGGCGGGTTCACCTCCCAATAGTCGAGCACCAGCGTTACGGTGAGCGCGATCCGTGCGTGGTCGGGCCAGATGAAGCGCGGTGTCTCGGTGAGTGTGCGGAACGCGTGATGCAGATGGTCCATGCCGGGACGACGGACCTCGCCTACCGGCGGAGCGTTTACGGGCTCAGCCATTTGCAGCCTCCCGCGCGGCAAGGTGCGATTCGATCAGCGGCAGGTGATGCTGATTGAACCAGTCGGTGATTTCCCCTGCGGTGGTGAGCCAAACGCCAGGGTGCGACAGGATGTATTCCATCGCACGACGGAAGGCACGGATACGATGCGGCTGGCCGACCCAGTAGGGATGCAGCGCGATGCACATGACACGACCTTGCTCGGCGCCTTCCGCATATACGGTGTCGAAGTAGTCGCGGATCTGGCGGGCGAAGTCCTCTGCCTCCTGGCCGCGGCGATGCAATATCACGTCGTTGATGTCGACCGAGTAGGGCATCGAGATCAGCCGGCCGGTCTTCACGTTCAGCGGGAATGGCTGGTCGTCGTGATACAGGTCGGCCGTGTAGTCGTAACCGCATTCAGCGGCCAGGTCGAATGTATGCAGCGTGTTGGTGATCGCGGGACTGAACCAACCACGCAACCGACGGCCGGTCAGACGTTGATGGATCTCTTTGCTCTCTTCCATCGCCGCGCGTTCTTCGTCGGGGGAAAAATTCCAATGGTAGCGCGTGTTGTAGATACCGTGTGACATGTATTCCCAGCCGCGCTGCTCCATGGCACCGAGAATTTCGGGGAAGTGCTCTAGCACCGCCATGTTCAAGCTGACGGTGCAGCGAATATCGAGCGCATCGGTCAGGTCGAACAGACGCCAAAGCCCGACGCGATTGCCATAGTCGCGCTGCGTGTAGCCAAGGATATCGGGATGCGGCGAACGCGGCCATGGATCGCGGGTGCGGACGAACTTGGGGAGGTACTCGTAGTGCTCGATGTTGGGCACCACCCATAGTGCCAGGCGCGCTCCGTTCGGCCAGCGCAGCGGCGGACGGTGGAGTATCGGCGAGTAGCTGACGAGGTTGGGTTCCATGGCAGTGCCTTCATCTCCGTGGGCGTGCCGATACAGCCATTGTATGCGGATGAAGCCGGGGAGGACAGGCGGTCCGAAATGTCGTCTGCGAGCGCGCGCTCGACGCCAATCCTGTGATGTTGGCCATTCGGCAAGACGGGGCGTCGCGCCGAACCTGATACCAATCTGGAGAAGCTTGGGCGCAGACCCGGGCTGACCACGCTGATGCATTTCATGGAATGGTGATCTTATGAGAGGGTACAAGTTGCGGCGGGCTGAGGGGCCACTGGGCAGAGTATGCGGCGGACCGGACGCTATCGAGGATATTGCGCCTCCGTCGCGTTCGTGAAGCGGGGAAGTTCTTCCTCGACCAGCGCGCGCAGCCAGCGGTGCGCCGCGTCGTTTCGCCGGGCTTCGTGCCAGACCAGGTAGATCGTCACCTCACGACTGTTCGGCAATTCCATCGGAAGCTCCAAGGCTTGCAAGTGAAGCCGTGCGCTCAGCAGTGGCACCATACTGCTTGGGAAGATCCCCACCAGGTCAGTGCAGGCTACGACCGTTGGGATTTCCAATAGTTCGCTTATCAGCAACGTTTCCCGCACATGCGGCACCAACGTCCGCAGCACGGGCGGCATACCTTGCGTGTCCCGACGATGATGAATGCAGACAAACTCGCACTGGCGCATGTCCTCATAGGTCATACCCGGCATGGCAATAGGATGCCCTTCCCGGGCGAGCAGCACGATTCGGTCCGCAAACAGCCTGCGATTCACATATGGGTCGGCCTCAATCGGCAGCCAGTCCACAACTACATCAATCTCGCCTTCGCGCAGTCTGGCGTCCAGGTTGAGCGGCCTAGTGACGGTCTCGAATTTGATGGCGATTCCAGGCGCTCGTGTCGCAGCGGCACGACGTAGATGCAGCGCGTAGAGGGGGCCAAACGGGTGCGGGATTGCGACGACAAAACGCCGTTCCGATGTAGCGGGATCGAAGCCGATGCTTTCAGACAGGCCAGTACGCAGTGTCATCAGTGCATGGCTAATCACCGGATGCAGTGCCTGCGCTATCGGTGTAGGCGAAAGAGCGCCTCGATTGCGAACAAACAGCTCATCCTCGCACAGATCGCGCAATCGCGAGAGCGAATGGCTAGTGGCCGGTTGGCTTAGCCCAAGGCGCCGCGCCGCGGCGCTGACGCTGCCATCTTCGTAAATGGCTTCGAATACGGCCAAAAGGTTAAGATCAAAATTGCGCAAATTAACCATTACATGCACCGCTTCGATATTCAACATGCATCGTATATGACACCAAATAGGCGCCACACCCTGTTATGTAAGTAGTGCCGTTACTGCCTCGAAAGGCATTAAGAACGAAATGAGCACCACAGTCGTGAAATCTCGTGCAAATGCATTTGAGCCACCTGACGCACATCAGATCGAGGAAAGGGCGCGGTTCGACGTGCTGCGGACGATCCGCAACCGCCCGCAGCTCCACCCGACCGTATTGCAGATGCGGGGGGAAGAAATCGCATGGCGCGACATCTACAACCACTTACTCTCGCACGTGTTGAACTAGACCGACTTTTAAGGTGCGATGTCTCGGCTCTACTGTGCCACAGCAAGGCTAATGATCTCGCACCATACAATCTTAAGAGCCCGCGCTTTAGGCAGTGTGGCCGAGGTTTCTCAGTAGGAAACGAGGACCCCTGCCGAAAGGCAGGGGTCTCTCTGTCTGGTTGGTTACCGGCCGGATCTCATGCGCTGTTGTCGCCGTCTCCGCTCGCTTATCGGGGTCGAAGCGTCATAAATCGACCACCGGCTCCCGATTTGATCCTTCGGCGAGAGTAATTATCCGTAGCTGACGTACCCGTGGGCTCTTTTGCCTGCGCTAGCTCCTGCGGGGAGCGTCAACAAAGCGCGACTGCACTGATCCCATCTGAATAGGGAAGTTCTTCTGGACGGGCGGGACTAGCTCGTTGGGTATGCTGGAGCGCATGAGGCCAAGATAGCTGGTGCTGCTGGTCAGGATTGAACTGACGGCCTCCCCCTTACCAAGGGGGTGCTCTACCACTGAGCTACAGCAGCTCCGGGGCGCCCCGAGCCGGCTTCCTAGCGTCTTGCGAGGGGTCACGCAAGTTGCGTCGCCTGACGGCGGCTGGTCAGCCCATCATCAGGGAACGCCGGTGATAGCATCCCAATCCACCGCTCTCTGATACGCATACGCGACGCGCAACAGCAGTGGTTCAGCCAGGAAATTGCCGACGAGTTGCAGGCTGATCGGCATGCCATCCACTTTGCCGCATGGCACCGAAAGTGCCGGATGACCCGTGTAATTCGTAGGCTTGGTGTTGTACGCCGTCGGCAGCACCATCCAGTTGCGTCGCAGATTGGCCAGTATCGCCTCGGTCGGATCGATCGGATCTTCCTCCACCAGCGGTGCGATGTTGCGCACCGTCGGCAATGCCAACACATCCACCCTGGCCAACGCTCGGTCGAACGCGGCCACGTAGGAAGGTCGCACATTGTGCGCTTTGGCGTAGACGCCGCCATGGTAGTTGCGGCGGGACAATTCGGCGATCAGGTGGTTCACCTTCGCACGCGGCGGCAGCATGTCGCCGTGGTGGCGCCACGTCCGGTCGATCGCAGTGATGACCGAGGCGGGATAGTAGGCTTTCGCACCAACACCGAAGAAGCCCACGTCGTGGATCGCCCGCGCACCCTCGAGCACCAGTGCAGCATACACGCTATCGATCTGCGCATGCTGCGGCACCGAGATCCGGCTGACCTCGGCACCCAACCGCTCCAGCGTAGATACGGCAGTCATTACGCCTTCGGCGACGCCTGGCTCGATGGGTTCGGCGAAGCCCTCCTCGAGGATGCCAATCCGCACGCCGCGCACACCGCCATCCAGATCGGACAGCACATCGATGCCCTCCGGGATGCTGCGGCCTTGACGCGGGTCATTGTCGTCGTAACCGGCCACCGCCTGGAGGGCCGCGGCAACATCCGGCACCGTGCGCGCCATCGGCCCGACATGGTCAACACTGGGCTCGGCGGCAAAGCCGCAGGCGAAGTGCGACACCAAGCCAAAGCTCGGTTTCAGCCCGACCACGCCGCAAAACGCCGCGGGCAGCCGGATCGAACCGCCCTGGTCGCCACCGAATGAAATATCGACCTCGCCCGCGGCCAATGCAGCCCCGGAACCGGATGACGAGCCTCCGGTCGTCCGCTGCGCGTTGTGTGGATTGATCGGCTTGCCGTAGTCGCCCATGAATCCGTTCATCATGTGCTTGCCGACCACCTTGCCGCCGGCCGCCAGAACGCGCGTGACGATGGTCGCATCCACATCGGGGATGAAGCCCTCCAATGCCTGCGACGTGAACACTTGCGGAATGCCCGCCACGCTGATGTGGTCCTTGAAGCTGACAGTCTTGCCCGCCAGCAGGCCGCGATCGGCGCCGCCAATGGCGCACTTCCAGAGCCACGCCTGATACCGATCCTCGGTAAGCGATGGCCGATAGCCGGGGCTGCGTTCAGGAAATAGCCGTGGCGGCCCAGCCTCCTCCGCGCGCGATTGCACGAACGCGTCCAGTCCACGCAGGGCGTCGAGAACGAAAGGCAAATACAGCTCCGCTTCCTTATGGCTGAGGCGAAGATTGATGGAAGCGGCGAGTTCGACCAGTTGGGCTGCATCTGGATTTGCAAACATGGAACCCCCTTTCATGGCAATTGCGCTGCCGAGCGAGCCGCAGGTTAGCAATTGCGACGGCACACGCCGAGTGGCGCCTCCTGACCCAGGCGGCTACGGCAACCGGCGCGCACGCCGGCGGCGGAAGTCGCGCAGTATTTCGCGCGCCGCATTGTGACCGGGGGCGCCAGTGACGCCGCCACCCGGATGGGCTCCCGACGCGCACAAATATAAACCTTGGATCGGACCGCGATAGTCCGCGTGGCCCAACATGGGACGCGCGGAAAAAAGCTGCCTGAGATCAAGCGCGCCATGGAATATATCGCCACCGACCAACCCGAACGTCCTTTCCAGGTCGAGCGGAGACAAGATTTGCCGCGCAAGGACCGAGTGCCGGAAATTGGGCGCATAACGATCGACCGTCTCGATCATAAGGTCGGCAACGGTCTCACGATGATCATCCCATGACGCACCGTCTGGCAGTTCCGGCGCAACGTGCTGACAGAACAGGCTCGCCACGTGCTGTCCAGGTGGCGCGAGTGTATCATCGAGCGTAGATGGAATGACCAATTCCACAATGGGCCGTCGTGACCAACCCAAGGAACGTGCGTCGAAATAAGCCTGCTCCATGTAGGCAAGGCTCGGCGCAATGATGATGCCCGAGGCATGATGCTCAGCCGGCGCTCGGCCTGGCAACGCAGAAAAATCCGGCAGCTCGGCGAGTGCGACATTCATGCGAAATGTGCCAGAGCCGCAGCGCCACATTTGCATCCGCTGTCGAAATCTATCGGGCAATGCTGGCGGATCGACAAGGTGGAGGTAAAGAAGTTTCGGATTGATTGCCGCTGCGACAGCCGCGGCACGGATCATCTCGCCGTCCTTTGTCTCAACACCAACGGTGCGATTGTTCTCCACCAGGACACGGCGCACCGGTGTCGACAGCCTGATATCGACGCCGTGCCGCGATGCGGCCTTGGCCATAGCCTGGGTGATCGCACCCATTCCGCCGATAGCGTGGCCCCACACGCCTTTCCTGCCATTCACCTCGCCGAAGCAATGATGCAGCAGTACATAGGCCGATCCCGGTGCGTAAGGGCTCGCATAGTTGCCAACGATGCCATCGAAGCCGAAAGCAGCCTTGATGGGTGCACTCTCGAACCAGCCATCAAGAAAATCCCCAGCCGAGGCGGTAAAGAGATCAAGCAGGTCGCGCTGCAATTCGAGCCCGAGAGCACGAACCCTGTTGGCCGTCTTTCCAAGCTTGAAAAGTTCAGCAATCGCCGTGAATGGAGCGCCTGCGACAACATTCGGTGGCGACTCCAGCACGACGGTGCGCAGAACCTCCGCCACAGCCTCCAAACGCTTTTGATAGTCATCCAGGCGATCCGCATCCCGCGGCGAAAATTTGGCGACCTCCTGTTTGGTTCGGTCGCCACCGATTTTGAGGAAGCGGCTACCATCCAGCGGCAGGAAGTTGGCGATCGGGCGCTCCACAATGCGCAACCCATATGCAGCCAAATCCAGCTCACGAATAACCTTTGGGTTCAACAGCGAGACAGTGTAAGCGGCGACCGAATTGGAAAAACCCGGGCTGAATTCCTCGGTGACCGCAGCACCTCCTGCCACGGGACGTTGCTCAAGCACGATCACCTTCAGGCCTGCCATCGCCAGATAGGCGGAGCAGACCAAGCCGTTGTGGCCACCACCAATGACGATGACGTCATGCATCACGCCACGCGGTGCGAGATGCACATCACGTGTTGATCCGCGACGGCCCGGTCGCTTATCGTCATGGCCCGCATGGCCGAGCTTGATCCGGCTTTCATCCGAGATCGGCGAGCAATGCTGGCGATGCAGATCGCAACAGCACCTTCCGCGCCTGCCATTGAGCGGCGGCATCGAGTGTGGCGAGGAACTGCACGTCTCCTCCGGCCAGCGATGCCACCGGCAGCCCGTCGCAGTACAATAACCGATTGGCCGTGACTGCCGCGAGCTTGGCACCCGGCGTCAGGATACCGACAAGATTCAGCGGATCGGCACCGGATAGCGAGACAAATGCGTCGGACAACGGCCGACGCCGCACCTCGCGCAACAGTCCTATGGCGTCGGGCAACGCGTACTGCTCGCCGGCGAATCCCGCAACGAAGCGACCGCCGCGAATTTCGCCACGCGCTTCCAGGCGGCGATAGACGCGCAGGAGATCGCGCCACGGCGGCAGCCAATCGGCTTCGCGTGCCAACAACCGCCAGAACACCACGCCGTAGCGGCGCAGCAGCGCGCGTGCGACGAACTCAGTCGCAGAGGCCCGGGCCTGAGGATCGGCCGTCAGGCGACGCATCAGTGACCACCGGCCGGCGTCCTCCATGCCGAAACTCATGATGCGACGGCGGCGTGTCCCGCCCGTGAACGGCTTGCGGCGGTCCGACGGCACGAGCAGCGCGCGCAGCCCGCCAAAGCTGTCCGATGTCACCAGCCCGAGCGAAACAAGCTCGCCCAGTGCTTCTTCGAGCTGTGGCCGCAGCAGCCCACTCGCCGCGGCAAGTTCCTCGAAAAACAAAGCGCCCTGCGTCCGCAGACAGTCGAGCACCGCCTGAGCTCGTCCGTTCGGCTGCACATTCTGCTGCGCGCTTGTCAGAGCCGTCCAGAATGCAGCGTGTCGGCGCACCAGCAATGCGATCGGCGTCGTCCGCACTGCTGAGCTTGCACCGGCACCAGGCGTCAAACGTCCCCATGCAATGCGGCCAGCCAGGCACATGTCGTCGAGCCATGTCGGTTCATAACCGATGATGCGTGCCGGCAGGATCTCGGTCTCCCACGCACCTGCCGGTGCTTCGAACCCTTCGAGCAACGCCACGGCTGCAGAAACTGCATCGGGGCCTTCAAATCGCGTCTCAGGCGTGACCCGCTGCCAATCAAACAGGAAGCGAAGAAAGTCACGCGCGGGAGCCGGCTCGATCTCGGCCCGCAATCGACGGATGGTATAATGATGGATGCGTGCCAGCAGCCGCCGGTCGCACCACTCCTCGGCGTTGCCGCCGGGCGTGAAGAGGCCGCGCAGGGCAAAACCTTCGACTTCCAATGCGGCCAGTGCGGCGCTGATATCGTCAGCTTCCAGGCCAAGGGGGGCTGCGAGCGCAGCCTGTGTCACCGGCCCCAGTCCCTCCAACCGGCCGCGCAGGATGTCGGAAAGAGTGTCACTGTTTCCAGGCAGCCCTTGGAATTGCGAGGCCCGTTCGGCTGCGACCCACAGCGTCGCTTGCGGCATTCGCAATCGGGTTACGCGATTGTCCAGAGCCAAGTTCGTCAGCCAGCCGTGCCACTCGGGCGCGGCCGATACTTCGTCCTCGTTCAGACAGCCAAGCCAGAGCAGCGCATCGTGCAGTTCCTCGGCGTTGACCGGATCGGGCCACGCCTCGGCACGCACGCGGGCGATCGCTTCAGGATCCAGACGGCCAAGATCGGCAGCAGTCTCTGGCGCCATCCAACGGCGCGCCATCACCGCCTGCGTCCGCCTTTCCTCCAGCGGTGCATCGTCAAGATAGGCATAAGGCCGCGCCGACAATACCTCCATCGCCAGGGACGACGGCTGCGTCAGGTCACGCGCAACAACGCGCGTCTCGCCAGACTCGATCCTGGCAAGCAGCCGCTCGAGCCCCTCGATGTCCATCGCTTCGTGCAGACAGTCCGCGATCGCCTGATTGATCAGCGGGTGATCCGGGATCTCACGGTCACCGACAACGTTCTCCGCACACGCCATCTGGTCGGGGAACACGCTGGCGACCAGGTCCTCGGCCTCCATGCGCGCAAGCTGGGGAGCCACCTTCTTGCCGCCGCGGAACCGCGGCAGGGCGAGTGCAACACCCGCCACCCATCGCCAACGCGTGGTGAACATCGGTGCGTCGAGCAGCGCCTGCACCAGCACCGATCGCACATTGTCCGAGCGCAGATAGGTCGCCACTTCCGCCAGATCGAAACTGTGTGCGGTCGTCAAGGACAGCACGATGTTGTCCTCGGTAGCCGCTGCCTGCAGTTCGAAGTTGAACCTGCGGCAGAAGCGTTTGCGCAGTGCGAGCCCCCAGGCGCGATTGATCCGGCTGCCAAACGGCGAGTGGATGACAAGCTGCATGCCGCCTGCTTCATCGAAGAAGCGCTCGAGCACGATGGTGTCCTGGGTGGGCAGGCATGCAAGCGCGGTGAAGGATACCTTGAGATAGTCGATCAGCTGCTCCGCCGCGGCCGCCGCTATTCCGACCTCGTTGACCAGCCAGTCCTGCGCGCTCTCGCCCGATTTGTCTCGCCGCAGCCGCGTGGCAACCCCGGCGCGCAGACGAGACACTGAGGCGGATAATTCATCGCTGCGGCCAGGCGCCTCGCCCAGCCAGAAGGGTATCGTCGGCGGCTGCCCATGCGCGTCTTCAACCCGTACAAGGCCGCGCTCGACGCGCAATATGCGATACGAGTTGTTGCCGAGCTGGAACACGTCGCCAGCAAGGCTTTCGACGGCAAAGTCCTCGTTGACACTGCCGATCGTCTGGTTCTCGGGTTCCAGCAGAACCTGGTAATCAGCCGTATCTGGGATTGTCCCGCCGGACGTCAGTGCGGTCAGCCGCGCACCGCGCCGGCCTCGCAGCATGTGGTTTATCGCGTCGTGATGAATCAGTGCTCCGCGCCGGCCTCGGCTCGTTGCGAATCCTTCGGCCAACATGCGGATAGCTGAACTGAAATCGTCGCGCGGCAGATCACGATACGGCCATGCGCGACGCATCCGCTCGTACAGCACCTCCTCGGACCAGTCCTGCGCGCTGACCTCGGCCACGATCTGCTGCGCCAGCACGTCAAGCGGTTGATGTGGAATGGTTAGTCGATCGAGCTCGCCGCGCCGTACACAATTGAGCAGTGCTGCGCATTCGACGAGATCGTCGCGAGACAAGGGAAACAGACGTCCCTTGGGTGTGCCGCCCACCGCGTGACCGGAACGTCCGACACGCTGCAGGAAGCTGGCGATGGAGCGTGGGGAACCGAGCTGACAGACCAGATCCACGTCACCGATATCGATGCCGAGTTCCAGCGAGGCGGTCGCCACGAGCGCTTTCAATTCGCCACGCTTCAACCGCTGCTCGGCCGACAGACGATGTTCCTTCGCCATGCTGCCATGATGCGCGGTGACCGCCTGCTCGCCCAATCGCTCGGACAATTGACGCGCCACACGTTCGGCCATGCGTCGCGTGTTGACGAATATCAGCGTGGTGCGATGCGCCTCTACCAGCCGCATCAGGCGGTCGTAGACTTGCTGCCAGACCTCTGCCGACATGACAGCTTCCAGCGGCGAGTCGGGCACTTCCAGCGACAGTTCGCGCGGGCGCTGATGGCCGGTATCGACGATCGCCACGTCTTGTGCAGTGACGCCACCCAGAAGATGCGCGACGTCCTCGATCGGGTTCTGCGTCGCCGACAGCCCTATGCGCACCAGGTTGTCTGCGCACAGCGCTGACAAGCGCTCCAGCGACAACGCCAGATGGGCGCCACGCTTGTTTGCCGCCATGGCGTGGATTTCATCCACAATGACTGTGCGCGTGGTCGCCAGCATGGCGCGGCCCGAGACCGAGCCGAGAAGGATGTAAAGTGATTCCGGCGTCGTGACGAGAATATGGGGTGGGCAGCGGCGCATCCGCTCGCGTTCGCCGGAGGGGGTATCGCCAGTACGCACCCAGGTGCGAATCTCCACGTCCGGGAGTCCCTGCTGGGAAAGTTCCGACCGGATGCCGGCAAGCGGCAGCTCCAGGTTGCGCTGGATGTCGTTGGACAGCGCCTTCAGCGGCGAGACATAGACCACCTCGGTGGCGTCCAAGAGCTTCCCAGCAAGCCCCTGCCGGACCAGCCCATCGATGGCCGCCAGGAAAGCGGCAAGCGTCTTGCCCGATCCGGTCGGTGCGGCAATGAGCGTGTGTCGGGCCGCCTGGATCGCCGGCCATGCTCGCAGCTGCGCCGGCGTCGGTGCGGCGAAATGGCCGGTAAACCATCGTGCAACCGCTGCACAGAAGATATTCGCGAGTTCCATATGCCAGGCACAATAAGGGAACCTGGCCAATGAAAATCAATTCTTCGCTGGTCCTTCGGCAGCTCGCCAACAGAGGGCATCTTTCCTGCCGCTCCGATTGCCCTTGTCGAAGGCATACGGCTGCCCTAACCTTAGGTGGTAGCTGCCATCGATCGCTGTTTGTCTGGCGACATCCGAGGTCAAACGCTCTAGGGCCGCCAAGAACTAGAACCAGGATCGCCCCTGCTATTGCCGGGGAGGCCACAATGCTGAAGGTCATCGCTGAGCAGGAGCATTATCTGCTGGTATCCGATGGAAACAGCTTTACCGTGGTCGAGCGGCGTGCCGGCAAGTTTTACCCCTTGCGCAACGGCAGCCGGATCGGCGTGTGTCTTGATGACGATACTATAGCCGGGTTGATACAAGGCTCCGGCGCATATACTGAACAAGCGGCGCGCAGCCTGCTGGCCGATGTTGCGTCGCAATGGCGAGACCTGTTCGAGCATGTCCGCTGAGGCACACCGCGGAGTAACGATCCGCAAAATCCTGCTGCCGCTGCAGACCGTCAACACTGCGGAGGCCGTCTGCTCGGCTGCTGCGCTGACAACTCGCATGTGGGCGGGACACCTGGCGGTGTTGCACGTCGGTTCCAACAAAGATCGTGCGATTTCCCTGCGTGATCTGGTGACGAGATTGTTGGCACAACACGGGCTTCCGTTCGTCGATGCGGAACCCAATGCCCGGACACCGACCGCCAGCTTCGCCGTGGTTACTGGACAGGAACCAGAGATCGTCGCCCAAGAGGCGCGGTTGGCTGATCTCGTCGTCGTGCCGCATCCTGCCAGCGACAAAGAGGTTTCTTCATCTGATGCGCTGCACGCGGTGCTGTTCGACTCGGCGAAGCCGATAATGATCGCACCAGCGGTCGCCCCGTCGGCCATTGGCCGCAGAATTTGCATCGGCTGGAACGGCACTGCCGAATCCGCTTCTGCCGTACTGGCAGCGTTGCCTTGGCTGAACCGCGCCGAAGCTATCCGGATCCTTTGGTCAGAGGATTACCAGCGGCGCGGTCCGCTGGCGCCGGAATTACAGCAGTACCTCGCCATGCACGACATCGCTACGGACCGTGCAGCGTTTGCTGCTGACCAGAACGGGGTGGGCGCGGGGCTTTTGGCAGCTGCCGGCGACTTCGGCTGCGACCTGCTCGTTATGGGCGCCTATTCTCATTCGCGCCTTCGCCAGTTGTTCCTGGGTGGCGTCACGCGTCATGTACTTGAGCGTGCAACGATTCCTGTAATGATGCACCGATAGTACCAGCCGGCGCGTCATGAGTATGTCGCTCGGGCACATGGTGCTCGTCGCACCATGTGCCCATTCGACCTCTACAGATTGGCCTGGAAGTCCTGGTAGTCGCGAACCTTCTTGTACACTTGCAGCCGGTTCCGCTGGCTGTCGGCCACAATGATCTCGTCCGTCGCCGGATTGAAATCGACCGCGGTTGGGAAGCAGAACCGCCACAGCGGTTGCAGGTTATTGACCCGTCGATACGCCTTCATCATGTCCGGGTTGGCGTCGACGCTCTGCTTGGCCCATTTCGAGAACACGTGCGCGTCGCCATACAGGTTGGTCAGCGGGGTCCCGTCGGCCTCGAAGATGCTGACCCGATGATTGCCCCAGTCGGTGACGTAGATGTCACCGTCCGTGTCCACCGCCACATCGGTCGGATGATTGAGCAGCCCGGCCTTCGGGTAGTGTGACTCCGGCAGACTGGAGACGTACGGCCCGAGATAGGTCACGGCGTAAGCGTCATCCGGATGCGGCAGTTCGCCATACGTGCCGATCTTCATCAGGAACTTGCCCTGCGCCGACAGCTTCTGCACGCGATGGTTCTTCCAGTCGGCAACGTAGATGTTGCCGTCCTTGTCGGTGGTGATGCCCCACGGCTGGTTGAACTCGCCGTCGCCGGTGCCAGCCTTGCCGCACTGCGCGACAAGCTTGCCTTCCGGAGTGAACACCTGCAGGCGACAGTTACCGCTGTCGACCACGATAACGTTGCCATTCTTCTCGACCGCGATCCCGGCCGGACGTATCAGCTCACCATCGCCGCTGCCGGTCTTGCCGAACTTGTACTGGAACTTCCCGTTCGGATCGAACACCGAGATGGTGTTGGTCCACTCGTCCGAGCAGAAGACCCGGCCATCCTTGCCGACTGCGACGCCGAATGGCCAGGTCGCCTTGCCGTCGCCTTCGCCGTGCTGGAAGAACTCGGCCATCAGTTCTTCCTCGCCCGCTCCGCCCAACTGGATGCGGTTCACCCGCATGCCGAAGTTGTTCTCATTGCCGCGGTTGGCAGTGTAGAGGTCGTTATCATTGCCCAGGCACATCGTCTGGATATAGTTGAAGCCCGTACCTGTGGCCGCACCGCGCCCGATGGCATGGCTCCAGTCATAGGCCCTGCCGCGAACAACCGTCGTAAGCGCCATAATTTCCTCCCGTCACATCGCAAGATCACGCCCCTCCCGTTCGATCGGAACGGGAGGGGTAGTCATCGGCCAGCTAGTGCAGGAAGGCCGGCTTCTCATAGGTGCCATTCACGATCGGGGCAGGGTTCAAACCGAGCCACTTGTCGAGAATGGTCGAGTAGATGCTGCGGAAGTCCATGCTCGGGTTCAGGTCACCCTGCACGAGCTTGTTCGCGTCCAGTGACGGATATTCGCCGTAATGTCCGCCCTTCACCTTCTCACCGAGCACAAACGTCGCGCCGGCGGCGCCGTGGTCGGTGCCGGAGCCATTGTCGCGCACGCGACGGCCGAACTCCGAGAACATCAGCACGATGACGTTGTCGGCCGCGTTGTGCTGACGCAGGTCGGTCATGAAGGCATCCAGGCCTTCGGTGACCGCAGTCCACAGACCGGCATGCAGCGGCGCCTGGCCGGCATGCGAGTCAAAGCTGCCATGGTCGCAGTAGAAGATGCGGGTGCCGAGGTTGGCGAGATGCACCTGGGCGACGCCGCGGAGCTTCTGCGCGATCGTGGTGTTGGGATACTTCACGTCGGACTTGTACATGCCCGGCGCGACCTTCAGGATGTCGGCGCCCTTCAGCCCATCGAGGCCGGTGGTGCCGAGGTAGTCCATCACCCCGCTGCCTTCGATCGGCTGGTACATGTGCGCGAAGGTCTCGAGCACCTTCAGACGCTGTGCCTGGTCACGGATGCTGGGCAGGAACCCGTATTGCTCCAGCGGACCAGCCACGCAGGCGACCGGAACGTTGGGCACCGACATCGCGCGGAACATGCATGGGCCGAAGCTCACGGCGGTGACGACGTTCTCCTTCTTCGGATCGAACTCGCGCACCACACGGCCCAGCCAGCCTTCGGTGCCGACCTTCTCGGCCTCGCAGGTGTGCCAGATGTCCATGGAGCGGAAATGCGACCGCGGCGAGTCGAGATAGCCGACGCCATGCATGATGGCGAGCTTGTCGTCATCCCAGAACTTCTTCAGCGGCGCCATGTAGTTCGGCATGGCGTGCGCCTGATCGAGGTGGATCATGTCGCTGTCGGCGATGCCGACCGCCTTGCGATTGTCCTTGTACAGGCCGTTGTTGTACGGGATTACCGTGTTCAGGTAGTCGTTGCCGCCGGTGAGCTGCAACACGACCAGCACCGGATCCTTCGATTGCTGTGTTGTTGCCGACATGGTGGTGAGTTCCTCCTATCCGTTCCGTGTCATGTTTCAGCCGAACTGGTATTCGCGCGTCGCCGCGATGAGTTGGAGCATCTCGGCGGCACGCTGAGTGGCGTTCTTCGCGCCGGCATCGTTGTCCCAGCTGATGTCGCCCCACTGCTTCGCCGCCTCGGTGAGCTCCTTCTTGGTGTCAGCACCCACCTCGACCGGGCCGAGCAGATCGAGGCAGTTGGCGACGAGCTGTTCAGGGGTCTTGGTGCCCTGCGCCTTCAGGCGGTTGATGATCGCCTGAACGCCGGGCAGATCAGGATTGCCGATCTGCGCCGCGACGAAATTGATGCGCGACATCAATGAGCCGCTGTTGATCCACTCCTGGCCGGTGTGCCAGCCCTCGACCGAGGGTGGGTTCAGCAGATCCTGGCCCATGTAGGACGGCTGCATCGACAGTTCGCCGTAACCCGGCTTCGGCAGCTCGTAGCCACCGACCAGGCGCAGCGTGCCCACCACCACTTCGGCCGGCGACTTCAGGTGCTTGTAGCGGGCATTCTTGAAGAAGTCCGACTTGAACAGGTGGTTCAGCAGCGGCTTCATCTCGCACTTCGATTCAATGAACACTTTGCACATCGAATCGATTGCTGCCTGATCGCGTGGTGCCTCGATCTGCCAGGCAGGCACCTGCGGTTCGTCGGCGACGAAGAAGTTGTACAGATGCCGGCAGATGAACTTCGCGCAGGCCGGTTGCTGCACGATGATGTTGATGATGTCCTCGCCGTTGAAGTTGCCCTTGTGGCCGAGGAAGGTCTTCTCGCCATCGTCGTGGTCTTCTGGCCGATACTCGAACTTCCATGGGAAGCGGCCGTACGGCAAGCGAGGCAATTTGGTTTCGAAGGTCCAGCCGGTGAAGGCGCGCGACGCCTCGCGAACGTCCACCTCGGTGTAGTTGCTGGCGCCAAGGCTGAACAGTTCCAGCAGCTCGCGGCCCCAGTTCTCGTTGACCGCCGTGCCGTGGTTCTGGTTGTTGTCCAGCCAGAAGATCATGGTCGGGTTCTTCGCCACCTTCAGCAGCAGGTCGCGATAGTTGCCCATGCCGTGCTGACGGAACAATTCGATCTGCTCCAGCAGCTGGTCGTAGTTGTCGACCTTCGAGTTGCCGGTGGCGAACACGTGGTGCCAGAACAGCGCCATCTTCTCCTGCAGCGGGCGCTTCGTATTCACCAGGTAGTACATGTAGTTCACGTTGCCCATCGGCGGCTGCCCGCCCGGCAGCAACGCGGCCGGTTGATGCCGCAGCAGCGTGTACGGATCGACTGCTGGCTGCGCTTCCGGGCTCAGCAACTCGTCGACCGTTGCGTCGTATCCTTTGGCCGCCCGCGCCTCGAGCTCGTCCCGGCTGGCGCCAAAGCCTGCCCGGCGCATCAGGTGGGCCATCAATCCGATGTCGTCTTTACTTGCCATTGTTGATCCTCCCGAATTCCAGCACTAACCAAACGGATGTCGCTCGCAAGAGCGAGACTACCACAACGGGCGAATTCATCCAGGGTCGTCGACCAGCATGCCAATGCGTGGCGCACGGAGCAACATCTGCTCGACGCCGGTGCCTTGGCTCTGCGGCCAGTCGGATGGCGCCCTGCCTCCCGCCAAGAGTGGCGCCCGGTCAATCCGCATGAACAAGTTGGGCCACGTCATAACGCGAGCCCTTTTTGGCCAATCAGGCCAAGCCGACCCTGGGATCATAAGATAGCCTTGCCAGCGCGGGTCTATTTGTCCAATCTAAATATGCAATTTCATAAATAGGCAGCACCAATAGGAGGGGAGGATCGCTATGACGTTGGCCGAGTTGCGGTATCTGGTCGCGGTTGCCGATCTATCCCACTTCGGCCGGGCGGCGGAGCGGTGCCGGGTGACGCAGCCGACACTCAGCAGTCAGTTGCGGAAACTGGAGGAGCAGCTCGGCGTACCTCTGGTCGAACGAACGACCCGGTTCGTCACCCTCACGCCGATCGGCAAGGCCGTCGTCGCACATGCGCGCCGTATACTCGAGGAAGCCGACCAAATCTCGGAATTGGTGCGTCACCGCCACGGCACGCTCACCAGCATCCTTCGCCTCGGCATTATCCCGACATTGAGCCCGTACATCCTGCCGCTGATCCTTGAACAGCTGCATCAGAGGTTTCCCGCGCTTCGACTGGTGCTTCGGGAAGATCTGACAGCGAACCTCATGGCCGCACTGGACGGGTATGCACTCGACGTCGTGCTGATCGCCTTGCCCGAGCACACCGAAGGCTATCGGGCGATGCCTCTATTCCTCGAACCATTCTGCTTTGCCTGTGCCCCCGGGCACCCGCTGAGCAATCAGCCAGTCGTCACGGAGCGTGAACTCAAGCGCGAATGCCTGCTTTTGCTCGACGAAGGACACTGCCTGCGCGATCAGGCGCTGGAAGTCTGTGGCGAGAAATTCAGCAGTGGGATAGGTCCAAGCGACGATTTTCGGGCAACCAGCCTGGAGACGATTTCTGAGATGGTGGCGGCAGGCCTCGGTTGCACGCTGCTGCCCGCGATGGCTGTGCCGCATCTGACAGCCCGGCATAAGCAGCTGGAGGTGAGGCCGCTGATCGCCACCAAGGCGCATCGGCGCATAGGCCTGCTTTGGCGAACGAGCTTTCCTCAGGCTGACGACCTGGAGGAATTCGGCAGGCTCATCCTTGGTCAGTTGCCCGACTGCGTTGACGTGGTTGACACACCATGCAGCCCCGCGCCGACGCCGCGCCGTCCTGGCTCAAAGCCCGTGGCGCGGTTGCGGTCCAGCGAAGCAGCACGCTGATACCCGTCCGCATTCGAACGTCCGGCAGCCGGCCACTGCTGCCGTAGGCATTCAGCCATGCGGCGGCCTTGGTCCATATTCGCCAGATTCCTCGCGGTCTACGCGCTGCTCTATGCGGCATTCGGGGTTCAGTCGCCCTTCTTACCGGCGCTGCTTGACGATCGCGGGCTGCATCCGGACGAAATCGGCTTGGTCATGGCGGCGTCCACGGCCATAAGGGTTCTGGCCGGACCTGCCGCAGCTCATGCCGCTGATCGATGGCGACGACACGGGATGGGCCTGTGCGCGTACGCCACTGCCGCTGCCATCGCCGGCGTTGGGTATCTGGCAATATCCGGCTTCCGTGGAATGATGATCGTCGCGCTGGTTCACGCCGTGGCCCTGGCGCCGATCGTCCCCGTCTCCGACGCGCTCGCCACCACTGCCGCGCAGCAGAGCGAGGTCACTCGAGGCAGGTTTGATTACGGCTGGCTGCGAGCCGGTGGCTCCGCCGCGTTCATCTCCGGCACCTTCCTGAGCGGATGGGCGGCAAGTCGGACAGGTTTGTCGAGTATCATATGGATCAGCGGCTTGTTCCTGCTGGTTGGTGGAGGCACAGGTTTGCTGCTTCCACGCCTCGGTGACGCGCGAAGCGCCGGTTCGGAGTTCCGAACACCCGCATTTCACGATTGTGCGGCGTTGCTGCGGCTGGCGCCATTCCGACGCATCCTCGTCATCGCTGCATTGGTCGAGGGCAGCCATGCTCTGAACGACAGCTTCTCGGTGATCTATTGGCGTTCGGTCGGCATAAGCTTGGGCACCGTCAGCTTCCTCTGGTCCGAGTCCGTCATGGCGGAGGTGCTGGTATTCCTGCTGATAGGACCAGGATTGATCCGGCGGATCGGCCCAGGCGGCGGGTGTGCACTGGCGGCGGCTGCGGGCGTGGTTCGTTGGTCGGTTCTGGCCTGCACCACCTCGCCTTTACTACTGGCGACCGCTCAGCCCTTGCACGGCTTCACATTTGCCCTGCTGCATCTAGCCAGTATGCGCGTCATTGTCCTGGTCGTACCGCTTCGTCTGGCAGCCACAGCACAATCGTTCTATGGCACGTTGTGCGTTGGACTGGCGATAGCGCTGCTCACCCTGGTTTCCGGCACTCTTTATCAGCAAGTCGGCGGCCGCGCCTTCCTCGTCATGGCCGCTCTGTGTCTTGTGGCACTGCCGATATGTGCCGGGCTCCGTGCGTCGCTGAGGAAGACGCCAGCAGCCAGGGGTGGGCACGACGCCTGAAGGCAGGGAACATCTTTCGTCAGGGCCGCCACCGGATCGCTGTCATAGTGACGCTGGTTGTCCTCGGCGCCTCATGTGTATCGACGAAGGCCGACGATTCGCAGAACAGCTCGGGGCGTTCCGAGAATTGGGACGTAGTTCAAAGCGCACTTTGCGATTCAGCGGTGCGTATGGCCGAACAACAGCATCGTCTACCGCCTGGTCTGCTGGGAGCTATCGCAAGAGCCGAGAGCGGCAGACCGGTGGCTGCGCTGAACGACGTCCGCGCGTGGCCGTGGACAATCAACGCGGATGGCCAGGGACTTTACCTGGAGAGCAAGGCGGCTGCGGTCGCGTGGGTAAACATGCAGCGGCCACGACATCGCTACATTGACGTCGGCTGTACTCAGGTCGATGTGCCTCTACACTCGGAGGCATTCACCTCGCTGGAGGATGCATTCGATCCGATCCTGAATGCCGACTTCGCCGCCCGTTACCTGATGAACCTCTACAATGGTCCTGCGAAGCGGAATTGGAATTTGGCGGTGGGCCTGTATCACTCGCATACGCCAATGCTTGCGGCGGAGTATCGGGATCGCGTCGCGCAAATCGGGGCGCGCGTCCTGCGCGGCGTGCTCGACCCCGTGCCCCTGTATGTCTTAGCCATTCGGCAAGGCACCTTGCGCGTCCCGGTCGGCGCAGGAAGATCGACACCAATCAATGTCGAGCGACAACCGGCCCTGCATCGTCGCAGGCCGACCGCCTGCCAAGTTCAGAGGATCCTGGGCTGGTACCTCAATGGACATTCTGGCGCGTGCAAATAGCTGTCCGGCCCTGCGCCACTACAGCAGGCCTTCCTTGCGGAAACTGAGCCACCGTCCGTTGCCAATGACGACGTGATCGTGCAGCACGACGGACAACGCCTCGACGGCCACGCGGATCTGCTGCGTCATAACGATGTCGTCGCGCGATGGCGTCGGATCGCCGCTCGGATGATTATGCACCAGGACAAGTGCCGTGGCATGCAGTTCGAGTGCCCGCTTTGACACTTCGCGCGGGTAGACCGGGGTGTGGTTCACTGTTCCCCGCTGCTGCGCCTCATCGGCCAGCAAGCGGTTACGGTTGTCGAGGAACAGGACGCGGAATTGCTCGACGCGCTCGCGCGAAAGTTCGGCGCTGAGATAGGCCATCAGCCGGTCCCAGTTGTTCAGCACCGGCTGTCCCATAATCTCCGCTCGCAACAGGCGCAGTGCGGCTGAGTGGACGGACTTGAGCGCCGCCACTCCCGCCTCGCCCATGCCCTCAACCGACAAAAGATCCTGTACCGGCGCCGAGATCACCCGGGCGAAACTGCCGAACCGAGCCAACAGCGCACGGGCCAGCGGCTTGGTGTCGCGTCGCGGCAAGGCGAACAGCACGATTTCCAGCATCTCGTGGTCCGCCAGCGCATCCGGGCCAGCCGCCAGCAGCCGTGTGCGCAGCCGCGATCGGTGTCCTTCTACGCCGACGGGATGCGCTGGCGGCTCCGCCGAAACGTCAAATAATGACCGGGCCTCGGCGACCCCCTGCGTGCGCTGACCCTTTCCCACACCCCAAGCATGGGGGCCGGGCCTTGAACTGGAGTTAACGCCCCGGCGGAGGCGCGCAGGGCTCGGTCCCCATGTCCGCCGGCACCGAGACCTCCAGCAGTTCGAACGTGTCGGACGTGCCCGTCTCGTTATGGGGCGTGTCACCGGGGATCATGATGGAGTCGCCCGCCTGGATACGTACCTTGCGATCGGCGAACTCCAGGTCGACCCAGCCGCTGAGCATGTAGACCAACTGCGCCTGGCACTTGTGGACGTGCCAGCCGGTTGGCTGCGACATGCCCTGCTCGGCCGAGGTGACCTGAGCACGCATGAAGCCGTTGGTCCCTTCGGTGACCCCAAGATCCCGGTACTTAAAGTAAGCGCGGCGACCTGCGACGTACTTCGCGCTGTCCTTCGTTGCGACGGCGACGTTCATCGTTTTGCTGATCGGCGTATGGTCGTTCATCGCGTTCCCTCCTGCTTGCTCAACTGGCTACATACGGCGGCTTGGTGTACCCCGCCGGCGACAGGGTAAAGATCTCGCAGCCGGTCTCGGTCACGCCAATCATATGCTCGAACTGCGCCGACAGACTGCGATCGCGTGTCACCGCCGTCCAACCGTCGTCCAGCACCTTCACCTCCGGCCTGCCGGCATTCACCATTGGCTCGATCGTGAAGAACATGCCAGGCCGCAGCAGCGGGCCCTCTCCCGGTTTGCCGAAGTGGAGCACATTCGGCGGCTCGTGAAAGCGCCGGCCGATGCCGTGGCCGCAGAAGTCGCGCACCACACTGAAACGCTGGCTCTCCACATAATTCTGGATCACGTGTCCAACGTCACCCAGCGTCACCCCCGGTTTCACCGAGCCAACACCGCGCATCATCGCTTCGTAGGTCACATCCATCAGGTTGCGCGCACGCGTCGAGGCACTGCCGGCGACATACATCCGCGAGGAATCGCCGTGCCAGCCGTTGAGGATCACCGTCACGTCGATATTGAGAATGTCGCCATTCTCCAGCTTCCGCTCGCCGGGAATACCGTGGCAGACGACATGATTGATCGAGGTGCAGATCGACTTCGGGTAGCCGCGGTAATTCAGCGGCGCCGGGACAGCACCATGGGCGGTGATGAACTCGTGGCACAGAGCGTCCAGAGTTCCGGTCGACACGCCCGGCTTGACGTGGGGAGTGATCATGTCGAGCGTCTCAGCCGCGAGCCGCCCGGCGGCATGCATTCCGGCAAAATCCTCCGGCGCGTGGATCGTTATTCGTCTTGCGTCGGCCCCGCCGTCCATCCTGCCTCGCTCCGCATCTGCCGCTCCGGCCGCGGCGAATGTTGCAAGATGCGCAACGCGCAGGCTGGGCGCAAGGGTCACGAAAGACGTTTGCCGGAACGCGTTTCAGCTCGAATTTCCTGCATGTATCAAGACCGCAACTTTATTGCGGCAGATGCCCAACCAGTTTTTGATTCGGCATGGCAAACGTTCCGCGCCGATGCCACGGCGCTTGAGCGGTGCCACTTCCCCAATACGCAGTTGCGCAATGCCTCGGCGTAGCCGATCCGTGGCACCTGCGCTAACCTAAGCCGAATGACATTGGCCCACGCACGTATCCAAGGAGAGGGGAGTGACGGCGGAGAGAAACCGGTCGCGGGTCATCCAGGTGCACGCGTGACGCCTCGCGACGAGGAGAAACGCGCCGCTGCCGAGGCTGCAGCCGCAATGGTTGAGGATGGGATGGTGATCGGTCTCGGCACTGGATCGACTGCCCATTACGCCATCGAGGCGCTGATCCGCAGGGTGCACGGCGGCCTCCGGATTCGTGCCATTCCCACATCCGAGCGCAGCGCCGCCCAGGCGCGTGCCGGCGGAATCCCGTTGAGTACGTTTGCCGAACATCGTCGGCTCGACCTGACGATCGACGGTGCCGACGAGGTTGAGCTCGGGACGCTGAACCTGATCAAAGGCCTCGGCGGAGCGCTGCTGCGAGAGAAGATCGTTGCCTCGGTCAGTGCGCGCCTGGTTATCGTTGCCGATCACGCGAAGCTCGTGGACCGGCTCGGGACGAAGACCCCGGTGCCGGTCGAAGTGGTGCCCTTTGGCTGGGAGACGACCGCCGACCGGCTGCGTCGGCTTGGCGCGGATCCACAATCGCGCCGCGACGCCAAAGGACAATTGTTTTGCACCGACGGCGGCAACAGGATCCTGGATTGCCGGTTTCGCTCGATCTCTGACCCCGAAAGCCTCGACCGCATGATCGGTCAGACCGTGGGGGTGGTAGAAACCGGACTGTTCATCGGCATGGCGCAAATTGCCTTGATCGCGGACGCCGGCGGTGTCCGCTCGATCAGGCGGGGCGGCTGACCCGGCTCAGCGGCTTGCGACCTGCCGGGGGTCTGCCCGCAGCACGACGCAAGCCGATCGACGGCGGGACAGCTCGGCGCATGCGCCCTGCGCCTCCGCGGCAGTCAACCCGGTCACCTGCGCGCGCCAGACCGTGCGACGATGCTGACTGGCAGGCTCGATTCGCACCTCGCCGCCATCGGCGGCACGACGCCCGTTCGCTGCCGCATCGCGCGCGGCGCGCTCGGTGCTGAAGCTGCCGACCTGGATCGCCCAGGTCGGGATCCCGACTCCCCGTGCCCGCGTCGGTTGCAATGTCAGCGTCGCTGCGTGAGCGGCGCTGACCAGCGACGGCAGACGGCCAGCAACCACCGTTCGCCTCTCGCGAGGCACGTCCAACTCTTCGAAACCCTGATCCAGGAGGGCGGCCATGTGAGCGTCACGCTCAGGATTCGACGCCGCACCAAGCACTACACCGACCAGGCGAACCCCACCGTGGACAGCGCTGGTGACCAGGTTGTGACCAGACGCCACAGTGTAGCCCGTCTTCATCCCGTCAGCACCGGGATAAGTTTCCAGCATCCGGTCATGGTTGAAGATCACGCGGCGCTGGAAGGTGAAACTGCGGGTGCCGAAATAAGGATAGAAGCCGGGAAAATCCGAGATCAGGCGACGGCCCAGGATCGCCAGGTCGCGTGCACTGCTCCACTGATCCGGGTCGGGCAGCCCAGAGGCGTTGGTGAATGTGGTGCGGCTCATGCCCAGCGCGCGCGCCCGCAGGGTCATCATCTGGGCGAAGCGGTCCTCGGAGCCACCCAATAGTTCTCCCAACGCAGCGGCGGCATCATTCGCCGATTTGGTCACCAGCCCCAGAATGGCCTCTTCCACCGTGAGACGCGTGCCAGGGAGCAGCCCTAGTTTAGAGGGCTCCATCGACGCCGCATGCGAGGAGACGGGCACGAATTGATCCATGGTGATCCGCCGGTCCCGCAGCGCCTCGAACACCATGTACAAGGTCATCAGCTTGGTGAGACTGGCGGGATGACGCAGCGCGTCCGGATTGGCCGCCTCCAGGACACTCCCCGTGGCCGCATCTACCACGATAGAACTGTAGCGATCGGAACCGATCTGCGCCGCGGCCCGTTCCGCCCCAACGAGACCAAGTCCGACCAAAGTGGCCGCGAGCGCGGCAAAACGCAGCAAGATCGTGCGTCCACGACGACGGCCCGACTTCATCCGTTGCGCACCCCCGGCGTTTCCGCACAACTCTACGAAGCGGGCAGCGGAACTGTCCAGTCATAATTGGAGCGAAAAGAGAAAAAATAGAACCGGTTACGGGCGAGTCCTGCGATGCCGAAGGCGCCCACCGAGTGGGCGCTTCCATGACGGAGCCAATAATTTTTGTGCGCTGCACAAAAATCGCTTGATCCACCAAGAGTTGCGGTCTATATGACCGTTGTGCTGCGGTGCAGCAAAAAGGATCGGCAAACCACTCGAAGGGCGCAGGGCGGGTCAAACGCGGCCGTGCCGGCTGTGCCGGGAGGCATGAGCATGTCAGGTAGTAAGGCGAAGGCAGTCGAAGCCCCGGCCATGATCGAAGACCAGACGGCGCAGGCGACCGCCAAGGGTTTCGATGCAACCATGTCGGGATTGAAGGATGGCATGGCTCGCGCAGCCTCAGGCTTCGCGGACACACAGGCAAAGGTAAAGGAAGGTATGGAAAAGGCAATGAAGACGGCCGAAGAGTTCGTGGCGTTCGGTCAAGGTAACTTTGAGGCGATCGTGAAGTCCGGCCAGATTTGGGCAGCCGGCGTCCAGGATATCGGCAAGCAGGTGGCGGCCAATGCTCAGGCCTCTTTCGATGACACGATGTCGACGTTCAAGGCCATGTCTTCGGCCAAGTCGCTGAAGGACGCGTTCGACCTGCAGGCGAGCCTGGCCCGTTCGACGCTGGAGAAAACGCTCACCGAGTCGGGCAAGCTGACGGACGCGTCGATGAAGCTGACCGAACAGGCACTGGCGCCGCTTACAGCCCGGTTCAGCCTCGCCATGGAGAAGTTCGGCAAGGCCGTGTGACGCCGTGTAAGTGCTTGTCGTCTCTCACGAGACGCGGGCCAGTTCGACACAGAAAGGGCTCCGGCGTCGTCGGAGCCTTTTTTTGTGCAATGACACGAGGCCTTAATCTTTGCGCGTCAATGCTCTTTTAACCGGGCGCCGCCTTCCGATATGGTTCGTGCTTCGGCGGGGCACGGGGCGGGGGTTCCTGCGTCCGCTCCGGCAGAAGTAGGAGCGTCCCAGAATTTCGGGGATGCCGCGACAGATAGGCGCGGAAGAACGATGAGTGACAGCGACAGACGTGGCGGCAATGGTAACAGCGAGGGCCCCAACACCGGCGTCGTCGTCCGGGCAAGACCCAAGACGCGGAAGCCTGCGATGTACAAGGTGCTGATGTTGAATGATGATTACACCCCGATGGAGTTCGTCGTGCACGTCCTGGAGCGATTCTTCCAAAAGACGCGCGAGGAAGCCACGCGCATCATGCTCCACGTCCACCGACGCGGGGTGGGCGTGTGCGGCGTCTACACTTACGAGGTTGCAGAAACGAAAGTGACGCAGGTCATGGACCTGGCCCGGCAAAACCAGCATCCTCTGCAGTGCACGATCGAGAAGGAATGATGCCGAGCATGCGCGGGTCAGTAACCAGATGACAGGCACTCGCCCTGTAATAACTTCACCTGAGTTGACTGCCGGTCGGACCGCCGGGGATGATCTGGTCCGGCTCAAGGCCTCAAGCGCGTAGGAGCGCCGACCACGATGCTATCACGCAACCTCGAACAAACGCTGCACCGCGCGCTTTCGCTCGCCAGCGAGCGTCGTCACGAATACGCGACCCTGGAGCACCTGCTGCTGGGATTGGCAGACGACACCGATGCCGCGACGGTTCTGCGTGCCTGCGGGGTGGACCTCGATAAGCTGCGGAATGACCTGTCGGAATTTCTCGACAAGGATCTTGCCGGGCTGGCCACAGATCGCTCGGGCGATCCCAAGCCGACGGCAGGTTTCCAGCGCGTGGTCCAGCGCGCGGCGATCCATGTGCAATCCTCCGGACGCGATGAGGTGACGGGTGCCAATGTCCTGGTGGCCCTGTTCTCGGAGCGGGAAAGCCATGCTGTCTACTTCCTGCAGTTGCAGGACATGACGCGGCTGGACGCGGTCAATTTCATCAGCCACGGCATCGCCAAGGCGCCAGGCCGCTCTGCCCAGCGCCCCGTGCAAGGCACCGGCAGCCAGCCCGAGTCACATCAGGAGCAGGAGCGCGAGGAGAAACCAAGCCGCCGCAACCAGGACGCGCTGTCGAACTATTGCGTCAACCTGAACAAAAAGGCGATGGCGGGGAAGATCGATCCGCTGATCGGGCGCGAGAACGAAATTGAGCGGACGATCCAGATCCTCTGTCGACGGACCAAGAACAACCCGCTGTACGTCGGCGATCCCGGGGTAGGAAAGACGGCAATTGCCGAAGGTCTCGCCAAGCGCATCGTGGAAGGCGACGTTCCCGAGGTTCTTGGACGCTCAACCATTTACGCGCTGGATATGGGAGCGCTCCTCGCCGGCACGCGCTACCGCGGAGATTTCGAGGAGCGGTTGAAGGCGGTGGTTTCGGAGCTGGAGAACCAGCAGGGCGCCATTCTGTTCATCGACGAGATCCATACGGTCATTGGTGCCGGTGCCACGTCCGGCGGGGCGATGGACGCGTCGAACCTGCTCAAGCCTGCACTGGCATCGGGCAACCTCCGCTGCATCGGCTCGACCACCTACAAGGAGTTCCGTAACTATTTCGAAAAGGATCGCGCGCTGGTCCGGCGGTTCCAGAAGATCGACGTCAACGAGCCGAACATCGAGGACAGCGTCAAGATTTTGCGAGGTCTGAAGACCAACTACGAGCGTCACCACAAGGTCCGCTACACGGACGAAGCGATTCGTGCCGCGGTGGAGCTGAGCGCGAAATACATCAACGATCGCAAGTTGCCCGACAAGGCAATCGACGTGATCGATGAGGTCGGCGCTTCGCGGATGCTGCTGCCGGAGCACAAGCGACGGAAGACGGTGACCCTGCGTGACGTAGAGGAGATCGTTGCCAAGATAGCGCGCATTCCGCCCAAGAGCGTTTCTGCCGATGACAAGGAGACGCTGCGCAACCTGGAGCGCGACCTGAAGTCAATGGTATTCGGGCAGGACAAGGCGATCGAGGCGCTCTCGGCGGCGATCAAGCTGGCACGAGCCGGACTGCGCGAGCCGGAGAAGCCGATCGGCAACTACCTGTTCTGCGGCCCGACCGGCGTCGGCAAGACCGAGGTCGCGCGGCAGTTGGCCGCCACCATGGGCATCGAGCTGATCCGCTTCGACATGTCGGAGTACATGGAGCGGCATTCGGTGTCGCGGCTGATCGGTGCGCCGCCGGGCTATGTAGGCTTCGACCAGGGCGGCCTGCTCACTGACGCGATCGACCAGCATCCACATGCGGTGTTGCTGCTGGATGAGATCGAGAAGGCGCACCAGGACCTGTTCAACATCCTGCTGCAGGTGATGGACCATGGGAAACTGACCGACCACAACGGCAAGACTGTGGACTTCCGTAACGTTGTCCTGATCATGACGACCAATGCCGGCGCATCCGACCTGGCGAAGGAAGCAATCGGGTTCGGTCGCGAGGGTCGCGAAGGCGAGGACGAGGACGCGATCAAGCGGCTGTTCACACCGGAATTCCGCAATCGGCTGGATGCGACCATCACTTTCGCCGGCCTCACGCCGGAGATCGTCGGGCGCGTGGTCGAGAAGTTCGTGATGCAGCTCGAGGCCCAACTCGCCGACCGCAACGTGACGATCGAGCTGTCGTCAGCGGCCAAGGAGTGGCTGGCCGAGCGTGGCTACGACAAGCTTTATGGCGCGAGACCGCTGGCGCGCGTGATCCAGGAGCACATCAAGAAGCCACTGGCCGAGGAATTGCTGTTCGGCAAGCTGGTGAAGGGTGGCTCTGTCAAAGTGACAATGAAGGACGGCAGGCTCGAATTCGAAATCATCGAAGCGCAGCTGCCGGCCCTGCCGAAGCCGGACGAAGATGGCGACGGTGGGCTCGATCGCGAGGAAATCGAGGCGTAGTCGGCGCCTTTTCGACACCAACGTTCAAAGGGCACAGAGACCAGCGATCTCTGTGCCCTTCGTGATCCGCTGGATCCGAACCAATGACGGCACATCAGACCCCTCACGCAGCTGGGTAACAGCATCTGAGGCGAAGAACGTGGGTGCAAATATCATGACAGAGGCCGCGGCGCCCGGCAGATCGGTCGCGCCAGACTGCGGTGAACCCATGGGTACTCGACGACGTCCGCGCCTGTGCAGGGTTGGAGAAATCCAGGTGTAATTGAAATAGATCAATAAGACTTGGGCAGATCGAGCACACGCTCGGCCAGATAACTGAGGATAAGCTGCGGGCTTACCGGTGCGATACGAGGGATCAGCGACTCCCGCAGATACCGCTCGACGTGGTACTCCTGTGCGTAACCCATGCCGCCATGCGTCATCACCGCCTGCTCACAGGCACGAAACCCCGCTTCGCCAGCCAGATATTTCGCTGCGTTGGCTTCAGCGCCGCACGGCAGGCCCTGGTCGTAAAGCCAGGCGGCCTTCATCACCATCAGCCGCGCTGCTTCCAACTCAGCCCAGCACTTCGCGAGCGGGTGCTGGATACCCTGATTCTGTCCGATCGGACGGCCGAACACGACCCGCTCGCGTGCATAACGGGAGGCCCGCGCCAGCCCCGCGTGTCCGATCCCGATCGCCTCGGCGGCGACCAGCACGCGCTCGGGGTTGAGGCCGTGCAGCAGCGTACGGAAGCCTTCGCCCTCCTCGCCGATGCGGTCTTCTTCCGGCACCTCCATGTCCTCGAAGAACACCATGTTCGAGTCCACCGCGTGCCGGCCCATCTTGTGGATCAGCCGAACCTCGGCATGAGCGCGATCCAGCGTCGTGTAGAACAGCGTCAGCCCGTGGCTGTGGCGCTGCACCCGATCCAGCGGTGTCGTTCGCGCCAGCAACAGGATCTTGTTGGCTACCTGCGCCGTGGAGGTCCAGATCTTGGTGCCGTTGATCATATAGCGGTCGCCGCGCCGGTCGGCCCGCGTACTGATCTGCGTCGTGTTCAGCCCGGCGTTCGGCTCGGTCACCCCGAAACAGGCCTTGTCACGCCCCGCCACAACGGGCGGCAGCATCCGCCGCTTCTGTGTCTCGGTGCCGGATACCACCACCGGGTTCAGCCCGAAGATGTTGAGGTGGATTGCCGACGCGCCCGACATGCAGGCGCCCGACTCCGCCACCGTCTGCATCAGGATCGCCGCCTCGGTGATGCCCAGCCCTGCTCCGCCGTACTCCTCGGGCATGGCAATCCCCAGCCAGTTGCCCTCGGCCATGGCGGCAAAGAACGCCTCGGGGAAGGTCGCGGTGCGGTCCCGCTCCAGCCAGTACGTCTCGTCGAAGCGCGCGCACAGCTTCGCCACCTCGTCCCGAATCTGTTGCTGCTGGTCGGTGAGGGCGAAGTTCATTCGAAGAACCTTTCAGGGACGGAATGCGCGGGCCATATTCATCTACCCCGCGGCGGCAATGCCAGGGAGAGTGGTGATGAGTAACAGCCTCTACGACCGCGACTTCTACGCCTGGGCCAACCAGCAGGCGGCGCTGTTGCGTGCCGGCCGCCTGGCGGAAGCCGATATCGAGAATATCGCGGAAGAGATCCAGAGTATGGGTCGGACCGAAAAGCGCGAGCTGGTCAGCCGCCTGACGATCCTGTTGCTGCATTTGCTGAAGTGGCAGTTCCAGCCGGGGCGGCAAAGCGTCAGTTGGCGCCTGAGTATCGAGAACACGCGCCTGCAACTGGAGGACCACCTGAAGGACAACCCCAGTCTGAAGTCGCTGTTGTCGGAGGCGATGCAAAGCGCCTATCGCCGGGCACTCAATGAGGCGGTGGCCGAGACCGGCTTCGCCCGGACGACCTTTCCAGCCGATTGTCCCTACACCTTTGACCAGGCCGTGGACCCCCATTTCTGGCCGGAGTGACCGATGTACAGCCAAGCCCTGAACGCCCCTGCACTTGCCACCGACGACAGCGAAGCGGGCCAGCGCTTCCAGGCCCGCATCGAGGCCGAGGAGCGCATCGAGCCGAACGACTGGATGCCGGAGGCGTATCGCCGAACGCTGATTCGCCAGATCAGCCAGCATGCGCACTCCGAAATTGTCGGCATGCTGCCCGAGGGCAACTGGATCACCCGAGCCCCGACGCTGCGGCGAAAGGCGGCACTGCTGGCGAAGGTTCAGGATGAAGGCGGTCACGGTCTTTATCTCTATGCAGCGGCGGAAACCCTTGGCGTCAGCCGGGAGGAGCTGGTGGAGCAGCTGCTGACCGGTCGGGCGAAATACTCCTCGATCTTCAATTATCCGACGCTGAGTTGGGCGGATATCGGCGCCATCGGCTGGCTGGTCGATGGGGCGGCGATCATGAACCAGATCCCGCTCTGCCGCTGCTCCTATGGCCCATATGCGCGCGCCATGATCCGGATTTGCAAGGAGGAGTCGTTCCATCAGCGCCAGGGCTTCGAAATCATGACCGTGCTGGCACGCGGTACCGATGACCAGAAAGCGATGGCGCAGGATGCGCTGAACCGCTGGTGGTGGCCGAGCCTGATGATGTTCGGCCCGCCGGATGCGCAGTCGCAGCACTCGGATGCCTCGATGCGCTGGAAGATCAAGCGCTTCACCAACGATTCGTTGCGGCAGAAATTTGTTGATGCGACCGTGCCGCAGGGTCACTATCTTGGCCTCGGCTTTCCCGATCCAGAGCTGCGCTTGAACGAAGCAACTGGCCATTGGGAGTTCGGCGCCATCGACTGGGACGAGTTCCGCCGCGTGCTCGCCGGCGATGGCCCATGCAATCGCGAGCGCCTGACTGCGCGGCAACGCGCCCACGAGGACGGCGCATGGGTGCGCGAGGCCGCGCTTGCCTATGCCGCCAAGGGGCGGAACGGTCGGACGCGTGCCGCCGCCTGATGGCCGAGCCAGCGACACCGCTGTGGGAAGTCTTCATCCGAGCCCGCACCGGCCTTGCGCATCGGCATGTCGGCTCGGTGCACGCCGCAGACGCGACGCTCGCCTTGCAGGCGGCGCGCGATGTCTATACGCGGCGCGGCGAGGGCCTTTCCATCTGGGTGGTACCTTCCGACGCGATCACCGCATCGGACCCAACCGACAAGGACATGCTGTTCGAGCCGACGGCGTCGAAAATCTACCGTCACCCGACCTTCTACGAAGTACCTGACGAAGTGGACAACATGTAACTGCGCGGTGCAGTCTTGTCGGCAAGCAAGCCGCGCCGCGGCCAGCAGGGATGAAACACATGAACGCACCGGTCAGCGCCGATCCGCGCGAAGACGCATATTCGATTCCGCTCGATCAGATCGATGTCAGCCAGCCTCGGCTGTACCAGGACGACGTCTGGTATCCCTATTTCGAGCGGCTGCGGCGTGAGGATCCCGTACACTGGTGCGAGAATGGGATGTACGGCTCGTACTGGTCGGTGACCAAGTACAAGGACATCATGGCGGTCGATACCAACCAAAGAGTTTATTCGTCCGATGCGATGATGGGCGGCATCGTGCTGCGCGATACGCCGATGGATTACCGCCGCCCGAGCTTCATCTCGATGGATCAGCCGAAGCATGACGAGCAGCGCAAGGTGGTATCGCCTGTCGTTGCACCAGGAAATCTGCAGCGCCTGTCGAGCACTATTCGCGAGCGCACACAACGCATCCTGGATGAACTGCCGCGTGGCGAGCCATTCGACTGGGTCGATCGCGTGTCGATCGAGTTGACCACGCAAATGCTGGCGACTCTTTTCGACTTTCCGTTCGAGGAGCGACGCAAGCTGACCTACTGGTCGAACGTTGGGACGGTGAACACCCGGGCCGGCACCGAGATTGATTCGGACGAAAAGCGCGAAGCGGTGCTGTCGCAGGCCATGCAGTACTTTGCCGAACTGTGGAAGGAGCGCGCGAAGCAGGAGCCGCGGCCAGATTTGATCTCGATGCTTGCGCATGGCGAGGCAACACGCGATCTGCCGTCGCGGCCAGCCGAATTCATGGGCAACATCATGCTGCTGTTGGTCGGCGGCAACGATACGACACGGAACTCGATGTCCGGCGGCCTGTGGGCGTTGCATCAGTTTCCCGACCAGTACAGCAAGCTGATGGAAAATCCGCAGCTGGTGACCAGCATGGTGCCGGAGATCATCCGCTGGCATACGCCGGTGATTCACATGCGGCGCACCGCGCTCGAAGACACAGAACTGGACGGCAAGCGGATCCGCAAGGGCGACAAGATCGCGATGTGGTACATCTCGGGCAATCGCGACGACGAGGCGATCGAGATTCCGGATGACTTCGTCATCGACCGCGCGAGGCCACGGCAGCACCTTTCGTTCGGATTCGGCATCCACCGCTGCGTCGGCAACCGCCTAGCGGAGCTGCAGCTGATGATCCTGTGGGAGGAGATCCTGAAGCGCTTCCCGCGGATCGAGGTGCTGGCGCCACCCACACGTGTCTATTCGAACATCCTGCGCAGCGTTTCCCATATGCCGGTCCGCATCCCTCTGCACTGAGGTCGTGGGCAATAGCCCACTAATGTGCCCACTTTTGCCGTGGGCACGATTGTGGTTGACGGTTTGCCCATATGACGATTGACTTCCGGGCCTAGGCGCCCGGGAGGTTTGTTCCTTGAGCGAAACCCTACTGCGCGACATTGCTGAATATTGCCGGGGCGCGCGCATGGCGGAGTCCACCTTCGGGCGGCTCGCGGTGAATGACGGCAAGCTGGTCAGCCGTCTGCGCCTCGGGGGACGCATCACCACCGAGACAGTGGATCGCGTTCGCGCATTTATCGACCGCGCGCCCCTTCCTGGTGTCAACGGCACCCCGGTAGTCGTCCCACCCGCAACGGCGCCTCAGCCGCCGGCATCCCACAATTTCCGCTTTTACGACAACCGGCAGAAATACCTGTTGTTCGTCACCACATGCAGCGAGAAATGGGTGGTAGCGCAACGCGTTGCGCTGGAACTGGCCAATATCCATCCGCGCCCGCCGGCGCTGCGCCTGTTCGATGCCGGTATGGGCGACGGCACCGTGCTGTCGCGCACCATGCGCGCCATGCACCACCGCTTCCCGACCATGCCGTTCTACATTGTTGGCAAGGAGATCAGCCTCGAAGACGTCCGCCTAGTGCTGGAGAAGATGCCCGATCGCCTGTTCGAGCATCCGGCAACGGTGCTGGTCGTCACCAACATGTATTACTCCGAGGCCCCGTGGCTGAAGCCGAACTCGGTGAACGCCGCGACCAGCCTCGTCTGGCACGAACTATCGCTTATTGGAAATACCGCGCACGACTTCGAAACACAGATTACCGAACTTGGCCCGTTCCTCGCCGAGAACTGGCGCGCACGCGCCAGCAGAAGTAGCGGCAATCCCATCTACGAAAAGCCTGTCGTGCTGGTGATCTATCGCGAGGATCATAAGTTTCTGCTGGACCAGGTACGGCCTCGCCGCGGCTTCACCGAGGCGCAATACGACCTTGTGATCGCCTCGCAACCCTATCGCGCGCGTGCCCCGCTGGAATTCAAGGCGCGTCGGGTCGTGGCGCCACTGGCGCGCGCATTGGCGCCAGGCGGTCGACTGATCGCCATCCATTCGCATGGCGATGATCCAGGCCTCGAAATCATTCGGCGGATCTGGCCAGGCGAGAACCCGTTCACCACCGATCGCCATGCCCTGCTGCGCGCGACCAAGGCGGAACTCGGCAGCGCAGGCCGCGAGCTGAATTTCGGCGCCTATGCCGATGCGCGTTCGCTGTTCCGCTACGACATGCACACGCTGCCGGAGGAGATCAGCGACACGATCGGCACCTCGACGCTGTTCGCAGCATGGAATGCTGCGGTCTATGTGGCGCAGATCGAGGATGAGCGGCTATCCGAAGCGATCAGCAGTGGCGCCTATCTCACCGCGACCAAAGAGGTGCTGCACCAGCATGGCGGCCTGTGGTTCTGGGACGAATCCTATGTGATCTCCCGCAAGCGGGATGCCGGCTGATGGACGCGGCGATGCTCAGCGCGGAACAGCGGCGCGCGGCGGAACTGATCGGCACCTGTTCGCTGGAATTGTCGCCGCGTGATGAGCTGGCCGGCGATTCGCTTCGTCCCCTGCTGCCGTCGGGCACGACGGTGTTCGTCAACCATCCGCCGAGCGTCACGCATCATGACATCGTCGCCGCCTGTGTGCGACTGGATCGCGCCGGCTTCGTTCCGGTGCCACATGTCGCAGCGCGCCGGCTTTCCAGCTTCACCCAAGCGAGCGACTTCCTGCAGCGAGCAACGGCCGAAGCGAACGTACAACGCGTCCTGCTGATCGGTGGCGACGACAGTCCGACGGGACCCTTTCGCGCCAGCCTCGATCTGCTGGCGACAGGCGTACTGGAGCGCACTGGTATCCGCGCGGTCGCATTCGCCGGCTATCCGGAAGGCCATCCCGCGATCGACACGCAGACACTGAATGCCGTGCTCCAGGCAAAGGTAGCATTGGCGGCAAAAGCCGGGCTCTCCGTGTCGCTGATCACCCAGTTCGGCTTCGAGGCACGGCCGATCCTGCACTGGATCGCGGCACAGCGCGCTGCCGGCATCAATTGTCCGGTGCATGTTGGCATTGCTGGGCCAGCGAGTGTCGCGACACTGGCAAAATTCGCCATCCGCTGCGGTGTGGGCGCCTCGCTTCGCGCCTTGGCGCGTGGCCACACGGCGTTCGCCCGCATCTTGGTCGAAGCCGGGCCGGACGCGCTGATAAGCGAACTGCTTGCAGGTGAAACCACCGAATCGCCGATCGCCGGATTGCACATTTTCACCTTCGGCGGCGTGCGGCGCACCGCGGCGTGGATTACTTCGGCTGGCGCACTATAGCGCCGCCTGCGTCCCAAGAATCACTGTCGCCTGCGCCGACAACACGCCGCCATTGCCGTGCACCAATGCGGTCTCGGCCTCGGCGACCTGGCGGGCACCGCATTCGCCACGCAATTGGCGCACCGCCTCGATCAGCAGGAACAGCCCGTACATGCCCGGATGACAGTAGGAAAGGCCCCCGCCATTGGTGTTCACCGGCAGGCTGCCCTTCGGACCGATCCGTCCGCCGCTGACGAAGCGTCCACCCTCGCCTTTGGGACAAAAGCCGAGGTCTTCTAGAAACAGGATCGTATTGATGGTGAACGCGTCGTACAGCGCAAGAACGTCGATATCGGTTTCGCGCATCCGCGCCATCCGATAGGCCGCGGCGCCCGACCGGTGGGCGCCGGTCACCGTCAGGTCCGGCATCGACGAAATCGAGGCATGGGTGATCGCCTGACCGCAGCCCAGCACATAGACCGCGGGCTTCGCCAGGCTGCGCGCACGCTCCGCCGACACCATGACGATCGCCCCGCCACCGTCGGTGATCAGGCAGCAGTCACGCACCGTGAACGGAAAACTGATCGGCCTCGCCGACAGCACCTCGTCAATCGACAGAGGCTTCTTCTCCCACGCCACCGGATTCAACAGGGCCCATTCGCGCGCCGCGACTGCAACCTCGGCCAGTTGTTCGCGGGTCGTGCCGAATTCGTGCATGTGACGCGATGCAGCCAGCGCATAGGCGGTCGCCGGCAGGAAGGGGCGGAACGGCGTCTCATACGGATTGTATTCGCGGGCGGAGGCCTGACGGCGGCCGACGGTTCGCTGGGTGCTGCCATAGGCGATCACCGCCACCGAACACAGGCCAGCCGCCAGCGCTGCCTGAGCGTGTGCGACATGTACTTCGAATGACGAGCCGCCCACAATAGTGGAGTCCGTATAGACCGATGGCAGTCGTAAATACTCACACATCGACATCGCCGAGGTGCGTGCCTGCGTCGTCGCGCAGAACAGCCCGTCGACGTCGGACAGCTTCAGCCCGCAGTCCGCCAGCGCGCGGTGAATGCCCTGCGCCATCAGATCGAGCGGAGACATGTTGGCGGCGACTGCACCAATGTCGGATTCGGCCGCGCCAACAATTGCCGCGCTGCCGCGTGTGAGGCCGTTCATGCAGCACCTGTCGGCGTGAATACAGGATAGGGCGGTTCATCGCCTTCAGCCGCATGCACTCGGAACTTCACCCGCATCCCGATGCGCACATCGAGAGGGGGAATGTCCTCGACCCGGCTCATCAGGCGAAAGCCCTGATCCATGTCGATCAAGGCGACGTTGTACGGATCGCCTTTCTGAGGGTACACCACCGTGGTGGCATGAACCGTGCCCAAACCGTTGCTTGTCCGCCATTGCAGGTTGTCTCTGCCGGTGACCGGGCAGATCACCCGCGGGTAGAACACTGCGACGTTTGCCTCGGGACTGAACTGATACGCCAGTTCGCCCTTGGCCAGATATTCGAGATAGACGCCGAGTGGCGAGGCTTCCGCGTTCGCCATCAGACCGGCCTGTCGCCCGCAACGGTGACTCGATGGCCGGATCGCGTGTTCGGCCAGTAGTCCCACATGGCACGATGCTGCACACATCGGTTGTCCCAGAACGCGATCGAGTTCTCCCGCCAGCGGAAGCGGCACTGGAACAATGGGTCTTCAGCCAGATCCCACAGGTAGTGCAGTATCGCGTTGCTCTCATCGCGGGGTACGCCGACGATACGCTTGGTGAAGCCACGATTGACGTAGAGCGCCCGCTTCCCCGTCACCGGATGCGTGCGGATCACCGGGTGCTCGGCGCGCGGGTAACTGAGTTTGTCCGCGATGCCATAATTGGCGTAGGTACCGCGATACGCGTCCTCGCCGTCGTGAATGGCAGTGAGCCCGTCCAGATAGCGCTTCATGCGATCCGATAGCGCCTCATAGGCGGCATACATCGACGCGAACAAGGTATCGCCGCCACGCGGCGGGCAGTTGCGGATATAGAGGATGCTGCCCATCGGCGGCTCCTCGTCACAGGACACATCGCTGTGCCAGCCTTCGCCATTGGCGCGCGGCGAGTCCTTATCGGCGTGGATAACCATGAGTTCCGGATGGCCGGGCGCGTGCGGTGCCGCAGGGTGCAGATGCAGCTTGCCGAAGCGACGGCCGAAATCCAGATGCTGTTCCTCAGTGATGTGCTGATCGCGGAAGAAGATCACCAGGTTCTCGGCCAGCGCGCGATGAATCTCCTCGAATGTCTGGTTCCCGAGCGGTTGGGAGAGATCGACGCCGCCGACCTCTGCGCCGATGATGGGCGTAAGCTTGTCCACCGTGATCGTGTCGTAAGGTGCTGAGTTATCGGCGTTGTGCTTGTAGCGAGGGCCGTTATTGCCACGCAGAACGCTCATCGACGATCTCCCTCGGCGGTGCCATGGCGGCAGTGTAGTGGGTTTGCTGGTGCATTGGAATCGCACGAGCGGCGTGATCGCCACCGTCCTCCTATCGGCCGGGCTCAGGATAATACTGTGGCGCCTCGCGCCGATCCGCCATGCCATAGTCGCGGATCACCCGGACCCGGCGATGCCGCACCCCGCCTGGTTGCCAGGCTTCCGCTGCAGCCGCGTCGCGCCAGGACACCAGCCGCAACAGCTTCCCCGGGGTAGTGATGCTTTCGTACAGTTCGGCGTCATGTATCCCGGCGGTCGGAGCTTGCGGCACCGCTTCCCCTTCGCAAATGCTGATCTCCTTCGCCACGCCGACCTCGGTCGCGTCGAAGTGGTGCTGCTCGAGCACCTTCCCAGGCGGCAGCTGCGTATCCGTCGTGATTTCACCGACCCGCAGGTGGTAGTCTTCGAATACCTCGAACCTGCCCTTCTCCTGCACGCCATGATGCATCGCGTGAGTCCGCCAACGCACCACCGCCTTCTCATCGGCCCAGATCGACAGCGAGAGCAGCCGACCCTCGGTTCGCTGACTCCTGAAGCGCTCGTTGTCGATAAAGCCTCGGATTTTCTCCAGTTCCGGTCGCAGGAGCTTCGCCAGATTCAGATACTGATCCCAGCGGTCCCGCTTAGGCTGCACTTCAAAGATCACCGCAAACATTAGGCTCTTCCTTCGATTCTTTCGATGGCATCGACTGCCTGATCTCCGCCTGTGAGAAAAGTCAGGGTCTCGCGATACAGCGCGTAGCGGCTCGACTCCAGGTGCATCAGGTGCGTGCCACGACTAATTTTTACGTCACGCCTGATCGGCGCTGAGGCGAACGCGGTGAACAACCAGTGCGCATCGTCGTCACGACACATGCTGTCCCATTCACCCCGGATGATCGCCACCGGCGCTGTCACTCGCTGCGGTTCATAGGCAAGATCGCCCGCCCACGCGCGACCGATGTCGAACCATGGCCCACTCGGCGTCTTCACACTGGCGGGTGTGCGCGTCCTGCTGGTCCGATCACTGTCGAGGTAGCGCTTTCCCCATTCGGCAAAATGTCGCCGAGACAGCACTGGGGATTGATCCGGCGGCACCTCAGCGGTGAACCGTTGCCACTGATCATGTAGCGATACCAGACGCCAGGCCGGGAAGTCGGCCGCGGCATCACCGGTCCGCCGCGCAATGGCTCCGAACAGGACGAGGCGATCGACCAGATCAGGGCAACGGGCGGCGAAGCGTCCGGCAACGATCGTTCCCCATGAATGTGCCACCAACGAGATCTGGCGCACGCTATGATGCGCGCAGATGAAGCACGCGGCCTGTTCGACTTGCCAACTGGCGTCATCGGCCGAGCAAAGCGGTTCTCTCCCATCCGGAGGCTCCGACATACTGGGATAAGGGTCCGACTCGCCATAGCCATGAAAGTCGACTCCCCAGACATGGAAGCCAGCGGCACATAGTTCGTCGCGCCACGACCGGCCATCGAAACGATGGGCAACCGACACTGCTGAAGGAAACGTCGCGCCATGCATGTACAGCACGACGCCCTTCGCCTGCACATCCCCGTTTGCCGGCAAGTAGCGCAGGAACAGTGACAAGCCGGCATGATGGCTCGGAATACGAAACTGCACCTCGCGTGGGTCGAGCATAGCGGGCATGGGCGCCCCTCCTTTGTCTCGGCCCGATATGCGTCGTCCAGCGTCCCCCTTCTATCTGCGTTCGCTTCGGCGGTGGCCGAAGGATCACACCACGGCTATCGCGTTCATCTCGATCAGATAGTCGGGATGCGTGAATTTGCTCACCTCGACCAGCGTGGACGCTGGCGGCGGCGATGGGAAGTATTCGCGCCGCACCTTATGAATCGGCGCGAGGTTCTCCATGTTGCGCACGTAGACATCGACGCGGCAGACATTGGCCAGCGTGCCGCCGGCGGCCTCTACTGCCGCCTTGACGTTCTCACATACCTGGCGCGTCTGCGCCTCGATATCGCCCAGACCCGCGATCGTTCCGTCAGGCCGCTGTGCGACCATGCCAGAAATAAACACGAGCTTTCCGGTCGCTTCCACGGCGATCGCCTGGGCAAAATGGCCGCCCGGCTTCGGTGCCTTATCGGTCACGATCGCTTGTCTTGCCATCATCTCCTCCCCTTCGGTCAGTGGCACTTGAACGCGTCGAACGGCTCGCGGCAGGCACGGCAGCGCTGCAGCGACTTGCACGCGGTCGAGCCGAATTCGCTGATCAGCTCCGTCTCCGCACTGCCGCAACGTGGACAGACCGGATGTTCCTCGCCAAACAACGCGCGGCGCGACGCGGTATGCGCCGGCGGCGCGATGCCGGATGCAGCAAGCTTGCGACGCGCGGCATCGCTCAACCAGTCCGTCGTCCACGCGGGCGACAGTTGCATATACACGCGCGCCTTGACGTTGGCGCGCGCCAGCGCAGTCTCGATATCCAACATGATCATGTTCATGGCTGGGCAGCCGGAATAGGTTGGCGTGATCGTGACAGCCACAGTATCGCCGTGCACGGACACGTCACGAAGGACGCCCAGATCGGCAATCGTGAGCACTGGGATTTCCGGGTCCGTCACGGTCTCCAGTACGGCCAGGGCGCGGTCACGCAAGGACGGTTGGTCTACCATGTTGCACCGGGATGGGCGCGCTGCAGGAACTGCATCTCGGCCAAGAGATAGCCAAAATGCTCGGTGTGCCGCCCGCTGCGCCCACCTGACTGCATCCAGCTGGCCTCTGGCCTCACCAACCTCGCCCGCGACAAGATGTTGTCCACACTTGTAACCCAAGGGGCGCGCAGTGTCGCTGGATCCGCGAAGACACCGTCAGCAGCGAATGCTTCGAACAGTTCGCCGGTATAGGGCCACAGCGAGTCGATCGCCGCCTGCGCGCGACGATGGCTTTCGTCGGTGCCATCGCCGAGACGGATCAACCACTCGCCCGCGTGACGCAGATGATAAGCGGTTTCTTTCTCCGCCTTCGCGGCAATCGCCGCGATGGTCGAGTCGCTCGATCCGATAGAAGCACGCCAGAACGGGTCAACAAACGCGGACACTAGCAGCAGCCGTGCGATGCTGAAGGCAAAATCCCCGTTGGGCAGCTCCATGATCAGGCAGTTGCGCCAGCCCTGAGCGTCGCGCAGATAGGCAAGCTGGTCCTCGGTGTGACCCGTCAGCGTACCGGCATATTCGTACAGCAACCGCGCCTGCCCGATCAGATCGAGCGCAATGTTTGCGAGCGCCAGTTCCTCCTCCAGCAGCGGGGCGTGGCCTGTCCACTCCGAAAGCCGATGCCCCAGGATCAGCGCATCATCGGCGCGTTCCAGAAGCTGCCGGACGAGTGGCGTCTCCTCAATCGTGATCGACGTCGTAGCCATCACGCTGGATCCATGGCTTGGTCCACCTCCATGTGAGCTGCACAAGACCTATGGTCAAGCTTGCCGCTCGGCACGCTGGTAACACTGGTCCACCAGCGCCGTCGCGGCGGCGAACTCGCGCAACGAGACGAATGGCGGCCGACCGGCTGCGATGCGACCAATAGTATCAGCCACGAAGTTCCCATAGCGCTGGTTGGACGGCACGTAGGCGACCTGGTCCAGCGAGTGTGGCGGCACCGCGATGAGTTTGCTTCCATCATCCACCAGCGCACCATGTTCGCCGTTGATGCGCATCTCGAAGCTGCCGCCGACATCCGGATGGGTGTAGCCCGCCTCTACTATTCCAACCATGCCGTCGCGCGACCGCAGTGTGACCGCGGCATAGTCCTCTACCGCTTCGCCGAATACGCTGCGAAACGCGGCATGTTCGACGTGCACCGGCTGTTGACCGGCGCAGATAAGGAAAGCATGCACGCCATGCACACCCAGATTGCGTAGCGCACCACCGCCGCTCTGCTGCGGGTCGAGCATCCAGGGCACATGCCAATCACGATAACGCCGCGGATGGCCATTGATGATGCGGAAATAGAAATGCAGCACCCGCCCGCAGTCGTGCAACGCCTCAACCGCCCCGCCGATACGGTTGACCAGCGCCACCGCCACAAACTGGTTGCCCCGCTCGGCCGCATCGGCGAGCGGGGCAACATCCCCATGGCTCACGCCGATCGGCTTATCGGCCAGGATCGGTATGCCCTGCTCGATGAGCCAGGCAAGCTGTGCGGCCGCCGCTGGGCCCCGACCCAGTGCGATGACAAGGTCGGGGCGGTCATCGATCGCTGCGGCAGCATTCGGTCGCGCGATGCCGCCGCAGGCATCAACGAACCGCGCAACTGCTCCGACATCCGGATCCCAGACACCGGCAATTTGTGCGCCGGCGTCCAGCACTCCCTTGGCGTGCATGCCGGCGTGCCAGTGCCCCACTCCAAGCATCGCCACGCGCATCATCCCCTCCCTAGAAACCGTCAGTCCCATGCAGAATACCGCGTGACAGGAAGATCTGCGTGACCTGTTGGGCCAGCTCCACGAATGCCGCCATCCGACGCGCCTCGATGCCGCGCGGCCGCGGCAGATTGACGTCGATCATCTGCTCGATCCGGCCTGGCCGTGGCGACATGACCACCACCCGGTCGGCCAGGAGCACCGCTTCGTCGATACTGTGGGTGACAAACAGCACGGTCTTGCCGGTCCGCAGGCATGGCGCCTCCAGATCGATGCGCATCTGCTCGCGAGTCAGAGCGTCAAGCGCGCCGAACGGCACACCACTTGTCATTGCGAAAAGCGAAGCGACGAAGCAATCTCTCAGCGCAGTGCGCACGGCCATCGGGATTGCTTCGCTTCGCTCGCAATGACACGCGCGGATCCTACAGCACCATCTGAGTCTGCGTGACTTTGGCGACCAACCTGCCCTGTTCGTTGCTGATCCGCGTCTCCCATACCTGCGTGCGTCGGCCGCGATGCAACGGTATCGCCTCGGCAATCAATCGAGCTCCGATTGGCGACGCGCTGAAAAAGTTCGTCTTGCTTTCCAAGGTCGTCGTGCCCTGTCCTTCGCGCAGGTTCACCATCGTGCCGATTGCGCCAACCGTGTCGGCGAATGCCATGATCGCCCCGCCATGCGCGATCTCCCCCAAAGTGCACAGGTCTTCGCGAATTGTCAGTTCGGCAACCACGCGCTCCGGCTCGGCGACAGAAACTGTGAGTCCCATCCATCGCGGCAACGGCGGCAGTTCCCGTTGCAGACGTGCGGCCATGTTCATCTCGCGCCTCCCTTGGCTTGCCCATCGCCGCGTCCTCGGCCAGAACGCCGTAATGCAGCAGGAGCCCCAGTGCCATGACCGATCAGGCCGAGTCGATGATCCGCGAGGTCATGGCGAGCGAAACCTATCGCAAAGCCACGGCGACGCTCGCGGCCGAGCACGACCGCACGGTAGAGGACATCATTACACTGACCCAGATCGCGGCGCCTTCCTTCCAGGAAGAGACTCGCGCCCGCGCCTTCCTGGGTATGGCGGAGGCTCACGGCCTGACGAATCTGCAGATCGATGCGGAAGGCAACGTCACCGGAGTACGCCCCGGTAGCGGCAACGGCCCCTTGGTCTGCATCGCAGCACATCTCGACACGGTGTTCCCCGCTGGCACCGATCTGATCGTCCGTCGCGACGGCACGAAGCTGTTCGCACCTGGGGTCGGCGACGATACGCGCTCGCTCGCCGTGTTGCTGGCATGGCTGCGTGCCCTCGATGCGGCCGGCGTGCGTACGCGCGCCGATCTCCTGTTCGTCGCCGATGTCGGCGAGGAAGGACCGGGGGATCTGCGCGGCATGCGCTATCTGTTCCAGAAGGGCCGCTACAAGGACCGCATCCGCGCCTTCATCACGGTGGACAGTCCGGATATGGAGCACATCGCCACCGGTGGGGTCGGCTCCAAACGCTACCGCGTCACCTTCAACGGTCCGGGAGGCCATAGCTACGGAGCGTTTGGCCTCGTCAATCCGATGTTCGCCATGGCTGACGCCGTCTCACGGCTTGGCCGCATCAGCGTGCCAGCCCATCCCAAGACGACCTACAGCGCATCGCTGACCGGGGGCGGCACGTCGATCAACTCGATCCCCAACAGCGTCTGGACCGAGTTCGACCTACGCTCGGAATCGCCGCAAGAACTGGCGCGGCTGGAGGCCGGCTTCCTCGACCTGCTGCAACAGGCGGTGGCCGCCGAGAACGCAACCCGATCAACACGCAACGGCGTCGTGGCAACGGAGATCCGAAAGATCGGCGATCGGCCGGCCGGCCGCACCGATGAAAACAGCGAGTTGGTCCGCCTCGCCTTCGCGGCGATTAGCGCGCATGGCTTTTGCCCTCGCTTCGAAACGTCCTCGACCGATGCGAACATTCCGATGAGCCTCGGCATCCCGGCCATCAAGATCGGCTCGGGTGGAACCGGCGGACGCGCTCACTCTCTGGAGGAGTGGATCGACGTCGCACCGGAAGCGTCGTTGCGCGGTATGGCGGCAGGACTGGCGACAATCATGGCCGTCGCCGGAACCGCCTGATCAATTGCACAGGGACAGCAGCGCATCACGCAACCCCGCAGAAGCACGGTACAGCGGAACATGCCCCCGCAGCAGGATCTGCGTGCTGCGGCGATAGGCGGCCTTCCTCACCTCCAGCCCGGACGGCAGCAGGCGCGCCTGGATCGTCGCCTGCAGTATGCCGGCGGGATTTTCGATCCCGACATCGACCTCTGCCAAATCAGCGGGCACCGGCCGGAGACCGTGGGCGAGTTGGTGGGCGACCGAGCCTGGGATCAATGCGGCGGCTGCCAGGCAGCACCCCCCGGAGACCGCCAGCGAACGGTGAGCCGTCTGCGGCGTAAAGTAGCGCACTGCGACGTGCCCCGATCCGCACGGGGGACCGACAATACATACCTTCGGGATCGTCTCGCTGTCCGCGAGTTCTTCCGCCGTCATTGCGCGACCGCCCGCCGCCTTCAGCCCCATTCGCAATCCGGCTTCCACCCAAATCGCGCGAAGTGCCGCCATGAATTCGCGATCGGCCTCGAGCGCTTCGGGGGGTTCCTGCGCCGTCTTGCCGAAGTCAGTGGCACGCGCGATGACCATCGGCACCGCGACGTCTACGCAGGAAACTGAACAACCGCCGATGTCGTCGACCGGACGTTCGGTCGGCAGCAGGCGTCCAGTCTTGGCGCCGACCGGATTGGCAAGAAACAGATCCACCGCAGGAAAAGCCCCGTCGACGCCGGGAATCTCAGCCGGAACGAAGCTGCCGTCGGCGGCAAACCGCATCCGCGAACCCGCCGTCACGCCGGTATTGGTATTGAATATATCGATCTCGAACGCCTCGCCGTTGGCTTCAGCCTGACCGCTGTCCAGCGCCCAGAGCGGCAGTGCCGCGGTCATGTTCCCGCAGTTCACGCTCCAGTCGATCGCGGACTTGTCGGCAGCAAGCTGCGCGAAGGTGCTGACAATCCGGCGCCGGTTTCCGTCAGCCGCCAGCCTGGCGAAGAACACCTTGTTGCCCGTCGGCACGATCCGGCCCAGGCCGGTGATCTGCTTGTTGCCCCGGCGCGTCCCTTCCAGCGGCAGCCCCATCAGGTGACGCAGCAGTTCCTCGCGCAATGGTTGCTCGCGCGGTGCCCAATGTTCCGCGATCACCAGCCCGGTGGACGTGCCGCCACGGACGTGATGGACCGGGAATTCCACGCACCCGTTGCGCAACAGCGGTGGAGGATCGAGCGGTGTCGCGGCCATGGGCGACAGCTAACCATGCTCGCGAACGGTTGTCAGCGCCGCGCGGCGGTGGTCGGATGACCCAATGCAAGCCACCGATCCGATCACAGCCGAGCTGTTCCGCAACGCCATCGCCGCGCTCGGCGATGAGATGGTCCTGACCATCTACCGCACCGCTTACTCCGGCGTCCTGAAGAACATCATGGACTACAGTGCGGCGCTGTGTGATGCCCAAGGTCGGTTGGCAGCGCAGGGTCTCGCGCTGCCGGGCCATCTCTGCTCGATACCGGTGGCATTGCAGGCAGTGCTAGGCCACTTCGGCGACGACATCGCCGAGGGCGACATACTGATCAACAACGATCCGTATGACGGCGGCATGCACCTGCCGGATATCTTCATATTCCGTCCGCTGTTCGCCGGTGGAAACAAGCCGATCGCCTACGCGGCAACGATCTGTCATCACACCGATGTCGGCGGCCGTGTGCCGGGGTCGAACGCGTCGGACAGCACCGAAATCTATGCCGAGGGCCTGCGGATTCCGCCACTTAAGCTCTATGAACGCGGCCAACCGAACAGCACGCTGTTTCGCATGATCGACCGCAACGTGCGGCTGCCTGGACGCGTGCTGGGCGATATCCGCAGCCAGCTCGCGGCGTGCGAGATCGCCTCCCGCGGGATGACCGACCTGGTCGGTCGTTATGGCGCCGATGGGGTCGTGGCGTTGATGAACGAGACAATGGACTACTCCGAACGGCTAACACGACACTGTCTCGCGGAATTACCGGACGGCGAAGCGACGTTCACTGACTGGATCGATGATGACCAGATTGATGTCGGCAAGCCGATCCCATTGGTATGCACGGTGCGCAAACATGGCGATGCCATGGAAGTGGACTGGACCGGCAGCGCGCCGCAGGTCAAAGGTGCGATCAACAACACCTGGAGCTACACCGCGGCGATGAGCTTCACCGCGGTAAAGTCGGTCCTGTCGATCAACATGCCGAACAACGATGGCGTTTTTCGCCCAATCAAGGTGATCGCGCCCGCCGGCACCATCACGCATGGCAAGTTGCCGGCGGCATGTGCGGCGCGCGGCCTGACAGGATTCCGTGGTGTCGACTGCTGCTTCGGTGCGCTGGCAAGACTCTATCCGGACCGGGTGATGGCGGCCGGCGAAGGCGGCAATACCGGCGTCACCATCGGTGGCTACGACAAGGACCTGCAGCCGTTCATCTACGTGGACTTCCTGTCAGGCTGCTGGGGCGCGCGACCATGGGCCGATGGGCTCGATGGCAACACGTCGATGTTCGCCAACATGGCGAGCTTCTCCGTCGAGGTGATCGAGGCGGAAAACCCGCTCGAAGTGCTCGACTACGAATTTGTTCCGGACAGTGGTGGGGCCGGACGGTTTCGCGGCGGAATGGCGCAGCGCAAGACCTGGCGCATGCTGGCGGACGAAGGCGTTCTGCAGGTGCGCGCCGACCGACAGGTGCATCAGCCGTACGGTCTACAAGGCGGTGCATCGGGTGCTGCCGGGCGGAACGTTCTTGATCCGGGGCAGGCGACCGAACAGCAGTTGCATGCGAAACTGACCATGACCCTGCGCAAGGGACAGGTGTTCCGTCACGAGCTGCCAGGCGCCGGCGGCTACGGCGATCCGCTGACACGCGAACTGGACCTGGTCGAGAAGGACCTTCGCGATGGCCTGGTGACAATCCCACGTGCGGCCCAGGATTACGGCGTGGTGGCGCAGGGCGATCCGCCGCAGATCGACCATTCGGCGAGCGAGACCCTCCGCAGCCAACTGAGAGTAGGCCGCGCCGAAAGCAATAGGACCGGCCGCAGCGTCGCCGGCTAGGCCGTCAATACCTTTTCGATCTCTTCGATCAGCAGGCGATCGTCGATCGGCTTGCGCAAGATCGGGCCGAGCAACTCGTCTTCCACGCCTGGGATGTTATATCCGGAAACGTACACTACCTTCAGATCGCGCCGCCGTAGCCGCGCCATCCTGGCGAGAGCCAGACCGTTGACGCTGTTCGGCATGACGATGTCCACCAGCAGCAGATCGAGCGGCTGATCTCCCTCGAGAGCGTCCAGCGCAGAGCGAAAATCCGAGGCAAAGACGACGCCATAGCCAGCGTGCGTCAGCACCCTGCACAGGGCCTGACCGAGCGTCGCGTCGTCCTCAACAATCAGGATTTGAGCCTTGCCGGGATCCGTTGGTCGGGGGGCCGTTCCATCCATGGAGCAACCACGGGCATTATGATATTGGACGACCCTCCTTAAGGTGCTTGAGCGGGCGACGCAAGGCTTGCGGGGCTGCACGGGCAGAGCCGCTGAAGCGATTTGCCGCAGCATTACGTTCCGTTTATTGAAGGTGGTGAATGAGTGACCGAGAGAACATCATTCTGCGGTTGATCGACCGGCATAGCCAACGGCTCCTGCGCGACTGGCTGGCGTACCAGCAGCGCGAAGCAAAATATGGCGGCACACAACGGGAAGCCGAAACCGCTGAGCTGGCGCGCCGCTTCCTCGACCAGCTTCGGGCGAGCGCGCGGATCGCGCAATTCGAGGACGTTGAGACGATTGAATGGCGCCCGATACGCGAGTTGCTCGAAGATCTGTCGCGTGACCGGGCTGTGCAGGGCTTCAGCCCCACCGAAACGGCCACTTTTATCTTTTCTCTGAAGGAGCCGCTGTTCGCATTGCTGAGAGAGGAGCTGCGGGATGACACGGAGCGGCTGGTGCGGGAGACGTCGACCACGAGCCGGCTGATTGATCGCCTCGGTCTCTACACCATCGAGTGCTACGCCCGCACACGCGAGGAGGTAATCAGGCGTCAGCAACAGGAGCTGCTGGAACTCTCCACACCTGTGGTGGAATTATGGGACGGCATTCTCGCCTTGCCGTTGATCGGCACACTGGACAGCGCGCGCACGCAGATCGTGATGGAAAGCCTGTTGCAGCACATCGTCAATTCGGGTGCCGAGATCGCCATCATCGACATCACCGGCGTTCCGACGGTCGATACTCTCGTTGCCCAGCACCTGATCAAGACGATTTCAGCTGCCCGACTGATGGGAGCCGACTGCATCCTCAGCGGCATTCGTCCGCAGATCGCGCAGACAATCGTCCACCTCGGCCTCGAACTCAACGTCGTTTCGAAGGCGACCATGGCGGACGCGCTCGCGCTCGCGCTGCGCCGCTCTGGCAAGGCGATCACGGAGCGAAAGCAGCCGGCCGCTCCGGGGTCGTCGTGAATGGCCGAAATCCCGATCCTGCGCATCGGCGACTGTCTGCTGGTGTCGATCCAGGTGGATATGCACGACCGGCTCGCGCTGGCACTGCAGGATGATCTCACCCAGCGCATCGTAGCGGATAGGGCCCGAGGCGTGATGATCGACATCTCGGCTTTAGAGATCGTCGACTCCTTCATCGGGCGAATGCTGAACAACATTGCGGCTATGTCGAAGGTATTGGACGCAGTCACCGTCGTCGTTGGCATGCGTCCGGCTGTCGCCATCACTCTGGTCGAGCTGGGTCTCGGGCTCACGGGAGTGCGGACGGCCTTGAACGTGGACAAGGGTCTCGCCCTGATCCGGCGCATCATCGATAATCCCGAGCGCGACGATGCAGATCGAGAGCGATGATAGGATGCCGCTGCGCACTTCCGACGACGTGGTGAGAGTGCGTCAGGCAGTTCGGGCTCGTGCCGTCGCAAGCGGGTTCAGCCTCGTGGATCAGACCAAGATCGTCACGGCGGCCAGCGAGATTGCCCGCAACACTGTAGACTACGGCGGTGGCGGCGAATTGCGCATCGAAGCCCTGCGCAACGGTCAGCGTCGTGGAGTCAGGCTCACGTTCAGCGACAGTGGGCCGGGGATCCGCGACATCGACCAGGCGATGCGGGACGGCTATACAACAGGCAATGGACTGGGCCTCGGGCTCAGCGGCGCCAAGCGCCTTTGTAATGAATTCGATATCAAATCCACTGCTGGATCGGGCACGACCGTAACCATAGCGCGATGGACCTAGGATGTTCACCGAGGTCAGCGATGCGAGCCAGGTCGCGGAGGCTCGGCGCAAGGTAGGCGAACTGGCGGTCCGAGTGGGGCTGGCTCAGACGCGCGTCGACGAAGTGGCCATCGTGGTCACCGAACTTGCCACCAACCTGGTTAAGCATGGCGGCGGGGGCCACATCCATGCCAGCCGATGCGATGACGCCGGGGGGGTCGGGCTGGAAGTGCTGGCGCTCGACCGCGGTGGCGGCATGGCAAATCCCGGCCGTTGCCTGCAGGACGGGTATTCGACTGCGGGCAGTCCCGGCAACGGTCTGGGCGCGATCGCCAGGCTGACAGACACCCTGCAGATCTACACGCGCGCCGGCCAAGGCTGCGTCTTGATGTGCCGGTTCATGACGCAAGCCGTGCCCGCCCGGCACGGTATGCTCGGCGCCACACTCGCGCCATATCCTGGTGAGCTGGTCTGTGGCGACAACTGGTCGTGGAGCGACACCGAGCACGGACCCACGCTCATGCTGGCAGACGGTTCCGGTCACGGCATCGAGGCCGCGAGGGCCGCCGACATGGCTGCCCATATTTTCCTTCGGTATGCTGGAGCAAGCTGCGAGGAGCTGGTCGGAAGCATCCATCGTGCCCTGGCGCCGACGCGCGGAGCGGCGCTCGCAGTGGCAAGGATAGATCGTGCGGCCAAACTCGTGCGGTTTGTCGGGCTTGGAAACATCGGTGCGGTGCTGGTGAGTCCCGACAAGGTGCGGCGCATGGTCTCGCACAACGGCACGGCGGGTCATGTCGCTCCGCGGATCCGTGAGTTTACTTATGAGTTCACCGGCGATCCCGTTGTGATCATGCATTCGGATGGGCTGAGGAGCAGGTGGAACCTCGATCACTATCCCGGGCTCTTGTCGCAACACCCGTCCGTAATAGCCGCGGTGCTGTTACGTGATCATCGGCGCGGGCGTGACGACGCATCAGTGGTCGTCATGGCGAACACTGCCTAGGATAACACATGGACTTTTGCCTGCTTCAGGTGGCGATTGCAGCCGAGACTGACATCGTGCAGGTCCGCAGCCGGACGCGTCGGCTGGCCGAACTGGTGGGATTCGATCTGCAGGACCAGACGCGCATCACCACGGCGGTCTCGGAAATGGCCCGCAACGCTTACGAATATGCGCGCGGTGGCCGTATCAGTTTCCGATTGACTGGCGAGGCGCCACGCCGAACATTTGAAATCGTCGTACGGGACCGCGGACCCGGCATTTCTGATCTCGACGGAGTGCTGTCTGGAACGCGCAAGTCAGCGACTGGGATGGGTATTGGCCTGATAGGCGCGCGTCGGCTGATGGACGACTTCGAAATCGTTTCGAAGCCAGGCGCGGGCACGACTGTGCGCATGCGCAAGGCGCTGCCGGCCAATGCGGCACCAACGACGCCGGCTGCAGTCAAAGATATCATCGCGAAATTGGCCGCAGATGGTCCAGCAGACGCTGTTGCCGAGATCAGCCGACAGAATCAGCAAATCCTGTTGCAGCTGGAAGAGTTGCATGAACGACAGGAGGACCTGGAGCGGCTCAATCAAGAACTTCAGGATACGAATCGGGGTGTCGTGGCGCTGTATGCGGAACTGGACGAGCGGGCAGACCATCTGCGACGCGCCGATGAGCTGAAGTCGAAGTTTCTCTCGCACATGAGTCACGAATTCCGCACGCCGCTGAATTCGATCATGGCGCTGTCCCGGCTGCTGCTCTCGCGCAGCGATGGCGAACTGACGGCGGAGCAGGAGACGCAGGTCGGGTTCATCCGCAAGGCCGCGCAGAACCTGACGGAGCTGGTCGATGACCTGCTCGACCTGGCCAAAGTCGAAGCGGGGAAGACGACGGTTGTCGCGTCGCAATTCTCCGTGGCATCGCTGTTCGGTGCTTTGCGCGGAATGCTGCGGCCGCTGCTGATCGGCGACAACGTCGTGCTGGTGTTCGATGATTCGCAGAATATGCCGCTGCTGGATACTGATGAAGGCAAGCTGTCCCAGATCCTGCGCAACTTCATCTCCAATGCCATCAAGTTCACGGAAAAGGGCGAGGTCCGCGTCTGGGCGACGACTGACTCTGTGGCCGACACGGTCAGCCTGCACGTGCGAGACACTGGCATCGGCATCGCCGCCGGCGACATCGACATCATCTTCCAAGAATTCGGTCAGGTTGCTCATCGATTGCAAGGTCGGGTGAAAGGCACCGGCCTTGGATTGCCGCTGGCGAAGAAGCTGGCCGAATTGCTGGGCGGCACAATAATCGTCGACAGCGTGCTCGGTGAGGGATCGACGTTCACCGTCACGATCCCACGCATTTGCCGCGTCGGCGAGCCGCAAGAGATCTATGATGATTGGTCGATCGATGCTGAGCGGCTACCAGTTCTCGTGGTGGAAGATGATCCAGCTGACTCTCTGGCAATCCAGCGTCTGCTCGCAGGCTCGATCTATCAGCCGCTGGTCGCACGTTCGGTGCGCGATGCTCGGCGCTTCATGCAGTCAGTGCGTCCGGACGCGATCCTGCTCGATATCGTACTCGTAGGCGAGGAAAGCTGGCGACTGCTACTCGAACTGCGCAGCCAGGACGCAGGCAACGACATTCCCGTCATCGTGACGTCCTCGACTGGCGAGGTGCGAAAGGCCGTCCACCTGGGCGCAGACGACTATTTGGCCAAGCCCGTTGACAGGGACCGCCTGATCGATGCCCTGGATCGCGCCACAGGTCGGCACTCGACCACGCGCGTTCTGTTGATCGATGACGAAGAGGTCACTCACTATCTTGTGCGCCAGCTCCTGCCGCGCAGCCAGTATCGCGTCTGGATCGCCCGTGACGGCAGGCACGCGCTGGATCATCTGTCGGAAAATCGCCCAGACGTGATTCTGTTGGACCTTGCAATGCCGGGGATGGATGGCTTTTCGTTTCTCTCTCGACTTAGAGAAGACACGTCATTCGCAGGGTTGCCGGTTATCGTGCTGACGTCATCTGTCCTGCATCCGGAGGAGCGTTCATCGCTCAGCTCAACCTCGATGGTTATATCCAAGTCAGAGCTCGCTTCTGACACGCTGGTTAACGCCATCGGGAGTGTCCTCGGAGCCGAAGCAGGCATTGGTGCCCGATGAGCGGCAAGAGCGGCCGTATACTCGTGGTCGATGACGACGATGCAGGACGCTATCTGAAGGCGCACATCTTGCGCAAACATGGCTACCGGGTCATCGAGGCAGCCACAGGCGCGGAAGCGATCGAGCGGTGTTGCTCGGACAGCCCGGACCTGGTCCTGCTCGATGCGATGCTGCCGGATATTCACGGCTTCGAGGTGGGTCAGCGGATCAAGGAAAGAGATCCGGGTATTGTCGTGCTGCAGACGTCAGCGGCGATCACCAGCCCACAGGATCGCGCCGTGGCGCTTGATGGTGGCGCGGACAGTTTTCTGATCGAGCCGATCGAGCCTGGGGAACTGGTGGCGACGGCCCAGGCGCTCCTGCGGATGCGGGGGGCGGAGCAGGAGTTGCGCCGGCTGAACGATGGGCTCGAACTTCAGGTTGCCGAACGCACCCGGGAGCTGACTGAGGCAAATCGCCGCCTCGAACTCGAAATCGCCGAACGACGCAAGACCGAGGAGATGCTCTGGCACGCACAGAAACTTGAGGTAGTAGGGCAACTCACCGGCGGTATAGCTCACGACTTCAACAACCTGTTGGCAGTGATTGTCGGCAGCGTGGAGATGATTCGGGCGGCATTCGACGCAGGCGAGGAGCTGCCCCGCGCCAAAATCATGCGACTGCTGAACGCCTCCGAGGCGGCGACAGGACGAGCCACCAAGCTCACGCAGCAGTTGCTCGCCTTCGCCCGCCGCAGCACATTCACGCTCGATATCGTCGCACTGGACGAGGTGCTGGTCGCCTCCGAACCCTTCCTGCGACGCGCGCTCGGAGAGACCATCACGCTAGGTCTCGATTTTGCACCGAATCTGTGGTTCAGCAGGATCGACGCCTCACAGTTCGAGGCCGCGATTCTCAACCTTGTGGTCAATGCCCGCGATGCCATGCCGCACGGTGGACGAGTGGATATTGCCACCGAGAACATCACGATAAGCGAGGAGCGCGCCTGCCGCTCGCTCGACCTCACGGCCGGCGACTATGTGCTGGTCACTGTTATAGATACCGGGATCGGCATGGATCCCGACGTCGCTGCGCGCGCATTCGAGCCGTTCTTCACCACAAAGGAGGTCGGCAAGGGCACCGGACTTGGATTGAGCCAGGTCTACGGGTTCATCAAGCAATCAGGTGGGCACATCGAGATCGACAGCGCTCCCTCTGTCGGCACGACGTTCCGGCTATACCTGCCACGGTGCGAGGACACCCGAAACATCAAGGACACTGAACACCAGTCAGTAGGGGCCTCTCCCACCGGGGACGAAACGGTGCTTGTCGTCGAGGACAATGCCGAGGTGCTGGAACTGGCGGTCGCCGCGATCAGCGAGCTGGGCTATAAGGTTCTGACTGCCGCGGATGGACCATCGGCACTCGACATCCTGCGAGCGAACATATCCGTCGATCTGCTGTTCAGCGACGTGGTCATGCCTGGCGGCATGAACGGCTTCGAACTGGTCAGCAAGGCGAAGGATCTTCGCGCTGATCTTAAGGTGCTGATGACATCGGGTTATGCCAATGTATATCGTCCAGGAAGCAATCGACCGGACGTACCCCTCCTCCTGAAGCCATACAGGTATGGAGACCTCGCACATTCGATCAGGATGGCGCTGGACGAAAACTGAGCGGCGTAGTGAAAATGATCGGGGAAACGGCTACGGCGGTCGGTGAATGATGCAGCGCATTGGTATCGATATTGGTGGAACATTCACCGATTTGGTGGCGATTACCGCCGACGGGCGTGTGCTGACGCACAAGGTCGCTTCCACGCCACACGACTTTGTCGATGCCATCATCGGGGGCATGACAGAACTTCTGGCCTCGCATGACGACACGGTTGCCGATGTGCTGCATGGTACGACGATTGGTTCCAACACGATACTGGAAGGCAAGGGCGCACGCACTGCACTGATCACGACCAAAGGCTTTCGGGATATCCTGGAGATTCGCGATCTACGCATGCCGGTGCTGTACGACCTGCACTGGACCAAACCGCGTGCGCTGGTTGAACGGCGGCTCCGACTGGAATTGATCGAAAGAGTCCGGCCCGACGGCTCGATCGCCACGCCGCTCGATCCAGACAGCGTCGCCCTGGCGATCGAGATGCTGCGACGTGAGGACGTGCGCAGCGTCGCTATTTGCCTCCTGCACTCCTACGCCAATCCCGTGCATGAACGGGCAGTCGCCGACAGCATCCGCGCGGCGCTACCCGATATGGCGATCTCGGTCAGCCATGAAATCCTGCCAGAGATAAAGGAGTATCCACGCACCAGCACGACCGTCATCAATGCGTATGTGCAGCCAGTGGTGCGTGCCTATGTCACGTCGCTTGCCGCTCGTCTGCGCACACTTGACATCCATGCGCCACTCCAACTCATGCAGTCGAACGGTGGACTGGCATCGGCAGAATTCGCTGCAATCGCGCCGGCGCATATCATTGAAAGCGGCCCGGCAGCCGGCGTTGTCGGTGGCGCAGCACTGGCCAGACGACTGGATGAGCCGCGCATCATCACCTTCGATATGGGCGGCACGACGGCCAAGGCCGGATTGGTAGAGAACGGGGAGGTATTGCGCAGCGAGGCGCTCGAAGTGGGCGCGGGTGTCATGGCAGGCTCGCGACTTCTGGTAGGCGCGGGCTATCTGCTGAAGCTGCCGGCGATCGACCTCGCCGAGGTTGGTGCTGGTGGCGGATCTATATGTCGCCTTGATGCCGCCGGTGCGCCGAAGGTCGGTCCTGACAGCGCGGGGGCCGATCCCGGGCCGGTCTGTTATTGCCGCGGCGGCACCGAGCCGACCATCACCGATTGCAACCTCGTGCTTGGCTATCTCGATCCGACAGGACTGGTCGGCGGCGCGCTCAGGCTGGATGTGGCGGCCGCCCGTAGCGCCATTGCGCGGACCTTGGCGGAGCCCCTGCACCGGTCTGTCGAAGAAGCCGCCTACGGGATGCTCCGCCTGGCATCAGCATCGATGATGCGGGCGATCCGTGCGGTGTCGGTCGAACGCGGACGCGATCCGCGCCAGTTCGCATTGCTGGCGTTCGGCGGCAATGGCCCGCTGTTCGCGGCGGCGATAGCGGCCGAACTGGGCATCACCCGCGTAATCGTACCGCCGCTGCCCGGCGTGTTCAGCGCATTCGGATTACTGGTCGCCGACACCGAGCACCATGCGACCCAGAGCCTTCGTATGCGTCTGGACCAAGCCGATGATGCACAGATCGGCTCGGTGCTGGATGCGCTGACATCGGCAGGCGACCAGCGACTGGCACGCGACGGCTTCCCTCCGCACCGACGTCAGTTTCGCCGTGCTGCACTGGCACGCTATGTCGGGCAGTCGAGCGAGATCGAGGTTGACCTGCCAGAAGGTGACATCGCCGGTTCCCTCGCCGCGCGATTTGGCGATGCGCACGAACGCAACTACGGCTTTCGTGCACCCGCGGATGAACCAGTGGAACTGATCGGCCTGTCGGTGATAGCGCGCGGCACGCCGGAACGCAGTCGCCTGCCGGAAAATATCCCGCCCCCGGCCATCGCCGTTCCCGCAAGCCGTCGAACCTGGTTTCCGGACACCGGCTGGATCGAGGCTCCTGTGATGAACCGTGCGGCGCTGGCCAACAAAGCACGCCCGGGCCCGCTAATCATCCAGGAATACGATGCAACCTGCCTGGTGCCGGATCGGATGCAGGCATCGCTGGACGATTTCGGCAATATCCGATTGAATTGGACGGGAGCCTAAAAACTCACTAGGACTCTCGTCTCGTACGCTGCGTTTTTTCCTATTCCAATCTGCCAAGAATCCTAGGAAACTAGGAGCCCTGCCGAGTCGTACCCAGGCCTGTGCATGAAGCATGATGACATCTGGCGCGCGCTGGACACGCTCGCCGCCGAGAACGGCCTCTCCGCATCTGGCTTGGCCCGGCGGGCAGGGCTGGATCCGACCACCTTCAATCCGTCGAAGCGGCGGATGCAGGATGGCCGCGCCCGCTGGCCTAGCACAGAGAGCGTGGCGAAGGTGCTGGAAGCCACCGGCGCCAGCCTGGAAGCCTTCACGGCGCTGGTCTCGGGGGCGCGTGCCCTCAGCTCCAATGGCAGCGCCCGCAGTGTGTCCCGGCGCATCCCGTTGATCGGCTTCACCCAGGCCGGCAGTGACGGCTACTTCGATGATGGCGGGTACCCCGTCGGCGGCGGCTGGGACGAGGTGACGCTGCCTGAGATCGGCGACCCGAACGCCTATGCCCTGGAGATTTCCGGCGATTCTATGGAGCCGGTCTATCGCGACGGGGATATGGTAATTGTCTCGCCGTCCGCGCCGATCCGGCGTGGCGATCGTGTGGTGGTGCGAACGTTGCGCGGCGAAGTGATGACCAAACAGCTCTCGCGCCGATCAGCGCGTCGGATCGAATTGCGCAGCCTCAACCCGGAGCACCCCAACTACAGTTTCGACCTGAGCGAGGTCTCCTGGATGCATCGGATCGTGTGGGCAAGCCAATAGCCACCGAGAAATTGGATTGACCTTCCAGGACGGCGCCGCAAGATGACGGGGGCCAACCGAGGGACATCGGCCATGCGCACGTTTGTCTGGCTGTCTGCCGCCTGCATCACGTTTGCCGCACCGGCGTGGGCCGCCGACAGTGTCGATCTTACACTGGTGCTGGTATCCGACGTTTCGCGCAGTATCGACGATGGTGAATTCAAGCTGGAAAAGGACGGTTACGCCTCGGCGTTCACCTCCAAGCAGGTGATCGAGGCGATCCAGGGCGGCAACATCGGTGCGATTGCCGTTGCCTATGTCGAGTTCGCCTCAAGCTTCGAGGTGCGCACCGTGCTGGATTGGCAGGTCATCCATGACCAGGCTTCCGCGCAGGAATTTGCCGACAAGTTGGTAGGGGCACCCCGGTCGTTCTGGGGCCGCACCGCAATCAGCTCCGGAATTGACCGCGCCGTGCAACTGCTGGCCGAGAGCGGCTTCGAGGCGCAGCGGCGTGTCATCGATGTCTGCGGTGATGGTACTAACAATGCCGGCCGCGACGTCTCCGAGGCACGCGATGACGCGGTCGGCGCCGGCATCACGATCAACGGGCTGGCGATTATCAACGACCATCCTGTGTCGTGGACATATGCCCATGTCCAGCCGCCAGGTGGTCTGCCGAACTATTATCGACAAAACGTCACCGGCGGCCCTGCCAGCTTTGTGCTGGAGGTGCACGATTTTCATACGTTCGGCGAAGCGATGACGCGCAAGCTCGTTACCGAGATTGCCGCACAGGATGTGCCGGTTCGGCTGACCGCGGCAGAGTGAATCGCGCCAGCGGCGGGCGCGGAGTAGCATAGCCCCTATCGGGGATGACAGGGGACCGCAATGGGCGTGCTGATCGATGGCGTCTGGCATGAGCAGGAACCTGAACCTGCGAAGACCGATCCCGCGCGTGCGGCCGGTCGGTTTGATCGGGCGCAAACATCCTTCCGCAATTGGGTCACGCCAGACGGGCGTCCCGGTCCGACCGGTAGCGACGGGTTCTCTGCGGCCGCCGGTCGGTATCACCTCTACGTGTCGCTCGCCTGTCCGTGGGCGCATCGCACGCTGATCATGCGCGCCTTGAAAGGGCTGGAGCAGATCATACCGATCTCGGTTACCCACTGGCTGATGGGCGATCGGGGCTGGACCTTTTCGCCCGGCGAGGGGGTGATCCCTGATCCGCTGTTCAACAGTCGCTACCTGCACGAGATTTACAGCCGCGCGGACACCCACTACTCGGGCCGCGCCAGCGTACCGGTATTGTGGGACCAGCATACCCAGACAATCGTCAACAATGAATCATCCGAGATCATCCGGATGTTCAATAGCGCGTTTGACGCGGTGGGTGCGCAGCAAGGCGACTACTATCCAAAGGACAGGCGCGACGAAATCGATACGTTGAATGCCCGTATCTACGATACGCTCAACAATGGCGTCTACAAGGCCGGTTTCGCGACAACACAATCCGCCTATGAGGAAGCGGTGACGCCACTGTTTGAGACGCTGGACTGGCTGGACGACATCCTGTCCCAGTCGCGCTTCCTATGCGACGACACGCTCACCGAGGCGGACATCCGCCTGTTCACAACCTTGGTGCGCTTCGATGCCGTCTACCATGGCCACTTCAAGTGCAACGTCCGACGGATCGTCGATTACAAGAACCTATGGGCCTACATCCGCGACATTTATCAGATCCCAGGCATCGCGCAGACGGTAAATTTTATGCACATAAAGCGGCACTACTACCAGAGCCATAAGCGAATCAATCCCACCGGTATCGTCCCGATCGGACCCGCGCTCGATTTTGACGCGCCGGCGGAGCGCGGCAAGGATGTCGCCCGCTTGCTCACCTTCTGAACCAAGGAACTCCAAGTTGGAAATCCGCAACCTCGGCGCATCCGGTCTGCGCGTCTCCTCGATTGGGCTCGGCTGCAACAACTTCGGTGGTCGCATCGACCTGGAAGACACGCGCAAGGTCATCCACAAGGCATTCGATCTCGGTATCACCTTATTCGACACCGCCGACACCTATGGCGAACGTGGTGGCTCGGAAACCTGCATGGGCCAGATCCTCGGCGACGAGCGCAAACGCATCGTCCTTGCCACCAAATTCGGCATGCCGATGGACGACGAAGGCGTGAAGGTTGGTGGTTCACGTCGCTACATCATGAGCGAGGTTGAAGACAGTCTGCGTCGCCTGCGCACTGACTGGATCGATCTTTACCAGATTCACCAGCCGGATCCGCTCACACCGATCGAGGAGACCATGCGCGCGCTCGACGACCTCGTCCGCCAGGGCAAGGTCCGTTACATCGGCTGCTCGAACTTCCCAGCCTGGCAGGTGATGGAGGCGCAATGGACAGCGAAGACCTGCGGGCTGAATGCATTCATTTCCTGCCAGGACGAATACTCTCTGGTGTTCCGCAAGCCCGAGGCCGAGTTGATGCCCGCCATGCGCAAGCTTGGATTGGGACTGCTGCCGTTCTTTCCTCTGGCGAGTGGGCTGCTGACAGGCAAATATCGGCGCAACGTCGCCCTCCCGGCAGGGACGCGACTTGCCAACACGCAGCGGCTGGCCGACCGCTACCTGACGGAGCAAAACTGGGAAATCGCCGAGAAACTTGGTGATTTCGCCGAACGGCACGGCCGCTCGATGTTGGATTTGGCATTCAGTTGGCTCCTGGCACAGAATCCGGTTGCCAGTGTCATCGCCGGTGCGACCAAACCAGAGCAACTCGAGCAGAACGTGAAGACCGGCCAATGGAAGCTGTCGGCCGAAGAACTGGCTGAAATCGACCGGATAACCAGTCGATAGTCTTCACCTCGCGCCATAGTTGCAACACCTGAGGTCCGCAGCCTAAACAAGCTCCCCGTTCGAGGCGCGGGAGGACGTCAGCTGCATGAACGGAACGACGCTGGCCGCAGCGAGCGAGGCGCCAGAACAGGCACTTGCCCGTGCCCAGACCGCAGCGCAAACCAAGCGCTTCGGTGAAGCCGCAGGAATCTGCAACGACGTTCTGGCCGTTGTCCCCGACAACCCCACCGCCCTCGCCTTGCTCGGCATGATCTCCGCGCACACCGGAGATCCGGAGCGAGGCATCCCAATGCTGGAGCGGGCGATCGGTCTGCGCGCGGGTGTGGCAAGCTGGTATGCCAATCTGAGCGGCCTGTACAGGATGACCTATCGCCTCCAGGACGCGCAGCGGGCCGGCCAGGAAGCGGTCCGGCTTGACCCGCAGAACGCCGACCATCTGGTAAGCCTCTCGCTGGTATTCACCGATCTCGAAGATCGTGCGCAGGCGATCGCCTGCCTGCTGCGCGCAATTGGGCTGCGCCCCGACCACGCCGATGGGCATCTGGCCCTCGGCCAGAATCTACTGGCGACGGGACAGTTCGATCCGGGTTGGATCGAGTACGAGTGGCGCAACCAGACGGAGGCGGGCAAGGGAACGCTGCCGAAGATCACCTCCGCTGCCTGGAATGGTATGCGCATTCAGAACGGCCGCCTGTTGCTGGTGGGCGACCAGGGCTATGGCGATACCATCCAGTTCGCCCGTTATATTCCGCTGATCGCTGACCGCTGCGCAGAGCTGATCCTGGGTTGCAGCGCCGAATTGAGTCCGCTTCTGGCCAAGATCCCTGGCGTGAAACAATACTGCCATCGCTGGACGGACGTGCCTGCCCATGCTGCGCATTGCCGTCTGTCCAGCCTGCCAGGGCTGGTCCATACCAATCTTAAGACGATCCCGGCCAAAATCCCCTACCTGTTTGCCGAACAGGACCGGATCGCGGCATGGCGGCAACGGCTGGACGCAACACTGCCCAACCATCTCTATCGCATCGGCCTCGCCTGGGCCGGACGGTCCACGCATCCGAATGACCGTCGACGCTCCATATCCTTGCGCCGTCTGGCGCCGATCGCCACGGCTCATCGAGCGCGTTTCGTCTCCCTCCAGAAGCCCCTTCCCGCAGCGGACAAGCCGGCGCTCGCACAGTTCCCCGGTCTTACCGATCTCTCCGCCGATCTCACGGACTTCGGCGAGACCGCCGCCGTCATCGCCAACCTGGACCTCGTTATCACCGTAGATACCGCGATCGGGCATCTGACCGGTGCGATGGGCCGGCCGGTCTGGATCCTGTTGCCCAAGGCCAGCGACTGGCGTTGGCTTCTCGACCGCACCGATAGCCCCTGGTATCCAACCGCACGGCTGTTCCGTCAGGCGACACCCGGTGACTGGGATGCGGTGATCGCCGAGGTCGCATCAGCGCTGGCGCAAGAGCGAGCGCAGCAACCGATGGGCATCACGGCCGGCTGAGCGCGTCGTGCACGAAATCGAACACGACCCGGCGGAAATTGAAGAACTGGACATATCCGGATTGTTCGATGCGGCGTGGTACCTGCTGGAGAACCCGGACGTGCGGGCATCTGAGCTAGACCCATTACTGCACTTTTGTCGCTATGGCTGGCGCGAAGGCCGCAGGCCAAATCTTTATTTCGATCCCGCCTGGTATCTCGAACAGTACCCGGACGTGCATGCAGCCGATATGAACCCACTGCTGCACTACCTCCGTCACGGCGAGTGCGAAGGGCGGCGCCCGATTCAGCATTTCGATCCAGCCTGGTATCGGAGTGCCTACGGCGTTCCTGCCGATGCGGTGACCCTGGCCCATTTCCTCGTCCAGCGAACATCGGGCCGATATGCGCCGATACCCGCGCTTTGGTCTGTGCTCCATCTTCCGCCGTATTGCGACGATCCGACCACGGGCGATGACCCGTTTGCGCATTACCTCGACGATGCGTTGCGCAACGGGCAAAAGCCGCTTCCCGACCTCGGCGTCATTGCCGCGTCGCATCTGCTCGACGCGAACTACTACCTGACGAATGGCAGCGACGTGCACGAGGCAGAGCACGATCCAACCGAACACTTCTGCGAATATGGCTGGCGCGAGAGGCGCAAACCGAACATCTATTTCGACACCAGCTGGTACCTGCGGACCAATCCGCAGGTCGAACGGCTGCAGATCAATCCCCTCGTTCACTACATCCTCGAAGGAGAGGCTGTCGGCCGGCGACCGGTACCGTATTTCGATCCACCATGGTACCGTCTGCAATACGATGTCCCGGCAGGTGAATCGGCGTTGGCACATTTCCTCGCGCACCGGCGCGGTCAGACGGTCAGCCCAACGCCGCTCTTCGATGTGGCTTGGTACGTGGGGCAGCACGCCGATGAACTTGGCACCAACCGCGACCCGTTCGCGCATTTCCTCCAGGCCGGAACATATCGTGATATCGATCCGTCTCCATCATTCAGCATGGCGGAGTACCGTCGCCGCCACCTTGGGCGTCCGAGCCGCCAGTTCCGCCAGTTGACGCGGGCGGAGCGAGACAACCCGCTGGTTCATCATCTTCGCGTCGAATATCGTTGATGCGACGGCAACAATCGGAGGGACAATTCCGGTGCGAGCCACCAACTCTTCCGCATGACCAAGCATTGCGCGACCATCGATTGGCAAAGTGCGGCAGCTGACCTGGCGGCCAACGGCTACTTCACGGTTCCGGCGCTCGACCCGGCCACGTGCCGCGCCATCGCCGCACTCTACGATGACGATGGTCGGTTCCGCAGCCGCGTCGTCATGCAGCGCCACAATTTTGGCCGTGGGGAATACAAGTATCTCGCCTATCCGTTGCCAGACCCGGTCGCCAGTCTGCGCAGCGCCCTGTATCCGCCGCTCGCCGCCATCGCCAACGAATGGCGCACTGCGCTGCATGAACCGGAGCGCTTTCCGCCGACCCTCAACGCGTTTCTTGCGCAATGCCACGCGGCGGGACAGACCCGCCCTACCCCGCTGCTGCTGCGCTACACCAGTGACGATTACAATTGCCTGCACCAGGACCTTTACGGTCCGCTGGTGTTTCCGTTGCAACTGACCGTCCTGCTGAGCGAGCCTCAGAAGGACTTCACCGGCGGTGAGTTCGTGTTGGTCGAGCAACGGCCACGCGCGCAGTCCCGACCGGCCGTCGTGCCCCTGTCGCAGGGGGAGGCAGTGGTGTTTCCGGTCCATCACCGCCCGGTTCAGGGGACACGCGGCGTGTACCGCGTTGTGATGCGCCACGGCGTCAGCCGGGTGACCAGCGGCGTCCGACAGACCCTCGGCATCATCTTTCACGACGCGGCCTGAGGGTCCATTCTGGCCTTCTGCGAAGGAGGCACCGATGCACATCATCCCAAGCGGCCAGACACTCGGGGCGCAGGCGAATGGGATCGATCTGGCACACCCGCTGTCAGATGGCGACTTCCGATCGATCCTGCGCGCACTCGGAGAGCACGGCGTCCTGTGCTTCCCGCAGCAGATGCTTGACACCGACCAGCTTGCGGCGTTCGGCCGCCGGTTTGGCGAGCTCGAGATCAACGTCGCCAACGCCTACCACGAACCGAACCATCCCGAGATGATGATCCTGTCCAACATCAGAAAAGACGGGAAGCAGATTGGAGCCAACGACGCGGGCCAAGGCTGGCACACCGACATGTCGTACAGCCATGACATCGCTCTCGCCAACATTCTGCACGCGCAGCATGTGCCGATGCGCGGTGGCAAGCCGCTCGGTGAAACGCAGTTCCGCAACATGCACGCTGCCTACGAGGACCTGCCCGACGCGCTCAAGCACAAGCTGGAAGGCCGCACCGCCACGCACGACTTCGCCAAGTTCTGGGATATGATGGTGGCGAAGCCTGGATCGACGCGGAAGCCTCTGACGCCGGAGCAGCGGGCGAAGAAGCCACCCGTGTCACAGCCGATCTTCCGCCGCCATCCGATCACCGGCCGCATGGTCCTCTACGCCAATGTTGGGTATACGATGTCCATCGACGGCATGGACCCGCAGGAGAGTGGCGAGATTCTTGATTTCCTGTTCCGCCATCAGGAGCGCGCCGAATATCTATACGCACATCACTGGACGGTTGGTGATGTGCTGATGTGGGACAACATCGGCACGATGCACAACGCAATCGGCGACTATCTGCCCGACGAGCCACGGTACATGCGGCGCGTGCAGGTGATGGCTACACTGGATTACGCCAGGCTGCTGGCCCAGTAGACGAAATAGGAGGCAACCGGCCCATCCACGCCACAAGCGCGCGTTCGCCCCTGTCATGCAGCCTTCCGTCGAAATGGCAGCACGACGCCAGTCACTTCCGGCAGCGCCGGCCGGATCGCATTGAGAGCCTCACGCAGGCTTCGCGTTTCACGGACGACGCCCTCTTCCGGCGTGTCAGGTGTGACCGTCACCCAGCGCGGATAGCAGGTTGGGCGATAGATCACGTAGGTCCGGAACGCGTCGTTTTGCACGCGAAGCACCACGCGGTCAAAGTCAACGGCGCTATCGGTGTCGCTTTCCGAGCACACGCAGAACTCGGCAGCGTTGCAGTCCCGCAAGGCTCTGCTCCATTGGCTGAGGGTGGCCCAGTCGTAGCGGCTGAGATGTCCCGTCCGGAACGACAGCACCTCGGCAGTCTCACATCCTGACACGGCGGCACCCACTTCAGGTTCAGACAACAGTATCGTGCATGAGTTGCTGAAATATTGTGACGAGCGCCACATGTGCGCGCAAATGGCGGGTGAAGTCGCCCACGAAGCCACCGCGTCTGATGCTTCGCACGGACCGTGCCGCCAGGAACAGCCAGGTGGTCGTGTGCCATCACCCGCCGCCCTGACGTTGCGCGGGTTGCTTACAGAGCGACCGATCGATAAGCACATTGGTGCGGCGTCACATTTTCAATCGGAGGCTCGCGCACCATGGCCGAGTTCGCCGGCAAACGAATCGTGGTCACCGGAGGCGCTGGTGGCATCGGCGTTGAGACGGTGCGCACGCTGCTTGCCCACGGCGCGCACGTCATCCTGGTGGACAAAGACGCAGACCGGTTGTCGCGAGCCCGCGTAGACCTCGGCACCGCGCGCATCGGCACGTTGCAATCGACATTGGACACACCGCAGGCCTGCGCCGAGGCGCTGGATAGCGCGGGTGCCAAGGTTGCGGCACTCATCCATCTCGCTGGCTTGTTCGAGCGCGATCCGTTCGAAGCAACAGACCACGGCGTCTGGGATCGAGCGATCGCCGCCAACCTGACCAACGCCTATGATCTTGCAGTCGCCTTCGCGAGCCGGTACGACAACCGCGACGGGCCGGCACGCATCGTGCTTACCAGTTCAGTCGCCTATCGCCGCGGCAGCGCCGGCTATCCGCCCTACGCTGCTGCGAAAGCCGGGTTGGTCGGCCTTACCAGGTCACTGGCGCGCCGCCTGGCGCCAGACGTTCTGGTCAACGCGGTTGCACCTGGACTGATCGATACGCGCATGGCAGCCGAGACCATCGCCGAACGCGGCGAGGGCTATAAGAACGAGATCCCGCTGAAACGCTATGGCCAACCGGCAGAAGTCGCGTCGGTGATCCGCTTCCTTTGCTCGAAGGATTCGTCTTACGTGAACGGGCAGACGATCACCGTCGATGGCGGAATCACCAACGCCTGAGCCGCCTGACTATGTCGCCATGTAGCCGCCATCGACGTTATAGGCGGCGCCGCTGACATAGGAAGCACGCTCCGAGCACAGCCACAGCACCATCTCCGCGATCTCCTCTGGCTTGCCCATTCGGTGGAACGGCACCACGGACATCAACTGTTCACCCCGCCGCCGCATCGTGTCCTCGGTCATTCTCGTCTCGATGTAACCAGGGCACACCGCATTCACCCGAACCTTGTCATCGGCGTATTCCAACGCGGCGGTCTTGGTCAGCCCCACCACGCCGTGCTTCGCGGCGACATAGGCGGATGAGGTCGGGAGTCCGATCAGGCCGGCGATCGACGCCGTGTTGACGATCGCGCCGCCGCCCTGGGCAACCATCTGCTGCAGCTCGTACTTCATGCACAACCACACGCCCTTCAGGTTGACCGCGATCATCCGGTCGAACGACTCCTCCGACCAATCCGCCGTCTTCTTCCCCGACGCATCGACCTGCCAACCGGCGATACCGGCGTTGTTGAATGCACAGTCCAGGCGCCCGTAGGTGGTGACCACCGACTTCACCAGGCCCTCCACCACCCGAGCATCGGTGACGTCGCCGGTCAGCGTCATCGCCTGGCCGCCGCCCTTGTTGATCAGCGCCACAGTCTCCTGCGCCGTCGCCTCGGACGCGTCTGCCACGGCAACCCGAGCCCCCTCGCGTGCGAAAGCCAACGCCGTCGCGCGTCCGATGCCTCCACCACCGCCGGTGATCAGGGCCGACTTGCCATCCAACAATCCCGCCATATCTACCTCCCTGGCTGGTTTCCTTCCCCTTGCGCCACAACAAGGCTAACATAATGGGCAGCACTATGGATAACCGGGTTATGCGTGAGGAGATACTGGCCTACAAGCGCGAGCGTATTCTGGAGGAAGCAGTCAAACTGTTCTATGAACGCGGCTTCACTGGTACCACGCTCGACGACATCGCGGCAGAACTTGGTGTCACCAAGCCGTTCATCTATACCCATTTCCGCAGCAAGACCGACCTCCTCGCCGCGCTGTGCAAGCCCACCATCGAATTGTCGCTGGAGGCGGTGAGTCGCGCTGCCAAGGTGCCGGGATCACCCACCGCCCGCCTGCATCAGGCCATCGTCGGTTTCACCCAGGTCGTTCTGTCGCGTCAGGCAAATATCGCGATCTATTTTCGCGAAGAGAAGAATCTGGCGGCAGACGCGCTCGCCGAGATCAACGCGCTTCGCAAGAAGTTCGACCGCGTGTTGTCCAACCTGCTGACCGAAGGTGTGACCGCCGGCGAGTTCGAGACCCCGGACGTCAACCTTACGGCACTTGCCATCGGCGGCATGATATCGTGGGCCTATACCTGGCATCGACCCGAGGGACGCCTTCGCCTCGAGGACATGTGCCAGCGCATGGCTGACCTTGCGCTACAGATGGTGGGCGCGCGAAGTAAGGTGACTGTCTGACAACGTCCGCTGTCAGACGGTCATTGCGACGCAGTGTCGAAGCAATTCTTCAGAAGCAGACGGCTCACACCCAGAGCGCCTTCTTCAAGGCTGCACTGACCATATCCAGCGCCATCGTGCCGGCGCGGATGATTCGGCCCTGTCCAACAAACCCATGCAGCTGGTCCGAGAAATGCAGATGGATCACGTGCACGCCCTCGCGCTCCAGCCTCTCGGCATATGCCACGCCTTCGTCGCACAACGGATCATAGCTGGCGGTCAGAACCAGCGCCGGCGCCACACCCGACAGATCAGCAGCCCGTAGCGGTGAGGCACGCCAGTCAGCGCGATCCTTCGGGCCATGCAGGTAGTGGTCGATAAACCAATCCATGGTCTTCGCCGTCAGCGGCACGCCCTCGGTCACCCGCGCATACGACTCGTGCGTCATCCCAAGATCGGTCACCGGGTACACCAGCACCTGGAACGCCAGCGGCGGAAGCTCGCCATTCCGTGCCATCAGCGCGATCACCGCCGCCAAGTTGCCGCCAGCCGAATCACCGCCAACCGCAACCCGCGTGCAATCGATGTGCAACGCATCTGACTGCGCGATCACCCAGCCGGTCGCCGCGGCGCAATCATCGACCGCCGCCGGAAATTTGTATTCCGGCGCCATACGATAATCGACCGAGACCACACGGCACTTCGCAGCATTCGCGTAGTGTCGGCACTGCACGTCGTGCGACTCAAGATCGCCCAGCAGCCAACCACCACCATGGAAATACACCAGCGCCGGCAGCACCTCGTCGATCTTGGTGCCGAGTGGACGATAGGAGCGCAGCGGGATCGTACCATGTGGACCCGTGCAGGATAGATCGCGCACCTCGGCCACATCCTGCGGATCGGGCTGCACGGCGGCCCGTCCTGCCTTGAAACCCTGGCGCGCCTCCTCCGGTGACAACGTCTCCATCGGCGGCCGTCCCGCCTCGCGCATCATTGCCAGCAGTTTTTCGGCATCCGGATCAAGCGGCATGCGCGGAACTCCTCAGTCGGTCCAACGGACGATGGCGGCGGCAACCTCGGCTGGTCTATCCAACTCGGCGAGGTGCCCTGCGCCGGCAATCACCGCGGTCTCGGTCCGCCCAGCAATCCCTTGCGTGAAGCGATCGGCATAGCTGCGCGGCATGATGCGATCCTGCTCACCCCAGATCAGCAATGTCGGCGCCTGGATCAACTTCAGTCGCTTCTCCAGTTTGGTGTTGCCCAATGGCCAGAAGATGCGTGCCGCTGCTTCGCTGGCGCGTGTCTGCTCGATCGGCCATTCGACGGAATTCGCCCCCTCGGGGACTTCCTTGAGCGCTTTCCAGATCTCCGGATCAGCGCACATCAGTCCGGGAAGCGCATCCGCACGCTGCGCCCAGGGATCGGTTGGCGGATCGGCTTCATCAAACAGACCGAACGGCGCAATCAGCGCCAATCGGCGTACGCTCGCCGGCCACAGTGCCGCCATTTCCGCGGCCATCGAGGCGCCGACAGAACTACCCGCGAGATCCGCGCCTTCCAGACCGGACTTTGCCAGCAATTCGCGCACCGCGAGCAGCCAGTCCAGATGCGTGTCGAGCGCCGAATGGCCGCGATCGCCGCCGGGAAAACCGGGCAGTGACGGCACGATCAACGTACGGCTCTTCGCCAGTTCATCGAGGAATGGCACCCACCTCGGCAGGCCGCCGAAGCCGGCCAAAAAGCCCAGCCTTGGCCCGCTGCCCTTGCGCCAGACACGGGTGGGATAGCCGTTGACATCGACCGTCGACGTCTCGGGTTCGCTCACGTGTTGCTCCCCTTCTGCACGATCCCTACCGGCGGGTAGTATCGGCGAGCCCCAAGTACGTCAATCGCACCACGGTCAACCGCGCCCGCCGCCGGTCAGCGGCACGAAAGCGACTGGCAGGACGCTGCGCCGCACCCCGATGCCGACGGCATTCTTGGAGATCAGCAACAGCTCCTGATCGCCATGGCGCGGTCCAACCGGTATCATCATGCGCCCACCTGGGCGAAGCTGATCCAGCAGTGCCCGAGGCACGTCGGGTGCCGCGGCAGTGACGATGATCGCGTCGAACGGGGCTTGCTCTGGCCAGCCGAGACCACCGTCGCCGGTGCGCAACTCAACGTTCGCATAACCTTGGCTGCTGAGTGCCACAGCGGCGCGCTCAGCGAGCTCCGGGATCACCTCGATCGAATAGACCCTATCCGCTATTTCCGCGAGCATCGCGGTCTGGTAGCCGGAGCCCGTTCCAACCTCCAGAACCCTCTCAGCCGGCTGCAGGTCCAGCAACTCCGTCATCAAGGCAACGACGAACGGTTGCGAAATCGTCTGGCCATGCCCGATCGGCAACGGCCTGTTTTCGTACGCAGCCGGCTCTGTCCCCGGTGCGACGAACGCCTCGCGCTTCACCTTGGCCAATGCGTCCGCGACCCGCGGCGACAGCGTGGTGCGCCCGGTCCACCGCGCGGTCTCGCGCATTTCGTGCGCGATCTCGTCCAACAGCGCGGCGCGCTCATCCATGCCGACCAAGATAGGCGGCCCTGTCCGGTCCTGCCATGCCGGTGTAGCGTGCAAATCGAAGCGACAGAGGAAACAATCGATGGACGTTCACGATGCCGGCGTTGCAGCGGACCACATAGCCCGCGCTCGCAAGCTGGCGCCGTTGCTCACTGCCGCCGCGCCACGCATCGATGTTGCCTGCGAACTGCCTGGCGACGTTCTGGATGCGATGCACGCGGACGGCATGTTCCGTCTGCTCGTGCCGCGTTCACTGGGAGGCGCCGAATTGGATCCTGCAACCTACATCCAGTGCGTCGAAGCCATCGCGAGTGGAGATGCCTCCGTCGCCTGGTGCATGAACCAGGGTTCGGGTTGTTCGCTGTCCGCCGCCTACCTGGAGCCTGCGGCCGCCCGTGAAGTTTTTGGCGGCAAGCGCGATGTGCTTGCCTGGGGTCAGGGCCCCGGTGCAAAGGCGATCCGCACCGACGGCGGATGGCGTGTGAGCGGCACCTGGGCGTTCGCCAGCGGGAGCCGTCACGCGACATGGCTCGGCGCACATTGTCCCTGCTTCGAAGTTGATGACACTCCTCAACGCTATCCTGATGGCCGCACCTGGGAGCGCACGATGCTGTTCCCCCGCGAGCGCGCCAAGATCGAAGATGTCTGGCAGGTCGTCGGTCTGCGCGGTACCGGCAGCGACACTTACACGGTGAAGGATCTGTTCGTCGACGATGCCCACACGCTGACCCGCGACCGCCCCGACGAACGACGCGAGTCTGGTCTTCTTTACCGGTTTAGCGGCATGAACATCTATGCGTCAGGCTTCGCCGCTGTCGCCCTTGGCATTGCGCGCGCCACATTGGACGCGTTCATCGATCTGGCACGCGGCAAGACCCCGGCTCTGACCCAGGCCTCCCTGCGCGACAGCGCGATGATCCAGTCGGCGATCGGCATCGCCGATGCGAAGTTGCATTCGGCCCGCTCATGGCTGATCCAGGTGCTGTCTAGTACGCAGGTGGAAGTGGCAATCGCCGGCGAACTGAACACCGACCAGCGCATGCGTATCCGCCAGGCATCCACCTATGCAATTCACCAGGCCAAGGAAGTTGTCGATGTCGCCTATCACGAGGCCGGCGCCACAGCGATCTTCGATGCCAACCCGTTCGAACGGCGGTTTCGCGACATCAACACCGTGACCCAGCAGGTGCAGGGGCGCCGCTCGCATTTCGAAACCGTTGGCCAGCATCTGCTCGGCAGCCAACCCAGCCTCCGCTGGGTATAGAACGCACAGTACGCCGTCCTCCCCGCGCAAAGCCTGCCCCTGCGAATGCGGGGGCGGGGGCGGGGGCGGGGATCCAGCCCATCCGCAGCTACGTGCGGAAGGACCGGCGTTCGCTACGGATCAACGCGCGCAGTGGCTGACCCCGAGGCGACTTCCTTCCCATCCTGGTTGGTGGTCGACAACGCCAGATCAACGTAATGTTTGCCACCCTCCTCTCGAAGAGCGGTGACTGTCGCCTTCGCATCGAGGTCGTCGCCGGGCCATACCTGGTTGGTGAACCGCACGCCGAACTTTGTCACCCGCCCAACGCCGACATAGTTGGTCAACATCTTCCCGGTCAGGCCCATGGTCAGCATTCCGTGTGCAAATACACTCGGGTACCCGGCCTTCTGCGTCACATAGACCTCGTCCGCATGCAGCGGGTTGTAATCACCCGATGCGCCGCAATACATGACGATCTGCGTGCGAGTGAGATTCTCGACCACACGCTCGCTGTGCGTGTCGCCGACCTTGAGCTGGCTCGCCTTGAGTGCCATCGCGGGGTCCCCCTCAGCTCCGTTCCACCGGACGTTCCGTCGTCACGCCGACACTGCGCGCGGTAACGACAAGTTCGCCGTTCTGATCACGATATTCCGCAATGCGCTCGCGGAACGTCAGCTTGCCTGCCCGCTTGCTCTCGCGCTCCCAGGTGTTGCCCTGGCGATGCTCGACCGTCAGCACGTCGCCGGGCCGTAAGGGACGGTGGTATTCGAAGTGCTGTTCAGCATGCAGCCCGCCACCGCCGGATGGCCGATTCTCGACGCCGCTCGCCGTCTTGCCGGAGCCGAACCATGGCTGGCCCGGACGCCAGCGCAGCGGATATTCGGGGTCGAACTGTGCAACTGCCTGCGGAAATGTCGGCGATGCGATGATGCCGCCAACCTCGGTCTTCTTCGCCGCGTCGGCATCGTGGTACACCGGATTGTAGTCGCCGATGGCGCGCGCAAACAGCATGATATGGCCGGCCTCGACCGGGAAGGTAATCTTCGCCAACGGTTCCCTCCACTCGCTTGTCCTATGCGAGCCTAGCCCGTGATCGCCCGAGGCGTAAACGTCGGAGAGCGTGAATCACGGGCTCGTACGATGAGCTAGTCCGCGGCATTGCCGGCGCACAACGGCACCGGGATAATGCGTAGCATGCGACGACCTGCTCGCCGGCTTGCGCGGCCCCGCGTCCGCGCGGAACTCGATGCCACAAGCGTACCGACCTGGCGTCCGCGGCGCATCCCGACTGATGCATCGTCGTTGCACTTTGTGCTCTCACCCGGTCGGCTGCCGCGTGGCCGTCGGGTCTACGCCATCGGTGACATCCACGGTTGCCTGCCGCAGCTGCGACAGTTGCACGCCGCCATCGCCGACGACATCGCACGACGCCCACCGGTTTCGGCACTGTTGATCCACCTCGGTGACTACATCGACTTCGGACCCGACAGTGCCGGCGTCGTTGAACTCCTGGCCGCAGGTACCCCCGTTGTGGGTCTGCACACCATCAATCTGATGGGCGATCATGAACGCACGGCTCTGCAGGCACTGTCGGGCGAAGGCGCTGCGGCGACTGATTGGCTGCATATCGGCGGTGACGCTGCCCTACGTAGCTGGGGTATTGCCGCAGATACCCAGCGCGGAGAATGGCGCTCGCATTTGCCTGCCGAGCACATCGCCTTCCTCGAAGGGTTGGCGACCCACTACCGAGAAGGCAATTACCTGTTCGTGCATGCTGGCATCCGGCCCGGCGTCTCGCTCGACGCCCAGAGCGAGGACGACCTGCTCGGCATCCGCCAGAGCTTCCTGGCCAGCGAACAAGATTTTGGCGTGGTCGTCGTGCACGGTCATTCCGCGAGCCCGTCGCCGACGATCCGCAACAATCGCATCGGCATCGACACCGGTGCTGGCCACGGCGGCAACCTGACATGTGCGGTGTTCGAGGAAGACGGCGTCGCGTTCGTTCAGGCGGAATAGCAGGGAGACGGATCGATGCCCGGGTTGGCCACGCATCCCAATTTGGACCAGCAGGCGGCCGGCTACGCCACGCACGAGGTGATGAATCAGCCGGGCTCGCTTGAAGACTGCGATCTCTATTCGGGCGACAAACCGCTACAGGAGGCGGTGCGGGCCTTCGGCGCCCAGTGGTCGGCCGAACACCTGAAGCGAACAGGAGCTTTGGTCGGCAGCGCCAGAGTTCAGCATCTTGCCCGCCAGGCCAACCGGCATCTGCCAGAGCTACGCACGCATGATCGCTTCGGCAATCGCGTCGACTTGGTCGAATTCCATCCTGCCTATCACGAGCTGATGGGGCTGATCTTCGGTTGCGAAGCGCATTCGTTTGCCTGGACGCACAGTCAGCCCGGCGCCCATGTTGTCCGTGCCGCATTGAGCTATCTCTGGAACCAGGGCGAGAACGGCATCTGCTGCCCAATGGGCATGACCTTCGCTTCGATCGCCGCGTTGCGGCACGATCCGGCGCTGCTTGCCGAATGGGGGCCTCTCATCAATCGGCCGGCTTACGATCCTCGCCCCATCTACCCGACGGAAAAAGCCGGCATCACCGTTGGCATGGCGATGACGGAGAAGCAGGGTGGCTCCGACCTGCGTGCGACCATCACCACCGCCCGTCCGGCCACGGCCCGGCGCGGCTCCGGTGCACCGTACGTGATCACCGGCCATAAGTGGTTTTTCTCGGTGCCGATGAGCGATCTCTTTCTCACGCTTGCGCAAACAGACAAAGGATTGTCTTGCTTCGTCGCCACGGGATGGTTGCCCGATGGCAGCCGCAATCGTCTCAAGCTGCAGCGTCTGAAAGACAAATGCGGAAATAAGTCCAACGCGAGCAGCGAAGTGGAATTTTACGACCTCCATGCCGTCATGCTTGGTGAGGAGGGGCGCGGCGTTCGCACTATCATCGAGATGGCGCATGCAACGCGTATCGATTTTGCCATCGGTTCCACAGGCCTGATGCGGCAGGCACTGTCACAAATCATCCACCACACCAGTAATCGGCGGGCCTTCCAACGTAGCCTCGTGGACCTGCCGCTCATGCGGAACGTGGTCGCCGACCTGGCGGTCGAGAGCGAAGCCATGATGTGGATGTCGATGCGTCTGGCTCAAGCCCTGGATGGATCTGCAACTGAGAAAGCAGAAGCACTCTTTTCACGTATTGCCACGCCGATCGCAAAGTACTGGGCCTGCAAGCGCGCACCACAATTCGTTGCGGAGGCGCTCGAATGCCATGGGGGCAACGGCTTCATCGCCGATCATCTCATGGAGCGCCTCTACCGTGAGGCGCCACTCAACGGCATCTGGGAAGGGACAGGCAACGTCATATGTCTTGACGTCTTCCGCTCGATGCAGCGCGAGCCAGAGACCACCGCACTGTTCCTCGGTGAAGTTGCCAAGGCCCGGGGTGCGAATGCTCAGCTGGATGCGTTTGCCGACAATCTTGCGCTTCGTCTTAAGGATATCTCGGGACTTGAATCACACGCGCGCCGGCTGGTCGAAATGATGGCGCTGGCGCTCCAGGCCAGCTTGCTGGTGCGTCATTCTGCACCGGCGGTGAGCGATGCGTTCTGCGCTACGCGCCTTGATGGCGACTGGGGGCACGCGTTCGGCACGCTGCCGCGTGGCCTCGACACAGAGGCGATTGTAGACCGCGCTCGGATCAATTGATTCTTTCCACAGCCTGGCAGCCATTCAAGCTACCCCGGAGCCAAACGAAGCAGTGCGGCCCCCGCGGCAATCGCGGCCGCGCCGCTCCAGCCACGCCGGCCAGGACGCTCACCAAGCAACAGCCGCGCCAGCACCACACCCAACAGGATGCTGGTTTCGCGCAGCGCCGCCACCGGCGCGACCGGCGCACGCGTCATCGCCCATAGCACCAGCGAATAGGCGCCGATGCTCGCGCCTGCGCCACAGATACCGCGTGCCGCCTCCACAAGGCTTGGCACATGTAGCGAAGTGGAACGCCCCAGCCATAGCAATGTCGGTATGGCGGACAACGGAAACATCCACAGCGTATAGGTCAGCGGCGTGTGCGAGAGACGCACCCCGACCGCATCGTTCAGCGTATAGGCAGATATGACCACGGCATTCGCCAGCGCGAAGCGCGCCGCCCTCGCTTCAGCGACATCGCCGCGACGCCGCGCCAGCGTCACCACGCCGCCGCAGATCGCGGCTATGCCGATCCACGCAAGCGGCGGCAACGCCTCGCCAAGCAGCAGCCAGGACGTCACCAGCGTCAGCATCGGCGCAACACCGCGCATCAGCGGATAGGCGAGCGCGATGCCGCCATGCGCATAGGCTTCCGCCACCAGGATGAAGAACACGCCGTTCAGCAGCGATGAGATCAGCACGTACGGCCAGGCTGCTGCCGGCAACGCTGGCAGGAATGGCAACAATACAACCGCCAGCACTGCACCGCCGACCAGCATCAGCGCCGACTCGCGGCGCCGATCGCGACCAGCGCGTACCGCGACATTCCATCCCGCATGCAACACGGCCGCCAACAGCACGACGGCGACGACGTGCGGCGGCAGCATCGTCAGTCGGACTCAGCGTCCTTGCGAAAAGGAGACTGCTGCTCGAGTGCCACCATTTCGGCGCGTATGCCGCGGCGTTCGTCGTCGAGGAAATTGCTGATCGCCCGTCGCAGTCCCGGATGGGCAACCCAGTGCGCCGAGAACGTCGGCTTCGGCATATAACCGCGCTGGATCTTATGCCGCCCCTGCGCACCTGCCTCCACGCGCTGCAGACCGTGTTCGATCGCCCAATCAATCGCCCGGTAGTAGCAAAGTTCGAAATGCAGAAATGGCCAGTCGCCGCGGCAGCCCCAGTTGCGCCCATAGAGCGCCTCGCTTCCGGCGAGGTTCAGCGCACCTGCCACCGGCTTGCCGGCATTCTCCGCGATCATCAGCACCACGCGCTCGCCCAGCCGCTCGCCCAGCAATGAAAAGAACGAGCGCGACAGATAAGCCGATCCCCACTTGCGATCGACGGTCGAGCGATAGAACCGATAGAACGCGTCCCAGTGCGCCTCGGTGATATCGGCGCCGTTCAGCGCATGGAATGTCAGGCCAGCCGCGTTGGCATCGCGCCGCTCGCGCCGCAGCACCTTGCGCTTGCGCGACGACAATGCGCCCAGGAAGTCATCGAAGCTGGAATAGCCGGCATTCTCCCAATGAAACTGCATGCCGATCCGCTGCAGCCATCCCGCCTGCCCTAGTTCCTGCCACTCCGGTTCGGTGCAGAAGGTGACATGCACCGACGACAGGTCGAGTGACTGACACGCCTTCTCCAGCGCCGATGCCAGCGCCGCCACGGGTACACCAGCGTCGGGATGGCGCAGGAGCCGAGGCCCAGGCGCCGGGCTGAACGGTGCAGCGACCTGCAGCTTCGGATAATAATCGCCGCCGGCACGTTCGAATGCGTGTGCCCACCCGTGGTCGAAGACATATTCGCCATAGCTGTGCGACTTGGCGTACATCGGAGCGACTGCGACCACCTGGCCGGCTTCCCCGCGCAATACGGCATGCTGTGGCAGCCAACCCGTGCGCGCGCTTGCCGAACCGCTGTCCTCGAGCGCGCTCAGGAAAGCGTGGCTCACGAAGGGATTGCCGGCGCCGGCGCAGGCGTCCCACTCCAGCGCGGAAACCTCCGCTATCTTCTGGTGCAGCGTGAGCGTTAGTGTGGCGGAACCGTCGGGCATGCTGCCAACCTAACTGATCTCGAACATGCCCTCCACTTCGACCGCAGCGTCGGCCGGCAATGCGGGCACGCCGATCGTGGTGCGGGCATGGCGACCCGCTTCGCCGAACACTGCCACTGCCAGGTCCGACGCACCGTTCATCACCTGCGCCTGCTGCGTGAAATCGGATGGCGATGCGATGAATCCGCCCAGCCGCACCACCCGCTTGACCCTGTCCAGATCGCCGCCACACGCCGCCTTCAGGTGTGCCAGCACATTGATGAAGCAAAGCCGCGCCGCCTCCCTGCCGCGATCGATCGACACGCCGGCGCCGACCTTGCCGGTGACGGCAATCTTGCCGTCCACCGCGGGCACCTGCCCGGATACGACCACGAGGTTGCCGGTGACGACGTAAGGCACGTAGTTGGCGATAGGCGGCATCGGACTCGGCAGCGTGATATCCAGCTCCGCCAGCGTCAGGTCGATCCGACCAGGCATCTATACGGCACTCCTGCAGTCTCGAGGTGCACTGTGCGCCGCCGGGACTTAGGTGGAAACCACCCGGAATCCACGCCGCCGCGCGCGCGGCGACTGTGGCGGCAGATCGAGCGGCAGCAGGGGCGCATGATCGCGGCTGCCGTTGCCCACTGTATCCGCCTCTTCGGCCTCCGCCTCGGGGATATCGCGCCGCCCGAGATAATTCGCCGCAAGGTGGCGGAAAGTGTAGTCGAGCAGCGACGTGGCACGCGTCACGGCGGGATCACCTTCCACGACCCCGGCGGGGCCGAAGCGCGTGAAGGTGAAGGCCTCGACGAAGGCCTCCAACGGCACGCCGTGTTGCAGGCCGAGGCTCACAGCCACGGCGAAATTGTCCATCAGTCCGCGGAACGCAGCGCCTTCCTTGTGGAGTGCGATCTCGACCTCGCCCAAAGACCCGTCATCGTATTCCCCCGTGCGCAAGAAGAGGCGATGTCCGCCGACTGACGCCTTCTGGGTGTATCCGGTCCGCCGCGCCGGCAGCTCGCGCCGTCGCAAAGCATCGGAGCCTTGCGGCATCGGTTCTGGCCGCGCCGGCATCACCTGAACGAACGGCGCTACGGCGTCGTGCATGGCACGATGTGCTGCGACACTTGGTGTCGGCAAGGGATCGCCACCGGCGAGCATCTCCGCCAATGCCGCTTCGGCGGACTTTCCCTTCGCCGCCAGCCATGCGCGCGCCGTCCGGCTGAGGCCGCCGGTCGCCGCCAGCGGCGAGAAAGGCGGCGCAATCCCGCCAGTTTCGACACCCAGCAGTGCATCTGCGGCACCGGGTGCGACAATCGCCGTCAGCACCGTATGGCGAAGCCCGTTGACCGTCGCGGCGGCTTGCCGCGCAACGCGCGCCGCATCGGCCAGCCCGACCACTGGCGCGCCCAAAGGCGGCGCCGGCCAGTCCAGCAACGCGGGCGCCACGTGACCGAACAACTGCGCCAGCGCCCCCGAAGCCACTTCCGCCCGGCCACGCAATATGGCTGCGATGCAGCGGGCAATCGCAAGCGACGCCTCCGAGTCATACTCGATGCCGAGCGCTGCCAGCAGACCCGCCAGATCTGCCACCGCGACCTCGATCCGTTGGGCGGCCGGGGCTGCCAGCGTGGCCGCCATCACGGCGGTCTCGACCGCCTCGCCGAACGACGCAGCGTCGAAGCCGTCGCCCGCATCGTGGAATGAGGCAAGGTTCAAGACGAAGCCCGGCACCCCGCGGTGGTCTGCCTGCCAGATCGGAGCCGTCGGCGCACCGTGTCGCAGCAACAGCATCCGGTGCAGCCGTTCGGCCAGCGGCAGCTCCAGTCCCGCTCGCAACGCTCTCTCGGCGATCGGTCTTATCCATGCTTCGGCCGCGGCCGCCAGCGCTGCCTGCCCAGTGCCAGGGACGAGTTCCGCCAGCGCTGCCGCGGCTTCGTCCCCCCAGGCTGCCGGCATAATCACCAGCCGTGGCGGTGCATCGGGATCGGCGCCCGCCATCGCCCGCCGCATGCGTACGCCTTGCCAGGGTCGAGGGATCTTCATAGCCCTATGCTAGACTGCAAGCTGCGACTCGGAAAGCGTATCTAGCGTCAAATTCGTACCGGTACCACAAAATCCTGTGGATGACCCACCCTGTGGACCATACTCATAGAGCTGCGTATATCGCATCCATGAATCTCGGCACTTGGCTGTTCACCCGGCTCAGAGGCAGGCGCGTCGGCGCCGATCGGCTGGGTAACGTGTACTACGAGGAACGGCGCCCGCGCCCGGGGTATCGTTCGCGACGCTGGGTTGTCTACGCCGGCGTGCCGGAAGCTTCACTGGTGCCCCCCGAGTGGCATGCCTGGCTGCACTACACAACGAAGGAGCCTCTGGTGGAGCAGGCCCGTTACCCCTGGGAAAAGCCCCACCAGCCAAACCTGACCGGCACACCGGCAAGCTATCGTCCCCCGGGCCACGACTACCAGGGTGGCACACGCTCCCGTGCTACCGGCGATTACGAAGCCTGGACCCCGGGGAACTGAGGGTTTTTCGCATGCATCGCCGCAGTATTACCGAGGTTGTGATCGGGGCGGCGGTCCTGCTGGTCGCGGCCGGTTTCCTCGCCTATGCGATCGCCAATTCCGGGCGGAGCACCGCGTCCGGCTACACACTTTACGCCCGCTTCGACCACATTGACGGGCTTGGCGTCGGCAACGACGTACGTCTGGCCGGCGTGAAAGTTGGCTCCGTCAGCCAGGAGCGAATCGATCCGCAGACTTTCCAGGCCGTTGTCGGCTTCTCGATCCGCGACGACATCAAATTGCCGAAGGACACTGCCGCCATCATCACCAGCGAGAGCCTGCTGGGCGGCAAGTACCTGTCGCTTCAGCCAGGTGGCGACGAGGCCATATTGCAACCAGGGCAGATGGTGACCATTACCCAAGGGTCGATCAGTCTCGAGGAACTGTTGGGCAAGTTCATCTTCAGTATGACGAACGCCCCGAAGCCCGGGGAACAGCAGCAGCAACCGGCGAGTCCGAAGCCATGATCCCGCCGCCCCCCACCTCCTGGCCACAAGCGGACGGCACACCGGTATCGTGCCGCGAGAAGCTGCGAATGTTGGCCGAGAATCACGCCGAGCTTGCGCAGGCCCTCCAGGATGCGTTCGAGGACGCCGTGCTGATGGGCGTCGACGAGCAGACCATGCGCCAGATTCTCGCCGGGATGGTGGAGGGCCTGGAATCCCCGAAGCGCGCTGGTCCATGAGGCTCGCTTCCTGCATCGGCGCGTCGTTCGCGATCTGCACGATGGCGCACGCGCAGACCATGCCGGCAATCACTGCCACGCCGCTGCTGCCACCGACTGTGCAGTTTGCACCGCCGAACCAGACCCAGCCGGCGCCACAGCCACCAGCCGCGGTGCCTCCTCAACCGGCGCAGTCCACCTGGGTGCGGCAGACGGTCGCGCAGCTGCAAGTGCTCGACAAGATAAACGCCCAGAACGCAGTGCTTACGGTCAAGGTTGGACAGGAAACCCAGTTCGCCTCGCTCAATATCCTGGTCCAGGCGTGCGATGCCCGTCCCCCAGATCAGCCGCAGGATTCCGCCGCCTACCTGACAATCAGCGATAGCCACAACGATGCACCGGGTTTCCGCGGCTGGATGCTGGCGAATGATCCCTCGCTGTCGATGCTGCAGCACCCGATCTTCGACGTGCGCGTCGTTTCCTGCCGGTCCTGACTGAATGAATCTGCACCTGCCGCCGTTCGAGCGCGCAGCGCTCCTGTTCGACCTTGATGGCACGTTGCTGGACATCGCGCCGCGACCCGACGCCGTGGTCGTGCCACCGGGTCTGACCGAGGCGCTCATGCTGGCGCGGCGGCGACTGGACGACGCGGTCGCGGTCGTCACCGGCCGGCCGGTCGAAACCGTCGATGCACTGCTGGGCAACGCGATCTATGCTGTGGCCGGCGAGCATGGCGGCGCACTGCGGCGCACGCCCGGCAGTTCGCTGGAACGTCCACACCTGCCCTCGCCTCCTGCCGCATGGATCGCCGCGGCGGAGCGGCTGGCCGCGCTGCACCCCGGCACGCTGTTCGAACCGAAGGCGCGCGGCTTCGCGCTGCATTATCGCGCCGCCCCCGAACTTGGCCCGACACTGCGCGATGCGCTCCAGCGAATGCTGGCCGGTTCCTCCGAGTTCGAGCTGCTGCCGGCGCACATGCTGTGGGAGGTGCGGCCGCGCGGCGTCGACAAGGGCAACGCAGTTGAACGCCTGATGGAATCCCCGCCATTTCTTGGCCGCATGCCCGTGTTCATCGGTGACGACGTCACCGATGAGGACGGCATCGCCGCGGCCAAGGCATTGGGCGGCGTCGGCCTGCGTGTGCAGGACGCGTTCGGTGACGCGGCCGGCGTGCGTACTTGGCTGGCGGCGCTCGCTACGAAGGGCGACTGGCCCTTGATCTAGCTAGGCTGCCACGTGCCTGCCGAACGCCGCCTCGAGCGCCTCACGCTGGATGACGCGTGTGTACTCCTCAACCATATCCGGCGTTGCCACCTCGATCATCAGACGATTCTCGACCCAGAACTCGATGACGTGGAACACCGGCTTCTCGCCCGGCGCCCCGCGGCCGAAGTAGCGGGTCCGCCAACCTTCGCGCTCGCCGATCCGCTCCACCGTTGCGCGATCCACCGGCACCGACAGCAGCATATGGAACGGTGCGTACCCGGCCTTCGCATCCTTCAGCGTGCCGACCTGCCTGTCGTCGCGGCCAGGCACCAAAGCGATGTTCTCCGGATACACCTCGATCATCGAGCCATGTTCGTCGAAGCTCACCGCCATGAACGAGTCGGCGACACCGCCGGGAAACGGATAGCAGCGTCCGTCCATCAGCTCCGCCAGCACCTCGGCGACGTGCTTCGGATCATGCGCCGATATCGAGACGTGGTGGATCATCGCAGGCCTCCTCGAAAGCGTGATGACCGGAGGCGGAATCGCCGGAGGTCTGAATCACGCGACAAAACATTAGTAGCTGCGGAATATGCGCGCGATCTGCTCCTGATCGGACGTCACCGTCAAGGCGAGCGACAACAGGATGCGCGCCTTCTGCGGGATCAGGTTGTCGGCGATCAGGAATCCGGCATTCGCCAATCGCGTGCCACGAAACGTCCGCCCGCTGCCGGCCCGCGTGCACTGCACGACGACAATACCTTGTGCGACGGCTTCCTTCAGCGCCTCGAATTCGCCAGGCGGTGCGAAGCCAGGCGCGAACCCAGCCGAGACGATACCCTTGGCGCCCGCAGCAATGAAAGCGCGCGCAGCAGTGCCATCGCCACCGGCATAGGCATAGGAGATATCCACCCGCGGCATTGCATCGAGTGCCCGAATGTCGAACTCGGTGTCGGGATAGCAGCGCCGGACGGGCCTGCGATAGAACGCGATCGCATCGCCATCGGCGTGTCCCAGCACTCCGAAATCGCGCGAGCGGAAGGTCTGCAGCCGCAGGGTCGACGTCTTGGTCGCTTCCCGCGCGGCCTGGATCTCGTCGTTCAGCAACACCAGCACACCCATGCCGCGGACCTCTGGACTGGCAGCGACGCGGATCGCGTTGACCAGGTTCAGGCCAGCATCGGTCGAAAGCGCGCTGGATGGCCGCTGCGCGCCGACCAGCACAACCGGCAAGTCGATCTTCAGCGTCAGGTGCAGAAAATATGCCGTTTCCTCCAACGTCGCCGTCCCGTGACCGATCACGATGCCGGCGAGATCCGCACATTCACTGGCCAATTTCTCGCAAAGCAGCACCAGCGCCCTCCAGTCGGAGAAATCGATCGCGGTGCTGGGCACGTTCCGGTAACGGACCGGCACCACATCGGCGACCAGTGCGGTTTCGGGAAATCGCGCGATGATCTCGTCGGCATGCATCACCTTGCCGGTCGCGCCATAGTTCTGCAGATCGAGCGGCCCGGTGCCCACCGAGGCGATCGTCCCCCCGGTGCCGATGAACGCCACCTTCGGCTTCATGTATGTTTCCGGACGCGAGCCCGGCCTTCGCCCGTCATGGCCGGACTTGATCCGGCCATCATCGGGCGCCAGCCCGGCCTTCGCCCGTCATGGCCGGACTTGATCCGGCCATCATGCCACGATGACGCCGCTCGCATCGACGGCGTCCAACACAGGCGGGCGCCGCGTGTGGAAGTCGGTATCGCGCTGATAGGCATCCGCCACCTTCAGCAGCCGCGCCTCGGCGAACGGCCGCGCCGCAATCTGCAAGCCGATCGGGCAGCCGTTCGGGTCGAAGCCGCAGTTCACGCTGATCGCCGGCAGGCCAAGGTAGTTGTATGGCCGCGTGGCCGACGAGACCGCCATGAACGTCAGCTCGGTGCCCGGTGGTCCATGATCGATGTCAGTTTCCGCCAGTGTCGGCAGGCAGGTGCGAATCGTCGGCGAGATCAGCACATCGACCTTGGCAAAGACCTCTTTCGCGAACGCCTTCAGCACCGGACCGCGCCGGCTGAGCGCCTCGATGTAATACGTCGCCGGTATGGCATAGCCGCCGTACATGCGGCCGCTGATGTGGATGCCGTAATCCCCTGCCCGCTCGCGCATCCATTGCGCATGGATCGTCGCCGCTTCGACGCGCGAGACGATGCTGCCATACGTCGTCACCGCATCCATCAGCGGCAGTGTGATCTGCTGCACCGTGGCGCCCCGCGCCACCAGAACCGCGACAGCATGTTCCATCGCTTCCAGGACGGGCGGGTCGACGTTCTCGAGGAACCAGTTGGAAGGCAGGCCGATACGCAGCCCGCGCACATCGCCGTCGAGCGCCGCTTCATAGTCCGGCACAGGCTCATGCGAGCTGGTCGGGTCTTTCGGATCGTGCCCGGCAATCAATGTCAGCACGCGGGCGCAATCGCGCGCCGTACGCGCCAGTGGCCCGACATTGTCGGCGCTGAACGACAGCGGCATGACGCCGTAACGCGAGACGCGTGTCTGCGTCGGCTTGATCCCGGTCACGCCGCACGCTGCCGCCGGCAGACGGATCGACCCGCCGGTATCCGATCCAAGCGCCATGTAATTGAACCGAGCCGCCACCGACACGCCCGAGCCGGATGAGGATCCTCCGGTGATATACGGCAGGTTCCATGGATTGTGGCAGTCGCCAAACGTGCGGTTGTGACCCGTGGGGTTCTGCGCGAACTCCGCCATGTTGAGGCCACCGAACGTGTACGCCCCTGCGGCGCTCAGTCGCTCCATCACCGTTGCAGTGACGGCCGGCCGCCAATCCTTGCGCAGCGCCGAGCCACAGGTGCTGAGCTTGCCCGCCTGGTAGTACATGTCCTTGTGCATCATCGGCACGCCGTGCAACGGGCCGGTCCACGCCTTTTCGCGCACTGCGCGATCCGCCGCGCGGGCCGACTGTTCGGCAGCTTCGCGATCCAGCCAGATTGTAGCGTTCAGCTCGCCGTTGACCGCCTCCATGTTGCGCCAGCACGCATGCAGCAGTTCCATCGACGTTGCGCCACCGTTGCGAACCGCATCGGCAGCCTCGACCAGCGACAGGTCTGCAAGATCCGTCATGGTCACTCCTTCGCTTCGTGCAAGGCTGCCTCAAAACTCGACGGCTCATCCTCGAACACCAGTGTGCCACGCAGAGCCTCGAAGGCGCGGATCGTCGAAATCAGCTCCGCCGCCATGCGCCGCGCCGGATCGTTGGGCGCCGCTATCCCGTGCCATCGCGAAATTGTTGCCTCTACCTCGGCCGCAAAGTCGTCCATGTTCGATCTCCCCGCCGTTCTTCGCCACACTATGCCAGGGATACGGACCAAACGACATGCCGGATAGCGCTGCC
>JAMXLO010000142.1 GCA_024280945.1 Acetobacteraceae bacterium
GGCCAGATGACTGCGACGTTCGGGGCCATCCAAAGCATCCCCCTGCTCTGGGTCTGGCTCAAAGTCATGGCGACCGACTCATGGGCGCATGGAGTCCTGCTGGATACCGCGTGGCGCCTCGTGCTCGCCCTGTTGATCGGCCTCGGCGTGCAATGGGCGCTTGAGCGTGCCGTCAACCGGCCGATCCTGGCACTGACTCGCCGCGCTCCCAATGACGGTCACGCGGTGGAGGAGCCGGACGTCGAGGCGCGTGCCGAGCAGGGCGAAACCGAGCCGCCGCATCGCCGCCGTATAGCCGCGACCACGCTGCTGCGCCGCATGCCCTTGGTTCTGGCCCGGTTGCTTCTCGAATTGCTACCGGTATTCGGGTTCTTCGCCGTCACGCACTTGCTCGCAGCGACGCCATTGGGCGGGCGGCGCCTACCAAGTCTCGTGCTGCTCGCGGTGATCGACGCCTATGCGCTGTGTTCGGGACTGCTCTGCGTCGGGCGGATGATGTTCTCGCCCCGAGAGAGGCGGTTGCGATTGCTCGCGGTCGGAGATGACGCCGCCAGTTATGCCATGCGCTGGATACGCCGCATCGTTGTGGTGGGTGTGTTCGGCTATGCGGCAGCAGAGGTGGGGCTGCTGCTTGGCATGTCAGACCCGGCGCACAACGCCGTGCTGAAGATCGTCGCCTTGGTCAATCACGTCCTGATGGGCATCGTGGTTGTGCAACAGCGGCGTGCCGTTCGAAATTGGCTGCGGGCTCCGCAGGGCGCGACAGGAATCATCGCTGCGCTGCGCAACTGGCTGGCGCGTGTGTGGCACTGGCTGGCGCTTATTTTGCTGGCTGGCCTATGGCTCGCTTGGGTGGTGGAGGCTCCCAATAGTTATGGCCAGCTGTTGCGCTACTTTCTCAGCTTTGTGGCGGTCGGCATCGTCACGCGATTCGTGTTGATCCTGGTCCTGGGAAATCTCGATCGCGCGCTGGTACTCGGTCCCGACACGACGGAACGCTACCCCGGTCTGCAGTCGCGGCTTGCCCTGTATCATCCGGTGGCGATCAGTACCGTGCGGGGTGTGGTGCTGTTTCTGGCAGCCATGGTCCTGCTGCAACTCTGTGGCCTTGGTGCTTTCAGATGGCTGTTCTCCAGCGTGCTGGGCCAGCACCTGATCTCCTCGCTGGCAACCTTGGTTGTCACTGCGCTGATCGCCATCGCGGTGTGGGAGGCGGTCAATAGTGCGATCGAGCGTCACCTTGCGAAGCTGACACGCGACGGGCAGGCAGCCCGGTCAGCCCGCCTGCGCACGCTGCTGCCGCTGCTGCGGACCACGCTGCTGATCACCATCCTGATCGTTGGCGGCATGATGGTGCTGTCGGAGATCGGCGTGAACATCGGGCCGTTGCTGGCCGGCGCCGGCATCGTCGGTGTGGCAGTCGGCTTCGGCTCCCAGAAGCTGGTGCAGGACCTGATCACCGGCATCTTCCTGCTGCTGGAGAACGCCATGCAGGTGGGAGACTCGGTCACCGTCTCGGGTCTCTCGGGCACAGTGGAGAACCTGTCGATCCGCACTATCCGGCTGCGCGCTGCCGATGGGTCGGTCCACGTCATTCCGTTCAGCTCGGTCACCACGGTCACCAACGTGAACCGGGGCCTCGGGAACGCATCCGTGAACGTGAGCGTTGCCGCCGGCGAGGATACGGATCGCGTGGCGGAGGTGCTGAAGGAGATCGTCACCGGCATGCGCGCCGACAACGAGTTCGCGCCTCGCATGCTCAGCGACCTGCAACTTTGGGGCGTCGACAAGGTGGACGGCGCCTCGGTGACGATCGCTGGCCAAGTGGTCTGCACGGATTCCGGCCGATGGAACGTGCAGCGCGAATTCAATCGGCGGATGAAGCAGCGATTCGAGGAGTTGGGGATTCAGCTTTTCAATCCGATGCAGCGCGCGATCACCATGCGGCAGCGTAACGACGAGGCGAACCAGTGAACCGGTTGGTCAAGAGGTTGGCCGAGGATGGCTTCTGTTTCATGCGCGGCCACGACATGCAGGTACTGCTCGGCCCGATGGCGGACTGGAATGGCTTCGCCAAGAGCTGGGATGATCTCGGGCTCGACACCTACATGGCTGACGGGGGCCGCTACCGCAAACGGCGCTTTGCTGCGTTCGGTGCCCGGCCGGGTGAGCCGATCTCTCGCAAGACACACCAGCCGCATTACCAGAGCCGCGATTACAATCCGCTGAATGGAGGTATTGCGCGGTGGTTCGACCCGGTACTGCCGGAGATCGCTGCCGGCGCCAGCATGACCGCGATTCTCGCGGCCTGCCGGGAGGTATTCGAACAACTCGCGCCGACGCGCGACTGGCACATCGAAGTCCACCAGTTCCGGATCGAGGCGCGCAGCGGCGAAGCTGGCCGTCCCACCCCGGAAGGCATGCATCGCGACGGCGTGGACTATGTGCTGGTACTGCTTGTCGGCCGGCGCAACGTGCGAAGCGGCGTCACCTCTATCCGCGGCACCGACGACATCGACCTCGGCAGCTTCACCCTGACCGACCCATGCGATGCGGCCTGGGTGGACGACCACCGGGTTATGCACGGTGTCACGCCGGTTGAGCCGATCGATCCGTCGGAGCCCGGTTTCCGTGACGTGCTGGTCGTGACGTTCCGCCGCGAAGCCGAGGCGGCCTGACCCGGAGCTAGCGCGTGATGACCGCAGGCGCAATCGGGCTCCCAATCGACGAGTCGGTTAGCGACCCGGCCGGAGGTCTGAATCACCCGCTCAAACACCGAGAAGCTAAAGCATGATGAGTTCAAACCTGATCTCATCATGCCTTAAGGCCCGTCCTTCTGATGCATCATCAGCATCAGTGCCCGGCGCAATCGCAATATGCCGCCACGCGTTTGTCCCTGGTCGCACATTCGCTGGCCCTCGGTTGACAGGTATCCGACCTCCTGCGGCGGCGGTGTGAGTGCCGAGCGGACCATCTCACTGACCCGGTCCAACAGTTGGAGGCAATATGCGGGTGTGTCACTGGTGATATGCTGCGGAGGTGACTGGCTGGCCACCGGCATCAGACCGAGCCAAACGACCACACCAGCGGCTCCAATTGCCAGCACGAGCGAACGCATACCACCCATACTGTCAGCGTCGTGCTCTCCCGCCGGTGGTGGCCGGATGACAATGGCGTTAGCCACGCCCGGCAGTATCCTCGTGCCCTGCCAGGGTCAGGATGGCCGTCAGGCCGGGCGCAGTGTCGAGCAGTCGCAGGGTCCCGCCATGCAGGTGTGCCACTGCCTGGACAAGCGCCAGGCCGAGTCCCGAACCAGGCGTATGACGCGCTGTCTCGCCTCGAAAGAACCGCTCCGTCACCCGCTCCCTCTCCGCCTCGGGAACGCCCGGTCCCTGATCGGCAACTGCGATCTCGACCCCAGCCGGGATGGATTTCGCCGACAATCGCACAGCGGAGCCGGGCGGCGAAAACTTCACTGCGTTGTCCAGGAGGTTGACAACCGCCTGCTGGATCAGGTCGCGATCGCCATAGCTGGGCACGCGATCCGGACCCTCCACCGATAGCGTGACGCCCTTCTCCTCGGCCACCGCGCCATACAGTTCGGCCGCATCGGCGAGCACCGGTGCGACATCCAACGCGGCGAAGGCGGCGCGGCGTGAACCCGCTTCGATCTCGGCAATGCGCAACAGCGCCTGACATACTGCAACGATGTCATCGAGATCGGTGATCGCCCGCTCGATGGCGGAGCGCAGCTCGGCCACCGACTCGGCATGCGCCGCGGCCTCTTCCAGCCGCGCCCGTGCGCGGGTGATTGGCGTACGCAGGTCGTGTGCGATTGCATTCGACACTTCGCGCACGCCTTCCATCAACCGGGCCATCCGATCCAGCATGTCGTTGATGGTCTCGGCGAGCTGATCGAACTCGTCGCCGCGGCCGGCCAGCCTGACACGCTGGGTGAAATTGCCGCCGGCGATCGCCATCGCCGTGTCGGAGACATTGGCCAGTGCACGACGAAACAGGCTTCGCACGACGAGAGCCCCAATCGTCGCCATCGCCAGGACCACCAGCAGCGCCCATAGCAGTGCATCGGTCAGCAGTCCGCGTAGCTGGGCGCGCACCTGCACATCGCGCCCGATCAGGAGCCGGAATCCACCCGGCAGAGTGAATGCCTCGACCACCGCGCGCGAGCCCACTCCGGCGCGCTCGATCGGCAGCTCATACCAGGCATCGTTCTCGATCGCCCCCTGCGGCCAGTGCTGCAGGTTGCCGGCCAGCGGCCGTCCCGCCCGATCGACCAGCAGGTAGATTGCGTCGTCTTCGACGTTCTGTGCCAGCCTCTCGTCAATGGTGACTATCAGAGCGGCGACGTGACCAGTCGCGAACCGCTCGGCCAGGCTCTGCGCGTCCGCCTGGATCGACGCCTCGGTCTGCCGATCGAGCAGGCCGGCCGTGGACCACCAAAGGAACAGCGCCAACGCGGCGGCACTCACCGAAAGCAGCACCGCATAGATTGCAGCAAAGCGGATCCCGGCGGATCGCAACAACCGCCGTGTCGAGGCCCCAGGCGCCGCTTCGATTGGTCGTCGGAAAAGCGAGAGCTGCGTCGTCACGTACTCTCAGCGCGCAGCATGTAGCCCGCGTTGCGCACGGTATGGATCAGCGGCTTCGGGAACGGCTTGTCCACCTTCTGCCGCAGTCGAGACACATGCACATCGATCACATTGGTCTGCGGATCGAAGTGATAGTCCCACACACCTTCCAGCAGCATCGTGCGCGTCACCACCTGGCCGGCATGGCGCATCAGGTATTCCAGCAGTCGGAATTCCCGCGGCTGCAGATCGATCTTCTGCCCCGCTCGCTTTACCTGGCGCGACAACAGATCAAGCTCCAGGTCTTCGACCACTAACTTGGTGACGGGTCCCTCGCCCTTGCCACGTCGCGCCAGAGCCTCGACGCGTGCCAGCAACTCGGCGAACGCGAACGGCTTGGCCAGGTAGTCATCGCCCCCGGCCTTCAGGCCGCGCACGCGCTCGTCGACATCGGCCAGTGCCGACAGGATGAGCACCGGCACTGTGTTCTTCTGTCCGCGCAGCGTCTCCAACAGCCGGATGCCGTCGATCCCGCCCGGCAGCATCCGGTCCAGGATTACCGCATCGAACGCCTCGCTCGCTGCCAGGAACAGGCCGTCGCGGCCGTTATCGGCCAGCTCCACGACATGGCCCGCCTCTTTCAGTCCCCTTACGACGAACGCCCCGACGTCCTTGTCGTCTTCCAGCACGAGGATGCGCATTGAGCTTGCTCCTTTAGCCGGCCCCCTCCGTGGGCCGGAGGCCGACGGTGACCGGAACGTCCAACTGCCGCCCCTGCCGCCGGATCGACAGTGTCACGCTGGTTCCTGGCGACACTGCTGCCACGGCACGAATGAGGCTGCGGGCGGTCTCGATCCGTTCGCCGTTCAGCATCAGGATCGTATCGCCCTGACGCAGCCCGGCGCGGGCGGCCGGGCTGGTGCGCTCGACGCTCGCAATGTTCACCCCATTCTGCGAGTCGTCCACCGATACCCCGAGCCAACCGCGTTCGATGCGACCGCTGGCCCTCAGCTGGTTGATGATCGGGATAATGAGCTCACTTGGTGTTGCGAAACCGATGCCGACCGAGCCGCCGGACGGCGACACGATCGCCGTGCTGATCGCAATGACCTGGCCTGCCATGTTGAAGATCGGCCCGCCGGAGTTACCCGGATTGATCGGTGCATCGAGCTGCAGAAAGTTGTCGAACGGTCCCGCCCCCAGATCACGGCCGCGGGCCGAGATGATGCCCGCTGTGACCGAGCCGCCAAGACCGAAGGGATTTCCCGCTGCGAGCACCCAATCGCCGACCTCGATCTGGCGGGAATCGCCGAATGGTACCGCAGGCAATGGACCGGACGCCTCCACTTTGATCAGGGCGACGTCGGTCAACTCATCCGTGCCGATCACGCGCGCCGGCAGCCGGGTCCCATCGGTCAGCGAGACCTGAATTCGATCCGCGTGACCCACGACGTGATTGTTGGTGACGATCAGCCCTGACGGGTCGACGACGAAGCCCGAACCGGCCCCCATTGCCTGTTCGCGGCGGTTTCCGAAGCGACGGCGGAACTCGCGGCCAAGCGGTGTATCCCGCAGTTCCGGGGGCAGCCCGGCAAGCACGTCCCCGCCGGTCACAGTTTCGGTCACCGCAATGTTCACCACCGCCGGCAGGACGCGCTTCACCAGCGGCGCGAAGCTATCGGGTGCTGAGCGGGCCGACGCGCTGCCCGGCACGCCGTTACAGCCGCTGATCAACAAGACCAGAAACAGCGCTGCGAGCCGGGGTCTCCTGATCGGTAACCGCCGCCACTGCATCAAGGCAGGTGTCTCCCGAGGAATTGCTTAAGCAGGACATGGCACGCTGTCGCGCCTGCAACAAGAATTGGCGCTGCGAGTTTGCTCAGCGCTGGATCCGTCCCGGGTCCTCGGGCCAGGCGTGCTTCGGATAGCGGCCCAGCATATCCCGCCGCACCTCTGCCCAGCCGGTTCGCCAGAAGCCAGCCAGATCGCCGGTGATCGCCGCCGGCCGTCCGGCCGGCGACAGCAGAGCGAGCCGCAATGGCACGCGGCCCTCGGCCAGTCGCGGGGTCGCCGTCAGGCCAAAGAATGCCTGGGCTCGCGATGCCGCAACCGGGACCGGCTCTGTGTAGTCGATCGCTGCCCGTCCGCCCGGCAGGATCAGGTGGGTCGGCAAAACGGCCTCCAGTCGGCGCAGCGCTGGCCGAGGCAGCAGGTCACTCAGGATCGCCATCACATCGAGTCGGCCCAGGTCGGCCAGGCGCGACATGCCGTCGAGTCGTGGCGCCAGCCACTGAAGCACGTCGGCCGTCAGCGTCCGGTCCGACAGGTCGGGCCAGCCGCCGTCTGGCTCCAACTGCCGCATCAACCCGACCCGTGCCTGCAACTGCCGCGCCGCATCGCTCCAACTCAGAGACCGAAACCCCTCCGCCGCCGCCGCTTGCGCCAATGCGCTCGCGACTTCGGCCGGGTTCACCGGCTCGGTGCGGTCAGCAAGCACCAACGCGCCCAGTCGCCGCCGTCGTCGGGCCAACACCACGCCGGACCTGGGGTCGAAGCTGGTCTCCACCTGTTCGGTGATTCGCTCGCGCGGCAACGCATCGGGGTCTAGGCGTGCTGCCAGGCGGATCCGCGCCGCGGATTTGAGTTCCAGCGCCGCGATTGCCAGGAGCGGCGCATTGGACAGCGGGTCGCTGCGCGAGAGGCGCGCGCCGCCGCCGCCCGCCAACCGGAAGCTGCCCGGCTCGCCACGTCGCTGCGCGATCCGGTCAGGGAAGCCCAAACCGATCAGCCGCCCGGGATCGCCGTCTGCGCGGATGCCCGCGGCGAGCCGCAACCGCCGGCGGTACTGGCCGGCCGCGCGCCGGATCCGCGATAGCGCCGCGCGATCTGCGGCCGGATCATCGGCGGCGATCGCCGCGAGGCGCAGGCCGATATCTGCCGGTGTATCCGGGCTGCGCAGTGGATCGCGCTCCTCGAGCAGAGCGCAGAGGTTCGCCGCCAATGCCGCTTCGGCCGGGGTTCGCGCGGCCAGCATCATTGTCGCCAAACGCGGATGCGCCCCAAGTGTCGCCATGCGCCGCCCCGCCTCCGTGATCCGACCGTCCGCGCCCAGGGCACCCAGCTCCATCAGCAGTGCGGTCGCCGCCGCCACAGCCCCCGCAGGCGGCGGATCGAGGAATGGCAGCTCCGCGGGCGGCGTGCCCCAGGCCGCGCAATCGAGCACCAGCCCCGACAATTCCGCTTCCAGGATCTCCGCTCGGTCGTATGCCGCCAGCCCGCGGTGCAGAGCTGTTGACCAGAGGCGGACGGCAACACCGGGCGCCTCGCGTCCCGCGCGTCCAGCCCGCTGCTCCGCGGCTGCCCGTGAAATGCGCAGCGTGGTCAGCCGGGTAAGCCCGGTCGCCGGATCCAGACGCGGAGCCCGCCGGAAACCGCCATCCACAACGACCCTCACCCCCGGTACGGTCAGTGAGGTTTCAGCGATCGAGGTTGCGAGCACCACCCGTCGCTGCGCGACCGGCTGCAGCGCAAGATCCTGCTGGACGGTCGGCAGTTCACCGTGCAATGGCAAGACCAACGCGCCGCAATCGTCCAACAGGGACTGAGTGCGACGGATCTCCGCCATTCCGGGAAGGAAACCGAGCACGTCGCCGTCGTGTTCTGCCAGGGCGGCTCGAATAGCGTGTGCCATCGCTGCCGGAAGCTCGCGAGCGCTCGCAATGTCCCGCGATGCATGCGCGGTCGCTACCTGAAACATCCGCCCTGCGCTCTCGATGACTGCCGCGTCCAGCAGGGTCGAGACCCGCGCGCCATCCGCGGTCGCTGACATCGCAAGCAGCCGGAGATCCGGCCGCAGCATCCGTTGCAGATCGCGGCACAGCGCCAGCGCGAGGTCCGATTCGACGGAACGTTCGTGAACCTCATCCACGATCACCACAGCGACGCCGTACAGACCGGGATCTGACTGCAGCCGCCGGATCAACAGACCATCGGTCACCACTTCGATGCGTGTCGCTGAGGAGACCGCCGCATCCAGGCGCGTTCGATACCCGACGGTGCTTCCCACGCTCTCCCCGAGCAGCGACGCCATGCGGGTTGCCGCAGCGCGTGTCGCCAGCCGGCGTGGCTCCAGCATCAGGATAGTGCCGTCGCCTCGCCACCCGGCATCCAACAACGCCAGCGGCACAAGCGTGGTCTTGCCGGCCCCCGGAGGTGCCGACAGCACGGCATTGCGGCCGGCTGCCAGAGGCGCGAGCAGGGCTGGAATCACCTCGGTGATGGGCAGTGTTGGCAGCATGCTGGCAGTCTGGCCGATTCTGCGTCATATGGCCGCGGAATCACGGGGACACCATGCCGCTCGTTCTCAGAGCGATCTTCTTCATCCTGTTTGCCTCCTGGGGCTGGCCTCTGGCGGCGTTGGAAAGCGCGCCGGTGGCCAGCGCACATGCCACCGCGACTCTGGTCTCCGACGTCGACTCGGTCGAACTCGGAAAGCCATTCCATCTCGGGCTCCGGCTGCGGCTGGCAGACGGCTGGCACACCTATTGGCGCAATCCAGGCGATGCCGGAGTGGCACCCGAACTGACGTTGGAATTGCCCGAGGGGGCGAGTGCCGGACCAATCGCCTGGCCGACGCCTGCGCGTGTGGCCGAGGGATCTTTGATGACCTACGCCTATACGGGCGAGGTGCTGTTGCCAGTGACCGTCACGCCGCCCTCGTCTAGGGGTGCCTTCAGCGTGAAGGCGCATGCCGCGTGGCTGGTCTGTCGCGAGATCTGCGTGCCCGAGGAGGCCAACTTCCAACTCGAGCTGCCTGTCGGCGTTGCGACGCCTTCCGCTCAGGCCACGCTGTTCGCCGCCAGTGAGCGCCGGATGCCGCGACCGTCGCCGTGGTCAGCGATCGTGAATCGCGAAGGGACCCTATGGCTGCGGGGTCCGGAGCTTACTCCGCAGACGGTGGTTGACGCCTGGTTCATCCCCGACAAGCCGGGTTCGATTCGCGACAGTGCGGCCCAGCCGCTGACGGTTTGGGAGGGCGGCTTCACCCTGGCTCTTCGTCCGGGCCCCGCGTTCCAATCGGAAGACGGGCTTTCCGGGCTGCTTTCGGTCCGCGACCGCAGCGGGGTCGAGACCGACGTCGAGGTACAGGCCGAGCCCGGTTCGGTGCCGGCACCCGCCACGATGCGGCTCAGCCGCATCGTGGGCGTGGCGTTTCTCGGCGGGTTGATCCTGAACCTGATGCCCTGTGTGTTTCCCATTCTTGCACTGAAGGTGCTGGGCTTGACGGGGGTCGCGCGCGGCAAGGCCCACCGACAGGCGATCGCCTACACCGGGGGCGTGCTGGTTGCCTTCGCCGGCCTGGGGGGTGCCCTGCTTGCGGCCCGCACAGCAGGCACTGCCGCCGGCTGGGGATTCCAATTCCAGTCGCCAGTTTTCGTGACGGCGATGGCGTGGCTGCTGTTCGGTGTCGGCCTGAACCTGTCGGGTGTGTACGAGGTCGGCACTGGACTGGTGCGTACTGGACAGGGTCTGAACGTAGCTTCGGCGCAGCTCGGCAGCTTCCTCACCGGCCTTCTCGCCGTGGTCGTGGCGACGCCGTGCACTGCTCCGTTCATGGGCGTGGCCATCGCGGCCGGACTGGCTGCCCCTCCTGCGGTGACGATGCTGGTCTTCCTCGCCATGGGGCTTGGCCTCGCGGCGCCCTACGCCGTGCTGGCCGTGGCGCCGGCGCTATGGCGGGTGGCGCCGAAACCGGGGCGCTGGATGGAAGTGCTGCGCCAGGCGCTGGCCTTTCCAATGTATGCAGCGAGTGCCTGGCTGGTGTGGGTGGTGAGCCAGGAGGCGGGGTCGTCCGGCGTTCTCGCGGCGGTTGCCGGGTTGGTGCTGTTGGGCTTTGCCGGCTGGGTGCTGGGTGTGACCCAGACGGGCGGTAACCGCATTCGCCGCATAGGTCAGACCGCAACCGCCGTGGCGCTGCTTGCGGCACTGACGGTGCTGAGCGGTGTCACGCCAGCGACCGATGCAGACGCGCGGACCGCCGAAGCAGGAGCGGAGCCATTCAGTGCCGCGCGCCTCGCCAGCCTGCGCGCGGAGGGGCGGCCGGTGTTCGTCAACATGACCGCGGCCTGGTGCGTCACCTGCCTGGTGAATGAGCGGGTGGCGATAGGCACCGATGCGGTCCGTCGTGCCTTCGCCGAACGCCACATCACCTACCTGAAGGGCGATTGGACGCGACAGGACCCGAAGATCAGCGAGTACTTGCGCGAGAACGGCCGTGATGGCGTGCCGCTCTACGTCTATTACCCAGCGCACGGCCCGCCCGAAGTGCTGCCGCAGATTCTGACCGAGAATGCCGTGCTGGATGAGCTGAACCGGGGTTAGTCGTGCAGGCAACCCTGTAAAATCAGGCTTCTGTCGTGTCAGGAATTAAAGCGCGACGATCGTCGTTTGCGATTTTTGGATAGTCTCGTGCGCGTTTCGACCAAGGCGAACATAGCACCGGCCGCGACGCATCGTCGTTGTTGACCCGCCGCGCTCTATCACCGACTGTTGCGGCCGCATCCATTGAGGCGCGGGGCTTTCGTGCAGACGGCGACGCTCGCTGACCGACAAGCCAAAGCGGTGCGCGCTGCTCAGCTTCATTCGTCGTTCGAGCACTTGCCGTTGACGTTGACCGCAACGGTGATCAACAGCCTGCTGGTCGGGTTTGTCGAGGCGTCAGTGGTGCCATGGGCGATCATTGCGGCCTGGATCGGCCTTGTGATGGTCCTTTCGGCGCTCCGCGTAGGCCTGTGGTACGCGCATCGGCGCGTCGCTGTCGGAATTTCGCCGAAAGTTGGGTGGGCTACCCTGGCCACCATTGGCACTCTGCTTTCCGGAGTGTTGTGGGGCTGCACGCCGCTGCTGTTTGCGCCGTCGGACCAAGCGCATCTTTTGTTCCTGGCTTTCGTCCTGGCGGGAATGTCCGCAGGTGCCGCGACCGTCCATGCGGCGCACTTTCCTTCTGTCGTCGCATTCATCGTCCCGGCGATTGCGCCGCTCGCTGCGACATTCTTCGTCCTGGGCGGCCGCCTGCAAATCGTCTCGGGTGTGATGACGGTCATCTTCGGCATTTCGTTGTGCGTTGCCAGCACGCGGTTCGGGAAATGGTTTCGTGCCACGACGAAAGCGCAATTGAGCCTCGCGGCAAGGACGGAGGAACTCGACCAGACAAACATGCGATTGACCGCGGAGATCTCCAGCCATCGCTCCACCCAGGCGAAATTCCTGCAGGCACAGAAACTTGAAGCGATCGGCCGCCTGACCGCAGGGATTGCACATGACTTCAACAATCTACTGATGGCGATCAGCGGTGCCGGCGGCTTGATCGCGATGAAGTCCGGTGGGGAAGAAGCGTATGCGCCATATCTCGCCACGATCATGCAATCGATTGAAAGAGGAACCACGCTGACCCGTCGGCTGCTCGCGTTTGGCCGTCAGCAGGCACTGACGCCGCGGACCGCGGATATAAACGGGGTCTTGTCCGGTTTGCAGGACCTGCTGCTTGCCACCCTGGCTGGATATGGCCGGCTCGACTTTCAGCCGTCCGCGAGCCGGGTCACCGCGTTTGTCGACGTGAACCAGCTGGAGCAGGCAGTCCTCAACCTGGTCATAAATGCACGGGATGCGATGCCGGATGGCGGGCTTGTCACGATCCGGACCGCCAATGTCGAGCTTTCCGGCAACGAGGCCGGTGCTGAAGGCCTGTTCGGGCGGTTTGCGCTCGTCGCCGTTTCCGATACCGGAGCGGGAATGCCGGAGGACGTCCGGCAGCGGGCGTTTGACCCATTCTTTACGACCAAGGGAGTGGGAGAGGGGTCTGGTCTCGGCTTGAGCCAGGTTTATGGCTTGGTGCAGCAATCGGGCGGAGCCACCAAGATTGACTCCGAGCCAGGAAAAGGCACCACGGTCAGCATCTATTTGCCTGCAGGGGAAAAAGATACGTATAGCGAGCCCGCAAACTTGCGCTCGGTTCCTGGCCCGCGCGCTGATGTACGGTATGCGGGCTGCCATATTGTCTTGGTGGATGACGATGACGAGGTGCGCACTACCTTGGCGGCGATGCTCGATGCAGCTGGCTACGTCGTCATGTCCTTCCGTAGTCCGTTGCGGGCACTCGAGGAGCTTAGGAGCCAGCGCCCAGTACACCTTGTGATCGCGGACTTCGCCATGCCTGAGCTGCGCGGCGACGAGTTAGCCGCCCAGGCGCGACGCTTACGTCGCGGCATCCCTGTTGTTTTCGTCACTGGTTACGCGGAGCCGTCAAGGCTTCGTCTTGAGCCGTGGGTACTGGAAAAGCCATTCAAGGCATCCGCGCTGCTCGAGATCATCGAGCACGCGATAGCTGACGCTGAAGCACTGACATCCAAAGTTTGACGGCGCATAACGGGGACGAGGCACGGACCTTCGCCCCCGCATCTGGGGCTGGTTCTTGTACGACGGACCGGTTCACGCCGGATATGACACGAAGCATTTCTCCGACATGAAGATGTGTGTCTCCGCATAGTCGTGGATCACTGGTTCCCTGCGACCGAGGCCTTCCATCGCGCCGACCAAAGTCATCCAGTTCAGCATCTCGTGCTGGCCGGCCTGTTCCATCTGCTTCAACGGTCGCTGCCGCCAGTAAGCATAGTCACCACTGGACAGCGCATCGAACATCAGCCGGTCAGCCTTGTGGTCCGGCCAGAGGTAGCCGTTTGTCGGCGACAGGAAGCAGTGCGACCAGCTCGACGACGCAATCAGTGCCACGCGCCACGGCGATTCCGCCAGGATTTCAGCCACCGCGCGTCCAACGTCCATGCAGCGCCACGGCTGCGGTGCCGGCGGGTCGGGCAGCTCGCGTTCATCGCGTGGCGGAACGAACAGCGCCGCCATGCCGCCCTTGGCATGGATCAGGTTGCGGCCGTAGCAGTTGATTGCGAACGGCAGCACCGGCCATGGAAAACCGCGCCGGTCCCAATCGAGATACAACAGCGTATTGGTGAACGCGTGCGCCAGGCCGTCCACATGCAGCGGCTTGTAGGCATACGCCATGTCGATGCCGCGCTCGATCAGTGCGCCCGCCAGATGCTTCGCCGCATCGCGCGCGCCGCGCAGCTTCATCGTCCACTCGCCTCGCTCTCCCCACCGGTTCGGCTTGCCGCCGTTGCCGTTGTGCCACGGCTTCAATGCGAATTCCTGATCCAGGCCGAACACGCAGAACGCCGGTATTATGTCCTCGCGGAAATTTTCGTACTGATCGTCGCCCCAGATCAGCACGAGATCAGGATTGAAATCGTCGAGCGCCCGGCGAATGGCGCGGAAGTCGTCCGCCATGCGCGCGCCGTAGCGTCGCGCTGCGGAAACGCCACCGTCGTTGCCCAGTTCTGTCAGCAACTCCGCAGGCCAGTTGGCGCGGTCCTTGTAATGCGCGGGAACGTTCGGTGCGGTGAGCAAATGATGGAAGCCGCCAGGCAGTTTCTCATCAGGCTGCAGCAGGCCAGGATAATGCGTGCAGCCCAGTCCGATGATCTCGGCCATGTGTTTGCTCCTTGTTTTCTTGTCGTTTGCGCCTCCGTGGCCGCAAGCTAGGCGCGATCAGGCCGGGTTGCCAAGTCCGCGTGCGGCTAGGATGCTGACCCTACGGAGGACAGAGCCATGCTCAAGCAGTTCGACAGCTCGTACGCCGGCCATATCGACCTGGAGAACGTCGGCTATGGAGGCACGCCAATCAACGACCGACGCTATCCAAATGAAAAGCTCGCGACCGCGCTGGGCAAGGCGCAGTCGATGGCGGTGCTGATGGACCGGCTGGGCTACGGCAGTTTCTGGATGGCGGAGCACCATTTCCAGCCCGAAGGCACCGAGTGCATCCCGAATGTGCTGATGATGGCGCTGCATCTGACGCATGTGACCAAGCGCCTGAAGATCGGTTGTGGCTTCAACATTACGCCGATGTGGCATCCGCTGCGTCTCGCCGAAGACTATGCAATGGCAGACATCCTGTCCGGTGGACGGGTCATCTTCGGCGTCGGGCGTGGCTATCACACGCGCGAGGTGGAATCCTTCGGTGCGCCGCTGCTGGACCAGGCAGCCAACCGCGAGCTGTTCGAGGAACAGGTCGACATCATCTTCAAGGCGTTCAACAACGAATCGTTCAGCCACAAGGGCAAGCACTATACGCTGCCTCCGGAGGTGCCTTATCGCGGCTATGCGCTGAAGGAACTGACATTGGTGCCGCGTCCGGCGCGCCTGCCGGTGGAATGCTGGCAGCCGATCCAGGGCGGCACGCAGCGCGCGCTCGACTTCATGGCCAAGCACGGCATTCGCGGCGTGATCGGCGGCGGCTCGGCCGAAGGTGGCGCAGTGCACAAGTCGATGGTGGACTTCCAGGCGGCCTATGCGCGCGCGGGCAAACACATCGAACTGGGCGAACGCATGGCACTGGGCTTCCAGTTCTACCTGGCGGACAGCCTCGAAAAGGGCCTGAAAGTTGCGGCAAAATACTACGAAGAGAACATGAAGATGTTCGGCGAACTGCGCCTGGTGCGCGCGCTGACCGATGAGCAGATCGAGATCATGCGTGATCCGAAGCGTGCGCCCACGGCAAAGCTGCCGCGCATCGAGGATGCGGTGAAGGCGGGCGGCTTCCTCACCGGCAGACCGGCTGATGTCATCGAATCCCTGAAGAAGCTCGAAGAGCGCTACCCTGGCCTGGATCGCGTCACCGTCAGCCTCTCGGTCGGCGTGCCGCTGGCCGAGGCGCTGGAGCAGCTCGAGTGGTTCGCACGAGACGTCATGCCGGCGTTCAAGGGGGCCAAGGTCGAGGCCTCTGTGATGGCGAATTGAGGAGGCTCGCGCTCAGGCCTTCTGCGACGGCATGACGCCGGCGATCTCCACCAGCAGCTTGCGTAGGATCGCCGAACCGAATGACGCGGTATTGCGCGCGACGACGACAAAGCAGTCGGGACCGCCGATGACGTTGTCCCGATAGTATTTTTCCAGGTCCGGCTCGACCTCGGTGATCGGCAAGCCGTTGACGGTGATGCCCGCGGCCACCGCGGCATCGCGCGCCTGGGTCACCGGGCGGCCGTCATTGTTGGCGCCGTCGCCGGAGATATCGATCACCCGGCGCGTCGCACTGAAGCCGCTGCTCTGCAACAGCCTGGCGCAGAAGTCGATCGCGCCGCTGATCGAGGTCCAGCCGGGGACCGGCCTCAGTGCGCCCTGCACGCCTTGACAGAATCGACGGATGCTCGCCTCGTCCTCGATCACCTGCCAGGGCACTGTCTGGTCCTGTCGCCGCGCATCCGTCCAGGTGACAAAGGTCAGCCCGATCCGACCGTGCCATCCGCCGCGCACCGCCTCGAGAAAGGACGGATGGCTGATCGCGTCCAGGTAACCCTGGATCTGCATGCTCAATCGTTCCTCGCTGATGCTGCCGGAACTGTCCACCGCCAGCACGAGAGCAATGTCGACCGCGGGGCGCGGTCCTATGACATCGGCTCGCATCGTCAACTTCGTCCAGCGCTGTCGTCGGATCGCCATACTGACCTTCGCGCAGCTTGCCCGAAACCGGACCGGTGCGATGGAGTGTGGCTGCGATTGTCATTTACACCAAGCGGGCGGGTGGACTAGAGGCAGTGCCGTCCGCCTGGCCGATGCATTATCGCGTGATTCGGATCTCCGGCCGGGTCCCCATCGACACGTCGATTGGGAGCCCAATGCCGCCTCCGGTCATCGCGCCCTAGGAGCTGAGTAACGTCTTGCAGACGACCCGTCCGCCGCACCTGAAAGCGCTCGAAGCCGAAAGCATTCATATCCTCCGCGAAGTTGTCGCTCAGGCGGACCGTCCTGTCATCCTCTATTCAATCGGCAAGGACTCGTCGGTGCTGCTGCATCTGGCTCGCAAGGCATTCTTCCCCGCCCGCGTTCCGTTTCCGCTGCTGCATATCGATACGACATGGAAGTTTCGTGACATGATATCGTTTCGTGACGCCACTGCGAAACGATACGGGTTGGATCTGCGTGTGCATACCAACCCCGACGGCCTGCGGCAGAACATCAACCCGTTCGATCACGGCAGCAACATCTACACCCAGGTGATGAAGACCGATGCACTGAAGCAGGCACTGACCGAGGGGCGGTATGACGTTGCGATCGGCGGCGCGCGGCGCGACGAAGAGCGGTCGCGCGCCAAGGAGCGTGTGTTCTCGGTCCGCGGGCCCGGACACAGCTGGGATCCGAAACGGCAACGACCCGAATTGTGGCATCTCTACAACGGCAATCTGGCGCCGGGCGAGACGCTGCGCGTGTTCCCGCTGTCGAACTGGACCGAGCTCGACGTGTGGACCTACATCCTGGCCGAAAGCATCGACGTGGTGCCGCTGTATTTCGCCGCACCTCGTCCGACCGTGGAGCGGGATGGACTGGTCATCGTCGTCGATGACGACCGGATGCGGTTCAAGCCTGGCGAGCGCCCGGTGAGCCGCGTGGTGCGGTTCCGTTCACTCGGCTGCTATCCGCTGTCGGCGGCGGTCGAATCGGAGGCGGCCGATCTGAACGAGATCGTCGCTGAGATGCGTAACACGCGGGTCTCTGAACGCGCGGGGCGTTTGATCGACCAGGATCAGGACGCCTCCATGGAGAGGAAGAAGCGCGAGGGCTATTTCTGATGCCCGACTCGCTGCTTCGCGTGCTCGCCTGTGGCTCGGTCGATGACGGCAAATCGACGCTTATCGGCCGCCTGCTGTTCGAATGCGGCACCATCCCCGATGACGTGATGTTGGCGCTGGAGCGTGACAGCAAGCGCTTCGGCACTGTGGCGGGCGGGATCGACTATGCGCTGCTGGTCGATGGTCTCTCGGCCGAGCGCGACCAGGGCATCACCATCGACGTCGCTTACAGGTTTTTCGAAACGCCACGCCGGCGCTTCATCCTCGCCGATGCGCCTGGCCATGAGCAGTACACCCGCAACATGGTCACCGGTGCGTCAGGATCGGATCTGGCGGTGCTGCTGGTGGATGCACGCAAGGGGTTGCTGCCACAGACTCGTCGGCACGCTGCCATCGCGTCACTGCTGGGGATCAGGCAGTTGGTGCTGGCGGTGAACAAGATGGACCTGGTCGCCTTCGGTCAGGATGTGTTCAACAAGATCGTCGCCGACTTCTACCGATTGTCGGGCAAGCTGGGCCCGTTGCAGGTCACCGCAATTCCGGTCTGCGCACGCGACGGCGACAACGTGACATCACCCAGCACGCGGATGCCGTGGTACTCGGGAACGACGCTGCTCACGGCTCTGGAAAGTGCCGAACCGACGTCGCATGCGGCCGAACGAACGTTCCGCATGCCGATACAGCTGGTTGCCCGGCCGGATCACGCATTCCGTGGCTATGCCGGCACGGTTGCCACAGGCGTGATCCGGCCCGGGGCGGCGGTGATGAATGCCGTATCGGGAACCGAGGCCAGGGTCGCTCGAATCGTCACGATGGACGGCGATCTCGATGAAGCGGCGCCGGCTGACGCCATCACCCTGGTGCTCGACCGCGAGATCGATGTGTCGCGTGGCGACGTGCTTGCGGTTGCACCGCCGCCGCCGCTCGCCGATCAGGTCACCGCCTGGGTGGTGTGGATGGACGAGACGCCGCTGTTCCGCGGTCGCGCCTATCTCTTCATGCTTGGTTCGCGCAGCGTCGTCGGCACGATCACCGACATTGCCAACCGGCTGGACGTCAACACGCTTACCGAGGAACCCGTCCGCGAGCTCGGGCTGAACGAGATCGGCCGGGTGACGATTTCGCTGGCGCAGCGTGTGGCGTGCGAGCGGTACTCGGTCAGTCGGGAGCTGGGTGGTTTCATCCTGATCGACCGGCTGACGCGCGGCACCGTGGGTGCGGGGATGATCACCGATCTGCGCGCGGGGGCCGGCGACATCTACTGGCACCGGCTGGACGTGGACAAGCGTGCGCGCTCGGCGCTGATGGGCCAGAAGCCGGCCGTGCTTTGGTTCACCGGCCTGTCGGCGTCAGGCAAGTCAACCATCGCCAACCTGGTCGAGAAGCGCCTGCACGCGCAGGGCCGCCACACGATGAGCCTGGATGGTGACAACGTGCGCCATGGCCTGAACCGCGACCTTGGCTTCTCCGAGGCTGATCGGGTCGAGAACATCCGCCGCGTCGCGGAAGTATCCAGGCTGTTCGTCGATGCCGGGCTGATCGTGCTGGTGTCGTTCATCTCGCCGTACCGCGCCGAGCGCATGCTGGCGCGGGACTGTGTGGAGGACAGCGAATTTCTCGAGATCTTCGTCGACACCCCGGTGGAAGAGTGCCGCCGCCGCGATCCGAAGGGCCTGTATGCCAGGGCCGATGCCGGGCAGATCCGCAATTTCACTGGCGTCGATGCGCCTTATGAGGAACCGCTCGATCCGGAAATCCGCCTGCCGACTTTGGAAGCGCCTCCCGAGGTGCTGGCAGAGCGCGTGGTCGATGAACTGATGCGTCGTGGCATCGTCGGCTGACGCCAGGTTGAGACGCACGACTCCCCCTCCCCTTGCGGGAGGGGAGCCTGCTCCGGACTTGATCCGAGGGCGGGGGGAGGGGGCCTGTCCGCTCGCACGCCTTGCCGCCGAAATCCGTGCCTGCCGCGTCTGCGCCGCCCACCTTCCCCTCGGGCCCCGCCCTGTGTTCCGCGTCTCGCCCACGGCCCGTCTGCTGATCGCCAGCCAGGCACCAGGCACGGCAGTGCATGAAACCGGTCTCTCCTTCAACGACCCCTCGGGAGACCGGCTGCGTGACTGGCTGCAGATGGACCGCGACACGTTCTACGACGAGAGCCGGGTCGCCATCGTGCCGATGGGCTTCTGCTATCCCGGCCGCCTGGCGAATGGCGGTGACGCACCACCGCGGCCGGAGTGTGCGCCGCTGTGGCGCGACCGGCTGCTGTCGCTGATGCCGGAGATCGGCCTCACTCTGCTGGTCGGCAGCTACGCGTTGAACCACGTGCTCGGTCGCGGCGCGATGACCGAGCAGGTGCGTGCCTATCGCCAGCATCTGCCACGCTACTTCGCTTTACCGCATCCGTCCTGGCGGACTACCGCGTGGGAGCGACGCAATCCGTGGTTCGCCGCAGAAGTGCTGCCCGCCCTGCGCAGCGCCGTACGTGCAGCGCTGAAAGAGGTGGTTTTGCCTGCATCGCCCGAGACAAGCCGGAGGCAGGCTCGACATGCCGTTTCTCGCGGGCACGCTTCCCCAGGTGAAGCGCCCCGCTGATGCCTTCCGCAGAGCCTCGTCAGAGCAGCCATGCTGCGGCAATGCCACCGATCGCCAATACGATCAGCGCCGTCGGGGCGAAGCGGACGAGGCCTCCCGAATACACTGTAGCATATACACCCTTGACCGCGTTGTTCGAGGATGCCGCGATCAGGATGGCGCCGGCCTCGATCGTCGTCTGCGCCGGATCGCCTTGCGCCAGGTTCAGCACGAAGGGGTCGATGTCCGACACGCCGACGATCGCCGCCAGGGCGTAGGTGCCGGCGGCACCGAACCGTTGCGTGGCCCAGGCCGAGGCAACGGAGATTACCACGAACAGTGCGGCGAACGTCGCGGCTGTGGTGAGTGCCAGCGGATTGGGAGGAGCAACATCTTGGCTGGTCTCCGTGTGATGGCCGCCACGGGACCAATACCAGCCGAACGCCAGAACCAGTCCAAGCCCTGACAGCACCAGCAGGGACGGTGCCAACGCGAACGCCAGTGCGCGATTGAAAACCACGATGATGATCAGCAGCCGCAGGTACATCACTGCGGTCGCCAGCATGATGCCGGCCTGCGCCTGGTGCAGCGAGACTGCTTCGGCCCTGGCGCGCCGCGCCAGCACCAGCGTCGTCGCCGTGGACGAATACAGGCCGCCGAGCAGTGCAACCCACAGCATGGCGCCAGGCGGCGCAAGGCAGCGCTGCAGCAGATAGCTGGCGTAGGAAACTGTGCAGACGGCGACCATCGCCAGCCAGACCTGGTGCGGCGTGATCGGCGTCAGATCTGTGACGGGAGCATCCGGCAGCAGCGGCAAGGCAAAGCCCGTCAGCAGCAGGAACCGTCCTGCATTGACGATCTCGGCCAATTCGACGCGGTGTGCGAAGCTGTGCAGCTCTTGCCGAGCGGTCAGCAGCAACACTGCGGCGACAGTGACACCGATGCCGATCCACGGCGGCTCGGCCAAGACGATGGGTCCCAGCAGGAACGCCAGGACATTTGAGGTGAGCACGATGAGCCCGACATTGGGAAATCCTTCGGCGTCGGTTTCATCCAGATGGCGCCAGTAATAGCAGGCGAGCCACAGACCAAGCGCCAACAGTCCCATCGAAAGCGGCAGCAGGCGATTCGGATCGAGCTGATAAAGCAGCGCCCCGGTCAGCGCGAGCAGTGGGAAGGTGCGGATTCCGCCGGGACGTTTCTGATGCGCGCGTGCATAGAATTCCTCGAACGCGAGGCCGAAGAAGAACCCGAGGCCCAGGAGCAGCAAGTAGCCAAGGATGGATGGGTTCGCCGGCATCGCGCGTCGCCATCGTGCACGTTTGCCGCGCATTCGGCTATGCTGACGCAAACCGGACGAGGAGACAGTCATGGACGATCTGTTCGAGATCATGCAGACGACGCGCTCGATGCGGCGGCTGAAGCCGGATCCCGTTCCGGATGAACTCATCCGCAAGATCCTCGAAGCGGGCGCCTGTGCCGCCAACGGCGGCAACACCCAGCGATGGCGCTTCCTGATCATCAAGGATGGGGAGATCAAGCAGGCGGTGCAGATGTGGTACAAGCGCGCCTTCGAGGAAGTGGTCGGGCCGCGCTATGCGACCAGTGCGCCGCCACCCGGCGTGTCCCCGGAGCGCTACAAGCGCCAGCATTCCGCCGTGGAGTATCTCACCGAACACTACCACGAGGCGCCGGTCTGGATCGTCGCCTGCATCGACGAAGGCACGGCGCGGCCGACGCGCTGGTCGGGCGCCTCGATCTACCCGGCGGTCCAGAACATGCTGCTCGCAGCACGTGCGCTCGGGCTCGGCTGCACGCTGACCACCCGGCACCTGCTGTACGAACGCGAGACCGAGGCGGCCATGGGCCTGCCCGAGGGCGTGCACTCTTACGCGATCCTGCCGATCGGCTATCCGATGGGACGCTTCGGCCCGGTCGGGCGCGGCAAGCTGTCCGACATCGTGTTCCAGGACAAATGGGGCCAGCCCTACCGGGCACTGAACTGAGGGGACAGGGGATGTCGCGCTACACGCCGGTCACCAGCAAAGAGGCCATGGCACCGGACCAGCAGCATGTGTTCGATCAGGTCATGGGCGTGTTCGGCCGCATCCGCGGTCCATTCAGCATGCTGCTGCACAGTCCGAAATTGGCCGAGAGACTGCTGCCCATGGTGCCGTTCGCGCGCGAAGGCACCGTCATCGATCCCCAACTGCGACAGATCGCCATCCTGACGGCAGTGCGGGAGCGCGACGCCAACTATGTCTGGGCCGCGCAGGTCGACGTTGCCCGCCGTATCGGACTGGCCGAGCCGGTGATCGACGTGCTGCGCGCCAAGGGCGACCCGGAGCACCTGTCACCGGAACAACGCGATATCGTGCTGTACATGCGCCAGCTCATGCGCACCAACCGCGTGGAACAGCGTGTGTTTGATGCACTGAAGGACCGGCACGGCGTGCAATGGCTGGTCGAACTGACCGCGGTGGCGAACTTCTATGTTGCCCTATGTGGCGTGGTGAACGCGTTCGACGTGCCTGTGCCCCCGGGAGGTGATCGGTTCGACCATTGATGCCACCAAGAAGGGCCGGCTGAGAAGCCGGCCCGTTCTGTCAGCGGTCGCGAATTGTCGTCAGCTGTTGGCGCCGGCGTTGCCATTCGGCCCGAACACCCAGGTGCCCTGGTTCGAACGGGTCACATAGACCGGTACAGCCTTCCCGTTGTGGGCCGTGGCGATTGCCTGGTCATTCTGGGCCGGCGCCTCGGCGACCACGCCTGGGATCTCGGTGAACTGGGTATTGGCGACAACGCCCTCGCCCTCGCCGGCATAGGCGGCACTGATGCCGGCGATGCTCGCTGTTACCAGAGCGGCGCGAAGCATGATCTTCATGGTCCTCTCTCCTCGTTTGTCCGCGCGTTGCGGAGCCTTCTTGATGGGCCGGGATATAGAGTTCCGCTCTGCAGGCTATAATCGCGGCGACCGGCATATCATTTATGCGCAATCCGCGGTGAAGGCTGTGAGGCAGTTCATCGACACCGCTACCGGACCATGCGGTTTCGCGATAATCTGGGTCCAGTCCGAGGAGATGGCCGCCCCATGAACGCGCCGGTGCACTTCGACCCGATCGAGGAAGCCTATTCGCTGCCGCTGGACCAAATCGACGTGAGCGACCCGAGGCTCTACCAGAACGACATCTGGTATCCATATTTCGAGCGCCTGCGCCGCGAGGACCCGGTGCACTGGTGCCAGAACGGCATGCACGGCTCGTACTGGTCGGTGACCAAGTACAAGGAGATCATGCATGTCGAGACGCACCACCAGATCTACTCGTCCGAGGCGCGTCTCGGTGGCATAACCGTCCGCGATATTCCGGCTGAATTTCGCCGCCGGAGTTTCATCTCCTCCGATCCGCCGTATCACGACGAACAGCGGAAAGTGGTGTCGCCGGTCGTTGCGCCGATGAACCTGCAGCGCATGTCGGGACAGATTCGCGAACGCACGGAGCGGGTGCTGGATGGGCTGCCGCGCAATGAGACGTTCGACTGGGTGGAACGCGTCTCTATCGAGCTGACCACGCTTATGCTCGCGACGCTGTTCGACTACCCGCTCGAGGAGCGGCGGCAGCTGACCTTCTGGTCCGACGTGGCGACGATGGACCCGAAGGCGGGTGGGATCGTCGATTCCGAGGAGAAGCGGCTGGAGCTGCTGACCGAGTGCCTTCAGGTAATGACGAAGCTGTTCTACGAGCGGCAGAAGCGAGACCCCGCACCGGATCTGCTGTCGATGCTGGCGCACGGCGAGGCGACACGGAACCTGCCGCAGAGCCCCAGCGATTTTCTTGGCAACCTCGTGCTGCTGATCGTCGGCGGCAACGACACCACGCGCAACTCGATGTCAGGCGGCGTCTGGGCGCTGAACAAGCATCCCGACGAGTATCGCAAGCTGCGCGAGAACCCGGCGCTGATCCCGAGCGCAGTGTCCGAGATCATTCGTTGGCAGTCGCCGATCGTGCACATGCGCCGCACGGCGACGGCGGACGCCGAGATCGCCGGCAGGAAGGTTCGCGCCGGCGACAAGGTCTGCATGTGGTATATTTCCGGCAACCGCGACGAGGACGCGATCGATCGGCCGAACGAGTTCCTGGTGGACCGCGCACGGCCACGGCAGCATCTGTCCTTTGGGTTCGGCATCCACCGGTGCGTTGGCAATCGCCTGGCGGAGCTGCAGCTGCAGATACTGTGGGAGGAAATCCTGAAGCGCGGCATGGTCGTCGAGATGATGGAGGAGCCAAAGCGGATCTACTCCAACTTCATCCACGGCATCACCGCGCTGCCGGTGCGCATCGCCGGGTAGTGCTTCGCGTCGTGGCCGGCCGCCGTGCCGGTCCTCTGTGCCGAGGACAACCGAGCGTCAGGCAGCCCTGTCCACTTGGTCAGGCTCGTGCGTGACGGTTGCGGGATATTCTCGTCCGAATTCGTCGAGGCATCGCATTACACGTTCCGAATGCTGCCTCAACTCGCCAAGATGACGCTGCGCAGCTTCCGTATCGTGGGCCGAGATTGCCTCAAGCACCTTGTGCCCGCACGCGTGCACAGCGTAATGGGGTTCCGCGATGGCACGGTATGACGGCAGTGCCAACGTGGCGGCGTCGGACAGACTGTCATACCAGCGGCCCAAACGACATGTATGATGGGTGGCGAGACCCTCGTGCGGCACTTGCCCCGAAGTCATTATATCGTTCACCCGCTTGACGAAGGCGACGTGGTCATTCTTCGCCACCTGCACCAGATCGCCGACAGTCTCCAGGCTGATTCGATCGACATCTGCAGTCGAGAGGCCTGCATCCGTGAAATGGATATGAGCCCCCTGATCGGAGGATGCCGCCACGCGCCCTTGCAGCCGTTTGCCGAGTGCCTGCAGGGCGATCTCGACGTGCTGCCCAACCTGGTAAGCGGAGTTTCCGACCGCACAGCACCCGACCTCCGACAGGTCGCGCAACGATGCCGCCTCCGAGCGGCCATTGCTGGTAACCTCGACCGCCATGTGGCAAGGCCTCCTGCGGAACTTGCGCCGATCCACTTCTTTGGTTGAGGCGCGGACCACGCGAACCAGGGTACGTTGCAGGCCCAGTATCGTATCGTTCAGCCCCGCTGTGTTATCCAGCACCTCTGCGGCGTCGCGGCCGGTTCGCGTGGCCTCGGCAGAGACTTCATTGGTGCGCTCGGTCATCTGATTGGCCGCTGCCGCTGTCTCCGCGACGTTGCGGGCGATCTCTGCGGTGGCGGCGCTCTGCTCTTCAACTGCTGCGGCGATCGATCCGGCAATCGCGTTGACCTCGCCGATGGTTGCCTCGATCTGATCGACAGCGGCAACGGATGTGTTGGTGGCGTTGCGCACTTCAGTGATGTGACGACCGATCTCCTCGGTTGAACGCGCTGTCTGCGTGGCCAACTGCTTCACCTCGCTGGCCACCACAGCAAAGCCCTTGCCGGCCTCCCCGGCGCGGGCCGCTTCGATCGTGGCATTCAGCGCAAGCAGATTGGTCTTGGCGGCGATCTCGCTGATCATGTCGGCGACCGTGCCGATGCGGCCTACCTGCTCGTTCAAGGCTTGTATTGCGCTGCGTGTTGCACGGCCGGCTTCCACTGCGCGTGCCACGATCTGGGCCGATCGATTGACCTGCCCGCCGATCTCATGGATCGATGCGGTCAGCTCTTCGGCGGCACTGGCCACGGTCTGGACATTCGCGAGGGCCTGTGTCGCCGCAGCTGCTGCACTCTCGGCTGATGCTCCGGTCCGGCTTGCCGAGCTCTTCATACTGGTCGCGGCGTCCGTCGTGGCAGAGGTCCGCTGACCGACCTCCGCCAGCATGTGCCGCGCCTCGGCCTCGATCGTCTCTGCCATTGAGACCAACCCCTCGAGACGAACAGCCTCGGCGTGGACTCGCTCCGTTTCCTGCTCAGTCCGTAGGCGCTCGGCTTGGACCAGCCTGTCCTTGAACACCAATACTGCATTCGCCATCGAGCCGACCTCGTCACGTCGGCCGATGCCCGGAATGTCGGCATCCAGTTCCCCACGCGACAGTCTGGTCATAGCAGCACCTAGGCTACCTAACGAGCCGATGATGTCACGGTTTATCGCCCAAGCTAACAAAAGGGTTGCGAACAGAATCGCGCACCCAATGCCAGTCAGCCGCCGAAGCGTCGTCCCAAATGCCGCATCCAGATCGTCGGTGTAAGCACCAGCCAGAAAGACCAGGCCCCAAGGCGCGAAGCGGGCAACATAGGCGACTTTTGGCGACGGCTGCGCCTGTCCGGGTTTGACGAAGCTGTAGGACACAAAGCTCTGATCGGCAGTGCGCAGTGCATCCTTTATTATATCGGTTAGTGGCCTGCCTGATGCGTCCTTGGCGGACGACGCAGCGTTCTCAAGCTTTGGATTTGCCCCATGCGCGAGAACAATATTGTCAAGTGACTGGGCGACTATATAGCCGTCCCCCGCATCGAACTTCATGGCATGTGCTGCGTCGCGAAGCTCGTCAAAGGCCTGCTCATGGGTGAGCTTTTGGGCGGCAACCTTGTCTTCCAGCGATTGTGCCAAGCCGATCGTCGTCTGCACCACCGCGCGCAGCTTGTCGACGCGATCATCGGTCATTCTTTGCCGCAGCATCGAAGCCGAAATCCCGTTCGATACGACGAATGCCAGAGCGGCCAAGCCCATCAGCAAGGCAAGCTTTGTACGCAGGCGGAGACGGCTAAGGATATGCATTGCTGACCTGAGCATCGTTCCAGTGAGAGGCCAGGGTCACCGGACCGGCTTAACGTTGGATTAAGCCGTATCGCGGTCTGAGAAGCTCAGGTATTTGGGATCTCGGATTCGGCTACTCCGCCGCGGATTTCAGGTGCTCCTGCAGGCGCGGCATCAGCTCGACCAGATTGCAGGGCCGGAACCTGTTGTCCAGTTGGTGTACCAGTATGTCGTCCCATGCATCTTTCACTGCACCGGTGCTGCCCGGTAACGCGAACAGGTAAGTGCCGCCGGCGACGCCGCCGAGGGCGCGCGACTGCATCGTGGACGTGCCGATCTTCTGATAGCTCAACATACGGAACAGCTCGCCGAAGCCCTCGATGCGCTTCTCCAGCACACGGTCGAACGCTTCCGGCGTCACGTCGCGGCCGGTGATGCCGGTTCCACCGGTGGTCAGCACGACGTCGATCTCGCCATCGGCGATCCAGGCACGCAGGTGACGCTCGATCGCGGCAGCGTCGTCTTTCTCGATCGCCCGCGCCGCCACGTGATGGCCGGACTTGGTGATGCGATCGACCAGCGCATCACCCGACGTATCAGTCGCCAGCGTGCGTGTATCCGAGACGGTGAGGACGGCGATGTTGACCGGGATGAACGGGCGGTTCTGGTCGATGCCTGGCATGGTGGTGCCCTCCTGCTGCGGATACGTTAGGCACGGCCGGGAGCGTCTGCCAGAGCATTGGCCAGAAACGCGCGCAAAGCGCTGGACGAAAATCCCTTCCGGCGGCGGATGAACGTCGTTTCCACCATTGCGTCGTCCGGGGGCAGGGTGTGGATCCTTACGCGTCCCGCATCCCAGATGCTGCCCACCAGCGCGCGCGGCAGCATCGTGATCCCGAGGCCGGCACTGACACAGCCGAATATGGCCTCCAGGGTGCCGAACTCCAGTTGGCGCTGCACGACGATGCCGCGGCGCGCCAGCAGCGCCTGCAGCATCTGGCGATAGGAACAGCCGGCGCGCAGCACAACCACGCGCACCTCGCCGGCGCCCAGCGCCTCCCCCAGCGAGGCGATATTTGGTCCGGTCAGGATGACCAGCTCCTCGCTGAACGCTTTCTCTTCCTGAAGATCCGGATGGGAAATCGGGCCGCAGACGAAGGCCCCATCAACCCGCTGCTCCAGGACGTCTGCCAGCAGTTCCCGTGTCGTGCCGGTACGCAGCACCAGATCGACCTCTGGGTATTCAGCGGCAAAGTGCGTCAGCAATGGCGTCAGGCGCAGCGCCGCGGTGGTTTCCAGCGAGCCGATGGTCAGCGTGCCGCCCGGCACGCCATCGTCGCGCGCCGCGCGCCTGGCGTCTGCGAGGACCCGCGCCACCTGATCGGCGTACGGCAGCAGCCGCTGTCCCGCCGGTGTCAGCGACACGCCGCGACTGTGCCGCTGCAGCAGAGTGCAGCCAATATCCGACTCCAGTGCCTGGATGCGGGCTGTGACGTTGGACTGCACCGTATGCAGTTCCGCCGCGGCCCGGTTCATCCCGCCGAGCCGCGCGACCGTGGCAAAGACCTTCAGGTCGCCGGCATCCATCGGCGCTCCCGTAGCTTATCTGTGCAAACGATATCGGATATCATAACAAATCGTTTTTAGCAATACCAGCGCCGCTACCAGATTACCAGTATGCAAGAACCCCGAGCCTATCCAACCGCTCTTGGCGGCTTGATTGCCCTGGCTGCGGCCCTTGGCGTCGGTCGCTTCGTCTATACGCCGATTCTCCCGCCAATGATGCAGGCGCTGGGGCTGGGCCAGTCGGCAGCCGGGCTGATCGCATCGGCCAACTTTCTGGGCTACCTGCTGGGAGCCTTGTTGGCTGCCTGGCCGAAGCTCCCTGGGTGCCGGCGAACCTGGCTGCTTGGCTCTCTCCTGCTCAGCGCGGTCACGACGGCTGGAATGGGAGGCGTGTCGACCACGGCGCTCTTCCTGCTGCTCCGCTTTGTCGGCGGAGGCGCCAGCGCAGTCGTGCTGGTGCTCGCATCCGCGTTGGTGCTGGAGAACCTCGCGGAGTCACAGCGTCCCGGTTTGGCGGCGCTGCACTTCGCCGGTGTGGGCACCGGCGTCGCGGTTTCTGCGATGCTGGTCGCTGTCCTGCAGAGCGCCGGCCAGAATTGGCGGTCGCTGTGGATCGCCAATGGAAGCGTCGCGTTGCTGGCCGCGTTTGCGGCGGTCCCGCTGCTGCGTGAACGCCGAGCGCGAATTGAGCAGACGCGGCTGTCGCCGGCGCAGCCGCTCGACTCCAGGTTGTTGCGGCTGATTGTCGCCTATGGATTGTTCGGCTTCGGCTATGTGATCACCGCGACCTTCATCGTGGCGATCGGGCGCGGAGCGCCGGCGACCCGCGCGTTGGAACCAGTGATCTGGATCGTCTTCGGCCTGGCCGCAGCGCCGTCTGTGGCGATCTGGACGCGTATTGCAGCGCGCCTGGGCGTTCCGGCCGCTTTCGCTCTGGCATCTGTCGCCGAGGCCTGCGGCGTGCTGGCCAGCGTCGTCTGGCCGAGCGAGACCGGTCTGTGCTTCGCGGCGATCCTGGTCGGCGGGACGTTCATGGGGCTCACGGCACTCGGTCTGATCAGGGCCCGCGCTCTGGCAAGCGGCGACCCTCGTCGCGCGCTGGCGCTGATGACCGCGGCGTTCGGCCTGGGCCAGATCATTGGCCCAGCTTTCGCCGGTGCGCTCTCCGACCGTCTCGGTGGCTTTGCCATCCCGTCGGTGGCCGCCGCCTCCGCGCTGCTGATCTCCGCCGCGCTTGCATCGGAAGGTCGCGTACTCGTCCTGCGTCCGGGGCAGTAGGCGCAGACCCCTTCCTTCCGCGGCAATGCGAACCGTATCTTCGCCAGTCGCTGCAATGAGGTCTGCCCAGATGCTGACGGACGGTTACGGACTTTTCTTGTCCACCACCTCGACCGTTGCGCGGGACGCCTACGTTCAGGGCTGCCAAGCGAAGCTCACGATGTATCCCGGCGCGATCGAGGCGTTCGATCGTGCCATCGCCGCCGACCCCGGCTTCGCCCTCCCCCATGCCGCTCGCGCACACGCGCTGCTGGAACGCGGCAACGCTGCGGCGGCGCGCGAGTCGATGGCCGCGGCCAACGCCCTCGGCGTCGGTCTGTCCGATCGCGAAGCAAGCCATATTGGGTATTTCGGCCTGCTCGTCGCCGGAGACACCGAAGGCGCGCTTGCCGCCCTGCCCGCGCATCTCGACGCGTGGCCGCGCGACGTGCTGGTCCTCGGCACGACCGCATTCACCAACGGTCTCATCGGCAGCTCCGGCCGCGTCGGCCAGAAGCGCACGCTGCTCGCCCTGCTGGATCGCCTCTCTTCGCACTACGGCGACGACGACTGGTGGTTCACCGCCCATCACGGCATGGCGTTGTCGGAGAATGGCGACCACGCCGCCGCACGTCCGAAGATCGAGCGGTCGCTGGCGCAGAACCCCGCCAACCCGTGGGCGGCGCACGCAACCGCTCATCTCGCCTACGAGGAAGGCGATCCCGGCGCTGCCCGCGGTTTCCTGGCGTCGTGGGTGACCGGCTATCCACGCGACGGCTCACTCTACAGCCATCTGAACTGGCATCTCGCGCTCGCTCACCTGGAGGGCGGAGATGTCGCGGCAGCGTCACGGCTGTTCCGCGAGGCTTTCGGACCGGGCGTTCATAGCGGACCGCCGCGCGGCAAACTGAATGATGCGGTGTCGTTTCTCTGGCGCTGGGAACTCGCCGGGTATCCGCGCGATACCGATGCCTGGCGCGTGGTGCGCGACTTCGTGGGAAGCGCTTTCCCGCGCGCCGGTGTCGCTTTCTCCGACCTGCACATTGCCGTTGCGCACGCCGTCGCGGGCGATCACGCGGCGCTGGAGGAGCGTGTGCGGCAGATCGATGCGCTTGCGCGGGCCAGTCGTTATCCGTCGGCCCAACTGGTGCCCGCCGCGTCACGCGGCTTCGCCGCGTTCGAGCAGCACGACCTCGCTGCGGCTATCGATGCGCTCGAACCGATTGCCGACGAACTCGAACGCATCGGCGGCAGCCACGCGCAACTGGACCTGGTGCGATTCACGTTGCTGAAGGCGTATCTCGGCGCCGATCGCCACGACGATGCCCGACGAATGCTGAGCATGCGGCGTCCGCGTGCGCCGGTTGCGCCCGTGGCCGGTCTGGCCGCCAGCCACTGATCAAACCGCTATCGTAGGCAACTTGACTCCGCGAAATACGCTGCGCGACATAACCACGGGGCAAGGGTCAGGGAGAACCGAATGAAGACGCGGCTGCTCGCAACACTTGCGGCCTTGAGCGTCCTCGCCGCATCGGGCACAGCGCAGGCGCAGATCAAACTCGGCGCCATCCTCTCGATCAGTGGCCCGGGCGCCGCCATGGGTGTCGGCTACAAGGGCGCGTTCGATCTGTTCCCCACCGAGATCGCCGGCCAGAAGGTGGAATACATCATCCGCGACGACGCGACCGATGCCAGCACCGGTTACACCATCGCGCAGAAGATGATCTCGGAAGATCATGTGGATGCGATCATCGGTCCGTCGCTGACTGCCACGGATGCCGCGGTCGCGCCGCTCGCCAATCAGGCGAAGGTGCCGATGCTCGCCATGGCACCCTACGAATACGATCCACAGAAGCAGCCCTATACATTCAACGACGCGCAGCCGCTGTCGCTGATGGTCAGCGCCGTGTTCAAGTACATGCAGCAGCACGGCGTCAAGGACATCGGCTTCATCGGCTTCTCCGATGGCTGGGGCGACCAGGTCCTCGGCGCCACGAGGCAGCTCGCAGGTGACGGCGGCATCAAGATTCTGGCCGACGAGCGCTACGCCCGCACCGACACAACCTGCGAGGCGCAAGTTCTCAAGCTGATCAGCAGGCATCCGCAGGCGATCATGATGGGCAACTCCGCCACGCCGGCGACGCTTCCTGTCATCGCGCTGCGCCATCGCGGCTACAAGGGCGGCATCTACGGCAATCACGGCATCGTCTCGCCGGCCTTCATCAAGGTCGGCGGCGCCGCGGTCGAAGGGGTGATCGCTGCCACTTCCCCGGTCGTCGTCGCCGAGCAGCTGCCTGACTCCAACCCGGTGAAGCAGGTCGCCGCGAAATTCGCCAAGGACTACGCAGCCAGGTTCCCGGGCCAGGGTGTCGGTCCATTCGCCGGCTACAGCTATGACGCGTTCCTGTTGTTGAACAACGCCATTCCTGAGGCATTGAAATCGGCCAGTCCAGGCACCGAGGCGTTCCGCGTCGCGTTGCGCGATGCATTGGAAAAGACTCACGAACTCGTCGGCGTCAGCGGCGTCTACACGATGTCACCGACCAACCATAACGGTCAGGACGCGCGGGCCGCGGTACTGGTCGAGGTAAAGGACGGCGCCTGGAGGGCCATCCAGTAGATTCCTTCATCTTCCTCGCCCTGTTGCAGGACGGGATCACCACCGGCGCGATCTATCTGCTGCTCGCCATCGGACTGCTGATCGTGTTCTCGGTCACCCGCGTCATCTTCGTACCCCAGGGAGATCTCCTGGCGTTCGGCACGCTCACCGCCGCGACGCTGCAATCCGGTCAGATCCCCGGCACTCTTTGGCTGCTCGACGGGGTCAGCGCACTCGCCCTGTTGATCTCATGGCATCGTGCGCCCCTGCGCACCGCACTGACCTGGGGCGTCTATCCCTTTGTATTGACGATGGCGACGCTGCTGCTCGCTCGCTTCGAGCATCCGGCGATGTCCATTCTGCTCGCGCTCGCGATCGTCACGCCGATGGGTCCGCTGATCTGGCGCTTCGCCTTCCGCCCGGTTGCCGACGCTTCGGTGCTGGCGCTGCTGATCATCGCCATGGCGTTGCACTTCGTGCTCGCCGGTGTCGGCCTGGTATTCTTCGGTCCCGAGGAAGCCAGGGCTCCTGCGATCACCGAATCGAATTTCGAACTGGGGCAACTCAACGTCTCCGGTCAGTCGCTTTGCGTGCTGGCAAGCTGCATCATCCTGGTCGCTGCGCTGCGCTGGTTCTTCGGCGCGACGATCTACGGCAAGGCATTGCGTGCGACTGCGTCCGATCGCCTGGGCGCACGCCTCGTCGGCATCGACGCGGCTGCCACCGGTGCGCTCGCCTTTGCGCTGGCATCGTTTATCGCGGCGCTCGCCGGCGTGCTGATCGGGGCGGTAACACCGCTCTCCTACGACGCCGGCTTCGACATCGGGCTGAAGGGCTTCGTCGCCGCGATCATGGGCGGCCTCGCGTCCTTTCCACTCGCCGCCGCCGGCGCGGTGCTGGTCGGCGTGCTCGAATCTCTGGGCAGTTTCTGGGCCAGCGCCTACCGCGACGTCATCGTCTTCACGCTGCTGATCCCGGTGCTCGCCTGGCTGTCGCTGCGGGCCGGTTCCGGTGAAGAGCGCGCCTGATACTCAGGTCCCGTCATCCCTGCCAAAGCGGGGATCCAGGGCCGCGACACTCAAGCGGTTGCTCTGGATTCCCGCGTACGCGGGAATGACGATCCTGGCACCGCTTCTGCTGCCGCCCTTCTACGTGACGCTCGCCGGCTATATCGGGCTGGCGACATTGGTTGCGCTGGGGCTGGTGCTGCTCACCGGCATCAGCGGGCAGACCTCGTTCGGACAGGCGAGTTTCGTCGGCCTTGCCGCCTACGCCACCACCCTGCTGACCAAGCTCGCCGGCCAGTCGCCGATCATCGGTCTCGTCGCTGGTCTGTTGGTGACGGGCGCCATCGCCTGGCTGCTCGGGCTGATCACCGCGCGCCTGTCGGGCCATTTCCTCGCGCTGGTGTCCGTGGCGTGGGGCATCTCGTTCTTCTCCCTGTTCGGCACGTTGCCGCTGCTGCACGGCTTCAACGGCATCGGCGATATCCCTCCGCTGGTGCCCGGCACCGGTCAGCGGGTCACTCTGGGCGTGATCCTCGCTGTGATGACAATCGTTATGACAATGTCGGCCAACCTGCTGGACAGCCGCACCGGCCGCGCGATGCGCACACTGAACGGCGCGCGTCTGATGGGCGCCAGCATGGGCATCGATACGGTGCGGCTCAGCCGCCAGGTGTTCGTTCTCGCCGCGCTCTATGCCGCGCTCGCCGGTTTTCTGTTCGCCCACTTTCAGGGGTTCATCAGCCCGACGCCATTCGGTCTCGGCACCAGCATCGACTATCTGTTCATGGTGATCATCGGCGGTGCCGAATCCCTGTGCGGCGCCCCGCTTGGCGCAGCCCTCGTCGTGCTGCTGCGCGATCAGTTCAATGACTGGATCCCGCGCCTGACCGGTCGCGCCGGCGACTTCGAGGCGCTGGTGTTCGCCATTGTCGTTATCGTGTTGCTGCAACGCGCCCCCGATGGCCTGATGCCGCTGCTGGCGCGCCTCTGGCCGCAGCACCCTGCGGCCGCACCCTCCGATGCCGAAGACGAGGTGATGGCCCCCGCGCCTGCCCCTGCCTCCGCAGGCGAGGCGTTGCTTGACGTCGATACCGTGTCGCGCAACTTCGGTGGTCTCGCCGCGGTGCGTGACGTGTCTTTGTCTGTGTGCGCCGGCGAAATCGTCGCGCTCATTGGCCCGAACGGCGCCGGCAAGACGACTCTGTTCGACCTGATCAGCGGCGTGTTGGCCCCGAGTGCCGGCACGGTGCATCTGTTTGGAGCGCAGGCCGCGCATCTCTCGCCGCACCGCATTGCGGCGCTTGGCGTCGCCCGCAGCTTCCAGCACGTGCGCCTGCTGGCACGCCGGAGCGTATTGGAGAACGTCGCTCTCGGCGCGCATCTGTCCGGTCGCGCCGGCCTGTGGCGCGCCATGCTGCGCCTCGATCGCGCGGAGGAAAACGCGCTGCTCGATCACGCGCGCACCCAGGCGCGGCGACTTGGTCTTGGCGCCTTGCTCGACCGGCACGCCGGCGACCTGCCGCTGGGCCAGCAACGCGTGGTGGAGATTGCCCGTGCGCTCTGCCTCCGCCCGCGTCTGCTGCTGCTTGACGAACCCGCCGCTGGATTGCGGCTCGCCGAGAAGCAACGCCTTGCCGCGTTGCTGCGCCAATTGCGCGCCGACGGCATCGGGGTGTTGCTGGTCGAGCACGACATGGACTTCGTCATGGGCGTTGCCGATCGCGTCGTTGTCATGGATTTCGGCCAGAAGATCGCCGAGGGACCACCGGAACATGTGCAGGCGGATCCCGCGGTGATGGAAGCCTATCTCGGCACGGTCGCATGACCGCACTGCTGCGCGTCGACCGTCTGCACGCTGGCTACGGCAAGGTAGAGGTGCTGCACGGTGTCAGCCTTGTCGTCCCGGAGGGGTGCATGGTCGCCATCGTCGGACCGAACGGCGCCGGCAAGACGACGCTGCTGAGCGCAATCATGGGATTGCTGCCCCGTATCGGCGGCCATGTCCTCTACTGCGATGAACCCGCCGGCTCCACTGAGGCACTGGTCGCTTCCGGCGCCGTTCTCGTCCCGGAACGCCGTGCGCTATTCGCTGACATGAGCGTGGAAGACAATCTGCTACTCGGCGCTTATACACGCCGTCGCGCTGGCAATCGCGACACCTCCGCCAGTATGCGTGACGTGTTCACCACCTTCCCGCGCCTGGAGGAACGCCGCCGCCAGCTCGCCGGGACGCTTTCCGGCGGCGAGCGTCAGATGCTGGCCTTGGGTCGCGCGTTGATGGCACGCCCGCGTCTGCTCCTGCTCGACGAACCAAGCCTCGGCCTTGCCCCGATGATCGTACGCGCCATTTTCCGCGTCCTGGCCGACCTGCGTGCCAGCGGTCTGTCGATCCTGCTGGTCGAGCAGAACGTACGGGCCGCGCTCCAGGTATCGGACTATGGCTACGTGCTGGAGATGGGCGCCATTGTGACGGAGGGACGCAGCAGCGATCTCGCGAACGATGCGCGTGTCATTGCGACCTATCTCGGTGCGCGCCGCTGACCCCTCAGCGCGAGTGCGCCCCCGCACCGCGCTCAGATACGTCGCAAGACTTAGCACAACAGACAGGTCCCAACTCCAGCTTTAGGATAACTCTCATCCCAATAGTCGGATGGGCTTAAACTTTAGTGCATAACGAGCGACCGCTCTGCGGACCACCCAAAATGCTTTGGTCTGTGGCCAGCGGCGGGTGACAGAGCTCGGAGTGAGTGGATGGAAGACGAGCGCGATATTGCCACCGGTTTTAGCGAATAGTGTCAGCTCGATACCACATCTGACTGTGCAATCTTGCTCATAAGCCGAAGTGGGTCATTCATCCGACCCCTCTCAACCTATAGGTTCCGCCACCACTCAGATCGCTCACTTTTTGATTTCCGGAGGCACGGTTGGCATCGTCGACTAGTCCCGTTGCCGCACGTCGCCTGATCGGCTCGGTGGGCGAAGACTTCGGGCCGGTATCGACGACCTGGCACGCCACGATCGTATCGGCGGCGCTTTTTCTGACCGACTGCATAGCAGCCGCTGGCTCCGTGTTTACGATCTGGTTCTTGGCGAACCGACTACACTATTCTCTGGCGGTTGTGCCTCTCACTGACCAGCGCCTGCCTGTACTTGGTCTGGTGGCACCGCTGGGCGCTATTATTGCCTATTTTGTTGGACGCGGGCGGTATTCGTTCCGCGATTGCCCGTGGAGCGACCTGCGGACTCTGGTGGGCGCGGGACTGGCCGCAGTGGCCCTGGAGATTGCAGTCGGGGCGCTGACGGGCAATGAGTTCGTCTCTGTTCCAGCCATCGCCGGGATTGCTCTGTTCTCGCTATATGCGTGGGCTGGCAACTGGTTTGCGAAAAGCGCGCTCGTCTATTCGCGCCTTTGGTTGTTGCCGGCCGTTATCATCGGCGAACAGGACGCGGCTGGCGAAGCGCGGTCGGCAATCGAGGGCAATCTCTCGCTTGGTTACAAGATCGTCGCAAGGGTCGATCCAGGATCGTTGCTGACCTCCTCCGACGGCCCAAGGCTGAAAGCAGTGCTTGCTCGCTACGGGGCAAAGTTCCTTTTCGTTGCCTGCTCTGACCCGCAAGGGCAGCGCGGTATTTTAGAGACGGCCCTGCGAGAGCAGATCCCTTTTGCGCTGGCACTCGCGCCCAGCTTTTCCTGCCGCATGGTGTCGTTGACAGACCGCAACACCACGCTCCTGGTCAACAGGAACAACCTTGCACGACCCATGGCACGGCTTGCCAAGGCGCTGTTTGACCTTGCCTTGGCGTCACTCCTTCTGGTTGTCGTGAGTCCGGTGTTGCTGGTCCTCGCACTGCTCGTGCGATTGGATGGGGGGCCTGCATTCTACGCGCATCGACGCGTCGGCGTCGGTGGCCGGCATTTCCAGTGTCTGAAATTTCGTACGATGGTGGTGGATGCAGAGCAAAGGCTGCAGAAGCTGTTGTCCGAGAATGCCGATCTCAACGACCAATGGTGCCAGCAGCAGAAGCTGGACGCCGATCCGCGGGTCACCCGGCTGGGGAGGTTTCTTCGTCAGACCAGCCTCGATGAGCTGCCGCAATTGTTCAATGTTGTTAAGTTGCAAATGAGCCTGGTCGGCCCACGGCCGATCGTCGATAGTGAAAAGACGCACTATGGCGAACACATAGCCGAATACTATGCGACACGGCCAGGACTGACCGGGCTGTGGCAGGTCAGTGGCAGAAGCGACACATCGTACAAAGAGCGGGTCCGGCTCGATGTCTGGTACGTCCATAACTGGACGCTCTGGCACGATATCGTGGTGTTGCTGAAAACGGTTCCTGCGGTGCTGAAGCGGAAAGGTGCCCGATGAACGACGGTTCGGTCACCATCCTGCCTGCATCGCCAACGCAGGAACTCGAACAATTTGCAGATATGGATTTGGCAGACATGCCACCCCTCGACCACCAGGCTGACCAGCTCGACCTCGCGCGACCTCGACAAGCGCCCATCGCGGGCGAGTTCGATCGATTGCGGCTCGGCCAATCGACAGCCTGGGAACCGCGCGTTGCCGTTGTGCATGAGTGGTTCGAGAAATACGCCGGTTCCGAGCGCGTCCTGGAGCAAATACTCGCGTGCTTTCCGCAGGCGGATCTGTTTGCCATTGCAGACTTCATGCCGGAGCAGGAGCGGTCATTTCTCGGCAACAAGACAGTCCATACCTCTTTTATTCAGCGCCTGCCGTTTTCGCGCCGAATGTTCCGAAACTACCTTCCCCTGATGCCGATCGCCATTCAGCAGCTGGATCTCGGGGGTTATGATCTGATCATCTCGAGCAACCACGCCGTTGCCAAAGGAGTGATAACCGGGCCTGACCAGATCCATGTCAGCTACATCCATTCACCGATGCGGTACGCATGGGACCTGCAGCACCAGTACCTGGCCCAATCGGGTCTGGAGAAGGGGCTGCGCGGCGCCTACGCCAGGTGGCTGTTGGCGAAATTGCGCCAGTGGGATGTCTGCAGCGCGCACAATGTCGACTTCTTCGTTGCCAACTCCAACTACATCGCGCGCCGGATCAAAAAGGCTTACCGAAGAGATTCGGTCGTTATTCATCCGCCCGTCGATGTGAACCGATTTCATTGCCACCATGACAAGGACGACTATTTCCTGCTGGCGTGCCGATTTGTTCCGTACAAGCGTGCCGACATCGTCGTGGAGAGCTTTGCGGCAAACCGCGGTCGCCGCCTCATTGTGGTGGGTGATGGACCGGACCGGGCGAGGCTTCATGCGCTGGCACGCGGGGCATCGAACATCGAATTCAGGGGTGCGGTCCCGCAGATGGAGCTGATCGACCTAATGCAGCGGGCTCGCGGCTTTGTCTTTGCTGCCGAGGAGGATTTCGGAATCGCGATGGTGGAGGCGCAAGCCTGCGGCACTCCCGTCATTGCATACGGCAAGGGAGGCGCGCGCGATATCGTTGCCCCGCCAGAAGCCGATCATCCCACGGGTCTGTTCTTCCCGCGCCAGGATGCGGACGCCATTTCATCGGCACTTGCACGCTTCGATGTCCTGGCTCCGTCTTTCACCAGCGAGGCATGCCGGGTCAATGCGCTACGGTTCTCTCAGGAGCGATTTCGCAGTGCGTTCTCTGGCTTCGTGCGGAGTGTTTCCGAGCTCGATCAAGCCCGTGTAGCCGAGGCTGCCTAGCCCGAGCAGGAACATACTGCCGTCTGGCAATATTAGAACTTTGGTTGACCGCGGCGTGGGCGCTACCTAGCTTCGTCTTGAGCTTCCCATGGACAGCCCACGCAGCCCGACCGTTATTCCTCTCCGCACCGCTCTGCCGCCGGGGCTCGACGCGCGATCGGCGGCTGTCCTGCGCGAAATCGTCGAACAGTATGTGGAGACCGGAGAGCCCGTAGGGAGCCGCACGCTGTCCCGCCGCCTGCCGATGAGCCTGTCACCGGCAACCATCCGAAACGTCATGGCGGATCTGACCGAAGCGGGTCTGCTGTTCGCGCCGCACACTTCGGCGGGCCGGTTGCCCACCGACCAAGGATTGCGTCTGTTCGTGGACGGGCTGCTGCACTTCGGTGAGCTCGCGGAGGACGAACGGGAGGCGATTTCGGCCGCTCTCGCTGCATCCGGCCGCAGCTTGGAGGACACGCTGGCGGAGGCCAGCTCCATGCTCTCCGGCCTTTCTCAGGCCGCGGGCCTGGTCCTTGCTCCCAAATCCGATGGCGCCATCCGGCATATCGAGTTCGTGCCTCTGGGGCCCGGCCGCGCCCTCGTTGTACTGGTCAATGCCGATGGCCACGTCGAGAACCGGGTGATCGAGACCCCACCTGGCCTCCCGCCCTCGGCGCTGCAGCAGGCAGCCAATTACCTGAATGCGCGCCTCTCCGGCCGGTCGCTCGCCGAACTACGGCTGATCGTAGCTGGTGAAATTTCGGCCAATCGTACCGAGTTGGATACGCTGTCGGCACAGGTTGTTGAGGCGGGCCTGGCGACCTGGACCGGTGAAGGCCGCCCAGGCAGCCTGATCGTACGGGGTCAGGCGCGGCTGCTGTCGGACGTTACCCAGATCGAACGCCTGACCGCCATCCAGGCGCTGTTCGAGCGGCTCGAGGCGCAAGAGACGATGCTGCGCCTGCTGGAACTTGCCGAACAGTCGGAAGGCGTGCGGATCTTCATCGGCGCCGAAAGCGGCCTGTTCGGCACATCAGGCGTGTCCATGGTGGTCGCCCCTGCCCGCAACGATGGCGGCCGTATCGTCGGCGCCATTGGAGTCATCGGCCCGACGCGGATCAACTACGGCAGGATCATCCCGGTCGTGGACTATACGGCGAGGGTGATCGGCCGGTTGCTGGGCTAGGGCACCTGACTTTTTGGCCCTGGCTGCCGCCGAATAAATCTGCCCTTCACCGTTGCAGGTTACGCCAACCCCGCCTTGAGCCGTAAAGCGCTTGTCCACCGCGCCGTCTGACCCTAACTGATCGCCGGCATGAGCAACGAAAATGACCAGATGACCCAAGACCCTGCCAACAACAACGCGACACCTGACGCGGCCGCGACAGACCTGCCGCAGACGCCGGACGAGATCATGCAGGCCGCCACGGCACGGATCGCGGATCTCGAGGCTGAGCTGGCGGAGATGAAGGACCGATGGATGCGCGCCGAGGCCGAAACGGCGAATGTGCGCGCACGGGCCCATCGCGAGGTGAACGAGACGCGCCAGTACGCCGTGCAGAAGTTTGCTCAGGACGTGGTGGAGGCCGCCGACAATCTGCGGCGCGGCCTGGAGAGCCTGCCGGAGAGGCAAGCGGGCGAGCCGGAGCTCGTGACCCGGCTGCGGGAGGGTCTGGAAGGGGTCGAGCGCAACTTTCTCAACATCCTCGAGCGCAACGGGATCAAACGGGAGGACCCGACGGGCCAGGCGTTCGATCCGAACCAGCATCAGGCGATGGCGGAGCAGGAGAGCGCTGCCCATAACCCAGGCAGTGTGATGCATGCGTGGACCCCGGCGTGGACGCTGCACGGTCGGTTGCTCCGGCCAGCAATGGTTGTGGTCGCCAAGGCGCCCCCCGGGGAGATAGCCAACTCGGCGAAACTGGACACCACTGCCTGATGGAACCATGTCGGTGGCGCACGAGAATCCGCACCTGCCCCTTGCCCGGCCGGGCACCCCCTCATACATCCTTGATATCTGACCCCCTAGGGACGCAAGCGGTGCCTCGGGCCGCCGGCGTCCGCTGAAAAGGAGCCAATAATGAGCAAAGTCATCGGCATTGACCTTGGCACCACGAACTCCTGCGTTGCCATCATGGAGGGCAAGGATGTTCGGGTGATCGAGAACAGCGAGGGTGCGCGGACGACGCCCTCGATGGTCGCATTCAGCGACAACGGCGAGCGGCTGGTGGGCCAGTCCGCCAAGCGCCAGGCCGTTACCAATCCCAACAACACCTTGTATGCCATCAAGCGCCTGATCGGACGCCGCTACGACGATCCGACAGCGCAGAAGGACAAGGGCATGGTGCCCTACGCGATCGTCCGCGGCGACAACGGCGACGCCTGGGTCGAGGTGAAGAACGAGAAGTATTCGCCCAGCCAGATCAGCGCCTTCATCCTGGGCAAGATGAAGGAGACCGCCGAGGCCTATCTCGGCGAGCCGGTCAAGCAGGCGGTGATCACCGTTCCGGCCTACTTCAACGACAGTCAGCGCCAGGCAACCAAGGACGCTGGCCGCATTGCCGGCCTCGACGTGCTGCGCATCATCAACGAGCCCACGGCGGCGGCACTCGCCTATGGCATGGACAAGAAGGCCAGCGGCACGATCGCGGTCTACGACCTGGGCGGCGGCACGTTCGACATCTCCATCCTGGAGATCGGCGACGGCGTGTTCGAGGTGAAGTCCACCAACGGCGACACCTTCCTCGGCGGCGAGGACTTCGATGCGCGCGTGATCGATTACCTCGCGGAAGAATTTCGTAAGGAGCAGGGCATCGACCTGCGCCGGGACAAGCTCGCGCTGCAGCGGCTGAAGGAAGCCGCCGAGAAGGCGAAAATCGAGCTGTCATCCTCGAAGGAGACCGAGATCAATCTGCCGTTCATCACGGCGGATCAGTCCGGGCCGAAGCACCTGGTGATGAAGCTGACGCGGGCAAAGCTGGAAAGCCTGGTGGACGACCTGGTCAACCGCACACTGGATCCATGCCGTGCAGCACTGAAGGACGCCGGCGTATCGGCGGGCGAAATCAGCGAGGTGATCCTGGTCGGCGGCATGACCAGGATGCCGAAGGTCATCGACACGGTTAAGAGCTTCTTCGGCAAGGAACCCGCACGCAACGTCAACCCCGACGAGGTGGTGGCGATCGGTGCGGCGGTGCAGGGCGCGGTGCTGTCCGGGGATGTGAAGGACGTGCTGCTGCTCGACGTGACCCCGCTGTCACTCGGCATCGAGACGCTGGGCGGCGTATTCACCCGGCTGATCGAGCGCAACACCACGATTCCGACCAAGAAGAGCCAGGTCTTCTCGACGGCGGACGACAACCAGCAGGCGGTGACCATCAAGGTCTTCCAGGGCGAGCGCGAGATGGCTGCCGACAACAAGCTGCTGGGCAACTTCGACCTGACCGGCATTCCGCCCGCGCCGCGTGGGGTGCCGCAGATCGAGGTGACGTTCGACATCGACGCCAACGGCATCGTGTCGGTGTCGGCCAAGGACAAGGCAACCGGCAAGGAGCAGCAGATTCGCATCCAGGCGTCGGGCGGCCTGTCAGAGTCGGATATCCAGCGCATGGTGAAGGAGGCGGAGGCGAACGCTGAAGCTGACAAGAAGCGCCGCGAGCAGGTGGAGACCCGCAACCAGGCGGATGGCCTGATCCATCAGGTCGAAAAGAACCTGAAGGAGCATGGGGACAAGCTGCCGGCGCAGGAGAAGGGCGAGGCCGAGGCGGCGATCGCCGCGGCGCGCTCCGCCATGGAAGGCAACGACCCTGAGGCCCTGAAGCAAGCAACCGAGCGACTGAGCCAGTCAGCGATGAAGCTCGGCGAGGCGATGTACAAGGCGCAGCAGGCGGACAGCACAGCCGAGGCGACGGCGCAGGCCGGCGGAGCCCATCCGGGCGGCGGTGCCGGCGGCCCGGACGACAAGGTGGTGGACGCCGAGTTCGAGGAAGTTGACGAGAAGAAGAAGAAGTCGGCCTGATAGTTTCGGGCCGACAGGCATGAGGGGTCGCGCCCGCGCTTCGTCGAAGGCGGGCGCGGCTTCATTCAGCGCCAACGAGAAGGGCTGAGATGGCGAAGCAGGACTACTACGCCACGCTGGGTGTGGCGCGCGAAGCGGGCGCTGAGGACATCAAGAGATCGTACCGCAAGCTCGCCATGCAGTTCCACCCCGACCGCAACCCCGGGGACAAGCAGGCCGAGGCGCGATTCAAGGAAATCAGCGAGGCCTATGACGTCCTGAAGGATGACCAGAAGCGCGCTGCGTACGACCGTTATGGCCACGCGGCATTCGAGCAGGGCGGCCCCGGCGGGTTCAACGGCGGCTTCGATTTCTCCGCCTCAGGCGGCCTGGGCGACATCTTCGACCAGATGTTCGGCGAATTCATGGGCGGCCGGCGAGGCGGTGCCGGTGGCCGGACCCGAGCCGGCAATGACATTCGCCAGGCGGTCGAGATCGAACTGACGGAGGCCTTCACTGGCGTCAAAACCAACCTGCGGGTGCCGACGCGGGTGGTATGCGATGCGTGCAGCGGCAGCGGCTCGGAGGACAAGAACCGTGCCGCCGACACCTGCGCGACGTGCCGCGGCAGCGGCAAGGTGCGCGCACAGCAGGGGTTCTTTCTGATCGAACGCACCTGCCCCACCTGCGGCGGCCAGGGACGGGTGATCCGCAACCCTTGCAAGGTCTGCCACGGCATTGGCACGGTGCAGCGTGAGCGTACCCTGCAGGTAGCCATCCCGGCGGGAGTGGAGGATGGAACGCGGATCCGGCTGGCCAGCGAAGGAGAGGCCGCGGGACACGGCGCTCCACCGGGCGATCTGTACGTGCATGTGGCGATCCGACCGCATCCGATGTTCCAGCGCGATGGCGCGAACATCTTCATGCGTGTTCCGCTGAGGATGGCTCAGGCAGCGCTGGGCGGCGAGATCGAGGTGCCGGCGATCGACGGCAGCAAGGCCAAGGTGAAGATCCCGCCGGGAACGCAGACCGGCGAACAGTTCCGCCTGCGCGGCAAGGGCTTCTCGGTCCTGCGCAGTGCGGCACGTGGCGATATGTACATACAGGTCTCGGTGGAGACGCCACAGCATCTGACGCGCCGCCAGCGCGAACTGCTGGAGGAGTTCGAGGCGGAGGCGCAGGGCCACGGCAAGGGCAGCCCGGAGAGCGAGGGTTTCTTTTCCAAGGTCAAAGAGTTCTTCGAGGGCGGTCGGGGCTGATCGCTGACCAACCCCATGGTCTCCACCCTCGATCACATCGAACAGACGCTTGCCGACGCCTATCGCAAGGAAATGATCAGTAGGAAAACGTCTGGCGGGCGCTGCCCTTCTTCGCCGCCACGCTTGCGTTTCAGCTGGTCTCGCTCTCGCAACTCATCCAGCGGCTGCCCGACAAGGGCACGGGGCCGTGGTGGGACGTCAATGCGGCCATCCTTCTGGTTGCCGCCCTGATCTGCGTGGCCGTGGCATTTCTGATCGCGTCGGTTGCGCCAGCCGAATTCAGCTACGTGGCGGACGAACCTGCCCTGCTCGACCATGCGCGTGGCCTCGATCAGGACGAAAACGAGGGCGTGGAGACAGACGCTCTGGCGATGCTCAAGGGTACGCTTGCCGAGCAATACGCGCGCGCGACACATCATAACCGGCGGATCAATCAGCGACGCGCGTTGCACCGTTCCGCCGCAGGACTTGCCACCCTGGCGTCGGTGCTTGTCACAGCCTTCCTGGTCGCGAGGCTGATGTTCTACTATGTTCCGGCCAAAGCCTGAGGCAGATTGCAATGATGCCCAAGCCGGAGAGCGCTGCACCACCCATAGATGATGGGAAGACGACCGAAGGCCCGCCGGGGTTGCGGCATCGGCGGCCGCCCCCCATGCGCATCGTAACCAAGGGCTGGTGGACGCTCGAAGAGAGACAGGCTGAGAGCACGGAATTCGAGCAGGCGGACAGCGATGAATGACGGCAGGGGTCGCCCGGGGAGTGGGGGGTCGGCGCCGGCTTCGTCAGTGCTACCGCCGAAGACGTCTCAGCCGGGCGGGAACGGGGAGCGGCCTAGACGCCAATCGCCGCCAATGCAGACCGCCATGAAGAATCAGGGTCCTGTGCCCGCCGCGCGAGGTGACCGGCACGCCCGAGGACAGTGATTAGACCGAACGGGGAGGGGCGACCATGGCCACGCGCATCGGCATCGCCGGCGTCACCGGACGCATGGGCCATCTGCTGGTGGAGGAGGCACGGGCCGCCGGTGCCGAACTGGTCGGCGGCATCGGCCGTGCGGGATCGACAAAGCCGGCGCCCGGCAATGCAACGTTGCACCCAGGCGTCGAAGCCCTGGCGGCTGCGGCGGACGTGGTGGTGGATTTCACAAACGCCGCGACCGCGCAGACCTATGCCGCGGCAATGGTGAAGTCGGGCAAGGCGTGGGTGTTGGGTACCTCGGGCCTCTCAGACGCGGACGAGGCCAAGGTCGCCGAGGCGGCGAGGGACATCCCCGTGGTGTACGCCTCCAATTTCTCGGCTGGGGTCAACCTGGTGCTGGCGTTGGCCGAGCGTATGGGGGCTGCACTCCCGGCCGAGAGTTACGATGCCGAGATAATGGAGATGCACCATCGTCAGAAGGTGGACGCACCATCCGGCACCGCGATCGGCATGGGTCGGGCGGTCGCCAAGGGCCGCGGCGTGGCGCTGTCCGACATGATGGAAAGCGGGCGGCACGGCCATACCGGCGCGCGTAAGACCGGGGCTATCGGCTTTGCTGCGCTGCGTGGCGGCCAGGTTGTGGGCGAACATACCTTGATCTTCGCTTCGGGCACAGAACATATCGCCCTGAGCCATCGCGCGTTCGACCGCCGGGCATTCGCCACCGGCGCGATACGCGCCGCGCTTTGGGTGGCCGGGCGACCGCCGGGGCTGTATTCAATGATGGACGTGCTGGGTATGGCTTGAGCGACGGTCCCGCCAGGCTGGCGGCGCGATACCCTCTTGTCTGGCACGTCATCGAGGCGGATGGCGCCGGCCCCTGGCTCGGGGAAACGGGTCTGTTGCCGGCCGATGTCTTGCGCGAAGGCACCGAGAATCGGGATACCTTCGTCTCCGTCGCCCTGGACAACGGCGGTGTCGCTATATTGCGGCCGCAGCAGATGCCCGATCCTCGCTTGCTGCCGACACTGGCAGGCAGGTTCGCGGGGCGGCCCGCATGCTGGCGGCGCCACGTCAACCAGCACGTGTTCTTCTGGGCCGAAGCACGGCGACGCGACGCCTTCTGGCGCGCCTGTATACGGATGCGCAACGATGCGGTTGCGCATCCCGTCGTCCTCGCCTTCGACACCGCCGCCCTTCTGGAAAGGCACCAGGAGACTGTGTTCTTCGCCACCATCAACACCGGTTCGACGGTGCGTGGCGGCGCGCGGGTCCGGCGCGACGAGAATACGCTTCGGCCGGTCTCGGCGTACCGTGGCGGCACGATCGCCGAACTCGCAATCCGTGGCCGTGTCTATGTGGACAGCCTTTCCGGTGCGGCCCCGGCGGGCCTACGCCCATCGTGACCTTGACCCCCCGGGGGGTTTCCTTCACACACCGGAACCCTCCTTTCAGCGGCAACTCAGCGATACGAAAGACCCCATCCCATGCGCGATACGGGCGAATTCCTGTTCACCTCGGAATCCGTTTCTGAAGGCCATCCGGACAAGGTGGCTGACCGCCTCAGCGACACCGTATTGGATGCATACCTGGCCGCCGACCCCTATTCGCGCGTCGCCTGCGAAACATTGGTGACCACCAATCGCGTGGTGTTCGCGGGCGAAACGCGGGGACCGGCCACCGTCACGCCGGACCTGCTGACACACCTCGCGCGCATGGCCATCCATGACATCGGCTACGACCAGCCCGGGTTCAGCTGGGAAAAGGCCGAGATCGTCTGCCATCTGCATGCCCAGTCGTCGGACATCGCCCAAGGTGTCGACGCCGCCGGCAACAAGGATGAGGGCGCTGGCGATCAGGGCATGATGTTCGGCTATGCCTGCCGCGAAACCGATGCGCTCATGCCGGCGCCTATCCACTATGCCCACGCCATCCTGCATCGCATTCGCGAGCTTCGGCACATCCGCGACAAGTCGGTGGAGGGTCTGCTGCCGGACGCCAAGAGCCAGGTGACGCTGCGCTACATCGACGGCAAGCCCGTCGGTGCGACCAGTGTGGTTGTCTCTACCCAGCATGTCGAAGATCTCGAGCAGGGCGAGATCAAGCGCATGCTGTGGCCGATCGTGAACAGCACGCTGCCGAGTGGTTGGATGTGCCCCGAGGCTGAGTTCCACGTTAATCCGACGGGCAAGTTCGTCACCGGCGGGCCGGACGGCGACTGCGGACTGACCGGGCGCAAGATCATCGTTGATACCTATGGCGGCGCGGCACCGCATGGTGGCGGCGCGTTCAGCGGCAAGGACCCGACGAAGGTGGATCGCTCGGCTGCGTATGCCTGTCGCTATCTTGCCAAGAATGTGGTGGCCGCGGGCCTGGCCGACCGCTGCACCATCCAGATCAGCTACGCGATCGGCATCTCACGGCCGCTTTCGGTGTATGTCGACCTGCAGGGCACCGGCAAGGACGTGGACGAGGTGCGACTGGAGCGGGTGCTGAACGAGTTGATGAACCTCTCGCCGCGCGGCATTCGCGAGCATCTGCATTTGAACCGGCCGATCTATGTGCCCACCTCGGCGTATGGCCATTTCGGCCGAGAGCCGGATGAGGACAAGGGCACCTTTACGTGGGAGAGGACCGATCTGGCACCGGGCCTGAAGGCCGCCTTCCACCGCTGACCGCGCGCGGGGTTGGCGGGGCGGCCGCGCGCAACACGGTTAAGCCCCCGCCGGACCGGCTGTACGGGCGCGCTCGCGGACACAGGCTGCGAGCGCGGCAATTGAAGCTCCTCGACGTCACCTTACCGCGGTTGGCGTTCGCGCCGGACCTCGCATCCGACCCGCTGTCGGCCTTCACGCCACGTCCGTCGAAACTATGGGTGGAAGTGGGAGCGGGCAGCGGCGAGCATGCTCTGGCGCACATCGTCGCGCATGCAGAGGCGGGGCTGATCGCCTGCGAGGTGTTCGAGAACGGCATCTGTTCGCTGCTGTCGCGGCTGGTGCCCGAGGGCGGCGAGGCGACCGCGTCGTTGCCGGGCAATCTGCGTCTATGGGCGGACGATGCGCGTGCGCTGCTTCGGCTGTTGCCGGAGACCAGCGTCGATCGTCTGTTCCTGCTGTTTCCCGATCCTTGGCCAAAAGCACGGCACGTCAAGCGCCGCTTTGTGCACCCTGCCCTGCTTCCGGTTGTCGCTCGCGTGTTGAAGCCTGGAGCTGAGTGGCGCGTCGCCAGCGATGATCCGACCTACCAGGCATGGGTGGATGAGGTCATGGGAGCACAGTCGCTGTTCGATATCTTGCACCACACCCGTGAACGGCCGACGGGTTGGCCGCCGACCCGCTATGAGACCAAGGCCCTTCGGGAAGGGCGCACACCCTACTACTGGGGCTTCAGGCGGCGCTGATCGTCGAGGCCGCCAAGCCGCGGCCGTAGCGTTGTGCGGGAAGTTCGATCCGCTCGTGCAGCCACCATGAGGCGACTATCGGCAGCACCACCGCACCCGGCACCCAGAGCGCGGTGAACAGCGCGGCATCGCCCTGAACCAGTGCGGCCAGCATCACGCCAAGCAATTTCTGCACCGGCTCATTCACCAGATAGATGCAGTAGGATACGGCTCCCAGCCAAACCAGAGGTCGTGATTGCAATACCCTAGCCACCAGGTCCGTTATCATGAAGGTCAGGCCCCTGGGCTCCCGATCCGCCGTGAATGATGATGCTTGCAGCTGTGCCGCGAGGCATAGCGTCCACATCAGCGGCGGCAGCGACTTGTCGATGCCGCCTTGAATCACACAAAGCGTCAGCGTCGTCACCAATACAGCGATATATGATCGGGCACGTCCGCGGCGGTGCTGCACAATGAGGGCGCTGACGATCCCGAGCGCGAAATACTGTGCCTTGTTGGGCAGGAACGCACGACTGAACTGCCACGCGTCTGGCCCCAGCGCCTGCCACAGCGTTGCGGTCGCCTACAATGCCAGGAAGAACCATGCAAGCCGCAGCACGCCGAGGCGCTGCCCTATCAGCAACGCTATGATGTAGAACTGCCATTCGGTGGACAGGCTCCATGCAGCGCCGAGGAAACCCACCCACACGTCGGGCAGTGCGCCGTCTGGGAATAGGCCATGGGTCATCGTCAGATGCGCGGCGATGCCGACACCCCAGGCGGATGGCCAACCTTCCGACCAGATGTAGCGCGCCGGACTGTCGGGACCGATCCAGGCCATATGCCCGAAGCCGGTCTCCAGCGGCTGGATCGCCACCGAGAAGGCGAAGGCCGCCAGGAACACCGGGTAGATGCGCGTGATGCGCGCGATCAGGAAGGGTGTCGCCTGATAGCGGAAGCTTGCCAGCGACTGCATGATGACGAGGCCGCTGAGAATGAAGAAGACGTCCACACCGGCGCCACCATGCTGGAACAGCCAGTGCAGCCAGTGCGGCATCGGCGCAAACGGCATCGTGTGGCTGAGCATGACATAGCACGCCAGCACACCGCGCAGGCCGTCCAGGCAGACCAGCCGCTTCATCCCAAGCACTATCGTGCGGGTCGCTTAACAAGCCGCGAAAAAATCCAGCGTTGCCTGCATCCGATCGGCCGCGTGGGCGCGATAGGGGACAGCGGCCGCTGATGGCCGCTGCAAACCGAGAGGAGACCATCATGAAGCGTGCCGTTCTGTTCACTGCGATCCTGCTGGCGTCTGCGGCTCCCGTCTTCGCCGGCCAGGCCACGACCGAGATGACCGTGCGTGTCGGTGGTCAGGCAATGTTCCCATCGAAGACCATCGTCGCCAACGCGGTGAATTCCGCAGACCACACCACGCTGGTTACCGCGGTGAAGGCAGCGGGCCTTGTCGATACGCTGAATGGCCCCGGCCCATTCACCGTGTTCGCCCCGACCAATGCCGCCTTCGCCGCCTTGCCGGCCGGTACGGTCGAGAAGCTGGTGAAGCCAGAGAACAAGGCGATGCTGACGAAGATCCTCACCTACCACGTCGTGGCGGGCAACTACGACACCAACAAACTTCGCTCGATGATCGTCGAGGGCAATGGCACCGCGACCCTCAACACGGTCAGCGGCGGCAAGCTCTGGCTGATGATGAATGGCTCGTCGAATATCACCGTGAAGGATGAGAAGGGCGACATCGCCGACATCACCATCTCCGACGTTCGCCAGTCGAACGGGGTGATCCAGGTCGTGGACCACGTCCTGCATCCGAGCGCCTGAACAGACGAGAGCACGATCGCCTGAGGCGAATACGTCGGAAAGCGTGAATCGCGCTCTCAAATCAATACTGCGGGCGGCCCACCCCGAGGCCGCCCGCACTTTCTCATGGAGCCACCATCATGCAGGTGCTTCCACTCGCGGTGCGCATCGCGCACTGGATCAATGCTGTGGCCATGGCGGTGATGATCGCCAGCGGCTGGCGTATCTACAACGCCTCGCCGCTGTTCGACTTCGTTTTTCCGGCCTGGCTGACACTCGGTGACTGGCTGGGCGGGGCACTTGCCTGGCATTTCGCCGCGATGTGGCTGCTGGCCGGCAACTTCGCCATCTACCTGGGGTATGGCTGGACATCCGGACACATCGCGCGTCGCCTGTTGCCGCTGCGCCCGCGCGAGATCTGGCGCGATGCCACGCTGGCACTGCGCTTTCGGCTGCCGCATGACGGCGCGCAGTACAACGCCGTGCAGCGGCTGCTGTATGTGCTGGCGGGCTGCGGCACCGGATTGGCAATTCTGTCGGGCCTCGCAATCTGGAAGCCCGTGCAGCTCTATACGCTGAGCATGATGTTCGGCGGCTATGAAATGGCGCGCCGCGTGCACTTCCTCGCCATGGCATGCATCGTTGGCTTCATCGCTGTGCATCTGGTGCTCGTCGCGATCGTGCCACGCGCGCTGCGGCCGATGATCACGGGACGCGCGATATGAACGCCGCGGATCATCGCCGTGGCCTGGAGCGCGTCTCGCGCCGGCTGTTGCTGCGCCGGACCCTGTCGCTCGGCGCGTTGTCGCTGCTGACCGGTTGCAACCTGGAGGACGACGATGCGGTTGACCGCGTGCTGTGGGCGATGTCGCGGTGGAACGATCGCGTGCAGGCCGCGCTGTTCAGCCGGGCGCGCATGGCGCCCACCTACAACGAGGCCGACATCACCGATCCGTTTCCGTTCAACGCGTATTACCCGCTGGAACAGGTGCGTCGCGTCGATGGTGATGCGTGGCGCCTCGAGGTATCGGGCCTGGTCAGCGAGCGGCGTGCGTGGACGCTGGCAGAACTCGCAGCACTGCCGCAGGTCAGTCAGATCACCCGGCATATCTGCATCGAGGGCTGGAGTGCGATCGGCAAATGGGGCGGCGTGCCGTTCCGCGATTTCCTGGCGCGTATCGGCGCCGATACGAGTGCGCGGTATATCGCGTTCCGCTGTGCTGACGATTACCGCAGCTCGATCGATATGGCGACGGCGCTGCACAAGCAGACGCTGCTGGCTCTTACGTTCCGCGACCGACCCCTGTCCGCCGCATATGGCTTCCCGCTGAAACTCCGCGTGCCGACCAAGCTTGGGTTCAAGAACCCGAAGCATATCGTCTCGATCGAGGTGACAAATGTATATCCAGGCGGGTTCTGGGAGGACTATGGCTACAACTGGTTCAGCGGGAGCTGATACTGCCTGCATCGGAGTAGCGGGGACGATGGTCGGAACAAGGCGTCAGGGTGGGCCGGTGCCGGTGGGTGAGGGGCGGGGCAGGAGTTGTAACGGGTGTATGGGTGTCTCGGCCCATGCCTGGGCGAAACGGCGAGCGCCCTTGGCGATGATCTCCTTCACCAGGCGGGCGAGGTTGCCGCCGTTGGCCATGATGGCGTCGCCCAATTCGCGCCACAGCGGATGGCTCGGCAGGATGCCGAGATCGCGGCAGATGTCGGCGAGGACGGCGCCGATCGGGCGGCGGCGGGCCTGTGCGGCGATCTGCTCGGGCGTGGGCAGCTGGGCGAGGGGCTGCTCACCCGGTTGGTTGGACTCGGCGACGGGTCGCGACGAGCGCGGCGTGTGGGTGGCTGGCGCGGCCTGCGGCCGACGTGGGGCGTCGAGGCGGGCGGCGTTGCGGAGCAGGCGTTCTTCCAGGATTTGAGCGCGGTGCAGGCCCTGGGCGATGCGGGCGAGGATCAGCGAGATGTCGCTGGTATCGAAATGGCGGGTCTCGGTCGCGCGGTCGCACCGCTGGATCTTGGCGGCGAGGTCGCGCCCGTAGTCGATGAGCTTGCGGACCAGGGCGAGGAGACGGCCGACTCGGCTTGGCTGGGTGTCTGGGCTGGCGGCGGTCGGCGCGTCGGACATGAACGAAAGAAGAACACGAAATCGCGGACCGCGTCAAGGGATTACTTTCCTAGGCGTCATGTGCGGCGAGCGTCGGAAATCATCCTGAGCGTGATGTCATGGTCACGCCTGAGATGATCGAGGCGGGCATTAGAGCGATGTCTCGCTGGGCGGATTACGACGAGATGGCCGAGGAGGTTTACCTCGTGATGGAGCGTGTGCGTCGGGCGGCTGATGCACGACACCCAACTGCGACAGACGCCACGGTAAGCGGCCATGAAGGCTTCTTTATTGTCGTAGGTCCACTTAAACGTTTTGTAGATTTCCTGGACCGTTTCAACGAATACGTCAGTTGGACTTGCCGTAGCTATGGGTGCTTCGTGCCTGTGCAGGCTTTTGAGATAGTGTAGGTAACTTAGGTTCTGGCAATCGGTTTTAACGCTATCGTGAGCAAAACTGATGGTACGGTGCAGAGAATGAGCAAAAGCGTTTCTGATATTGTTTATCAGTAGCAGGTCTGCATACATTTCATCCAGAAGCAAACCGAGAGCATACGAGAGACGGACTTTGCGGAGAATGTGCCTAGAATCCCATTCTGGGCACCGTCGAACATTCGCTTATCCTCGTCAGCAGAAAGGCTTCGCTCAAAGCGAGATTTGAGCAGAAGCTCAAGTGCGTCATCTAGATAAGCTACTGCAAGAAGGGCAACCGCAGCGTCGTCCATTGACTTGAGATCGGCCATGGTGGCGACCATCTCATCGGCCGGTGGCAGCTCGTCAATCAGCGCTTGCGCGATGCGGATCGTCCCATCGAACTAGGGCACTCCTGTTGGCTACTGAATACGGCAATCCTCCCGTCATGGGCAATGATGACTCCGAAAGGACCTCGCGCCACAAGAGGCACAGCAGCGCTTCAAGGCTACGCTGCGAGGCGCATTGAGGCTCCGCCCCAGCACAAGAAAGGCGCCAAGGAGCCGATCACTCAAAGGAGGAGGCGTTCCGTGCGGCGGTAAGCGAGGGGTGTCCCTGCCATGGTCGGTGCATGTGATGGTAAATCTAGCCACGCGATCGGTCGCAAAAACACGGAGAGGGCAATGCCGGCCTCGCATCTGCAGTCACTGCGCGC
>JAMXLO010000143.1 GCA_024280945.1 Acetobacteraceae bacterium
GCCGGACGGCCGGCGGCGATCACGGGCGATCTGGCTGGCTTCTGGCGAAGCGGCTGGGCCGACGTGCGGCGGGATATGCTGGGCCGCTATCCGAAGCACGCTTGGCCCGAAGATCCAGGTCAAACCAAGCGCTGAGCAAACTATGGGCGGCAATTCTTGTTGCCGCCGCGGCAGCGTGCCATGTCCTGCTCAAGCAATCCCATCGGGAGACACCCGTTCTTATGACGTGGCGGCGGTTACCGACCAGGAGACCCCGGCTTGCAGTGCTGTTCGTGACCCTGTTGCTCAGCGGCTGTAACGGCATACCCGGCACCGCCGTGGCCCGCTCGACGCCGGAGAGTTTCGCGCCGTTGGTCAAGCGCGTGCTGCCCGCGGTGGTCAACATTGCGGTGACGGAAACAGTCTCGGGTGGCGATGTCCTGGCGGAATTGCCACCGGAACTGAGGGATACGCCGCTGGGCCGCGAGTTTCGCCGCCGTTTCGGCAACCGCCGCGAACAGGCCATGGGAGCCGGCTCGGGTTTCGTTGTCGATCCGTCGGGATTGATCGTCACCAACAACCACGTCGTGGGTCATGCCGACAGGATCCAGGTCTCGTTGACCGATGGCACGCGGCTGCCGGCACGAGTGATCGGCACGGATGAGCTGACCGACGTCGCGCTGATCAAGGTGCAGGCATCCGGTCCGTTGCCTGCGGTGCCATTTGGCGATTCCCGTCAGGTCGAAGTCGGCGATTGGGTGCTCGCCGCGGGAAACCCATTCGGTCTTGGCGGCTCGGTCACGGCGGGCATTATTTCGGCGCGCGGGCGTGACTTGGGTGCCGGGCCGTTCGACAACTTTCTGCAACTTGATGCGCCGATCAATCCGGGTAATTCCGGTGGGCCGATCTTCAACATGGATGGCCAGGTCATCGCAATCAGCACGGCGATCGTGTCGCCGTCGGGCGGCTCGGTCGGCATCGGTTTCGCCACGCCCAGCGAGCTGATCATCCCCATCATCAACCAGCTGCGGGCGAGCGGTCACATAGAGCGCGGCTGGCTTGGTGTCTCGGTGGACGACTCGCAGAACGGAGTGAACATAGCGAATGTCGAGCGCACCAGCCCCGCCGCCCGTGCCGGGCTGCGTCCGGGCGATACGATCCTGACGCTGAATGGCGAGAGGATCGAGACGGCGCGCAGCCTGATTCGCGCGGTGGCAGCGGTGTCACCGGGAACCAGCGTTACACTATCGATCCGCCGGCAGGGACGACAGTTGGACGTTCCTGTCACCGTCGGACTCCGGCCCACGGAGGGTGCCGGTTAAAGGAGCAAGCTCAATGCGCATCCTCGTGGTGGAAGACGACAAGGACGTCGGGGCGTTCGTGGTGAGGGGACTGAAGGAGGCCGGTCATGTCGTGGAACTGGCCGACAACGGCCGCGACGGCCTTTTCCTGGCGGCGAGCGAGGCGTTCGACGCGGTGATCCTGGACCGGATGCTGCCGGGCGGCATCGACGGCATCCGGCTACTAGAGACGCTGCGAGGACAGAAGAACACCGTGCCGGTGCTCATCCTATCGGCGCTGGCTGATGTCGACGAGCGCGTACGCGGCCTGAAGGCTGGTGGCGATGACTACCTGACCAAGCCGTTCGCGTTCGCCGAATTGCTGGCGCGCGTCGAGGCGCTTGCGCGGCGTGGCAAGGGCGAGGGTCCGGTGACCAAATTGGTGGTCGAAGACCTGGAGCTCGACCTGTTGTCACGGCAGGTAAAGCGCGCGGGGCAGAAGGTCGATCTGCAGCCACGGGAATTCCGACTTCTCGAATACCTGATGCGGCATGCCGGCCAGGTGGTGACGCGCACGATGCTATTAGAAGGCGTGTGGGACTACCATTTCGATCCGCAGACCAACGTGATCGATGTGCATGTCTCACGCCTGCGGCAGAAGGTGGATAAGCCCTTCCCAAAGCCGCTGATCCACACCGTTCGCAATGCGGGCTACATGCTGCGCCCCGAGAGTGCGTAACGCAGCGTCGCTCTTTAGACGACTAATCGAATCGGCGGCTGGAATCTCGACGCGGCGGCTCTTGCAATCGGCAGGCGTCCGTTTCGCTGTCATCTATGCGGTGCTGCTTTCGGCAAGCGCAGCCGCGCTGGCGCTGTTTCTGTGGTGGTCCACGGCGGGATTGCTCGACCGGCAGACCGAGGCGTCGATCCAGGCGGACGCACAGAGCCTGGCCGAGCGTTTCGCGGCCGGGCAGGTGGCTGCTCTGATCGTAACGATCGAGGAGAGACTGGCGCAGAACGTCGAGGACGATGCGATCTATCTGCTGGTGGATCGAACGGGACGATCGCTCGCCGGCAACCTGCAGCACTGGCCGCAAGGTGCGGTTGAGAATGGTGCTTGGTATGAATTACCGATCGAGCGCGCCGGGGCCCGCTCGCTTGCGGTGGTGGAAGCATTCACCCTGCCAGGTGGCTTCCGGCTGCTGATCGGGCGCGATGTGCAGGTGCGCGCCCAGTTGCGCACGTTGCTGACCGACGCGCTGCTGTGGGCGCTGCTGGTTGTTTTGGTCATGGCAACGGCGGGGGCGCTTGTGGTGCGCAGCCTGTTCCGCCGCGCACTGGCCAATGTCTCCGACACTGCGATTGCGATCGCCGGTGGCAACTTCACCCAGCGTGTCAGGCTGACCGGCCGGGGCGACGAGTTCGATCAGCTCGCTGAGACCATCAACGATATGCTGAACCGGATGGCCCGGCTGATGGAAGGCGTGCGCGAAGTGTCGAACGCGATCGCACACGACCTTCGCACGCCAATCACCCGAGCAAGGGCACGGCTCGAGGACGCTGCCGAACACGCCGGGTCGGCGGCGGAACTGCGCTCCGCTATCGAACGGGCAATCACCGACCTGGACGATATCGTTGCGGTGTTCCAGGCACTATTGCGGATCGCCGAGATCGAAGCAGGCTCACGCCGTGCCGCCTTCGCCACAGTGGATGTCGCACCGATCATCGCCGATGCTGCCGAGTTGTACGAGGCGGTGGCTGAGGAGAAGGGCGTCGCCTTGTTGGTAGAAGGACCCGATCACCTGCCCAGCTATGGCGATCGCGAACTGATTCAGCAGGCGGTCGTCAATCTCTTGGACAACGCGGTGAAGTTCTCACGGCCCGGCTCGACAGTGCGACTATCGGCGAAAGCCATTCAACACGGGGTGGAGATCTCAGTCGCCGATCAGGGACCGGGTATTCCCGAGGCGGACAGGGAACGGGTGACAGAACGGTTCTTCCGGGGGGAGACGGCGCGCCACACGCCCGGTTCGGGGCTCGGCCTGGCGCTTGTCCAGGCGGTGGCGCAGTTGCATGGCGGAAGCCTGCGGCTGATCGACACTGCGCCCGGTGTAACCGGCATCCTGACGCTGGCGGGGCACGAAGAGCTTGCCGCGCGTGCCTAACGCCATTGTCATGCGACCACCACGGGCGGGAGAGCACGGCACTGCCAGAATGTTGGCTATGCGCTCGCTCGTACTGGTTGTCGGCGTTATGGGATTGACAGTGTGGTTCGGTCTCTTGCCGGTGGCGAGCCAGTCGCCACCGCAGCAGGTCACCAGCGACACGCCGGCGTATTGCCTGCAACTGCTGGATCGGGTCAGTGAGATGGTCCGCTCGGCTGGCACGCCACCGCCCCAGGAGGTCGGATATCTGTCGAGCGAAGGGCAGCGCATGTGCGATCAAGGCCAGACGCGGGGCGGCATTCTTCGGCTGCGCCGGGCGCTGATGCTGATGAAGCACCCGAACGGCGAACCGTAGGTCCAGTGACCGCCGCCTGGATCAGGCTGCATCATCCTCGCGCCGGAACGTCACAACCAACACGTCGCGAAAGCCAGGCTCCGCCGGGTCGATCGGTTCGACCGGCGTGACACCGTGCATAACGCGGTGGTCGTCGACCCACGCCGCATCGCATGGCTCAGTCAGAGTGAAACTGCCGAGATCGCGGCCGTCCGTACCACGGATGGACGTGACGCCACTCTGCACGTTGCGGCGGCCGACAAGCAGCACCAGCACGTAGTCAACGCCATCGCGATGCATGCCTTCCGGCGTAGGGCGCCCCGCTTCGCCGCTACGCGTCTCGATACGGAACTGGTGGACCTCGATGTGCCAGTCGCGCGTCGGCGCGAGTTGCTCGAACAGCGTGCGGCAGGTCGCGAGAATCGCAGTCATGCTGGCGCCGGTCGCTACGTCCGGCAGTATCGGGTCGAACCACCTCGCGATACCGCCATTCAGCGGATTGTAGTCGCGGCTCTGATAGTGCGGCTGGTCCGGCTTTCGATGAATAGGCTCCCCGCCGCTGGCACCGAACGCGCCGAAGCGCCGTTTGCGGTATCGCCCGCCGTCAGCCATGTAGGTGTCAAGCCCCAGGTCACTCCAGCTTCTGGCGAAGGCATCCCAATCCGCCATCGGGCCCAGCAAGGTTCGCATATCGTGGCCACGCATGAAGGAGAAGCCATCCGCGGCCAATATGGTGACCAACTGGTTCACTGGTGCGCCTCGTCGTTGAGCTGCCGCATGGTGATCGCGCGCTGCATCGGATTGAAGAGCTGGATTCCCAGCTCCCCAAATCGCTGCTTCATCCGCCGATTGAACTCACGCTGCACGCTCCATCGGCCGGAATCCGTGCAGACCACTTGGCCAGCGATCGTCATTGCCGCGCCGTCGACCTTGTCGACGCCCCAAAGCTGCAGGTCGCTGAGCATGCGTGAGGCGAACTCGTTGTCGGCACGCATGCCGGTGATGATGTCCTTCAGCACCTCCGCCACACGATCGGGATCCTCTGCGGCGGCAACGCTGACATTCACGGACGCGTTCCCCAGGCCTCGGTTCACGTTGGTAACCGTGGTGACCGAGCTGAACGGAATGACGTGAACCGAGCCATCGGTGGCGCGCAGCCGGATGGTGCGGATCGACAGATTCTCTACCGTGCCCGTGAGGCCCGAGACGGTCACCGAGTCTCCCACCTGCATGGCATTCTCTAGCAGCAGGAAGATGCCGGTGATCAGGTCCTGGACCAGCTTCTGGGACCCGAAGCCGACGGCCACGCCAACGATGCCGGCACCAGCAAGCAGCGGACCGATGTTCACGCCGATTTCCGACAGCACCATCATGCCGCCAACGATCAGAATGGTGATCAGCAGTGTGGTGCGCAGCAACGGCAACAGTGTGCGCAGACGTGCCGACCGCGCCGCCTGCCCTTCAAGTGTCAACCTGGCAAGGTGACGCTCGATCGCACTGTTGACCGCTTCCCACACCGCGATGGCGATCAACCCGGTGAGCAGCAGCGTTGTGAGCGAAGAGACGAGATGCTGTCCGAGTATGCTTGAGAACAGCCACCTGAAGGCGCCAAGACCGCAAAGCTGCAGCAGGACCATCGCTGCCAGCAACAGAACGACGACTCGCACGGTACTGACTAGCACCGGATGGTAGAGGGCGAGCCGCGACTGCAGACCGGGATAACGCGCTGTCGTGTTGGGATCGAGCGCCAGCGCGCGGTCGAGATTCCCCAAAGTCAGGATCAGCACGAATCGCGTGACGATGCCGACTGCGACAAAGCTGAGGAAATAGCGGAGCATCTGCGCATACCCGTGCGGCGCTTCCACCACCCAGCCGAGCCATAGGCCTGCCAGCAGAATCAGTGCGAGCCAGTGCCATACTCTCGCCAGCCAGTTGCGCAGTGCGGCAACCAGGCCGGTTGCCCCTTGCGGAGCCCGCAACCGTCGCCGGACCGCGCGACGTTTCTGCACCACGACAATGCCGATCAGCACGTGGTTGATCAACGCAACCGTCTTAAGCATGGCGTCGTGCGCCGCATCGGACATTCCGAGCAGCAGGCCAACCTCCGCCGCCGCATAACCGAACACGGCAACCACGACGATTCGGCGCGACCAGCGCATGGCGTAACTGGCGGTATCGTCACCAATGGCGAGCAGTCGCAAGCGCCGCTCCTTGGGAGAGAACATCATCCGGGCGACGCAGAGCAGTGCGGAACAAAGCGCGTAGGCATCGATCACTGCGAGCAGCACGAGGCTTGGGAGGCGGCGTCCACCCAAAGGCGTCGCCGCAAGCAGATGGGTGGCGGCGATGAAGCCGAGCACCGGGAGCAATTCGAGGAACAACCGGGCCAGAACCAAGGGCACGCGGCGCAGCAACGTGAACGCTGCAATCCGGCGGCGGTGAGGTGCTTCAGTCTCGCCCTGCTCGGCGCGTGCTTCGGCGTCGGGCTCTTCGATCGCGTGACTGCCATCGGGAGCACGCCGGACCAGCGCCAGGATTGGCCGGCTAACGGCGCGACCGAGCGCCCATTGCACGACCAAGCCGATCACCAGGACGAGAACGAGGCGCCATCCGGAATCCAGCAAAACCCCGTGCGCCCATGAGTCGGTTGCGATCACTTTGATCCAGACCCACAGCAGCGGGATGCTCCGGATCGCGCCGACCGTGGCCAAGAGCTGATCGGACAACTGGTTGAGAAAGCCTGAGGCGCCTACCAGCACCTCGGCACCCAGGCTGTTGGGTTTCAGCTCCGCAGGTGCGTTTGACGGAGGCTGCACCTGCGCGATGGTTTTGAGTGTCTCGATCAGCTGGTCGCGCTTGGCGGGATCCTGCAGCACATCGAGCGTGTGCTGCGCCTCCTCTCTGGTGGTCTGGGCGGCGGCTGGCATGAACGCCACCCAGGCCAGAAGGCAGGCGAGAAGCGAAAGGCGCGGCAGGTATCGCATGGAGCGGTACACGAGCATGCGAGGTCGGGCGAGAAAAGGGCAGAGTCTTGGGTCAGGGGAAGCCGACTCCTACATCAGCGCGATGAAGACGTTTCTCGCCCTCTGCGTGGCACTGCTGATGTTTGCCACGCTGGGCGTTCTCTTCGCCGGCCTGATCGGCCTCGCCCGGGGTAATGGCGATCCGGCCCGGTCCAATCAGCTGATGCGCTGGCGGGTCATTTTGCAGGGCGCGGCCCTGTTGCTCTTCCTGCTGCTAATGACCCTGCTGCGCTCTTGAAGCGGCGTTTGACAGCATTCCGGCCGATGCATATGGTCCGCGCCCTCTATTGCAGGTGCGAACAGGCGGACGTGCCGCCGCACGGACACGCAACATTCCTGGATATGGGCTCATGAAGATTCTGGTCCCGGTGAAGCGGGTGGTCGACTACAACGTGAAGGTCCGCGTGAAAGCGGACGGCACGGGCATCGAGACTGCCGGCGTGAAGATGTCGATGAACCCGTTCGATGAAATCGGCGTGGAAGAGGCGGTACGCCTGAAGGAAAAGGGTGCTGCCACGGAAATTGTCGCCGTCTCGATGGGCGTGCCGCAATGCGCCGAGACGATTCGCACTGCGCTGGCGATGGGTGCCGACCGCGGCATTCTCGTGGAAACCGACGCCGAGTTGCAGCCTCTCGCAGTGGCCAAGTTGCTGAAGGCGATTGCCGAAAAGGAGCAGCCCAAGCTGATCATTTTGGGCAAGCAGGCGATCGACGATGACATGAACGCGACGGGGCAGATGCTCGCCGCACTGCTGGGCTGGCCGCAAGGAACCTTCGCGTCGAAGATCACAATAGAGGGCGATGGCATCACGGTTACGCGCGAAGTGGACGGCGGGCTGGAGACGGTGGCGCTCACTCTCCCCGCCATCATCACGACAGATCTTCGGCTCAACGAACCGCGCTATGCATCGCTGCCCAACATCATGAAGGCGCGCAAGAAGCCGATCGACAACCTGAAGCCGGCCGATCTGGGCGTCGATCCCAAGCCGCGGCTGACCACGGTGAAAGTCGCGGAGCCGCCGAAGCGGAAGGCAGGGGTGAAGGTGGGCTCCGTCGCCGAACTGGTGGAGAAGCTGAAGACTGAAGCGAAGGTGATCTGAGCGATGACGGCACTGGTTCTGCTGGAGTTCGACGCCGCCGGGATCAAGCAGCCGTCACGCAGCGCCGTAGCGGCAGCAGAGAAGCTGGGCGAGGTGCATGCACTGGTGGCTGGCAGCGGCATAGAGGCCGCCGCGCAGGCGGCTGCGAAGTTGCCGGGTGTGGCGAAGGTGCTGACGGCGGATGTTCCGCCACTCGATCACCTGCTGGCCGAGCCGGCGGCGGCACTGCTGGTTGGCCTGGCGCCGAACTATGATCATCTGTTGGCCGCCACCACCGCCGTGGGCAAGAACATCATGCCTCGGGTGGCGGCCCTGCTGGATGTGCAGCCGATCAGCGACATCGCCGAAGTGGTGGACACCGACACATTCGTGCGCCCGATCTATGCCGGCAACGGCATGGCGACGGTAAAGTCGTCTGACCCGAAAAAGGTGATCACAGTACGGGCAGCGAGCTTCGATCCGGTCGCAACCGAAGGCGGCAGCGCAGCAGTCGAGCCGGTGAATGTCCCCGACCTGCCGGAAATGTCCCGCTTCATCTCGGCCGAGCTTTCCAAGAGCGAGCGGCCGGAACTGACGGCCGCCCGGGTGGTGATCTCCGGTGGACGCGGCATGCAGTCCGGCGAGAACTTTAATCTTTTGGAACCAATCGCTGATAAGTTAGGCGCCGCGGTGGGGGCCTCCCGGGCCGCGGTGGATGCCGGTTTTGTTCCGAACGACTACCAGGTCGGACAGACCGGAAAAATTGTCGCCCCGGAACTTTACATTGCTGTAGGAATTTCGGGTGCCATCCAGCATCTGGCTGGCATGAAGGACAGCAAGGTGATCGTGGCGATCAACAAGGACGAGGAAGCGCCCATCTTCCAGGTCGCCGACTACGGCCTGGTGGCCGATCTGTTCAAGGCTCTGCCCGAGCTGAAAGAGGAACTGGAGCGCTCCTGAATGAATATCGAAGTGAAGCCTGCCCCGGCCGCCGGCGCCATGCTGGCGGAGCCGGTGGAGATCGCGCGTGTCGGGGTCGTCGGTGCCGGGCAGATGGGCAACGGCATCGCCCATGTCTGTGCGCTCGCTGGCCTAAACGTGACCATGCTGGACATCAAGGCGGGGGCGCTCGATGCCGCGATGGGGACCATTGCACGCAACCTGGACCGGCAGGTGAACCGCAAGCTGATCTCCGAGGAAGACAAGGTGGACGCGCTGGCGCGCATCGACACCAAGGAGGACTACGCCGCCCTCAAGGAGGCCGACTTCGTCATCGAGGCAGCCACCGAGAAGGAGGATGTGAAGCGCTCGATCTTCAAACTGCTGACGCCGCACCTGAAGCCCTCCTGTATGCTGGCGTCGAACACGTCGTCGATTTCCATCACCCGGCTGGGCGCGGCGACCGACCGGCCGGAAAAGTTCATCGGCATGCACTTCATGAACCCGGTGCCGGTGATGAAACTGGTGGAGATCATCCGCGGTATCGCCACCGACGAGCCGACGTTCCAGGCGGTGCGCGCCCTGGCCGACAAGCTAGGCAAGACCGCAGCGGTGGCCGAGGACTTCCCGGCCTTCATCGTCAACCGGATCCTGGTGCCGATGATCAACGAGGCGGTCTACGCGCTGTATGAAGGCGTCGGATCGGTATCAGGCATCGACACGTCGATGCGGCTGGGAGCGAACCATCCGATGGGACCGCTGGAGCTGGCAGACTTCATCGGACTGGATACCTGCCTGTCGATCATGCAGGTGCTCTACGAAGGGTTGTCCGACTCCAAGTACCGCCCGTGCCCGCTGCTGGTGAAGTATGTCGAGGCTGGCTGGCTGGGACGCAAGACCAAGCGAGGGTTCTACGACTACACGGTGTCGCCGCCTCGACCGACGCGATAGGGCTCTAAATCTGGCGGCTTCGTTCGTGAGTCACGCGAAGGCAGCCGAACCGAGACCCGTTAACGCGACTTTCACTCCTGCTATGGGTCTGTTGGGCCAGAACAGGACCTGGCATCCACGGCTGACCCATAGGAAATGGCAGACACAAGACGCGCTACCGCCATCGCGGCACTCCTGGTTTCGCTGCCCATCGCTTTAGAACCCCACCCGGCATCGGCTTGGGACCGCGGGCCACAATGCGTCCCATTTGCCCGCGCGTTATCCAGCATCAGGTTGTTCGGCGATGCGTGGCGTTGGTGGTCTGCTGCCGCCGGGCTCTATAACCGAGGTGTCAAGCCAGAAGCCGGCAGCATTCTTAGTTTCCGTCCTGAGCCTCACATGCCGTTGGGACACCTGGCCGTTGTCACTCGGGTGATCGACAGTCGCGAAATCGAGGTCGACCACGCAAACTGGGCCCCCGGCGCAATCCGTCGAGAGGTTCGGGTTCTGGACGTCTCCCCCGACAATGATTGGAGCGCGGTCCGCGTCGAGCTGGGCCAACGCGACCACTTTGGAGCCGTCTACGCGACGAATGGGTTCATTTATGGATGGCCCATCACGCTGGGGCCGGAGATTATCGACATCGCCAAGGCACTTCAGACGCTGCGGCAAAACACCGGCGCGGCAACGCTGCCTGTCGTCATCGGCCCGAGGGGCGTCATGCCACTGACCGGCCCTTCGAACAGTAGAGTGCCGGTTGTCGCTTATGGCGGACGCACGGCCCGATTCTAGAGCGCGATCGCTTGAAGCGGAATCGTTGGAAAGCGTGAATCGCGCTCTACATCAATGAATCGCAGAGCATGATCGGGTCAACCTGATCCGATCATGCCCTAGTCGTGCAATTCGCCGAGACGCGGCCAGCGGAACACGGAGGCTGCTCTGCGGATGAGGGAAGTTGCGAGTGTCGTGCCGTTGTCCGAGTTGGCCATGACCACGATGCCCTGTCCCGTCACGGGGAAGATCAGCATATACCCCTGATAGCCGACATTCTGGCCGCGCTTCATGAGCACGAGTGACCGACCCGAGCCGCTGACCGCGGCTCCCAGACCATATGGACCACCGTTCTGCTTCAGCATCTCGCGTGCCATCGCCTGGCTGAGCAGGGGATCGTCCATGCCCTTGTAGGATCTGGAAATGCCGATCAGCAGCCGGGCAAGATCAGTCGGCGTCGACCACAATCCTCCGGCCGCCATCTCCGGCATGGCGCGCCAGCCGCCTGGCAATTCGGCGCCGCTCGACAGGTGACCCGTGGCCATCTGCTGACCGGATGTGCGAGGTCGTTGCCCGAAGAAACTGTCGTTCATCCCGACAGGCTGCAGAACAAGTTCCTTTACCAGCTCGGCAAACGGCTGGTGAGAGGCATCCTGTATCAGCGCCTGGACGATCTCATAGCCGCCACCGGAATAGCCGTAGCTTTTCCCGGGCGTCCGGATGACCCGAACCGGCGGCGAGTTGGCGGGTGGCGAGCCATCGAGGATCTGGACCAGGGTGGGGAGCGTTGCCCCAGGGCGATAGCCCACGAAACCCGGGACATTGATCCCGGCGGTCATGCTGAGCAGCCCACGAAGCGTTACGGCATGCCGGCGAGTGAGCACAGTCCGCGGTATGTGCCAGGACGCCAACTCGGCATTGACGTTGCGGTCGAGGGCAAGCCGCCCTTGCTCCACCAACCGCAGCGCCGCGACCGCAGCAACGGCCTTCGACATGGAGCCGGCCTGATAGGCAGTCCGTGTCGACGCATCGCCATAGGCTGCCGTCCAATCGATGCGGTCCTCGCTGATCGTCGCCACGCTGACCGACGGTACTTTGAGAATCCGCAGCGCCTGCGTCAGCGTGACATGTCGCGACGGCTCTCCGGGTGGCTGTATGTCGAGGCCGGTTTCGAGCGGTCTCGCTTCGGATGTTGCACGCGACTGAGCGTGGCAACACCAGTTCGCTGACAACCAGATGAGCATGCTGGCAAGTGCGGCCCATTGCGGGCCGTGGGTTCGTCGCCGGTCAGATTGCAGGGTGGACTTCACCGCCCAATGGCGGTGCGGACGCTCGCCAACATCTCCAGGTGCCGTTCGTGATCGCCGGCAAAGCGCAATATCAGTTCTGTGGCGCCGGCCTTCGCATAGCCAGCGATCCACTGCGTCGCGCCCTCGACAGGACCGGAATACACCGCTTGCCGCTGGCGCAGCACTTCGGCGGGAGCGCCATAATACCCTTGCAGGAACGCATCCAGGCGCGCCGATGCGCGCGCCGCATTATCGTCGACAAACAGCGTGAGATACATCGCCGCCGACAGTTGCGCCGGGTCGCGCCCCGCTGAACGCGCGGTCGTCTGGATATCAACCAACTGGCTGGCGAATGTCGCCGGATCGGGTGCATTGGGGAACCAGCCGTCGAACCATTTCCCGACACGCTCCAGGCTCGCTGCCGTATTGCCGCCGATCCAGATCGGTGGGCCGCCACGACGATGTGGCTCTGGCGCAAGCACGCCCTGCCGCACCGGCCATCGGCCATCCCAGTCCACGGGCTGGCCGCTCCACAGCGCGCGGCACATCCGCAGTCCTTCCATCATCCGTCCGACGCGCCTCTCGAAAGGCACGCCGCAGGCGGCGAACTCGGCGCGGACATTGGGCACGTCCCGGGCGATGCCGACGCCCAGGATGAAGCGCCCTTCCGACACCTGGTCCAGCGTCGCCACCTGATGCGCGAGCAGCACTGGATTGCGCAAAGCAGGCAGCAGCACCGCTGTGCCGAGCATCACCCGAGGCACCCGCGCCGCGACGGCGGCAAGCAGTGTCAAGGGATCATGCCGTGGCCGCGCCAGCACCGAGTCGCCGACCCAGACCGAATCATATCCCAGTGCCTCGGCTCGCTCCGCCAGCGCCAGGAGTGACGCAGCGTCGTGGCGCCCCTCCATGATCTGCTCGCGGGTCGGCAGCAGGTATCCGATCTTCGGCGGCATGCGCGAGCCTCTTGCTGACGCATCAAGCGTAGCGCGATGACAAGAGTCGCCCCAAACGGTGGCCGGTCAGGAGCTTCGACGGTTCCCAGTCAGAAAATGCTCCAGCGCCGCCAGATCGACATCGAGCCCGCGGCGAAACTCTTGATCTCTCGGCTTGCTTCCCACGAAGCCAAGTTTCGCGTCCAGGCGCCCGTCAACCAGCGTCACATTCGCCCAGCCAATAACGTCGTAGCCGCGCAGGAGGGGCATCGCATAGTAGCCGAACCGTCGTTGTTCAGGCTTGGTGTAAGCCTCGAACCGATAGTCCCAGCCCCATAGATGCTCGAACCGCCGTCGTTCCCACACGATCGGATCGAAGGGCGCCAGCAACCGTACGGCCCTTGGATCGCCGCGCCGGTTCGCAGCCCCTGCGGGCCAGTAGTAACGCTGGCCGTCGACTTCCCCACTCTCAACTTCACCTGCGGCAAGCAGCGCTGCGAGCGCGGGTCGCCATCCGCCGAGACCAGGAGCGCCGCGTCCGAGTAGGCCGAATGTGCTCGCGAGTCCCGCCTCGGCAACCGGCGCGAGGATACCGACCACCAGCCGCACGATGCGGCCTGTCCTCTCGTCCGGCGACAGGGACGCCTCCAGGGGAGGCGCCGCTTCATAGAGACGGATGCCGTCGCGCCGTCCGGCCACGCGCAGCAGCCCATGATAATGCAGGCTTTGCAGCGCCCGGGTCGTGGCCTTGGAGAACCCGCCCCAGCCGTTCACCGCGCGATCGCGGCCGAACTGCTCGGCCAGGTCGGCGGGATGTGTCGGCCCACGCTCGCGCACGAAGGCCAGAACGCGCGTCGCGAACTCGTCCGCCACACCCCACCTGTCGGTGATGGCCCTCGGGTGAAGCAGCCGATACGTCTCGCGCGGCATGAACCCGTAGGCGTAGAGAAAGTCCTCCTCCAGTCCGAGCCTGGCGAAGTGCCGCTCCAGATCGCCCACGCGATACCCGGCAACGCGATGCCGCAGGATCAGGTCCTGCGCCCTGGCGGGTGCCCGGATCGGATCGGCCTGGACGAAGCCTGCACTCACGATCGCCCGGGCCAGCGTCGTCGCCGGCTGAAGCGAATTCACCACCGCCTGGCGGCGGAGCGCTGCGAGAGTGAGCCTGGGAGACATTGCCTCGGTCAGCGCGCCGGCATGGCCTCGCGCAGGCGCTCGGGTGGGCGACACAGCCGCACGCCCCGCGGTCCCACGACGACCGGGCGCTCGAACAGAATCGGATGCGCCAGGATGGCGTCGATCAGCTCATCGTCGGACTTTGCCGGATCGCCGAGGCCAGGTTCGTCGTACGGCGTGCCGCGGCGACGCAGCAACTGACGCGGCGTGATGCCCATGCGGTGCAGCAGGTCGAGCAGCTCCTGCCGGGTCGGCGGCGTCTTCAGGTATTCGATCACGCGCGGTTCCACGCCGGTCTGCCGAATCATGCCGAGGACCTTCCGGGACGTGGAGCAGGCGGGGTTGTGGTAGATCGTCACCTTGGGTATCGCGCGCGCCATCGATGGCCTCCGGTTTCGCAAATGATAGGGCGGCCGTGCCCCTTCACGAAATTCGAATCATCCCCATGATCGGTCAGGCAGAGACCAACAAGGGGGAGAAGCGCGTGCTTGCACGGTTGATTGGAATTGCAGTGGCGACCAGCCTTTGTGCGGGTGCCGCTCTGGCGCAGAATGCACCGCCCACCCGCATCCGCGGCACCATCGCCGCGCTGAACGGCCAGACCCTGAGCGTGGATACGCGCGAGGGCACGAAGGTCGACATTCTGCTGAACGACCCTCTGACAGTGTCGACGGTGAAGCGGTTCGATCTCGCGGACGTCAAGCCGGGCAGCTATGTCGGCATTGCGACCAGGACCGGCGCCAACGGTCAGCGAGACGCGCTCGAAGTGCTGGTGTTCCCCGAGGCGATGCGTGGCGCCGGCGAGGGACACTATGCGTGGGACCTCGAGCCAGGCAGCATGATGACCAACGGGACCGTGAGCGGCACCGTCGAGGCAACGTCAGGGCGGCAGCTGAACGTTTCATACAAGGACGGCAATCAGACGATCGTCGTGCCCCCCAATGCGCCCGTCGTGACCTTCGCGCCCGCCGAGAGGTCGGATCTGAAGCCTGGTGCGAGGGTGATGTTCGGCGCGACCAAGAACCCCGAAGGCAAGCTCGCGGCGAGCCGGGTCACGGTGGAAACTAATGGCGTGGCACCGCCGATGTAGCGGCAGCGGGTGCAAGGGAAGCGAAGCCTCGTACGCAGCCGGGAAGTAATTCCCGGCCTTGAATGCATCTGCGCGGAGTATATGCGGAGTATATACGGTACAGTGGTTACCGCTGTGTCGCGCCCGTAACCGCCCACCCTCGGCATGCGGCTCGCTGATATCCTTTGGAAGCCAGCAGATGGAACCCAGCAGAGCCGCTCCTCCGTTCGGTTATCTGTTAATTCGCTGCACCTTCGTTGGGATGGGCGGGGAACAGCGCCGTACGACGCTTCTGCCCAACCGCAAACTCGTAGACCGGCTGTGCTTGCTGAACCTGTTGGACCGGCGCCGCTGTGGCCTGAGCCTGCGGCTTCATCATCTGATCGAACTGCGACCATCCGCCAGGACTGTCGGCATAGGCAACACCTGCCATACTGAACAACGCCAACCCGGCTACCGCTGCTACGCGCTGCATGTCTCGTACCCCCTATTCGACAAGGGGAACGTACCAGGAGCATCAGTCGGTCAGGTATGAATGGCTTCATAGTTCCGACGTAAAGGCGCCCGCAATTTCATCCGTCGGCAGCGACCAGGACGACGCAAAGACCGTCAACGCAATGTTCGTCGCCAAAGGCGCCGCACCAGCCACGGCCCGTCCAGTTATCGCCGCATCAAATGTGTCATGGAGCGGGTGAAGGGAATCGAACCCTCGTATGCAGCTTGGGAAGCTGCCGTTCTACCATTGAACTACACCCGCATCGGGACGGTGTTTACCGCGGCCAGGCGCGCTGGCGCAATGCGCGCCGAAGTAGCGCCCCTACTTCCGGTTGAGCTAAAGACAGGCTTGTTCGACCGACTGCTCGGGGAGCCTCCCAATGCCTGGTTCCTTCAGGCCCGATGTGACGCTGCCGGCACTCTGGACCGACCGCCCGGAGTGGCTGACGCATCTGCGTGCGCTCGGCGCGACGGGACATATCAACCAGGCGGAGGCCGATCAGCTGGCGCATTTCGCCCAGCACGGCTGGCTGGTGATGCCGCAGGTAATCGAGCCGCAGCTGATCGATGCGTTCGTCGCAGATGTCCATTCCCTGCACCAGCATCCGGGGTATTTCGCGACGACCGACTTCCGTGGCGGGCGGCAGCAGAAGCTGAACGGCAATCAGCCTGATGTGCTGGAGAGCATCTACGATCTTTATGTCAATCTGCAGACATCGCGTCAGGTCTGCATGCACCCCAGCATCACCCGTTTCCTGAGCCTGGTGTTCCAGGCCAAGCCCCTGGCGTTCCAGCAACTGCTGTTCCAGGTGACGAACGGGCACCAGTGGCACCAGGACCCTGCCTATGTGGTTGTCGATACACCGACCTTCCTCGCGGCGACCTGGATCGCGTTGCAGGATATCCAGGAGGGCAGCGGCGAGCTCGCCTATTACGACCAAAGCCATCGGCTGCCGCACTACATCTTCGGCAACGGCACCAAACACAGCGACGGCGATACCCCGAACTATTCGCGTGAAATGGAGGAAGCCTGCCAGCTGCGCCAACTGGCGCACCATCGCCTGTTGGCGAAGAAGGGCGACGTGTTCTTTTGGGCGGCCGACCTGGTGCATCGAAGCCACCCGATGTCGCTGCCGCAGGGCACGCCGCGGCTTTCTTGCGTGACGCACTATTGCCCCGCCACCTCGATGCCACACTGGTTTTCCGAGCCGGACAAGCGCGGCATCGAGCCGTATTGGGATGTCGGCGGCTTTGCCAGCTCTTTCTACAAACTGCCCAACCTCAGCGCGATGGTGCGGCCGGTGCCACGCTGGGAGTTCTACAACTAGCTGGTCTGCGGCGCCTGTCGCCGACGCCCGCTTGATCAGAAGTCTGGCCAGCGACGGGTGCGGTACGCCTCCTGCTCGGGCGTCAGCACGCGTGGACCATCGCTGACCTCGGGTGGCCGGTTCGGCAGGGCCGCCGGATCGCGCCAGCAATCGACCACGCCAAGACTCCGGGTACAGTACGGTGGTGACTCCGGCACCGGCTCGATCGGACGGCAATAGCTCTTGCCCTGCTCCATTCGCACAATCGAGCAATCCCTGCCGGTAACCGCGGAATACACGGCATCCAGCGGGCTCCGCTGAAGCACCGCGATGCTGCCGACGGTCACCCCCACGCCGACGGTCGCCGCCTGCTCCGGCGTGATGCCGCAACCAGCCAGCAGAACCACAGCTGGCAACATGGGCAGAAATCGCATGGCGTCAGTCTGCGCCCACCAGGTAAATCGCTGGTTTGCAAGGCGTTTGCCGCTGCGCAGGAGCATCGCTATGGTCCGCCGCCGCTGGACGGGCAGCGAATCGCGGGAGCGCACGTGGTCGATATTTTCGACGAAGTCGATGAAGAACTGCGCGCGGAGCGGGCGCAGCAGCTGCTCAAGCGCTACGCCGGGCTGATCCTGGCTGTCGCGGTGCTGATCATAGGCGCGGCGGCGGGATGGCAGGGCTGGCGCTGGTACGAAGCGCGACAGGACCAGAAGGCGGCAGCCCAGTATCTGGCAGCGATGACGCTGGCGGATGCTTCGCCGACGGGCAGCAACGAGGCGACCCGAACGGCTGCCACTGCGACGTTCGCCTCGGTCGCCGCACAAGGCCCCACCGGGTACGCGACCCTGGCGCGACTGCGCGAGGCGGCGCTGAAGGCAGATGCCGGCGACCTGCGTGGCGCGACTGCGCTGTGGGACCAGGTGGCAGGCGACTCGTCGGTTGATCCATTGTTGCGCGATCTGGCAAGCCTGCTTTGGGCCCAGCACCAGATCGACCAAGGTGACCTCGCACTGATCGAGGCACGGCTGAAGCCGCTGGCCGCTGCGGACAATCCATGGCATGCGCTGGCCGAGGAACAGCTTGCGCTGCTGGACCTGCGGCAGGGGAAAAAGGATCAGGCAAAGACGAAATTGCAGCATCTGGCGCAGGACGCCACGGCGCCTAGCGGAGTTCGTGGCCGGGCGAGTGGGCTGCTGACGCGGCTGGGCGGGTAACGCGCGATGGCATCGATGCGTGGCGCGACGCGCCGCTCGGCTTTGCTTGCGCCACTGGCGCTCGCCGGTTGCGGGCTGTGGGACGATTGGTTCGGCAGCCGCAAGACGCCACTGCCGGGCAAGCGTGAACCGATCCTGGGTGGCCGCGGTACCCTGCAGGTCGATGAGGGTACGCCAAAGGTCGAGCTGCCGCCCGCGGTGCGCAATGCGGCCTGGCCGCAGGCAGGCGGCAATCCGGCACATTTCATGGGCCATCTCGCGGCAAGCGACCAGCTGACCGAAGCGTGGAGTGCCAATATCGGCGCTGGCGGCGGTTATCGTCGCAAGATCATGGCGCAGCCCGTGGTGGCGGATGGGATCGTCTATGTCATGGACTCGAAGGCCGTGGTCTCCGCCTTCGATATGGCCCGCGGCAGTCGGGTCTGGCGGACCGATACGAAGGACGAGGACGATGACAGTACCAACGTGGGCGGCGGACTGACGCTCGACCAAGGCACGCTCTACGCGGTCAACGGACTGGCAGAGCTGGTGGCACTCGATGCCGCGAAGGGAACCATCCGCTGGCGCAGCCAGTTTGGAGCGCCGACGCGGTCCGCGCCGACCGTGGTCGAAGGCAGGCTGTTCGTGACGACGATCGAGGACCGACTGCTTGCATTGGCTGCCGATGATGGCCGGCAGCTCTGGTCGCATCAGGCCGCCAATCCGACGACCAGCATCCTGGGGCGGCCGGCACCGGCCTATTCCGCCGGGCTGGTGGTCGGCGGGTTCGGCTCCGGCGAACTGGCGACAATGCGCGCCGACAGCGGCAGCGTCGTCTGGACCGACACGCTGGCGACCGCGATCCGCAGCGGCAGTCTCGCGGATTTCCCGGCAATCCGCGGCTTGCCGGTGATCGGCGATGGAAAAGTCTACGCCATGAGCCTGGGTGGACTCACTGTGGCGATCGACCTGCCCACGGGCCGACGCCTGTGGGAGCGCGAGGCCGCCGGCGAGGACAGTCCCTGGGCCACCGGAGCATGGCTCTTCATCGTCTCGCTGGAGCAGAAGATGGCTGCACTCAACCGGGATGACGGTCGCGTCTCCTGGGTCACGCAATTGCCGCGCTGGAAGAACCCAGAAAAGGAAGAGGACCCCATCACCTGGTATGGCCCGCTGTTGGTGAGCGATCGCCTGGTGGTCGCCGGCACGAACCATGAGGCGCTCGCCGTCAGCCCCTATACCGGGGAGGTCCTGGGTCGGCAGGAATTGTCCGGGGCAGCGTCGCTCGGGCCGATCGTGGCGGATGGCACCGTCTTCGTGGTGACCGACGACGGCAGGCTGCTGGCGCTGCGCTGAGCGCGATGATCGGAGGCGGAATCCTCGGAGATCTGAATCGCGCGAGCACAAACTGAGTGCGATGCTGCCTTTGGTGGTCATTGCCGGTCGGCCGAATGTGGGCAAGAGCAGCCTGTTCAACCGCCTGGTCGGGCGCCGCCTCGCGCTGGTTGCCGACACACCGGGTGTGACGCGGGACCGCAAGGAGGCCGAGGCACTGCTGCGCGGCCGGCGCGTGCGACTGGTCGACACGGCGGGGCTGGAGGAAGCGGCGCCCGAATCGCTGGCAGGCCGAATGGCAGAAGGCGCTTCTGCAGCCAGCGCTGCCGCAGACCTGGTGCTCTTCGTCGTTGACGCGCGCGACGGCGTCACGCCGGCCGATCGACACTATGCGCGCTGGCTGCATCGGCTGGGACGACCGGTCGTGGTGGTTGCCAACAAGGCGGAGGGCCGGTCGACGCAGTCGTCGGTCTTGGATGCGTTCGAACTCGGTTTCGACGAGCCGATCGCGGTTTCGGCCGAGCATGGCGAGGGCATCTCGGATCTGATGGCTGAGATCGCGTCTCGGCTGCCAGAGGCGACGGACGAAGTGGCCGAGCAACCGCGACCCCTGAAGCTGGCCATCGTCGGCCGGCCGAACGCCGGCAAGTCGACGCTGCTGAATCGCCTGGTGGGCGAGGAGCGGATGCTGACAGGGCCAGAACCGGGACTGACCCGCGATGCGGTGTCGGTCATGCTGCACGAAGGCGGGAACCCGATCGAGCTGGTGGACACCGCAGGCCTGCGTCGCAAGGCGCGCATCGAAGCGCCATTGGAACGGCTTGCCGTCGGGGCGGCGATCGGCGCGCTGAAGCTGGCCGAAGTGGTGGTACTCGTGGTTGACGCGAGCGAAGGCCTGCATGACCAGGACCTGCAGATCGCGCAACTGATCGAGCGGGAAGGGCGCGCCGGTGTGCTCGCGCTGAACAAGTGGGATGCGGTGGCAGACCGGACCAAGGCGCGCCGTGCCATCACCGATCGGTTGGAAACCAGCCTGGCGCAATCGCGCGGCTTGCCGGTCGTGCCACTCTCCGCATTGACCGGATCTGGCGTGGATCAGCTGCTGCCCGCGGTGCGTCAGGCGCATGCGGTGTGGAACACCAGGGTGCCGACCGCCGAACTGAACCGCTGGTTCGAGCTTGCGCTGACGCGGCACCCGCCACCCTTGCTGAAGGGCCGGCGACTGAAGCTGCGCTATGTCACCCAGGCCAAGGCGCGCCCACCGACCTTTGTGGTTTTCGGCACACGCGCTGAGCAGTTGCCGGAGGACTATCAGCGCTACCTGGTCAACAGCCTGCGTGAAGCCTTCGACCTGCCTGGCACGCCCATCCGCCTGCAGTTGCGCGGCACACGGAACCCTTACACGGATCACTGACAGTGGAGGCGTTCTGGTTCGCTCTGCTGGCCCGCGCCGCGGTCAGCGCCGGTGTGGTCGTCACCGCCACGGTCGCAGCCGAGGCCGCCGGGCCATTCTGGGGCGGATTGATCGTGTCGTTGCCGATCGGCGCCGGCCCTGCCTATGCGATGCTGGCTCTGCAGCACGACGCCGCATTCATCGCTGCGAGTGCCCTGGGCAGCTTCGCCGTGAACGCTGCGACGTTCGTGTTCCTGGCGGCACTTGCGCTGCTGGCGACGCGTGTCCGATGGGGATGGGCTCTGGTGGGCGGCCTGGTCTGCTGGTCGATTGCCGCAGCGCTGATCCGCTGCATCGAATGGGATGTTCCCAGTGCGATCGTGCTCAATCTCGCAGCAATATTGGCCAGCCTCGCAGCGACGCGCTCGGTGCAGCGCAACGCCATAACACCGCGAGGCCCGGTGCGACGACGCTGGTTCGAGCTGCCGGTGCGTGCAGTGATGGTGGGCTCGATGGTGGGCGCCGTGGTCACCGGCAGTCGCGCGCTCGGGCCGACCCTGACCGGCATGGCAGCGGTGTTCCCGGTGGCGTTCACCAGCTTTGCGCTGCTGATGCTGCCGCGCGTTGGCGGCGACGTGGCCGCAGCGATCATGGTCAGCGCGTTGCGCGCGATGCCGGGCTTCGCGCTCGCATTGCTCACACTGCATTTGGCCGCCGTACCACTCGGCGTCGGTGCCGCTTTGGCAGTCGCGCTGCTGCCGTCGCTCCTGTGGTCAGCCTTGCTGATGCTGACGCACGGCCGACGGCTCGTCAGTCGAATGTATATTTTGCGAAGATCGCCTCCGCGCGCTTGAATGCCTTGTCGACGGCCTGCGCCGGCGTCATGTCGTTCTTGATGACATCGGCATACATCGTGCCCCAGAGCTGTTCAGCGCCCACCTGGCCATATGCGGGGTTGTACGCGTAGTAGCTCGCGGTGGTGGGGCCCAACACGGATTCTTCCGTAAACGGCGCCCGGTGCGGATCGCTCGGATCGAGCCACCACGGATCATCCTTCGCGATCTGCGGCATCGACGGAACCGTGCGGCCAAGCCCGCCCTTCAGGTTGGCATTCAGTACCTCTGGCTGCATGAAGAAGCGGCTGAAGTCCTTGGCGACCTCGAGGTTCTTCGTGCCCTTGGGGATGAACAGACCGCCGGCGCCGACCGGTGCCGGCATCTGCTTGCCATCCTCGCCCAGCGGCAGGCCGATGGTCCTGCTCTCCTCGTAATATGCTTTCTTGTCCTTGATCATCGCGAGTTCGGTGGAAATCGAACCATCCAGATCCATGACGAGGAGCTTCTCATGGAACGCGTTGTTGTCATCGGCATCAGTCCAGCTTATGGCCTCGGGCGGCACGTAGCCCTGCTTGTAGGCATCGGTCAGAAAACTGACGGTGCGGATCGCCGCATCGCGGACCTGCGGATTGTCGGTATGGAGCTTGCCGTCGGGCGTGACGATGTCCGCTCCACCATAGGCAATCATGAAGTGCTGGAACAGGCCGTTGCCGTCGTTCGGTCCGACGGTGGTCATCTGCGGCCCTAACGCGTAGATCTTGCGCCTTCCCTTGGCACGCAGCACCTTTTGCATCGGCTTGAAGAAGTTCCAGCGCGCATCCCAGGTGTTGGGAATGTCCGACAGCTTGAATCCGGCCTGTTCCACCAGATCGCCCCAGAAATGGAACGGCTCCGCGCCCTGGCTCAGCGGCACAAGATAGTAATCGCGGCGTTTGGTGACGCTGTTGTAGTAGCTGGAGTTCAGCAGAGCGGTATGGCTCAGTTCCGACTTGTGCGCCTCGACGATATCGTTGACATCAAGAATCTTGTCGTTCCACGCGTTCTGCGGCAGCAGCGTGCCAGGCGCGATGTGGAAGATCAGGTCCGGGACATCGCCCGTCGTCAGCGCCGATATTATCTTCTGGTTCAATGCCGTGAACGGCATGATGCTGAGATCGATCTTGTTGCCGCTGGCCTTTTCGTATGCGGCAGCTGTCGCACGGAATGCGGCATCCTCTTCCGGCACGAAGCCTTGATCCCGCCAGACAACGGCCGTGCTCGCGGCTGCCCTGGCGATGTGCGGACGCATGAGAGCCCCTGATGCCAACAAACCCAGTGATCCGCGAATCGCTGACCGTCGGCTCATGTATGTCACGGCCGTTCTCCTTCCCTGCGTGATTGACCGATCGCCGATGCGCCGGTTCTTTTGTCGCGGCGACTGCGCCGAGGGTTCAATACTTGATTTTGCTTGGCATGGGGTAACCGAGCGCGGTCAAAACATCTGGAGCATCAGGAAGCGTAAGCAAAAGCCAGCAAGTCAACCACACGCAATACCAATGCCGGCCAGCATCATGGCCGGTGCCGTGCCTTACCGGTGCGCCGCGGCGCTTGCTGTCTACCCGAACGTATACTTGGCGAAGATTGCCTCTGCTCGCTTGAACGCCTTGTCGATCGCTGCCGAAGGAGTCATCCCATTCTTGATGACGTCAGCATGGCAATTGCCCCACAGCTGCTCGGCGCTGACCTGGCCCCAGGCCGGATTGAAACCGTTGTAGCCCGGGAAGGTTGGTCCCAGCACAGCCTCGTGCACATATGGCGACCGGTGCGGATCCTCTTTCGTATCGAGCCACCAGGGATCGTCTTTCACGATCTGCGGTATGACCGGCACCCAGCGGCCAAGGCCATTCTTGAGGTTCTCGTTCATCACCTTCGGCTGCATGAAATATTTCATGAAGTCCTTCGCCGTCGCGACATTCTTGGCTCCCTTAGGGATGAAGCCACCGCCCGCACCCTGCGGCGCAGGCATCGGCGAGCCGTCGTTGCGGTTGGGCAGACCCATCACGGCCGCTTCCTCGTAGTACGCCTTCTTGTTCTTGATCATCGCCAGTTCAGTCGACAGCGTGCCGTCGAGATCCATCACGAACAGCTTTTCGTGGTAGGCATTGTTGTCATCAGCATCGTTCCAGCTGAGTGCCTCAGGTGGCACATAGCCTTCCTTGTAGCAGTTGGTCATGAACTCGATCGACCTGATCGCCGCTTCGCGCACCTTCGGATCGTCGGTGTGCAGCCTCCCGTCTTTGGTCAGCAAGCCCTGACCGCCGTTGGCGATCAGGAAATGAAAGAACAGCCCATTGCCGTCATTCGGCCCGACCGTGGTGATCTGTAGACCCATGGCATACATCCTGCGCATCCCCTGGGCACGCAGGGCCTTCTGCACGGGCTTGAAGAAATTCCAAAAGGCATCCCAGGTATTCGGCGCCTCGGACAGCTTGAAGCCGGCCTTGGCAACCAGGTCACCCCAGATATGGAACGGGGCAACGGCCTGCTTGATCGGAACCATGTAGAAGCGGCGCTGTTTCGTCGCGCTGTTGTAGAAGGTCGAGTTCAGCAATGCGGTCTCACTGAGCTCTGCACTCAGTGACCCCACGACGTCGCTCACGTCTTCCAGTTTGTTGTCCCAGGCGAACTGCGGCAGGATCGTCGCAGGGGCGTCGTGAAAGATGACGTCCGGAACATCGCCTGCGGTTATCGCGGATATCGCCTTCTGGTTCAGCGCCTGGAATGGCATGACGCTGAGGTCGATCCGGTTGCCGCTGGCCTTCTGATAGTCATCCACAGTCTTGCGGAACGCGGCGTCCTCTTGCGGCACAAAGCCCTGCACCTGCCAGACGACGGCCGTTGTTGCATCCGCGTTGGCAATGTGTGGTCGCGCGAGTGACCCCGCTGCCAAACCCAGAGACCCACGCAGTACGGATCGCCGGCTTGCGAATGGCATTGCCTGCTTCCTTCCCTGCCTGCTGGCCGGTCGCATGCGCGCCGGCTGTTATCTTTGCAGTGTCAGCCTAGGTCCGCAGTTGGCCGCCCGTCAAAGCGGTTGGCATTATTGGCCGAGAGGATGACGCGCCGGCGCCCTTTGCCTCTTTGCCCGACAACCGCTGGATGACGACCGCCTCACGCCATCGTGTTGACGCCCGACACGGACCGCCGCCACTAAGTTTGCGAAGCGACACGAAAGGACATGAGGAACTCGATGACTCGAGCGGCGATGCTTGTCGCCGTTGCGATCGGTCTGTCTGCCTGCGGGACGTCGGAACCAGACCGGACCCAGGGTGGGGCGGCTGGAGGTGCAGCGACGGGTGCAGCTGTAGGGCTGGTCGGTGGACCCGTGGGGGTCGTACTTGGCGCCGTTATCGGCGGCGGAGCTGGCGCATTGACCGGCGCCTCCACCGCCCCGGACGATTTGAACCTCGGCGCGCCGCCCTGGAGCGATGCAAAGTGATCGCTGCTGAAAACGGCTCGTGTGGTGGTTCCGAAGTCCGCCGCTTCGTGGATCAGCCGCGGTGGCGGACTTCGGAACCAGAAGCCACACACTTAAGAATCAATGGCTTGCTAGTGTCCTCATCGATTCGGAACTCCGCATCCAGCGGATCCACACTGCGACGGACTTCCGAATCGGGACACTAGCTTGCGCGCGGATCGGACCGACGGGGCAGAGCGAGCGGCACGCGCCCCACCCGCACGAGGCCGGCAACGCTGGATAATCCCCGGATAGCGTCGCGCGCTTCGAGCAGCAGATCACGCATGAGCAGCGGGTTGATGGCCCTGTTCGCCTCCTGCACGAACGACAGCCGGTGCAGCGATAACAGTCCGACCAGGAAGGCGAGCCCAAAGAGGAACGTCCAGGCGTGCAGGTTCAGCACTTGCACCGTCATGGCATTCACATCCGTCTTCCAGGTGAATGCCATGCTGAGTTCATGCGCCGCAAAGTAGTCGGCGCACAATCCTCCGATGATCGGCGCCAGGGCGGCGCAGCTCGCACTGACGACGCTGCTGGCGGCCAGGAACGATGTGGCCTGGCCGGCGGGTGACAGCTTCATCGCGATATTGCCGGACGCCAGCGCTACTCCCGCCGTCGCGATCCCCATCAGCACATGAATCGCGAGCAGGATGTGGAAGACGAAGGCTGCTGCCCAAGGCAGACCGGTGAAGGTCCAGGCAAGCGTGCACAGCAGGAACAGGGGCGCCGAGTAGCCCAGCACGGCCTTGTTGCTGAAGCGGTCTATCAGATTTCCCCACAGGCTTACGGCCGCGAGATTGCTGAGCTGACTCGCCGTGGTGAGGATCACGACAAGGGTCATCGAATAGCCAAGCGACTTCAGCATATAGACCGCAAAGAACGGTGCAGCGAGATTCGCGGCAAAGCTCCAGCTCGACTGAAACACGATCAGCCGCCTGAAGTTCCTGTCGTGGAACGGGGCAACCAGCATGGCGAACACACGGGTTCTGCTTGCCGTCTCCATCATCGGCTGGTCTGGCGTGATCGACAGTAGCCACACGCCAAGGAATCCGATCCCGGCGCTGGTCAGGAACAGTGCCGAATAGGCGATGATGGAATAGTCCGGAAGAAAGTGCTTCCAACGATCGACCAGCACGCCACACAGGAGAGCGAGCACCATGGCGGTCGCCGTGTTGGCTGCGGCCCGTCGCCCGAAGAAGCGACCGTAGGAGTCCTCCGGCACGAGATCGCGCATCCACGAATTCCAGGCGCAACCGGCAACAGCCGCTGAAGCCTGCCAGATTGCCACCGAGGAGATCAGCACGGCTACGCCGGCCGAGCCGCCAAGGAGAGGAGAAGCTGCCGCGAGGACCAGAAAGAAGCGGCCGATCGCCGCTGCCCAGACACTGATGGCACGCCGCCTCCGCACCCGCTCGATCAGCACGACGGCGGGAAATTGCAGGAACTGCACCGCCGAGGGAGCGGCTGCGAGGATGCCGATCGCCAGATTGCTGGCGCCGAGAGCGACGGCGTAGCCGGTCAGAAACACCCCGGTGGCCAGCGTGCTCATCGCCTCGCTGGCCAGCGCGTCGTAAAGTAGGAGGCGGAAGGTCCGATCGATCCCGGTCACGCGGCGAGCCACTTGTTCGGTGGGGCTGTCACCTTGGCAAGGGTCGGTGCCGCAATCCACCCTTGCCAGGAGCCGGACTGTTCGCGGGCGCAGCATCGGACTAGATAGCCGAACCAACGTCGTCGGGGAGTGGCGGATGGCTGATGGCAGACTTCGCGCATGGATCGAGACACGAGGAGGTGAACCGGGCGTTGTCGCAGCCTTTATCGGCGTGCCACCCGACAGCGATACCCCGGTGCGGCGACCGCCGGCGACACGGCACTGCGCCTCGCATACCGAGGCCAGACAGTGGGTCGAGAGTGAGGCCCAGGCGCTGGGCGGGGTTGAAGTCGAGTGGGTGAACAGCTGACTCGCGCCGCCCAACAGCTCCTGAACGTGCTATGGGCGTCGCCATGGCCGAAACTGTCGGCATACTGGCGCCAAGTGTCCGCCGAGCAGAGCCGACCGTAAGTTCGGGGGCGATCGTCGCCCTGCGGCTGTTCGATGTGGCCTACGCGATCGATCTGGTCCGTGCGGAGGCGGTGCTGTCGGAGCGGGCGCGCAGTTCCCGCAGGGAGCGGCTGAACACCACACCGCCCAAGGCGATGGACTTCGGCGTGCGGCCGGTCGGGCTGGCGCTGGAGCCGGTGGCCATCGCCGTCGCCGGGAAGCAGGTGCAGGCGGCGGCAAGCGCCAGAGTCTACGACTTCGGCGCGATCACCATCGCACTGCAGGCGCCAGTTGCCGACCAGCCGTGGGACGCGTTCGTCCGCAACGTCAACGCTGTCGATCGAGGTTTTCAGGCCGAAGAGACCTGGGAGCGGTTGCTGCGGCAGTTGCGCGACCTGCTTGGGCCGGCGCTTATCCGCCCGGAAGCCACTCGCGTGCAGGAGGATTATCTGATCGCGGTCGTCGACGCGTTCGATCGCCCGCTCTCCGCGGCGGAATTACAGGAATCGGTGGATCTGGTTCCCTTGCTTTCCGGTGAACAACGCCCGCTTTCCGAGGGCGCGCGGCAGGATCTGCTGCGCCACCGGTTTTCCTACTATGTCGACGATCTGGTCGCACTCACCTGGGATCGGGCCTTCATCTACGAACCGCGCGGCGATTCGGACGTCCGGGACGTGCTCGAAGTGGCAAACGCGCAGCTCCTGGAGATGCGCTACTACGACGAATTGCTGGATGCCGAACTGCCACGCATGTACGACTTGGTGGAGGAGGCAAGGCGCACGCGCACGCTTCTGGCGTCGCGGCGGTTTGCGGGTCTCGCGCGTCGTCTGCACACGATGGTCGCCGAGGTCACGGAACTGACCGAGCGCGTGGACAACGCGCTGCAGGTGACCGAGGACGTCTACCTCGCCAGGGTGTATTCGGCGGCACTGGAGCTGTTCCGGGTGAATGCGCTGAATGCCGCGGTGGAACGCAAGCTGGCCATCATCCGCGACACCTATTCCGCGCTGTATGACGAAAGTTCCGCGAGCCGTACCGAACTGATGGAGTTCCTGATCATCATTCTGATCATGGCGGAGATCGTCATCGCCTTGGCAAGACCGTAGGATGCCGCCGATCGCGTGCAGTTCCACGAAGCCATTGTGTTCCGCTGACAACACATGACCGGCACACCGACCTTTGCCACGATGACTAGCTTCCTCGGCATCGCCCGCGATGACCCGACCGCCGACTTTGTCGTGGCCGGGGTGCCGCTCGACATCGGCACCACCAACCGCGCCGGCGCGCGCGACGGTCCGCACGCGATCCGCCGTGCCAGCCGCATGCTGACCGACGGCGAACATCCGGAGTTCTGGGTCAAGCCCGCCACGCTGAATGTGGCCGATATCGGCGACTTTCAGATTGCCCTCGGCGACATACCGGCAAGCCTGCAGCATATCGAACAGCAAGCGGCGGGCATCCGCCACCTGCTCGCACTTGGGGGCGAGCACGGGGTTACGCTGCCGCTGTTGCGCGCGCTGTCGCACCGCACTGGCCCGCTGGCGTTGGTGCATTTCGATGCGCATGTCGACACCTGGCCGACCAACTTCGGCCAAACCTACGCGCACGGCTCGGTATTCTATCATGCGCTCCAGGAGCGCCTGATCGAGCCGAAGCGCATGATCCAGATCGGCATTCGCTCGCCGATGCAGCGCGAGGTGTGGGACTGGACGATCAACCAAGGTGTCACCGTGCTCACGGCGCAGGAGGTTCACGCCATCGGACCTGGCGCGGTGGCGCAACGTGTGCTCGACGCGGTGCAGGATGCACCGGCCTATCTGAGCTTCGATATCGACGCGCTCGATCCGGCGTTCGCGCCGGGCACCGGCACACCGGAGATCGGCGGCCTCGCGTCGTGGCAGGCACAGGCTATCCTGCGGCGGTTGGGCGCCGTGGCGTTCGTCGGCATGGATGTGGTGGAGGTCGCGCCGGCCTACGACGTCGCCGAAATCACAGCACTCGCTGCGGCGACGGTCGTTTGGGAGTACCTCGCGCTCGTCGGCTCGAGCCATGCAGTGAGCACTGATGCTATCATCGATCATCGCATGCCTGATCCGGCGTCCTGACCCCTATATGCAGCGTCCCGCGCCGCCCGTCGTGGCGGAGCGCAGCTTGACGCATCGCACGTGCCGCGAGCCCTGCCAAAGGGGCACAGCAACGACGTAACGCGTCCTTTTCGTCTGGCCGGTCCAAGCGTGGGACCGGGGTCGTGAGGGAGTCGCCTATGTTGGCTGATCGCCACACCGCGGTGCGAAGTACTCGCAGCACCGACTGAGTTCGTCGCCGCAGCGCGGCGATCGCTCTTCGTCCTGTCCGTGTCGTTGGTCGCGCGCACGCGACCGTGGTGCCTGTGAGGATACCGCCATGAACGATGTCCGCGTTCGCGCTGCCGTCTCGCCGCTGCGCCGCAGCTTCGCCACTGCCGCCGTGCTTCCATCGGTCGACGAGTTGGTCGCGACGGAGCGCCCCGAGGAGCCGATGCACTGCCTGCGTCCCGCTGCAGTCACCGCTGCTGCACGCGCGTTCGTCGCAGCGTTTCCCGGCGATGTGCTCTACGCGGTGAAGTGCAACCCCGAGCCCGGCATGTTGCGTGCGGTCCGTGCCGGCGGCGTCTCGCACTTCGACTGCGCATCCATCGGCGAGGTGGCGCTGGTGCGACAGATGTTTCCGGATACCGCGATCCATTTCATGCACCCTGTGAAGGCGCGTGGCGCGATCCGCGAGGCGTGGGTCCGTCACGATGTCCACGACTTCACGCTCGACAGCACCGAAGAGCTTGGGAAGATCGTGCAGGAGACCGCGGCGACCGGTGCCAGCGGCGAACTTGGCCTGATCGTCCGCCTCGCTTTACCCAAGGGCAGCGCGGTGCTGGACCTCTCCGGCAAGTTTGGCGCCCCGGCCGCGCTGGCGAGCGACCTGTTGCGTGCGGCACGTCCGCATGCAACGCGGCTTGGCGTCAGCTTCCATGTCGGTTCGCAATGCCTTGACCCGCTTGCCTGGCGAAACGCCCTGACGTTGGTCGGTGATGTGGCGCAGGATGCCGGCGTCACGATCGAGATCGTCGACGTCGGCGGCGGGTTTCCCGCGGCATACACCGATGTCGATCCGCCGCACCTCGGCGCGATATTCGCCGAGATCGAGGCAGGGTTCGATCGCCTCGCCATGCCACGAGCCCGGCTATGGGCCGAGCCCGGTCGCGCCCTGGTCGCCTCCGGCGGGTCGGTGATCGTGCAGGTGCAGCACCGTCGCGACGACGCACTCTACATCAACGACGGAGTCTACGGCGCACTGGCTGACGCGGGCGCGCCTCGCTTCCGTTACCCGGTGCGTCTGGTCCGGCCGTCCGGCGCGGCGTCGTCCAACGAACTTGTCGCGTTCAAGTTCTTCGGCCCGACCTGTGACAGCGCCGATGTGATGCATGGACCATTCGACCTTCCAGCCGACACTGCGGAAGGCGACTGGATCGAGATCGGGCAGCTTGGCGCCTACGGCGGCTGCATGCGCACCGCCTTCAATGGATTCGATCGCGCACGATTGGTCGAGGTGCGCGACCGACCCCTCCTGCCACAGGTACCGTTGCGTATCGCCGCTTGATGCGATGCGCAGCATCTGCTCCGGGCAGTCAGAAGTTCACGATGTTCCCAAGGACGAATCCTTGCGACATGATGCTGTTGTTCGCCGATGACCCGATCGCGTTCGTGATGAAGTTGAAGTCGCTCTGCTTCAGGTTCTGATACTGGTACTCGGCGTACACGAGGTAGCCCGGTGCAACCGAATAACTCGCGCCGATATCGAGAGCCTGGCCGCGACGCTGGCTGATGCCGGTCAGATTGACGGCGCCCTGATAGACACCGCGTTCAGCCGCGATGCCGATGGTGAAGGGGCCGGCGGTATACTTGGCGCCGATCAGGTAGGCTAGTTCGCTGGCGCCGTTCTGCGGTACCGGGGCGAGCACGCCACTGATACGGCCACCGATGATGTTGCCACCTATGGTGAGCCCGCCATAGGTCACGGCGACACCACCGTTGCCGAAGTTCAGTCCGTCGTACTTGCCGGTGAATTTGCTTCCAGCAACCGTGGCGCCGAGAAAGCTCGCTGTGGTCGGACCGGTGAAGTTGGCGTGCCCGCTGAGCCCGTATGCTGCGTAGGCCAGAACGCCAACGGGACCGACTATGCCTTGATAGCGGACACCGACAGTGGTCTGGTTGATCACCCTCGCGCCGTCGAGCTGACCCGGACCGGACGACAAGGACGGACACCCTGTGTTCGCCACTGTGCACGCGTTGCCAGTGCCGGTACCCGCACCGGTCAGCGAGCCATTCAGCGGATTGCTGCTCCCGTTGCCAAAGCCATTCGAGGTGTTCGGGGCGTACTGAACGCCGAAATCAAGCCCGGCGAACTGCGGAGTAAGATAGACCAGCTTGTTGTAGGCGTATTCGTTGCCATCGCCGGACAGGAAGAAAAATGGCACCTGCGCATTCGATGGCACAAGGCTCGCGAGGTCACTGCCATTCTGCAGATTGCCCGTCGGCAGGAACTGGAATGTGGTCACACCATTATCGAACAGGCCGATGATGCCGTCAGCCTGACCGGCCCGCACGATACCCCATTGATCGCCTGCCACATAGGTGAATGCACGTCGCACGAACAAGGTTTCGAGCGAAGAATAGCCGCTGGCGCCAGAACTGGTGTTGCTGCTGATCTGCCCGGTGAAGTTCTGCCGGATCTCCATCGCTGCGCCGTAGCGCAAGCCATTGGCGGCCATGCCGTCCGCGCCGAAATAGAGGCGCGCATAGCTGTAGATGGAGTTTGGCGCCAGCTTGACCTGTCCGGTGCCGTTGTTGCCGACGACCGTGCCGAGCGGCGTCGCCGCGCCCGGAGCAATCGTTGCGGGTCCTCCTGGCGTGCCAGCCCCAAGCGAACCGGCGGGTGCCGTTGCAAACCGCTGATCGGCGCTGCTCCAGAAACTCGCGAACCCGACATTCACTCTGCCATTGAGATGGATGACGATGGTACCCGGGTCGGGATTGGCAAACGAACCAGAGACTGCTGTTGCCTGGGCATTGTTGTTATCGTTGGCTGTCGCGATCGACCTTGCGGATGGCGTGTAGGCGGATTGACCTTGGGTTGGTGCAAATACTGGTGCCGGGACGGTCTGCGCGTTCACCGTCGACCACGCCGTGCCGATCGCGCTCAGAGCGACGCTGGTGATGATAGCCTGTTTCATGCGAGCCAATGTTCTCCGGCCGTTGACCGTGGAACATGTGGCAGTGCAGCAAGCGCCAGTCCTCCACATTGATGTGATATCGTGTGAAGGTTCTATTTCCGCTGCGTTGCCAGCCACCGCATGGCCGACGCTGAGAGCGGACCACGCAGGCCCTGTTTTGCGATGGCGCTCTGGCTAATCAGTAGACGACAATTCTGATCTTCTTCGAGACGATGGGCGGATTGAATGGCACATGGTCCGCATCCCCCAGCACCAATTGCAGCGTGTGCGGACCAGGTGGCAGGTCAATGCGGGCCTCGGTCTGGCCGGCGCCGAAGTGCAGGTGTTTCTTATCCTGCGGAATCGCCTGGTCGGTGTCGAGCGGCTCATCCACATCGATGAACAGGTGATGGTGGCCCATATTGGCTGTCGTATCGCCAGCGTGCGTCACTCCCATGTTGCGCAGCCCGAACCGACACCAGAATGCACCTTTGATCCGCATCCCGTCCTGCGGCCAGATGATATAGAGATAAGCGTCATTCGGTGCCGCGGTCTTGCCGGCCAGGGCATTGGCCGACACCAGCAGAAGCGATGGCAGGACGAGACGACGCGTCAGCATCTCTGTGCTCCATTCATGGCGAGGCGGCGATGCGAAAGCCGTGCGTGGGATAGCGAACGGATGCGTCATAAAAATCACGACCCGCTGGCCGTGCGTAGCTGGCATCGTTGCTCGACGACGCGCCGCGGATGACACGTTCACGGCAATCGGGTGTAGCACGTGCCGCACCGTTGGCGGCAGCGCCACGATAGTCCTTCACCCAGCAGTCCTCGACCCATTCGGACACGCCATCGTTGATACGAAGGCCGTAGGGATTGGCGGGCACGGTTCCGGCCTTCATAGGCTTGGCATCGCCACAGCCTTTGCAGATCGCGAGGCCTGGCTTCATGGCGTCCCCCCACCAGAAGCGTGTCTTGGTACCGCCGCGGGCAGCATACTCCCACTCGGCCTCGGTGGGCAGGCGCCACTGGCGATGCGTCACACCACTCAGCCATTGCAAATATTGCTGCGTGTCGTTCCAACTGACGTTGCCCAGCGGTGCATCGTCGTCACCGGGCGGGATATAGCTGCAGGCATTCGCCTGCACGCACCCGCGCCACTGTCCGACCGTCACGACGCTTTTGCCGATCAAGAATGGAGCGACCTGCACCTTGTGCACAGGCTGTTCGGTCGGGTCGTCCTTGCTGCCCATATCGAAGCTGCCGCCAACGATGCCAATCGTGTCCGGTTCGGTGATGCGCGGCTCGGATGGCGGCTTTGGCAGCACCATGGCCTGTTGTGTGGTGGCTGTCGACGGCGCCTCAACTGGCGGCCTGGTTACCGGTGGTGACTCGTCGGGGCGGCGTGCTCCCGCCTCGGGCATTGTTTGGATCGCCGGCTGCAAAGTTGCCTGCGTCGGACGTTCGAAGATGACGATCTGTTCCGCCTGACGTTGCCACAGGTACCAGCCTCCCACGCCCACGATCACTGCAGAGCAGGCCGCCGTAAGAGCGCCAATTCGCAACCAGCGCCGTGTCGCCGCCTTGGCGACCGCAGCGGGATCCGGCAGGACGCGGTAGACCGGCACTGGATCCATAATTCTTTTGACCTTGCGGTCTCCGACCGACTGATAGCCGCAGACCACCTTGTATCTGGTCTGCTCGTAGACCCCGCCCGAGATGTAAATGGTCCCCGGTTCCGCAAGCTGTTCAAGTCGAACAGCAACGTTGACGCCATCGCCACGGATATCATCTGGCTCGACGATCACGTCGTCGAGGTTGATGCCGATACGGAACCAGATCCACCGTTCCCGCGGCAGTTCAAGGTTGCGCACCACCATATCCTGCTGAACGACAATGGCAGCGCGGACGCATTCGACCGGGCTGTCGAAGACACAAAGCAAGCCGTCTCCCTGCTGCCGAACCACCCGACCGCCGTGTTCGTTGATCACCGGCTCAATGAGTTCGCGGTTGATCTGCACGACGCGCTCGCGCGTGTCGCGCTCATCGTCCTGGTTGAACCTTGAGTCGCCGACGATGCCGGCCACCATGATGGTGGTCAGGCGACGAGGGGCGGGTAGCGTCTTTCGCGCGCTTTCTGCGGCTTCGTCCGACATGGCACGTCCCGACAGACTTGAACCAGGATAGGAAAGTTTATGGGCGTCGGGAAAGACAGAAAAGTCCGAATTACTTTGATCAACCGCCGAAGGCAGACAGTCCGGTCTGAGCCCGGCCAAGGATCAGGGCATGCACGTCGTGCGTGCCCTCATACGTATTTACAGCCTCCAGGTTCATGACGTGACGGATCACGTGGTACTCGTCAGCCACGCCGTTGCCACCGTGCATGTCGCGCGCGGTGCGGGCGATCTCCAGCGCCTTGCCGCAGTTGTTGCGCTTCAGCAGGCTGATCATCTCCGGCGCCGCATTGTCCTCGTCGATCAGCCGGCCGAGCCGCAGCACCGCCTGCAGTCCAAGCGTTATCTCGGTCTGCATGTCCACGAGCTTCTTCTGGATCAGTTGCGTCGCCGCCAGCGGCCGGCCGAACATGATGCGCTGCATCGTATAGTCGCGCGCTGCCTGCCAGCAGGACTCGGCCGCGCCCAGTGCACCCCACGCAATGCCATATCGTGCGTTGTTCAGGCAGGAGAATGGCCCGCGCAGCCCTTTCACCGCGGGCAGCATCGCGTCCTCCGGCACCATGACATTGTCCATCATGATCATGCCGGTGGTGGACGCGCGCAGCGAAAACTTGCCCTCGATCCTCGGTGCACTCAGCCCGGGCGTGCCCTTTTCCAGGATGAACCCACGGATGTCGCCGGCATCGTCCTTCGCCCACACCACCAGCACATCCGCCAGCGGCGAGTTGGTGATCCAGGTTTTCGATCCGTTCAGCACATAGCCGCCGTCGACCTTCTTCGCGCGCGTGCGCATCGAGGCAGGATCGGAGCCGGCATCCGGTTCGGTCAGGCCGAAGCAGCCGACCCATTCGCCGCTGCGCAGCTTCGGCAGGTATTTTTCCCGCTGAACCTCGGAACCAAAATCCCAGATCGGATACATCACCAAGGAAGACTGCACCGAGAAGGCGGATCGGTAGCCGGAATCGACCCGCTCGACCTCGCGTGCGATCAGCCCGTAGCTGACATAGTTCACACCAGCGCAGCCATAGCCTTCGAGCGTGGCGCCAAGAAATCCCATCTCGCCCATCTCATTCATGATTTCGCGATGGAACTTTTCGTGCCGATTCGCCTCGATCACCCGCGGGAGCAACTTCTCCTGACAGTATTCTCGCGCGGCGTCGCGGATCGCGCGCTCCTCCTCGGCCAGCTGCTGGTCGAGCCGGAGCGCATCATCCCACTGAAACGGGGTGAAGTGGCTCTTGTGACGTATGGGCGCGTCATTCATGCCTTGCCCTCCCGCTGTTTGCTGACGACGCGCGGACGCAGCAGCATGAATGCGGGCACGTCATCGCCAAAACCCTGGACGGGCGCGCTCGCTTCCTCAATCTGGCGCCGCGGCTCACGTCGCGGCGCGTCACGCCGAGATGGTTCGCGTGGCTTCTCCCTTTTGGCCGCTGGTTTCGCGCTCGCCGGTGCCTTGGCTGCCGGTTGCACACGCGTCGGTGCCTTGGCTCGCGGCGCCCGTCCGCGCCCGCGCCGGCGGCGCCCGTCATCCTCGGCCCAATCGACCGGGTCCAGACCTTCGACATTGACCGGCGGAATCGGATGGCCGATCAGCTTTTCGATCGCCTCCACCGCCACTCGGTCGTCGGGCATGGCGATGGTGAACGCGTGTCCTTCCAGCCCCGCGCGACCTGTCCGGCCGATGCGATGCACATAGTCCTCGGCATGATGCGGCACGTCGAAATTGAACACATGCGACAGGCCGCCGATGTCGAGGCCACGTGCGGCGACATCGCTGCACACCAGCAGCTGCAGCTCATTCGCCTTGAATTTTTCCAGCGTCGCAAAGCGGACCGTCTGCGCCATGTCGCCGTGCAGCGCGCCGACGCTGAACTTATGCCGCGTCAGCGACTTGTGCAGGATGTCCACGTCGCGCTTGCGATTGCAGAAGATCAGCGCGTTCTGCACCTTCTGGGTTCGGATCAGTCGCCGCAGCGCCTCACGCTTGTCGTGCTCCGCGACCAGCACCAGGCCTTCGGTGATCGTGGTCGCCACCGACGCCGGCCGAGCAACCGCGACCTCCTTCGGATTCGACAGGAACTTGTCCGCCAGCCGGCGAATCTCGGGAAACAGCGTGGCGCTGAAGAACAACGTCTGCCGGTTGCGCGGCAACAGCGTGACGATGCGCTCGACATCCGGGATGAAGCCCATGTCCAGCATGCGATCAGCTTCATCGATCACCAGAATCTTGACATCCGACAACAGGATCGAGCCACGTTCGAACATGTCGATCAATCTGCCGGGCGTGGCGATCAGCACATCGACGCCGCGCATCAGCACGTCGCGCTGGTCGGTCATGCTCTCGCCGCCGATAACCAGGGCGTGGGTCAGCTTCAGATACTTGCCGTACTGGATGAAGTTCTCGGCCACCTGCAGTGCGAGCTCGCGCGTCGGCTCAAGGATCAGGCTGCGTGGCATGCGTGCCCGCGCCCGAGAGCCGGTCAGGATATCGAGCATCGGCAGGGTGAAGCTGGCGGTCTTGCCGGTCCCGGTCTGCGCCGTGCCAAGTACGTCACGCCCCATCAGCACGACAGGAATCGCCTGTTCCTGGATGGGGGTGGGATGGCGATAGCCCATCTCGGCGATGGCGCGGAGCACTGACTCGGACAGGCCCAGCTCGACAAACAGTGGGCGAGAGGCTTCTTCAGAGGTGGACGCGTCGGGTCGCGTCGCAGCGACGGGTGCACGTTCAATCGGATCCGCCGGGGCGGTCGTGGTATCGTTCAAATCCGGTCCAGTCGCTGGCTTGGTGGTCGCACTGCTGCGCAGCACCCGCGCGAAACCCGCCGCGAAGACGGCATGCCGCGCATAACAAGCCTGGTATCAGGAGTAAGCTTCTGAAAGTCAAGCGCAACGCGCTACGGCTTGAAGTCCGGCTGCACCGCTGGCATGCCTGCGCAGTGAAGTTCCGCGCTGCTCGATCGGGCTGAGGTCACTGGCATGATCAATCGCATATTTCGCATCCTTCGGGGCGCGCTTGCCATCGTGGCGTTCGGGGGCGTCCTGGTCGGGGCGTCCCTTCCCGCGGCGGCACGCGTCTGGGTCGGGTTCGGGTTCCCTCTCTATGTCGGCCCGCCCGCCTACTACCCTCCGCCGGTCTACTATCCGCCACCGCCTGCCTATTATTATCCGCCACCGGTGTACTACCCCCCGGCGGCATATGCTTACGCGCCGCCGCCGCAATATAGCCCCTCCCGCCAGTCATGCGTCGTCTCTGGCACGGTCTGCGCGATGGAGCATCCGGTCGTCCCAGGGTCCTCCTGTTACTGCACGACAGCGCAGGGTCGCGTCTGGGGACGCGCCACCTGATGGCGGCGCCCCCAGGATCCGGACCACCGGAGAACGCCAGACGGCCTCGGCGTGCTCCGTCCACGAACGGCACGCACGGGTACCCCGCGGTGCCCATTGAGGATTACGCGCTGATCGGCGACTGCCACAGCGCGGCGCTGGTAAGCCGCGAGGGGTCCATCGACTGGCTGTGCTGGCCCCGGTTCGACAGCCCTGCCTGCTTCGCCGCTCTGGTCGGCACCCCTGACAATGGCCGCTGGCGGATCGCGCCGGTCGCGCCGGCGCGCATTCGCCGGCAGTACCGGCCAGGCACGCTGATCCTGGAGACGATCTTCGAAACCCAGGACGGCAGCGTGGCACTGATCGACTTCATGACAGCGACCGACGGGACCTCATCCGTTGTGCGCATCGTGGAAGGGCGCAGCGGCAAGGTGGACATGCACCTCGACCTGGTCCTGCGCTTCGACTACGGCTCGGCCATTCCATGGGTGACGCGACTGCAGCACGGCACGGGCCTGCGCGCCATCGCCGGCCCGGATGTCGTCCTGCTGCACAGCGGGGTGCATCTGCGCGGGCACCATTTCACCACCGTCAGCGAATTCACCGTTGCCGAGGGACAACGAATTCCGTTCACCCTGACCCACGGCATGTCGCACCGCGCCGATCCGGCTATGCCGGACGCGAATGTGGCGCTCGACAAGGTGACGGCGACCTGGAGCGCCTGGTCCTCCCGCTGCACGACGCAGGGGGAGTGGCGCGAGGTGGTCCAGCGATCGCTGCTCACGCTTAAGGCGCTGACCTATGATCCGACGGGCGGCATCGTTGCAGCACCGACCACCTCGCTGCCGGAGCAACTCGGCGGCCCGCGCAACTGGGACTACCGGTTCTGCTGGCTCCGCGACGCGACCTTCACGCTGCTGGCGCTGATGCACGCCGGCTACCAGGATGAGGCGCAGGCCTGGGGTGCGTGGCTGCGCCGCAGTGTGGCCGGCACCCCATCGCAGGTGCAGACGCTTTACGGCCTGGCGGGCGAGCGCTGGCTGATGGAGTGGGAAGTTCCATGGCTGGCAGGCTATGGCGGAGCCAGGCCCGTGCGCATCGGCAATGCAGCAAGCGCGCAGTTGCAGCTCGACGTGTACGGCGAGCTCATGGACGCGTTCTACCAGGAGATGCAGTTTGGCCTGGCTCGCCCTTCAGCAAGCTGGGACATCCAGCGCGCCCTGATCTCGCATCTCGGCGAGATATGGGACCAGCCTGACGAGAGCATCTGGGAGGTACGCGGCGGCTCCCGGCACTTCACCTTTTCCAAGGCAATGGCCTGGGTCGCGATGGACCGCGTCATTCGCGGCGCCGAACAGTTCAACCTGCCGGGAAAACTTGACGAGTGGCGAGCCCTGCGCCAGCGGATCCATGATTCGGTCTGCCGCGAGGGATACAACGAGCAGAAGCAGAGCTTCGTGCAGTACTACGGCGGCGACACGCTCGACGCCAGCCTGCTCCTGTTGCCGATGGTCGGGTTTCTGCCGCCGAACGATCCGCGCATCAAAGGCACGGTCGCGGCGATCCAGCGCGACTTGACCATCGACGGCCTGGTACTGCGCTATCGCACCCATGAAGGCGTGGATGGCTTGCCCGCCGGCGAAGGCGTGTTTCTCGCCTGCAGCTTCTGGCTGGCGGACAACCTGATCCTGCAGGGTCGGCACCGCGAAGCGCGCGCGCTGTTCATGCGGCTGCTCGGACTTTGCAACGACGTCGGCCTCCTGGCGGAGGAATACGACCCGAGGACGAAGCGGCAATTGGGGAACTTCCCGCAGGCCTTCTCGCACCTGGCCCTGATCAACACCGCGCTGAACTTGCACAACCACGGTCCCGCACACCGGCGACGTCACGCTTGACGACTGACACGTCCTGTTCACATTAGTGACATCGTCCTGACTTCGAACGGCGGCTATGGCCCCTGCCGGTATGCTGGAAATCGATAAAGTCACGCGTCGGTTCGGAGAGCTGACCGCGGTCAGCGAAGCCACGCTGGCGATACCAGGCGGGCAGATGGTCGGTATCATCGGCCGGTCGGGCGCAGGCAAGTCGACGCTGCTGCGGATGGTGAACCGGCTGATCGAGCCGACCACGGGTCGCGTGGCGTTCGACGGCCGTGACATCACCCAGCTGCGTGGCCGAAGGCTGCACAGCTGGCGCGCCAGTGCCGCGATGATCTTCCAGCAGTTCAACCTGGTGCCGCGGCTGGACGTGTTGACCAATGTGCTGGTGGGGCGGCTGAACCGCATCCCCACGACGCGGGCTTTGCTGAAGCTTTTCACCGCGCGTGAGCGCGCGCTGGCGATTGGCGCGCTCGATCGTCTCGGCATCGCCGATCTTGCGCTGAAACGAGCCGACACCTTGTCGGGCGGGCAGCAACAGCGTGTGGCAATCGCACGGGCACTGATGCAGGAGCCACGCATCCTGCTGGCAGACGAGCCGATCGCGTCGCTTGATCCGATGAATGCCAAGCTGGTGATGGACGCTCTGCGCGACATCAACCGGCGCGATGGCATCACCGTGCTGTGCAACCTCCACACGCTGGATACGGCCCGCGCCTATTGCGATCGCATCGTCGGGATGGCGCAGGGGCGGATCGTGTTCGATGGCGCGCCGGAAGCACTGGACGAGGCGACAGTCCGTGCGATCTACGGCACGGCTGACCGTGCACTCGATGAGCGAATCACGTCCACGAGTATAGGAGCGGCGGCACTACCCGCATTCGCTCGAGCCTGACATCAAGGGGAGAAAGCCATGCTTCGCAGAATGTTGCTGGCGGCAGTTGCCGCCTGCGGTCTCGCGGCCATGTCCACGCACGCCGAGGAGAGGCCCAAGGAATTCCGCGTTGGCTTGCTGGGTGGTGAGAACACCCAGGATCGGCTGGCACGCTACGGCAGGTTTCAAGAGCTGCTGCAGCAGAAGTTAGGCATTCCGGTGAAGCTGTTCCCTGCCGCCGACTATGCCGGCGTGATGCAGGGGATTGCTGCCGGTCAGCTCGAAATGGCAGGATTTGGCGCCTCTGGTTTCGCCGGCGCGTGGCTTGACTGCAAGTGCATCGAGCCGATCGTCGTGCCGCAGGAAAACGATGGTTCCACCTACTACTACTCGGTCATGGTCGTGCGTGCCGACTCCGGCATCAAGTCGCTGGAGGACATGAAGGGGCACTCGCTGGCCTGGGCCGATCCGAACTCGACCTCCGGCTATCTGATCCCCAGTGCGACGTTGAAGTCGAAGGGCATCAAGCTGGACGACGGCGCGTATTTCTCCAAGACGGGTTTCTCGGGCGGACACGAACAGGGCGTGGTTGCCGTGTTGAATAAGCAGTACGACGGAGCCGTGACTTGGACCTCCGGCCAGGGCGAGATGTCCGAGGGTTACACGCGCGGCAACCTGCGTTCGATGATCGACAAGCACATGCTGAAGATGTCGGACATCCGTATCATTTGGCAGTCAGGCAAGATTCCCAACGGGCCATGGGCGGTGCGCACCGCGCTGTCACCTGAGTTGAAGCATGAAGTTACCGCCTTCATGCTCGATCTGCCGAAGTCACACAAGGACGTCTATGACGATGTCGAGCGCGGCTCTGGCGTCGGCTATGCACCGGCGACGATGGAGCTGTACCACGACATTATCGAACTGCGAGAGGCAGAGCAGCGCGCCAACCGTTCCTAGTATCCGATCGCAGAGGAGCGTGAGTCGCGTGCGACACGCGATCCGCCGCGTGAATCGGATACTCAAACCAAACAGCGACGTGCCGACTTTCACTGAAGGTCGGCACTAGGTGGAGGCCATAGACCATCCCGCGTATCGTGCATTCCTGGCACGCTACGCGGAATTGCGTCGGGCGCGACGCAATGAAACCGCCCTCCTGATCGCGATCTTTGGCCTGCTGGTACTGATCTCAGTCATCGCGTCCGGCTTCTACCCTGACAAGCTGGCGGCCGGCGTGCCGAAGATCGGCGAGTATTTCGGCAAGCTGTTCAGCATCGTGCCGCAACGCGGTGCGGAACCGGTTCCGGTCCTGTCCTTCGCGCACCTGTTCGGCGGCGTGAAGCAGCCACAGTCGATAGCCTACTGGTTCTACCGCTTCGGCACCTACGCGACGCTGCTTTGGCAGACCATTCAAATGGCGATCCTGGCAACGGCCATGGGTTTCACCGGCGCCTTCGTGCTGTCGTTTCCTGCGGCTCGCAATCTGGCGGGGCATGGTCCTGTGCCGTGGACGGTGCGACGGCTGCTGGAGCTGATGCGCTCGGTCCCACAGGTGGTGCTGGCATTCATCCTTGTGTGGCCATTCGGGATCGGCCCACTCGCCGGCATTCTCGCGATCGGCATCCACTCCACCGGCGCTCTGGGAAAACTGTTTTCCGAGGTCAACGAGAACGCCGATATGCGTCCGGTCGAAGGCATGACGGCAGCCGGCGGCAAGTGGGCGCAGTCGATGCGCTACGGTGTGGTGCCGCAGGTGCTGCCGGGCTTCCTCAGCTACGCGCTGCTGCGCTTCGAGATCAACGTCCGATCATCCACGATCATCGGCTTCGTCGGCGCCGGCGGCATCGGCCAGGAGCTCAAGCGGGTGATCGGCTTCAACATCTACGAAGAGGTCAGCGCGATCGCCATCCTGATCCTGATCATCGTGATGCTGATCGACCTTGCTTCGGAGCAGTTGCGCGGTTGGCTGATCGGCAGCCTGGCGGCGCGATGAGCGGGTCCATCCACCTCGATCGGATCAGCCAGGCGGATATAGAGCGCGCCCGCACCCGCTTTCCCACAGCGTTCGCCACTCCCTGGCCACAACGCACGCTCCACATTGCGATCGCCGTCACGACAGTGGCGTGGCTCGGCTACCTGCACTGGCTGTTCGACTTCGGCAAAATCTTCGCCGGCATCGGCAAACTGTGGGTGATCGTCGGGCTGATGGTGAACTGGTCGGAGTTCGCGACCTGGGACCATGTCGAGATCCTGCAATCGATGCTGGAAACCGTGACGATGGCCTTTCTTGGCACATTGCTGGCCTCGATCGTCGCGATGCCGCTGGGTTTCCTGGGCGCACGCAATGTGATCCCAGGCACGGCGATGCGCTTTCTGACGCGTCGGCTGTTCGACGTGTTCCGCGGTCTCGATCAACTGATCTGGGCACTGGTGTTCGTTCGCGCGATGGGACTGGGGCCGATCGCCGGCATTCTGGCAATCTTCGTCGCGGATACCGGTGTGCTGGCTAAGCTGTATTCCGAGGCAATCGAGCATGCAGAGCGCGGCCAGATGGATGGCGTCCGCGCGGCCGGCGCAGCCAAGCTGATGACCTTGCGTCTCGGCGTGCTGCCGCAGGTGCTGCCGGTGATGCTGAGCCAGGCGCTGTATCAGCTTGAATCGAACTCGCGCGAGGCGACCATTTTGGGTCTGGTTGGCGCCGGCGGGATCGGACTGCGGCTGTCTGAGCGTATTCAGATCAACGCATGGGACCAGGTGGCGTATATCATTATGCTGATCCTGGCCACGGTGGCGGCGATCGACTTCGTCTCGAGGCGCATCCGCACACGATTGATTGCCGGTCGATGACACATTGCTTAGCGCGTGATGGCCGGGATAGGCCCCGCCACATGTTCAGATCTCCGACGATCCCGCCTTCGATCATCACGCTCTATTCCGCCGGCACCACGATCGGCGGGCGTTTGCCGGCAAGCCGTTCCAGCGCCAGGTACACCACCGGCGTGGTGTAGAGCGTCAGCATCTGCGACACGATCAGACCGCCGATAATGGAAATGCCCAGCGGCTGCCGAAGTTCGGAGCCGGTGCCGAAAGCGACGGCGAGAGGCACCGCGCCGAGAAGCGCCGCCAGCGTGGTCATCATGATCGGCCGAAAGCGCTCCAGGCACGCTTCGTGGATCGCCTGCTCCGGCGACAGGCCAAGCTGCCTTTCCGCCTCCAGGGCGAAGTCCACCAGCATGATGGCGTTCTTCTTGACGATCCCCATCAGCAGGATGATGCCGATCATTCCCATGATCGACAGATCGTTGCCGGTGATCAGCAGTGCGAGCAGCGCGCCAACGCCGGCCGACGGCAGCGTGGAAATGATCGTCAGCGGATGCAGCAGGCTCTCGTAGAGCACGCCAAGTACAATGTAGATCGAGATCAGCGCGGCGGCGATCAGCAACGGCTGAGTCGCCAGCGACTGCTGCATGAATCGTGCGTTGCCGGCGAACTCGGTGCGCACATCCTCAGGCATCCGAAGCTCGCGCGTGGCGTCCTCCACCGCCTTTTCGGCGTTGCCGAGTGACATCCCTGGTGCCAGGTTGAAGCTCAGCGTCGCCGCAGGAAACTGTCCCTGATGGCGAACAGCGAGTGGCGCTGTGCCACGCTCGAAATGCGCAACCGTTGACAGCGGCACCTGGCTGCCATTGCTCGCGCCGACATAGATGCGATCGAGCAGCGATGGATCCGTCTGCAGCTTCGGGTCGACTTCCAGCACCACCTTGTACTGGTTTCGCTGCGCGTAGATCGTCGAGATCTGCCGCTGCGAGTAGGCGTTGTTCAGAGCATTGTCGATTGCCGCGGTGTTGACCCCAAGACGCGCCGCCGCATCGCGATCGATCACCACGTTCACCTGCGGTCCAGCGCGATCCTGGTCCGACGTTACGTCGGCGATGCCGGGTGTGGCACGCAGCTTGTCCTGCAGGGCCAGCGCCCAGCGACGCAATTCATTGATGTCCTGCGTGACAATCGCATATTGGAACTGAGCGCCGCCCTGCCGGCCGCCACCGCGCAGATCCTGCGCCGAGAACAACGTGGTCTGCACACCGGCCACCTTCTCGAGCGGTTCACGCAGGCGCGCAATCACCGCCTCGGATGAAGCGCGACGTTCCGCCAGCGGCTTCAGGCTCACCGTCAGGAAGCCACGGTTGAGCGAACTCCAGCCGGCTGCCACACCGACATTGGAGCCGACCGCGGCAACCGCTGGGTCGGCAAGTATGACATCCACCGCGGCGCGCTGCCGCTCCTCCATCGCCTGAAAAGAGATGTCGGGTGACGCCTGGGTCGATCCGATGAGGATACCGGTGTCCTGCAGCGGCAGGAAACCTTTCGGCAGCACGGTATAGAGGCGCACGGTCAACACGATGGTTGCAATTGTCACCAGAAGCATAAAAACCCGATGTTCCAGTGCCCAGCCGAGGGTAATGGCATAGAACCGCTGCGCAGCCTGAAAGCTGCGCTCCAGGCCAGCGTCGAGGCTGGCGAGCAGCCGGTTACGCGGTGGGGTGCGCAAGTCACCTCGCAGGTACTGCCCGCAGATCATCGGCGTCAGCGTAAGCGAGACCACGGCAGAGACGGCAATCGCCATCGCCATGGTCATGGCGAACTCATGGAACAGCCGTCCCATGATGCCGCCCATGAAGATCAGCGGGATGAACACCGCGACAAGCGAGATGCTGATCGATATAACGGTGAAGCCGATCTGACGCGAGCCGATCATCGCCGCGCGCAAGCTATCGAGGCCGCGTTCGCGATGCCGCACGATATTCTCGATCATCACGATGGCATCGTCCACCACGAAGCCGACCGAAATGGTCAGCGCCATCAGCGAGAAGTTGTCCAGCATGTAACCCATGAACCACATGCCGGCGAGCGTGCCACAGATCGATAGCGGGACGGTGACCGCGGCGGCGAGGGTCGGGATCAGCCGGCGCATGAACAGCAGCACAACCAGAAGAACCAACGCGATGGTGATCATCAGCGTGTACTGAACATCGGCGACCGAGGCGCGAATCGTGGTGGTGCGATCGGATATGACGGTGAGATCGATATTGGCCGGCAGCCACTGCATCAGCTGCGGCAGCAGTTCTTTTATGCGATCCACGGTCTCGATGACGTTGGCCCCAGCCTGCTTGGTGATGGTCAGCAGGATCGCCGGCTGCTTGCCGTTCCATGCAGCAAGCCGCGTGTTGGCGACACCATTGATCACGGTTGCAACATCCGACAGTCGCAGGATGGCGCCGTTCCCAGCCTTCAGCACCAGAGGCGCATAGTCCTGCGCCTGCGACATCTGGCCGTTGATGCCGATCGATTCAGCACGTGTCGGCCCCTGGATGCTGCCGGTCGGCTGCAGGACATTTGCACCTTTGATCGTGCTGTACACATCCTGTGCAGCAAGGCCGGCTGCCGCCAGGCGCCCAGGATCGAGCCTGACGCGGACAGCGGGCTTCTCGGCGCCGTTGACCGTCACCTGCGACACGCCCTCGGCCTGCGACAGCCGCTGCGCCAGGATCGTGTCGGCCGCATCGTAGATCTGCGCGGTGGTCAGCGTGTCGGATGACAGCGCGATGGTCATGATCGGCGCATCGGCGGGATTGAACTTGCGATAATACGGCCGCGTCGGCAGATCGGACGGCAGGTCGGTGATGGCGGCGTTGATCGCCGCCTGCACGTCGCGCGCGGCGCCGTCGATGTTACGGTCGATGTCGAATTGCACGACGATCGAGCTGTTGCCGATCGAACTGGTGGACGTGATCTCGGTAACACCGGCGATTTCACCCAGCCGCCGCTCCAGCGGCGCGGCAACCGAGTTCGCCATCGTCTCGGGATCTGCGCCCGGCCGCGCCGCGATCACCACAATGGTGGGGATATCCACGCTTGGCAGTGCGGAAATCGGCAGGAAGCGATAGGCCACGATGCCGGACAACAGCAGCCCGAGCGACAGCAGGATGGTGGCGACCGGACGCGTGATGAACAGCGCGGAGAAGTGCATCAGTGGCCGCGGCGACAATCGTCATCCCGGGCGGCGAAGCCGACCCGGGATCCAGTGAGGCCGCAACTGGATCCCGGATCGACGCTCCGCGCCGTCCGGGATGACGTAAAGGAGCGCGGCATCACTCCGCCGGCTCCAGTCGCGCGCGCCCCTGCGAGAAACGCTGCCGCAGCCGCTCGAACGCCAGATAGATCGCCGGCGTGGTGTAGAGTGTCAGGAACTGGCTCAGCAGCAGTCCGCCGATGATCGTGATGCCAAGCGGCGAACGCAGCTCCGATCCCGCACCGCGCTCCAGAACCAGCGGCAGCGCCCCGAGCAGTGCCGCCATCGTGGTCATCATGATCGGCCGGAAGCGCAGCAGGCACGCTTCGCGGATCGCCTCCAACGGTGATGCGCCGCGTGTGCGTTCGGCTTCGATGGCGAAATCCACCATCATGATCGCGTTCTTTTTCACGATGCCCATCAGCAGCACGATGCCGACCAGCGCCACCAGCGACAGATCCATGCCGCACAGCATCAGCGCCAGCAGCGCACCGATCCCGGCGGATGGCAGCGTGGACAGAATGGTGACCGGGTGGATCCAGCTCTCGTACAGCACGCCAAGCACGATGTAGATCACCACCAGCGCGGCCAGGATCAGCCACGGTTCCGCGCTGAGCGATTTCTGAAACTCGGCCGCATCGCCCGCATAGCTGCCGGAAATCGTCTCCGGCATCCCGATCTCCTTCTCTGCCGCGGCGATCGCCCGCACGGCATTGCTCAGCGAGTATCCTGGCGCCAGATCGAAGCTCAGCGTCACCGCGGGGAATTGCTCCTGGTGCGTCACCACCAGTGGTGCCACCGTTCGCGTGACCGTGGCGATCTCGGACAATGGAACCTGAACGTCATTGGAGCCGGGCACACGCAGCAGGCGCAGGAAGTTTGGATCGGCCTGCCACGCCGGGGTGGCTTCCAGCACCACCCGGTACTGGTTGGCCTGGCCGAAGATGGTGGAGATCTGCCGCTGGCCGAACGAGTCGTACAACGTATCCTGGATCGCCTGCATCGAAACGCCGAGACGCAGAGCGGCGTCGCGATCCACGTTGATGTACGTTCGGAAACCATCGTTCTGCTGGTCGGTGGCGACGTTCATCAACGCCGGCTCCTCCGACAGCCGCTTCAGCAGCTTCGGGCCCCAAAGCGCCAGCTCGGCGGGATCGGTATCGACCAGCGTGTACTGAAACTGCGTACGGCTGATGCGCGTGCCGATCTGAATGTCCTGCACCGGCTGGAAGAACGCGGTGATACCCGGGATGCCCGCGATCGCCTGCTGCATGCGAGCGATGACCAACGATACGGCATCGCGTTCGCGGATCGGCTTCAAGGCGATCGTCAACCGACCCGTGTTCGGTGTGGCGTTGATTGTGCCAGCCCCGACGAACGATACCACCCCACTGACGGCGGGATCGCGCTCGACGATCTGCGCCACCTTGGTCTGCAGTTCGACGAGGCGCGGGATAGAGGTGTTCTGCGCGGCCTCGGTCACCGCGACCAGCACGCCGGTGTCCTGCTGCGGCAGGAAGCCCTTGGGCACCACGGCGTAGAGCCCGATCGTGCCGACCAGGGTGGCGACGCTGACCACCAGTACCAAGGGCTGATGCCGGAAGGTCCAATCCAGGCTGCGTCGATAGCCGGTCAGCAGCGCGTTGAAACCAGCCTCGCTGATGCGCGCGATGCGGCCCGGATGTTGGTCGCTTGCCGGTCGCAGAATCTGGCCGCACATCATCGGCGTCAGGGTGAGCGAAATGACCGCGGAGACGATCACTGCGACCGACAGGGTGACGGAGAACTCCGAGAACAACCGCCCGACCACACCGCCCATGAACAGCAGCGGAATGAACACCGCGATCAGCGACACGGTGAGCGAGATGATGGTGAAGCCGATCTGTGCCGCGCCGCGATAGGCCGCGGCAAGAGGATGCATACCCTGCTCGATATAGCGAACGATGTTCTCGATCATCACGATCGCATCGTCGACGACAAACCCGGTCGCAATCGTCAGTGCCATCAAGGAAAGGTTGTCTATGGCGTAGCCAAGTTGCTGCATGACGCCAAACGTGCCGACCAGCGACAGCGGCAGCGCGATCGCCGGGATGAACGTGGCGCGCGGCGAGCGCAGGAACAGAAAAATCACTGCCACGACCAGCAGCACCGACATGATCAGGGTGATCTGCACATCCCGCACCGATGCGCGGATCGTCTCGGTGCGATCGGTGACGATGGTGAGCCTGATGCCGGACGGAATGGCCGCCTGCAATCGTGGCAGCGCCTGTTTCACCAGTTGCACCGTCTGCACGATGTTGGCGCCCGGCTGGCGCTGGATATCGAGCACGGCCGCCGGCTGATCCTTGTACCAGGCGGCGACGCGGTCGTTCTCCACGCCCGCGATCACGTCGCCCACATCGGACAGCCGCACCGCCGCGCTGTTGCGCCAGGCGATCACCAGATTGCGGTAAGCCGAGGCATCGACCAGCTGGTCGTTGGCTCCCAGCGCGAAGGCCAGCCGCGAGCCGTCGAAGCCGCCCTTGGCACCGTTGACATTGGCGTTGGCGACCGCCGTGCGCACGTCCTCCATCGAGATGCCATAGGCGGCGAGACGCGCCGGATCGACGCGCACGCGCACCGCCGGACGCAAGCCGCCCTGCACGGTGACGCGCCCGACGCCGGTGATCTCGGATAGTTTCGGCTGCAACAACGTGTCGGCGGCATCGCTCACCACGTCGATCGGCAGGGAATCGGATGTCAGCGCGAGCGTCAGGATTGGCGCGTCCGCCGGATTCACCTTGGCGTAGACCGGCGGATAGGGAAGGTTGGCCGGCAAAGTTCCGGCGGCGGCATTGATCGCCGCCTGCACGTCCTGTGCAGCCGAATCCATGCTGCGGTTCAGATTGAACTGCAGGGTGATCTGGCTGGTCCGCTCAGAACTTTGCGAGGTCATGGTGACCAGGCCGGGGATCTGTCCGAACTGGCGTTCCAAGGAGGCGGTGATCAGAGTCTCGATCGTCTCCGGGCTGGCGCCTGGCAGCTGGGTGGTCACCAGTATGGTGGGGAAGTCGACTTCGGGCAGCGCCGAGACCGGCAATGCGCGATAGCCCAGTGCGCCGGCAAGCAATATGGCGATTGCCAGCAGCCAGGTCGCAATCGGCCGGGCGATGAACGGGGCGGAGATGCTCATCGGGATGGCAACACACAGCACCCCCCCTCCCCTTGCGGGAGGAGCCTGCCCCGGACTTGATCCGGGGAGGCGGGGGGAGGGGGTCTACCCACCGTTCACCCTGGCGCCCCGGCCTGGCGACGTCTGGTCCCGGGTGCCGTCGGCTGATCGGTGGTGGGTGAGCGGCCCGGAGCCACCGGCTGCACGATCGTCACCTTGCTGGTCTCGTTCAGGCGCGATGCCCCATCCACCACGACCGTGTCGCCGGGCTTCACGCCCTCGCTGATGATGCTCGCCTGCTCGTCCTCGTGCCCGACCCTGACGTCGCGACGCGTCACCGAATTGTCCGGATTGACCACGTAGACAAAGGTGCTGCGCGGCCCACGCTGCACCGCGGCCGGCGGCACCACCACGGCATCCTTCGCGGTGTCCACCTGCACGCGTGCGCCGACGAAGGCGCCAGGCCACAGCCGATGCTCGGGATTCGCAAATGTCGCCTTCAGCTTGATCGTGCCGGTGGTCGGATCGACCTGATTGTCCAGCACCGTCAGCGTGCCGGTGTCCAGCAATCCCGCCCGACCGCTGACTGTGCCTTGCGGAAAGGCAAGCACCTTCGCCGGTCCCTGGCTCATCGCCTTCGCCACCTGCGCCAGGGTCTGCTGCGGTAGCGTGAACACCACCGAGATCGGCTGCAACTGCGTGATCACGACAAGGCCGGTCGTATCTGACGCATGCACGATATTTCCTGGGTCAACCTGGCGCATGCCGGTGCGACCGTCGAGCGGCGAGGTGATCGTGGTGTAGCTGAGTTGCGTGCGCGCGTTGTCGATCTGCGCCTGGTCCTGCCTGACAAGGGCTTCGTTCTGCGCCACCTGAGCACGCGCCGTATCGGCCTGCTGCGCAGATGTGTAATTGTTGGCAGCAAGCTTGGTGTAGCGCGCAAGGTCGAGCCGCGCGTTCGCCAGCATCGCCTCGTCCTGCGCCTTCTTCGCCACTGCCTGATCGTAGGCCGCCTGATAGGTCCGCGGATCGATCTGCGCCAGCACGTCGCCCTTCTTCACGTCCTGCCCCTCGGTGAAGTTCACCGAGATCAGCGGCCCGTCCACCATGAGCTTCACGGTGACCATGTTGAACGCCTGCACGGTGCCCAGCGCATCGAGGAAGATGGGCACGTCCTTCTGCTCGGCCGACGCGACGAGGACAGGAATCGGTTCGTTGGCGTTGCGATTCCGCGCCGCCTGCCTGGTGCTGTCCGCGGGCCAGAACCAGATCGCGTAGCCGATCCCGGCAAGCACCAACGCACACAGCACAGCCATCAGCCATCGGCGGGTCCGTGGCCGCGTCACGACATCGGCAGGTTCGCGGGTCAGGGCATCCATATCATATCTCGGCTCGTGTCCCGATACGAAAGTTCGTCGCATTCTGGATCGGCACCCCACGAATTTTCGAATCGAAAAGGACACGAGCAAAACCAGGGCTACTAGTGTGGTACTCGGTTCCGAAGTCCGCTATCGCGGCGGCTTCAAACTGTGGCGGACTTCGGAACCACCACACTAGCGAAGCGCGATATCGTGACGAGATTGCGGTCTGCCAACGTATCACCGCACGTTTCCCCCGACGGGAAGCGCAAAGCCACCGGGTACCGTCCCCGGTCGCAGGCCGGGAAACTGGTCCTCGATCGGTCCCGTTGGCTCGATCCAGCCACCTCCGAGCGCCTTGTAGACGCTCAGCAACGCCTGGAATCGCGCCAGCCGCACCTGGTACAGGGTATCCTGCGCCGTGAACAACGTGGTCTCGGCCTGCAGCACGGTGGTCACATCGACCGTGCCGGCCTGCATCTGGGCCCGTGCTATGTCGGCGGCGCGTTGCGCCGTCTCCACCGCCCGGCGCTGCAGCGCCTCCTGCTCGGTCGCGAGGCGCCAGGCGGTCAGGCCATTCTCGACATCGGTAAGCGCCTGCACGACTGCCTTGCGATAGTCGGCCAGCAGTTCGTCGTAGCGTCCCTTGCTCTGTTCCAGTTGGCCGCGCAACACGCCCGCATCGAACAGCGGCTGAGTGAGGCCGGCCGCGAGGGCGATCGCAGTACCTCCCGGCGTGAACAGCGTGCTCAGCGCCGCGTTGGCAAAGCCGTATGATCCGGTCAGTTGGACGGCAGGAAAGAACGCAGCGCGCGCCAGCTTGATATCGAAATTCGCTGCCACGAGCTGTGCCTCGGCCGCCGCTACGTCCGGACGGCGCTGCAACAGGGCGGATGGCAGACCGGGCGCCACCGGCGGCAGTGCCAATGCATCGAGTGAGCCTGGCCGCACGGTGACCGCCTCCGGCGGCCGCCCGATCAGGATGCCCAGCCCAATCAGTTCCTGTTCCATTTGGCTCCGCAGTCCCGGCACCACCGCACGCTCTTGCGCAACCAGCGACTCCTGCTGTGCGACATCGAGGGCGCTCGCGGTTCCCGCATCGAGGCGCCCGCGGATTACCGCAAGCGTCTGCTCCGCGTCGGCCAGGTTGCGCTGCGCGACGACGATGCGGTCAGCCAATGCGAGCGCAGTGAACCAGGCGTTGGCGACGTTGGTGACGACGGTCAGCGCAACCACCTGCTGGTCGAACCGGCTGAACACCGCGCTCGCTTTCGCCGCCTCCACTCCGGCCCGGTTCTTGCCCCAGAAATCTGCCTCATAAGCGATATTCACCGGTGTCAGGCTGTAGCTGTGGATGTCGATCGTCGAGGTGGTGTTGCCGCTGCGCGTGCCGCCGGTGAAGCCGGCGCGCGTGATGCCGGTCTGCCGCCAACTCGCATTTGCGGTCGCGTCCACCGTCGGCAGCATGGACGCTCCGGCAATGCGCACCTGCGCGTCGGCCTGTCGGATGCGAGCGATCGCCGCCTCGATGTCGAAGTTCTGTGCCCGCGCCTGTTCGATGAGCGAGTCGAGTTCGGCAGACTTGAAGCCGCGCCACCAATCCTCCGAAGGCCAGGCCTCGGTTGCGGTCGTCTCCGTTGCCCGGAACTGGACCGGCATTTCAAGTTGCGGTCGCACATAGTCGGGGCCGAGATCACAGGCGGATAGCAAGGCAGCGCAGCACAGGCCACCGAGCCTGATAACGTGGCTCATGGCAGGGTCGCCGCCAGGTTCGCCTCGCGGGCATCGAACATCGCTTGGTCACTAGCACGGTCCGCGGTCTGTGCCATTTGCGTGTAACGGCGGTATGTCGGGACCGTGTCGATAGCTCTCCCGCCGGCAAGGCCCTCTTGGTCAGCGCGCCGCGGCGAGGATGCGCTGTGCCAGCTTCCAGTGCGGACGGTCGATCATTTTGCCGTCGAGCGCGAACACGCCGGAGTCCGGGTTGGCGGTGAAGGCGGCATTCACCCGCTCTGCCCAGCGGACCTGTTCGGGCGGCGGCGTGAATGTCGCGTTGACGATATCGATCTGTGCCGGATGGATCAGGATCTTGCCGGCAAATCCATCGGCCGCGGCCGCCTCGGCCTCCCGCCGCAGCCCAACCGGGTCGCTGTGGTCCGGATAAGGCGTGTCGATGGCCGGCACGCCAAGCGCCCCCGCGGCGATCAGCACCTGCGCGCGAGCCAGCACGACGGGCGCCGGATAAGACCCATCCGGATGACGCGGCGAAATACCAAGATCGGCCGATAGATCTTCGGCACCGAAACAAATACCCACCAAGCGCGAGGCAACCGCTGCGTATTGACCCAGCATGAACACCGAGCCGGCGGTTTCCGTCACGATGGCAAAGACGCCGATGCTGCCGATCGGCGCACCGGCGGCGGCCTCGAGCGCCTCGAGATGGTGGTTCAGTGCGAGCAGATCGTCAGGACCACTGCACTTCGGCAGCGCGATCGCCCGCGGCCGGGCGGGGACGACCGCGGCGAGATCTTGCAGATACCAAGGCGTGCCACTCGGGTTTACGCGGACGATCAGATCACGCTCAGGATGCGCACGCACCACCTCGGGCACCATGGCCCTGGCGGTCGGCTTTGCAGGTGCCGCGACGGAGTCCTCCAGATCCAGAATGATCGCATCGGCAGCCGAAGCGATGGCCTTGGTCATTTTGCGTTCTGAGTCGCCAGGGGCGAACAACGGGCTGCGCAACCGCATGCGACTGTCCTCGTTTCGTGAGACTGGCAATCTTGCGCCCCCGTCGGCGATATGCAATCAGCCCCGCCACAGGGAGCATTGGCTGGAAGGGAACGCCCAGGGGTGAGTGACTCCATCCTGGAGACTGTCGATCTGACGCGCGAGTTTGGCGGCTTCGTCGCGGTGGATGGCGTGGCTCTGACCGTTCGGGCTGGCACCATTCACGCCCTGATCGGCCCCAATGGCGCCGGCAAGACCACCTGCTTCAACCTGCTGACGGCATTCCTGCCGCCGACCCGCGGCACGATCCGCTTCAAGGGCCGAAACATCACCGGCATGCGCCCCGCGCACGTGGCGCGGCTCGGGCTGGTGCGCAGCTTCCAGATCTCGGCGGTATTTCCGCATCTGACGGCACTCGAGAACGTGCGCCTGGCACTGCAGCGCGCGCGCGGCGCCAGTTTCGATTTCTGGCGCTCCGAGAAAGTGCTGCAGGTCTACGAGGACAGGGCGCGCGAACTGTTGTTCGATGTCGGACTGACCGGGGAAGCGGATACCGTGGTGACGCAACTGCCGTACGGGCAGAAGCGCGCACTGGAGATCGCCACGACACTCGCACTCGATCCCGAGGTCATGCTGCTGGACGAACCGACCGCCGGCATGGGGCACGGCGATGTGGAACGGATCGTGGAACTCATCCGACGCGTCCGCGGGGGCCGCACTATCCTGATGGTCGAGCACAACCTCTCGGTTGTGGAAGGCCTCTGCGATATCATTACCGTGCTGACACGCGGCCGCGTGCTCGCGGAAGGCGATTACGCCTCGGTGTCGCGCAACCCGGACGTGATCGCTGCCTATCTGGGAACGCCGCATGCTTAAGGTGACTGGCCTCAACGCCTGGTATGGTGAGAGCCATATCCTGCATGGCGTCGACTTCGAGGTGCGCGAGGGCGAGGTGGTGACGCTGCTTGGCCGCAACGGCGCCGGCAAGACCACGACGCTGAAGTCGATCATGGGGCTGGTGCCGCGGCGCGAGGGCAGCATCGACTTCCGCGGTCGCGAAATGATCAGGCTGATGCCGAACCACGTGGCGCGCTCCGGCATTGCCTTCTGCCCGGAGGAACGCGGCATCTTCGGGTCACTGAGCGTCACCGAGAACTTGGTTCTGCCGCCGGTCGTGGCACCTGGCGGGCTGGACACCGACACGATCTACACGCTGTTTCCCAACCTGAAAGAACGCGCCCGCACCGCACACGGCACGCGGCTGTCAGGTGGTGAACAGCAGATGCTGGCGATCGCGCGCATCCTGCGCACGGGCGCCAAGCTGTTGCTGCTGGACGAGCCGACAGAGGGATTGGCTCCTGTGATCGTGCAGCAGATCGGCCGCACCGTGCGCGAGATCAAGCAGCGGGGCTTCACCGTGCTGCTGGTCGAGCAGAATTTCCGCTTCGCCCAGACGGTGGCCGACCGGCACTACGTCATGGAGCACGGCCAGGTCATCGACATGATCCCGAACCATCAGCTCGAAGCGAGCATGGACAAGCTGCACGAGTATCTCGGGGTATGACGTGCGTCATCCAACATGTCCGCTCAAGCGGACACCAATGGCCGGATCTTCGTTGGCGCGAAGGTCACGGCCGGTTTCGAGGGGCCAGGAAATTGTTGCGTACAACTGATCCTCGGAAGGACCATCAGCTATGAGTATTTCCCGACGCACTCTTCTTGGCACCGCGAGCGCCGCGGCTGCGCTGCCGCTGGTGCGTGCTCGCGCGCAGGGCACACCGACCATCAAGATCGGCGTGCTGAACGATATGTCCGGCCCTTACATGAATACCGGCGGTCCAACATCGATCGTCTGCTGCAAACAGGCACTCGAGGATTTCGGTGTCTCGGGCAAGGGGCTGAACATCGAGGTGATAAACGCCGATCACCAGAACAAGCCGGACCTTGCGGTATCCATTGCGCGACAGTGGTTCGATCGCGACGGCGTCGACATGCTGCTCGACGTGCCGACATCATCGGTTGCGTTGGCCGTGCAGTCGGTGGTGCGCGAGAAGAACAAGGTCTACCTCAATTCCGGCGCTGCCTCATCGGATCTGACCGGCAAGGCCTGCTCGCCAAACTTCATCCACTGGACCTACGACACCTACATGCTGGCGAAATCCACCGGTGGCGCGATGGTCAAGGCCGGCGGCGATTCCTGGTACTTCCTCACCGCCGACTACGCATTCGGCAAACAGTTGCAGGCCGACACGACGTCCTTTGTCCAGGCCGCGGGTGGCAAGGTCGCCGGATCGTCGGCGTATCCCTTTCCAGGCACCACCGACTTCTCGTCCTTCCTGGTGCAGGCACAGGCGAGCCGCGCCAAGGTGCTTGGGCTGTGCAACGCCGGCGCCGATACCGTGAACTCGATCAAGCAGGCGCGCGAATTCGGGATCAACCAGACGATGAAGGTCGCTGCCTTGCTGATGTTCGTCACTGACGTGCATGCACTGGGTCTCGACGTATCCCAGGGACTGAACCTGACGGAAAGCTTCTACTGGGACCTCAACGATCGGACGCGCGCCTTTACCAATCGGGTGAAGCCGAAGACCGCAAATAACTGGCCGAACATGGTGCATGCCGGCTGCTACTCGGCCACGCTGCATTACCTGAAGACAGTGGCCGACATGGGCCCGGCCGAGGCCAAAAAGAGCGGTGTCGATACGGTTGCCCGTATGAAGCGGATCCCGGTCGAGGACGACTGCTTCGGCAAGACCACGATCCGCGAGGACGGTCGTAATCTGACACCGGCCTTTCTGTTCGAGGTGAAGAAGCCATCGGAAAGCAAGGGGCCGTGGGACTACTTCAAGCAGGTGGCGATGACGCCGGGTGATCAGGCGTATCGTCCGCTGAGCGAAGGCCACTGCGAGTTCATCGGCAAGGCGTGACGATGGACAAGACACTCCCCCTCCCCTTGCGGGAGGGGGGCGGGGGGAGGGAGCTGCTACAACCGCCATGATCATGATCTTCGGCATCCCCGGACCGCTGCTGTTCGGCCAGCTGCTCCTCGGCCTGATCAACGGTGCGTTCTACGCCATGCTGTCGATGGGCCTCGCGATCATCTTCGGCATGCTGAACATCATCAACTTCGCACACGGCGCGTTGTTCATGATGGGCGCCTTCGCCTCCTGGATGCTGCTGCAGTATGCCGGGATCGGCTACTTCCCGTCGCTTATCCTTGCACCGCTCATCATCGGCGTGTTCGGCGTGATTCTCGAGCGCACGATCATCAGCCGCCTGTACCATCTGGATCACTTGTATGGCTTGCTGCTGACCTTCGGCCTTGCGCTGGTGATCCAGGGCCTGTTTCGCAATTATTATGGCAGCTCTGGCCTGCCATATCGCATTCCCGACGTTCTGCAAGGCGCGACCGACGTCGGCTTCATGTTCCTGCCGAACTATCGCGCATGGGTGGTGGTGGCCGCCGTGGTGGTCTGCGTCGCCACCTGGGCAATCATCGAGAAGACGCCACTTGGCGCCACGCTGCGGGCGGCAACCGAGAATGCCCCGCTCGTACAGGCATTCGGCGTCAATGTGCCGCGGGTGATAACCCTGACCTATGGGGGTGGTGTGGCGCTCGCGGCGTTCGCCGGCGTCCTCGCAGCACCGATCTATTCAGTGAACCCCAATATGGGGGACAACTTCATCAATACCGTGTTCGCTGTCGTGGTGATCGGCGGCATGGGCTCGATCATGGGCTCCATCGTTACCGGCTTTGCGCTCGGTGTGATCGAAGGACTCACGAAAGTGTTCTATCCCCAGGCCTCGGCCACCGTGGTTTTTCTCGTCATGGTGATCGTGCTGCTGACGTTGCCGCATGGGCTGTTCGGAAGGCGCGCCTGATGTTTGGTTTCTCCAAGGCCCAGCAATTCGCTTTCCTGACCATGCTGGCACTGATCGTCATATGTCCGTTCGTACTGTATCCCGTGTTCCTGATGCGGGTGCTGTGCATGGCGATTTTTGCCTGCGCCTTCAACCTGATGATCGGCTATGTGGGTCTGCTGTCGTTCGGGCATGCCGCCTTCTTCGGCATGGGCAGCTATATCGCCGCCTGGACGATGAAGTTCTGGCACGTCGATGCCGCCGTCGCGATCGTCCTGGGCGGCGCAACCGGTGCAGTGCTGGGACTGTGCCTGGGCTACCTGGCGATCCGACGCTCCGGCATCTACTTCGCCATGATCACGCTGGCACTGGCGCAGATGGTGTATTTCTTCTGCGTCGAGGCACCGTTCACCGGCGGTGAGGACGGCATCCAGCAGGTGCCGCGTGGACAGCTGTTCGGCATCGTACCGCTGAACAACGACATGGCCATGTATTGGTTGGTCGCCGCGGTGTTCCTGGGCAGCTTCCTGCTGATCCACCGGATCATTCATTCACCGTTCGGCCAGGTACTGAAGGCAATCCGCGAGAACGAACCACGGGCAACGTCACTCGGCTATCGCACCGATGACTACAAGCTGATCGCGTTCGTGTTGTCCACGACGCTGGCGGGCGTCGCCGGCGGTACCAAGGCACTGGTGTTTGGCATCGCCACGCTGACCGATGTGCACTATTCGACGTCAGGCGAAGTCGTGCTGACAACGCTGTTGGGCGGGCTCGGCACCGTGTTCGGTCCGGTGATGGGTGCCGTGCTCGTTACCACCATGGAAAATTACCTGGCGCAGTTCGGCCAATGGGTAACGGTGACGCAGGGCGCGATCTTTGTGATCTGCGTGCTCGCCTTCCGTCGCGGTGTGATCGGCGAACTCGGCGGCGCGTTGCGGCTGGCGCTATAGAGGCTGTCCGCGCCGACGCCGTCCGTCATTCCCGCGCAAGCGGGAATCCAGCCGCTGCAAGAGGGCCGCACCATGGGGCTGGATCCCCGCTTCCGCGGGGATGACGCTTGCGCGGGGATGACGCTTCCACGGAACGACCTCGCGGTTCCCTCGAAGGCGGTACTAGCCGCCTGGCAGCGCCGCCGCGATCACGCGCCGCCCGTCCCAGATCCCGAGGCAGACGCGTTCGCCGCGATAGCGCAGCAACAGATAGGGATCGAGCACTACCTGCTCCTGCAACAGCTCGCCGAGGATCAACTCTGACCCATCCGCCTCGCGCCGCAGATCACGTGCGAGGCGCGCAATGCCGAGTGGAACACCCAGTTCGACCAGCATCTCGGAGGCGACCAGACGTTCCTCCCAGCGGGCGCCGGCGCTCACCCGGAACACGCCGAACACGATGAGCAGCGTCATGACACTGAGCCAGAACAGGCTCAGCCATGATGAGCCGCCGCCACTCAATGCCATGCACACAACGGACCCGATCAGCCCCACCGGCAGCCAGGCCTGGTGCTGATACCAGAAGCTGGGTGCGAACCGTTCGAGCTGTGCCTGCCTGTGCGCTGCCAGGGCCTCGAGAGGAACCGGCCTGATATCCCGGTCGGCAAGGATGTCGACGAGCCGTCTTGGCCGTGCCGGCGCCAGCAGTGCATCGAACGGCATGGTCCGATCCTCCTAGTGTCCTGCCCCCGAAGTCCGTCGCAGCTGGCGACGAACGTAGGGGATCAGCAGGCCACTGAAAACTAGCACCGGTAGTTGGCACCCGCGCGATCGATGGTGCGCACAAGCCCGCGCCACTCCGCCAGACCGTATTCTGGCATATTCCGCCGCTTCTGCATCCGCTCCGCCGATTTGCCGATGACGAAGTCGCTGATCTGCACCGGTTGAGATCCCAGCCCGCGGGCGATCAGCTCCAGCTCACAGGCCCGCTCCAGGTTGTACATCCGGAACAGCGTCCCATGGATCGTCGGTCCCAGCGTCAGCAGGCCGTGGTTGAGCAGCACGACATGGCCGCCTTTTTGGCAGGTGCGGCCGAGCGCCTCACACTCCTCTTGCGAGGCCGGAACGCCATAATCGTGATAAGCCACATCGTCGAAGACCTGCAGCGCATCCTGGCTGATCGGCCGCAGTCCGTTGGCCAGCATCGAGACACCGGCGCCGGCACGGGTGTGCGTGTGCATCACACACATTGCGTCGGGACAAGCCTTGTAGACACCGCTGTGGATGGTGAAGCCGGCGTTGTTGAACCTGCCGCCTTCGCTGTAGACCTTGCCGTCCACGTCCATCTTGACCAGGCTCGACGCCGTGATCTCATCGAACATCTCGCCATAATTGTTGATCAGGAACTTGTCCGGGTCATCCGGAAGTCGCGCTGACATGTGCGTGTTGATCAGATCGGTCCAGCCCAGGTGATTCACGACATGATACAGTGCTGCCAGTTCGCAGCGGGTCTGCCACTCGGCGTCCGTCATGCTGGTCTTGGGCAGCTGCAGCGCGGCCGACATTCAACCTCTCCTCCGTCCGTCGTGCCTTATCCTGTGAGACTTGTAGCGGGTGCGCAACCCGGGCGGCTGGCAATCGATTGACGCGGACGGTATTCTGCGGACCCCGATTCGTGGTTTGGTTTGTTTCGGCGCGGTATGGCGCTTTGTCTAGGAGGGAAGCTGCTTGATTCGCACCCGCGCCGTGCGGTTCGCCGCTTTTTGTGTCTTGCCATTTTTCCTCGCCAATATCGCTTTCGGCCAGCGCAGCACACCGCCCGCCCCAAGGGCTGTCGCACCCGCGCGCACCGCCGCGCCGGTGCGGACCGGCGGGACCATCGCCGCCATCAAGGTGGACGGTAATCAGCGGATCGAGACCGGGACGATCCTGTCCTACATGCTCGTGCAACCGGGCGATCCGTTCGATCCGGACCGGCTGGATCGTAGCCTGAAGACCCTGTACGCCACCGGCCTGTTCCAGGACGTGCGCCTCGATCGCGATGGCGACACCCTGGTTGTGCATGTCGCGGAAAATCCGCTGGTCAACAGGGTCGCATTCGAAGGCAACCACAAGCTGTCGGATGAGCAGCTTCGGCCGGAAATGCAACTCAAGCCGCGCGCTGTGTTCACTCCGGCGCTGGCGGAGCAGGACAGGCAGAAGATCCTCGATCTCTATGCCAAGCGTGGTTACTACAACGCTCGCGTAGACCCGCAGATCATCCGCCTCGATCAGAACCGGGTCGATGTGGTCTACCAGATCAACGACGGCTCGGTCACACTGATCAGCAAGATCATCTTCGTCGGCAATCGCGAATTCAGCGAGGAGCGCCTCTCGGAGGTTGTCAACAGCCGCGAGTCACGTTGGTGGCGCTTCCTGTCTACCTCGGACGAGTACGACCCGCAGCGGTTGAACTTCGACAAGGAGCTGCTGCGTCGCTTCTACCTCAAGAACGGTTACATCGATTTCAAGGTCGTGGACGCGAAGTCGGAACTTGCGCCAGATCGGTCGGGCTTCTTTCTCACGTTCACGATCAGCGAAGGTGATCGCTTCCGCATCGGCAAGATCACCATCAACTCGCATCTTCGGCATCTGGAAGGCGACGAGTTGCGCCCCGAGCTACAGATCGACGAAGGCGATTGGTACGATGGCGACGCTGTGGGCCGCAGCGTCGACGCAATGGAGCTGGCTGTCCACAACCGAGGTTATGCATTTGTCGAGGTGAAGCCGAACATCATTCGCCATTCGGGTGAAAAGGTGGTCGACCTCGTGTTCGAGGTTGGCGAAGGCCCGCGTGTCTACGTCGAGCGGATCGACATCAACGGTAACACGCGAACCAAGGACAAGGTGATACGCCGGGAATTCCGTCTTGCGGAGGGCGACGCGTTCAACGCGGAAGCGGTGCGACGGACGCGTCAGCGCCTGCAGGACCTGAACTACTTCAACAACGTCGCTATCCAGACATCGCCTGGATCCGCGCCCGACAAGGCGATCCTCACCGCCAATATCGAGGAAAAGGCAACCGGTGAACTCACCTTGGGTGGCGGATATTCGACGGACGCCGGTGCGCTGCTCGATGTCGGGCTGAGCGAGCGGAACCTGGTCGGTACCGGTATCAGCGCTGGCATCAATGGCGTGCTGGCGCAACGGCGCAGCTCCATCACCGCTTCAGTCACTGACCCTTACTTCCTGGACCGCAACCTTGTAGTGGGCGGCGATCTGTTCCTTATCCAGACCAACTTCCTGGGAACCCAGCCTTATGATGAAAAGCGCGTCGGCTTCGATGTGCGGGCCGGCTATGACTTCAATGAGTATCTGCGCCAGATCTGGAGCTACACGCTGGTCGGCCGAACAGTCTATAACGTCGCCTTGAACGCCAGCCTGTTCATTCAGCAGTTGCGCGGCTACAGCGTGTTGTCGCAGGCGAGCCAGGCACTGACCCTCGACCACCGGGACAGCAAGGTGGATCCGCATGCCGGCTACCTTGTCTCACTGGGCAATGATGTCGCGGGGCTTGGCGGCAATGCACAGTTCGTCCGCACCAACATCAACGCCCAGTACTTCATTCCGCTCGACCGTTTTACCGGAAACAGTGACTGGGGCGTCGCGCTGACCGCAGGCTTCGGCTATCTCTGGAACGAGGGCGTCCAGGAGCAGATCATCGACCGGTTCTTTCTCGGCGGCGACAATCTGCGTGGGTTCCAGATCGGCGGCGCCGGCCCGCACGATATCGTGACCGGCGACCCGCTCGGTGGCCGCCTGATATGGACCCAGTCCACCGAATTGCACTACCCACTGCCGATCTCTCAGGATATCGGCCTATCCGGTCGTGCCTTCGTCGATGTCGGCGGTCTGACACAGTCGAGCTTCGTCAATCCCAATCTCTGCCCCACCTGCATTATCACCACATCGTCGGCGCCACGGGTCGGCATCGGCGTTGGCATCTCCTGGCACACCCAGTTCGGTCTGTTAAATGTTGACTTGACTCCATTCGTGGTGAAGCAACCAAAGGACCAGACGCAGGTGTTTCGATTCGGCTTCGGTACGAGGTTCTAGTGTTGTTGTTATCTCGACTTCTTCGCGCGTCCGCCCTGGTGGCTGTGGCCTTGGCTGACTACAGCCTGCCCGCCGCAGCGCAGCAGAACCAGCAGTGGTTCGTGCCGAATCAGCCGCGCACGGCCCCGGCCAGGCCGGCGCCGCGCCCAGCGCCGGCACCGTCATCGGCGCAACCAGAACCGCAGACGCTTGCCCCCGGCCTGTCCACGGAAGCCGCCCCGCCAGGCACCGAAGGCCAACCGCAGCAACAGGTGCAGATGCAGCTTCCGCCGCCGCCTGAAGTGCCGCCACTGCCAAAGGGTCCGACGCCGCCAGCCGCCATCGTCGGCGTGCTCTCGGTTGCCGATGTCATGCGTGCCTCGACCGCATTCCAGCAGGCCGACAAGGAGTTCGTCAGCCGCCGACAGAAACTGAATGAGGACGCGCAAAAGGAGCAGGTCGCCTTGCGCGACCTCGGTCAGCAACTCGCCAACGAGCGCGGCAAGCTCACGCCCGAGCAGATCCGCACACGCGAAAAGGAGCTGCAGGACCGCATCACCGAGTCGCGCCGGGTATTCGGCGAGCGCAATCGGATCATTCAGGAAGCCAGCCAGTATGTGATGGCTCAGATCGACCGCGCCACCGAGATGGTGACGCAGCAGGTCGCGGTCAGCCGGGGCATCAACCTGGTACTGAACAAGGCGCAGATGCTCGGCACGACCAGCGACTTCGACATGACGCCAGCCGTGGTGGAGGATCTGAACAAGGTATTGGCGTCCGTGGTGATCCCGCCGGACGGCGTATCGCCGATGGCGATGGCGCAGTCCCAGGGTGGCGGCGCAGCTGCGCCCGCCGGTAACGCGCCGGCCCCGGCCAAGCCGCCGGCCAAGCCGCCTGCCGCCGCGTCATCTTCGTCCCAGCAGAAACACCCGTGATTCCCTGCCGGATGTGGAGCAATGGATTGGCCGCCGATCGCCGGAGATCCCCGGTTCTTCCGCCGAAGCGGACCGCATAGCCTCGCGACAGTGGCCGCCGTGGCGGGTTCGACTGCCCCGCCGGGAGACCTGATGCTGACCGGGGTGGCACCACTACAGACTGCCGGACCAGACGAGATCAGCTTTCTGGACAACCGCAAGTACGTCACTGCGCTGTCGCAGACCTCGGCCGGCGCAGTCATCCTGCATCCCGAGCTGCTGGAGAAGGTTCCCTCGGGCACCCGGCCGATCCTGGCAAGCGAGCCCTATGTCGCCTGGGCCCGCGTGGCCGCGCTCTTTCATCCTCTGCCACCGATTGTCGCCGGGGTGCATCCGTCCGCCGTGGTTGCAGCTGATGCCAAAATCGAACCCAGCGCCGAAGTCGGTCCCTTCGTGGTGATTGGGTCGCGCGCCCAGGTCGGTCCGCGATGCCGCATCGGCGCCGGTGCGGTCCTCGGAGAGAGCGTCGTGCTGGGCGCCGATTGCCGCATCGGCGAGCATGTCTCGCTCAGCCACGCGCTGCTCGGCGATCGCGTGGTCGTCTATCCTGGCGCACGAATTGGTCAGGACGGATTTGGGTTTGCGATGGACCGTGGGGCTTTCCTGAGTGTCCCCCAGCTCGGCCGCGTCATCCTCGAAGACGACGTCGAGGTGGGAGCCAACACAACGATCGATCGCGGTTCGTTGCACGATACGCGCATCGGTGCCGGCTCCCGCCTCGACAATCTCGTGCAGATCGGGCACAACGTGCGCCTCGGCCGCGGTTGCGTGATTGTGGCGCTGGCGGGCATTTCCGGTTCAACGATCCTGGAAGACCACGTCATGGTCGCTGGCCAGGCGGGGTTTGCGGGCCATCTGCGGATCGGACGCCGGGCGCGGATCGGAGCGCAGGCCGGGGTGATGTCAGATGTGGCGGAAGGCGCCGACGTTGTCGGCAGCCCCGCTCAGCCGGCGCGGGAGTTTTTCCGTCATGTCGCCGTGCTGCGGCGGCTGGTACGTGAGGCGACCGCCAAGCGTTCGAAACGGGCTGCTGGGACGGAGACGGATACGGACTGATCGCCATGGATTCGCCTGCGACTGGGGCAGCATTGTCCGCCGATGGCAGCGTGGTCGATATCGCGCGGATCATGCGCGTGATCCCGCATCGCTATCCATTCCTGATGATCGACCGCGTCGTTGACGTGGTGCGCAACCAGTCGGCCGTAGGCATCAAGAATGTCTCGGTGAATGAGTCGTTCTTTGCCGGGCATTTCCCCAACCACCCGGTGATGCCCGGGGTGCTGATCATCGAGAGCATGGCGCAGACCGCGGCCGTGCTTGTGGTGGAGACCCTGGGTCCGGAGTGGGAAGGCAAGCTGGTCTATTTCATGTCCATCGAGGGCGCGAAGTTCCGCCGTCCCGTTGTGCCTGGCGACCAGCTGCGGATCCACGTCACCAAGGAGCGCAATCGTGGCAATGTCTGGAAGTTCCACGCCGTGGCTCGGGTGGACGATACCTCGGTCGCGGAAGCGACCTACGCGGCAATGATCCGGGACCGCGCCGCAGCGCCCGACATCCCGCCGTAATCGTGCCAGAATCGCCGCTGAAACAAGCGGTTATAGGCCTATCGTCGAAATACAGGGCAACAATGATTGAGTTGGTCGCGATGCGCTGGCGCCCTAGCTTTCGCGCGGGTTCCGCGAGCGAGACGCACCAGAATGGATGCCATGCCTGAAACACTTGCCCTGCGACCAGCGCGGAACGTCATTCATCCCACGGCCGTCGTTGCGCGGGGTGCCGAGTTGGGCGTCGGTGTGCGGATCGGTCCCTACTGTACCGTCGGCGCCGATGTCGTGATCGAGGATGGCGCCGAACTGGTTTCGCACGTTGTCGTCGACGGTCACACCCGGATCGGCGAGGACGTGGTGCTGTACCCCTTCTGCACCGTCGGCATGGCGCCACAGGACCTGAAATATGCCGGCCAGCCGACGCGATGCGAGATCGGCGCCCGCACCCAGGTGCGCGAGCATTGTACGATCCATCGTGGCACGGTCACCGGCAAGGGGATCACCCGGGTGGGGTCCGACTGCCTGCTCATGGCGGTCGCTCACGTTGCTCATGACTGCACTCTGGGGAACCACGTAATCATTGCGAACAACGCCGTGATGGGTGGACACGTCTCCATCGCCGACCATGCGGTGATCGGCGGGGCGGCGGCGATCCACCAGTTCGTCCGCATCGGCCGCGCGGCAATGATCGGCGGTGTATCCGGCGTCGAGGCCGACGTGATTCCGTTCGGCAGCGTGATCGGCAATCGCGCGCGGCTGGTCGGACTGAACGTCATCGGGTTGAAGCGGCGTGGCTTCGACAAGGCGCAGATCCAGCTGCTGCACAATGCCTTCCGTGATCTGTTCCGCCGCGAAGGTGTGTTCGCACAACGGCTGGCCACCGTTCGGGACAGCTATGGTAACGAGCCCTTGGTGGCGGAGGTGCTCGAGTTCATCGACGCACCCGGGCATCGCGGCCTGATCCGCGCGGAGTGAGCCGGGTGCTTTGAGCGTGATGATTGAAGGCGGAAGCGTCGGCGATCTGCATCACGCGATTCAACAATGGGCTGGGCTGGGATGAGCGCACCTCCCTGCGCTCATCCCAGCCTAGGGATCATAGCCGGCGGCGGCCGGCTGCCCGGGCAGATCGCCGCCGCCGCGCGGGCCGCGGGACGCCAGGTCTTTCTGGTCGGCCTGGAGGGCTTTGCCGATCCCGCCGTCCTGGCACACTGGCCGCACGAGGTGATCCGTATTGGCGCAGCCGGCCGTATCATTGCGGCATTGCGTGCCCACGAGTGCCACGACCTTGTGTTGATCGGTCCGGTCCGGCGGCCGTCATTGCTCGACCTGCGTCCTGATGCGGAAGGCACCCGCATCCTCGCCCGTATCGGGCGCGCGGCCTTTGCCGGGGACGATGGATTGCTGGCGGCCGTGGTGAAAGTGCTGGGCGAGGAAGGCTTCCGTGTGGTCAGCGCCCACGAGGTGCTGAACGAGGCGACGGCGCCGGTCGGCCTGTTGACGCGCGCTGCGCCCGACGCACTCGCCCTGGCCGACATCCGGCGGGGGATCGCCACGGCACGCGCGTTGGGCGCGGTCGATGTCGGTCAAGGTTGCGTGGTGCAGCAGGGTATCGTGCTCGCGGTAGAGGCGGCCGAAGGCACCGACGCAATGCTGGCCCGCTGCGCCGGCCTGGCACGGGAGGGACCAGGCGGCGTACTGGTGAAGTTGGTCAAACCGGCCCAGGATCGCCGCGCCGACCTGCCGACCATCGGGCCCGCGACTGTCGCGGGGACCGCGGGCGCGCACTTGCGCGGTATTGCATTCGAGGCTGACGGGACCATTCTGGCGGAGCGAGAGGCCACGATTGCCGCGGCGGACGCTGCCGGATTGTTTCTGCTGGGCCTCGGTCCGGATGAGCTGAGGGGAGAAAACACATGAGCCAGTTTCTGCACACCATGATCCGGGTCGGCGACCTGCAGCGCAGTATCGACTTCTACAGCAAGGCATTCGGCATGAAGGAGCTGCGCCGGCGCGACGTGCCGGACGGCAAATATACCCTCGCCTTCGTCGGCTTCGGCGACGAGGACAGCAACACCGCCATCGAGCTCACCTACAACTATGGTGTCGAGAAATATGACATGGGCGGCGCCTTCGGCCATTTCGCCGTCGGCGTGCCGGATGTCGCCGCGGCGTGCGACATCGCGACGAAGGCCGGCGGCACGGTGACGCGGCCACCCGGACCGGTGAAGTTCGGCACGACGATCATCGCCTTCGTCAAGGATCCCGACGGCTACATGATCGAGCTGGTACAGCGCCCGTAGGTATCGCTCCGCCTCGCCAGACCACCTGGCGAGGCCGGTCCTCCTTCGATCAGCGCGATAGTTCCGGAGATGCGTGATGGCAGAGGAATTGCCCCCAAGGGAGGCAATGGAATTCGACGTTGTGATCGTCGGCGGCGGACCATCGGGTCTCGCTGCTGCGATCCGGTTGAAGCAGCTCGCGCCCGACGCATCCGTCTGTCTCGTAGAGAAGGGCAGCGAGATCGGCGCACACATCCTGTCCGGTGCAGTGCTGGAGCCTCGTGCGCTCGACGAGCTGATCCCTGACTGGCGCGATAAGGGGGCTCCGCTGGAAACACAGGCGGCGGAGGATCGCTTCCTGTACCTGACTGCGACACGCGCCTTCCGCCTGCCGACGCCGCCGCAGATGCACAACCAAGGAAACTACATCGTTTCCCTGGGCAATGTCTGCCGCTGGCTGGGACAGCAGGCCGAGGCGATGGGTGTCGAAATCTACCCCGGCTTTCCGGCTGCCGAAGTGCTGGAGGAGGATGGCCGCGTGGCCGGCATTGCCACCGGCGACATGGGGATCGGCAAGGACGGGAAACCCACCGACAATTTCCAGCGCGGCATGGAGCTCCGCGCTCGATACACGCTGTTCGCTGAAGGCTGCCGTGGCTCGCTGTCCAAGCAGCTGATCCGACGCTACGGCTTGCGTGATGGCCACGACCCGCAGACCTATGCCATCGGCATCAAAGAGCTGTGGGAGATACCCGCCGAAAATCACCGGCCAGGCCTGGTCGAACACACGATCGGTTGGCCGCTCGATCGCAACACCTACGGTGGCTCGTTCCTCTACCACTTCGGTGACAACCTCATCTCCTACGGCTTCGTCATCGGCCTGGATTATCGCAATCCATGGCTGTCCCCGTTCGACGAAATGCAGCGGTTCAAGACTCACCCCGAGATGCGCAAGCACTTCGAGGGCGGCCGGCGCATCAGTTACGGCGCACGCGCGTTGAATGAAGGCGGACTGCAATCGATCCCACGCCTGGTGGTTCCCGGCGGCGCACTGATCGGCGACGCGGCAGGCTTTGTGAATGTGCCGAAGATCAAAGGCACGCACACCTCTATGAAGTCCGGCATGCTGGCGGCCGAGGTCGTTATCGCAGCGCTCGCCGAAGGTAGCGGAGGTGATCTATCCAGCTACGAAACTCTCCTGCGCGAGAGCTGGGTCTGGCAGGAGCTGTCGCTGGTTCGCAACGTGCGCCCATCCTTTGCGAAATTCGGCCTGTGGGGCGGTTTGGCCTACTCTGCCGTGGATACATATGTATTGCGCGGCAGGGCGCCATGGACGTTCCATCATCCGCATCCCGACAACGAAACCCTGCTCGATGCGTCAACCGCGCCAAGGATCGAGTATCCGCGCGCCGATGGTGTGCTGACCTTCGACAAACTGTCGTCGGTATTCATCAGCAATACCAACCACGAGGAGAACCAGCCGGCGCATCTGCGGCTCGCCGACCCCGATATAGCCGTCACGCTCAACTGGCAGCGGTTCCGCAGCCCGGAAGTGCGCTATTGCCCGGCGGGTGTATATGAAATCGTCGGTGCCGACGAAGGTACTCCGCGGCTGCAGATCAACGCGCAGAACTGCGTGCACTGCAAGACCTGCGACATCAAGGACCCGGCACAGAATATCAACTGGGAGACGCCCGAAGGCGGCGGGGGACCCAACTATCCCGGCGGAATGTGAATCGGCGATAACGCGTATCGGTCCTGGTTCGTTGCATCAAATCCGCATGACTCTCACGGCCCGATGAGGTAGGTTGTGCAGATGCAGCATACTCGCCGCGTGCGTCGCACATTCCTCCTTGCTCTCGCCCTGCTGTCAGCCGCCGCGGCGGCAGACCCTGCCCCCCCGCATGTCGCTGCGCATACCTCTCGTGACGCACCCTCCGGGGTGTTCGCGGGCTTTCTGACCGGTCGGTTTGCGCTGGGAGCGGCTGATGCACAAACGGCATCGACGCAATTCCTTACCGCCCTCGCCGCACGGCCCGACGATCCGGAATTGCTGCAGCAGGCGTTCATCGCCAGCATGATCGCCGGACGGACGGAGGCTTTGCAGCTTGCCCGTCAGTTGCCTGACAGCCAGGCGGCACAGTTGCTCCTGGGGCAGTCGGACGTCCTCGCCGGCCGTTGGCAGGCAGCGGAGCAGAGATTTCGCGCACTCCCTCATCAAGGTCTCGCGCAACTCTTGCAGCCGCTGCTGATTGCGTGGGCGCAGCAGGGTGATGGCCGCACCGAGGCGGCGCTGGCGACACTGCGCGCCTCCATCGATGGCCAGCGGTTCCGTGGGGTCTACGCGCTGCATGCCGCGTTGATTGCCGATCAGAGCGGACGCAGCGCCGAGGCCGCCAAGTTCTATCGCCAGGCGGAGAGTGAGTTCGGCGGCACCAACCTGCGGTTCGCGCAGATCCTGGCAAGCGCCGCAGCGCGACAAGGCCGTCCTGGGGAGGCCCAGCGGGCCCTGGCGGCCTTGGCAACGAGCGCACCGGATATGGCCATTGCCGTAAAGCCGCTGGCAGCAGCCAGCGTGACCCCGGTTGTGCCGCGCCCGCAGGACGGTATCGCCGAGGCCTACCTCGCCCTCGCCGCCACATTGCGCGCCCAGAATTCCAGCGACTTTGCCATGCTGCTGCTGCGGCTGGCGCTCGACCTGCGTCCCGACTTCACCCCGGCGAGGCTGCTCGCCGCAGAGACTCTAGAAAGCCAGCGTCACCTGGAGAACGCGCTGCAGATGCTGACCGCGGTTGGCGCAGACGACCCGCTGGCCGCGGTCGTTCGCCTGCAGCGTGCCAGTCTCAATGACCGGCTCGGCCGAACCGAAGAGGCGCTGCACGAGTTGCACCGCATCGGCCGCGACTTCCCGGACAGTCCGGTGCCGCTGCTGCGGGAGGGCGATATCCTGCGCAGCAAGAACAGGTTCGCCGAGGCCGCCGTTGTCTATGACCGTGCGATCGAGCGGATCAAGACCCCGAAGCCGAGCGACTGGCTGGCCTACTACGATCGCGGCATCTGCTACGAACGGTCGCGGCAATGGCAGAAGGCAGAGGCCGACTTCAAGCGCGCTCTGGCACTCTCGCCGGACGAACCCTTCGTGCTGAACTATCTCGGCTACTCCTGGGCTGACATGGGCCGCAACCTGGCGCAGGCACGCGAGATGATCGAGAAAGCCGTGCAACGCCGTCCGAATGATGGCGCGATTGTCGACAGCCTCGGTTGGGTCATGCTTCGCCAGGGTTTGACCGCGGATGCGGTCAAGACGCTTGAGCGCGCCGTCGAGCTGGAGCCCGAAGATGCGTCAATCAACGGCCATCTGGGCGACGCCTACTGGGCGGCCGGGCGCAAGCTGGAAGCGACCTACCAGTGGCAGCGCGCTCTGATCTTTCATCCGGAGCCCGATGACGCCGCCAAACTCGAGGCAAAGTTGCAAGGCGGCCAGCGCTCGACCGTGGTCAGCGGCCAGTAGTCTGTGTGGCTGACCGCCTGAGCGAAGCGGCGCCCGCCAAGGTCAACCTGTACCTTCACGTCACCGGGCGCCGGGACGATGGTTATCACCTGTTGGACAGCCTCGTCGTATTCCCGGGGGTCGGCGACACCCTGAGCGGCGTCTCTGCCGATGCGCTGTCGCTCGAACTGCGCGGACCGTTTGCCGCCGGGCTCGCCCACGAGCCCGACAATCTGGTGCTGCGCGCTGCCCGGTCGCTGGCATCAACCGCCGGCGTGGCAAGCGGTGCGGCGCTGACACTGGACAAGTACCTGCCCGTGGCTTCCGGCATAGCCGGCGGCTCCGCGGATGCAGCCGCGACGCTGCGCCTGTTGTGTCGCCTGTGGCAGCTCCCGACGACTGACAAGCTGTTCCAACTGGCGGCGCAACTTGGTGCCGATGTCCCGGTCTGCCTCGCCGGCGAGCCAGCGCGGATGGGCGGGATCGGCGAGCGCCTGGAGCGGGCACCCGGGCTGCCCAACGGTGGCCTGCTTCTGGTCAATCCCGGGGTTGCCGTCGCGACCGCCGGCGTGTTCGGTGCTCTCCGCGGCTATTGGTCGGCGCCCGCAATCCTGCCGCCGGGATGGGCCGATATGGCAACCATGGCCGCTGACCTGAGCAGGCTGCAAAATGATCTCCAGCCGGCGGCGCTCCACCTGCAGCCTTTGATCGGCGAGGTGCTGGCGGCTCTGCAAGCGACGCCCGGCTGTCTTCTTGCCCGCATGAGCGGGTCGGGGGCATCCTGCTTCGGGCTCTACGTTGACGCAGCAACGGCATGCACGGCCGCGGAGGCGCTGCCCGATCCGCATTGGTGGCGCTGGGCAGGGCCCCTACAGCACGGGTCAGACTTTACCCAGCCTGTCCCGAGACCTATTCAGACAACAGGTGGGGCGTAGCCAAGGGGTAAGGCAGCGGATTTTGGTTCCGCCACCGGAGGTTCGAATCCTCCCGCCCCAGCCAGCTCTCCTCGCCAGCGAGGAGAGCTGTCCCCGCAAAGGCGGGGACCCAGGGACGACCAAGACGATCACTGGTACTGCTCGAATGCTGTCCCCGCGAAGGCGGGGACCCAGCCCCGACTAAGTCTGCGCCCTCGCCATCGCCGGCGCGGTCCGCCGCAATTCGCAGATCGCTGCATAGATCTGCTGCCACAGATCGTAACCTGCCGTGTCCCCTTGCTGGCGCAATTCAGCGGCTCGCTCCTGCGCCACCGCCTGGGCCCGCAGCCCATGCAGCTTGATCATCGACAAAGCGGTTTCCTGGGCATTTCGCCGCATATCTCGTTCGACCATGGAAATATTCCTCCGCAGTTGGTCAAGCCGCAGGAGATATGCGGGCGCCATGGGCACAGTGCCAGTCGCAGACGCGTTAGCCGGCCGATAGCGCAGCAGGATTACCGGCGACCGGAATCGAACCCCAGGAATCCGACATTCGGGTTCGGCGTTCCGCCATCCCCGCTGAACAGCCGCGCTGTCTGCTGCGCGGCTGGGGCCGGCACCACCGGGCGCGGCGACGCCTTCTTGGCCTGGCGCACCGGATGCTTCGCGTCTTCCTTCACCGCCGCGGCGCGTTGCGACTGCGCCGGTCGCGTGTCGTCCGCCGCCCGCATCGACAGCAGCATGAACGAGATGTCGTTGCGTCCCAGATCGATCGACAGCTCGAGCGGTGTCATCCCGAAAATGTTGCGCGCATGCAGGTCCGCGCCTCGGCTGATCGCGTCACGTGCCGTTGCGATATCGCCGCGATTGATAGAGTCGAACAGGGCCTCGTTCGGCTCCATGTCAGTCGGGACCCGGGTCATCGGTGCGGGACCGCCGCCCGGTCCGGCACCGGGTAGCGCCGGCGGCGGGGCAACCGGCGGTGGCCCCTTCTGCTGCTTGCCGTTCTTGCCGATCTGATCGAACGTCTGCGCCTGGGCCGGGAAGCACACAGCCGAGGCCAGACCGAACGCCAGTGCAGTAGCAGCGAATCCAGTTCTCATGGCGAAGATTCTAGCTCAAGGCGGATTGAGCCACCAGAACCCGGCGGTCAGATAGGTCGCAAAGCAGGTCCAGCCCAGATATGGCGCCATCAGCCAGGCCGCCGCCCGCCGAACGGGCTTGAAGGCGAGCATCGTCAGCACGATCAATATCAGCAGCACGACACAGACGGCGAGCGCCAGCGGCGGACTGCGCAGGCCGAAGAACGCCGGTGTCCACCCAGCGTTGGCGGCAAGCTGCCAGCCCCACAGCCGGAGCGGTCGCGTTGACGTCGCGCGGCGCCAGACCAGCCAGCCGGCAATGCCGATCATGACGTAGAGGACCGTCCAAACCGGACCGAATACCCAGTTTGGCGGGGTCCCAGGCGGCCGCAGGAGCGACGCATACCATCCGCGCCACATACCGGCGATCATCGAGCCATCTGCCGCGCCGACCAGAAGGCAAAGTCCAACAAAACCCACCAATGCCAACCCTGGTGAGACCGGCGTCGAGGACCCGGGATGGGAGCCCCATTCGTTGGGATCAGTGTTCAGGAAGACACGAACCCCTTTTCGACCGATGCTGCTTGCCGGACAGAAGTGTAATCGTTCATTGAACGCCTACCAACCATTCACGCGTGGCCAGATCGCCACGACTTCATCGCTCCCCGCGACCACAAAATAGCGATCATGCGCGGCGGCGGTCATGCAGGTGTGGTTGGGCGCGATACGCAGCTTGGCACCGACTGAGAAATCGAGGGGATACGCGGGATCCGCCTCGAGCACGCCGTGTTCCTGGTAGGCGCGCCGCACGATGGCATCGCCGAAGCTCCGTTTGCCCGCAACGTCGAGTACAAGGCCGAAGCCGTAATCCCGCGGGGCGTCCGCGGTACTGCGATCTTTCGACAGCGCCAGTCCACCGGCATCCACCAGCAGACGTCCCGGTCGCCGGCCGATCACACTGGTCAGAACGGTCAACGCTACCGAGTCCAGGTCGTGCGTGCCGATCTCGGCCTGGAACAGGTCACCGAACATGTAGACCCCGGCCCGCACCTCGGTGACGCCGTCGAGCCGGCCCGCGTGGCGAACGGTCGGCGAACTGCCCATCGACACGATCGGCACCGCATGTCCCGCCGCACGCAGGCGTTCAGCGGCGCGCACGGCCCCAGCACGTTCCACCTCAGCGATCTCCGCGATCGCCTCGAGGCTGCGACCCGCATAGGAATGCCCCGCATGCGTCATCACGCCGGCAAGACAAGATCCCAGCCGTGCGGCCACGGCCAGCAGCATGTCATCGTCCGGCGCAACGCCGCCGCGTCCCTCGCCGGTATCGATCTCGATCAGTGCCCGCGGCGGGCGGGGATGCGAGGCGATTGCCTCCGCGACGTCGAGGTCATCCGTCAGCACGATGACTGCGGCCCCTGCGCCATTGAGCTTCGCTATCTTGTCCAGCTTCTGCGGCGTGATCCCGACCGCGTAGAGGATGTCGGTCACGCTGTGACCCGCAAAGTACTCGGCTTCCGCCAGCGTCGAGACCGTGATGCCTCCCGGTTGCCCGGCGGTCGCCAGCCGTGCCACGTCGATCGACTTGGCGGTCTTCATGTGCGGCCGCAGTGCCACGCGATGCCGTTCGAGGCACTGGGCCATGGTATCGAGATTGCGCTGCAAGATGTCGCGATCGAGCACCAGGCATGGGGTTGGAAGATCGGCCAGTCTCACGGCGGCCACTCCGCCGCAGGATCGATCGGCAGGACCGGCCGCGGCATGTTCTTCCACGGGAAACGCGAAAGGACGGGACTCGTCAGGCCTGGCGCATCGACCTCGACAACCTGCTCATGTTGGAAGAACTCGTCGAAGCCGCCGCGGAAGTGCCCGCGCGACTTCACCACCACAACACGTGCCGCCGCGATGTCTAGGCCAAAGGCTTCGAAAAAGACCGGATCCGCGCACTGCACGCGGTTCGAAATCACCACGACAGTGATGCCATCGAGCTGCAACGCCGCACATGGACCCAGCGCCAGGGTGTTGTTGGCGTAGATGCCACGCCGGCCACGCATGGTTCCATCATGCAGGCGCCGGACGGTCGCAGATACGGCGAATGGCTTCGCGAACTCATCGCCCCCGCCGCGATTGAATCGGGCGGTGAAGCGAGCCCCTTCGCCCTGCCGGTGCGCCTCCTCCGCCAACGGCGGGTCATGAATGACCCCGACCAACGCGTTGCGCACATCGGCCTGATGGAATGCCTCCAGGATCCACATCGTATTGCCGCGGCCGCCGCCACCGGGATTGTCGGCCACGTCGGCGAAGATCAGCGCGGGAACGGCAAGGTTCTCGGTATCCTTCGCACGCCGCACTGCGTCCTCGAGCGAGGTGAGCGTGGCGCGAAACCGGTCTCGCCTGGCCCACCCCGCCGCGGCGATCTCCTGCGCCAGTGCGTGCGCCGCCTCGGGATCGGTGGCGGTCACCACCGCCGTCAGGCCATTGAACGGCGTGTCCGCATAGGCAAAGCCGCCCATCACCGAGACATTGAGCACGCGGCCGGCATAGGGTGGCTCGCGCATGCGGCGCTGGCCGAGATCGATCAGCTCGCCATACGGACGCTCGTGCGCATCCTTGCCGGTCAGCATGGTCACCGTCGGAGGCACGATCGGCAGGCGAATGCGTGCCAGATGAGTCCGCGTGCCTGACATGAGGCGGCGCAGCAACTGCGCCGACTCCGCGCCACGCTCGCGCATGTCGAGATGCGGATTGGTGCGATAGCCGATGTAGCCGTTGACCAGCGCGACATTCGCCTCAGAGACATTGGCGTGCAGATCGTAGCTGGCGACAACCGGTGTTCCGGGGCCGGCGACGCGGCGCACCAGCGAAAGCAGCGTCCCCTCAGGGTCATGGTCTGCCGTCGTCAGACCGGCGCCATGCAGCACACAATAAACCCCGTCCAATCGGCCGGCATGGCGCAGCCCGGTCTCCCACTCGGCCATCAGCCGATCGAAGAATGCCTGCTCGACCGGTCCGTTCGGCTCGGCCATGGCGAGCAGGATCGGCACCGGCTCCCATGCCCCGTCTGCATCCATGTCGGCAATGAAACCCGGCAGTTCGCCCAGCATATGCGGTGCGTCCGAACGCGCGTCCGCCAGCATGGCGTCGCCACGCATCAGGGTCCGTGCCGCGAAATCCCGCTCGGTCGCAACAGGCGCGAAGCGGTTGCATTCGATCGAGAAGCCAAGCAGGGCAATCCGCGGCCTCACAGCGCAACCCCCAGAAGTTCGGCGATGCGTGGCGTGGCCTTGAGACCACTGCCGGTCAGCACCAGCACTGTCGTCTGTTCGGGGGTGATGGTACCTGCCGCCAACAGTTTGCGAAACGCCGCCGCGGCCTGCGCCGACGTCGGCTCGACATAGATGCCGATACCCGCCAGCTCGAGCGTTGCCGCGGCGATCTCCTCTTCGCTCAGCATGACTGCGCCGCCACGGGTTTCCCGTAACGTGCCGAGGACCTCGGTGAGCCGGATCGGCTGCGCGATGGCTGTGCCTTCGGCGATTGTGGGCCTTACCTCGACCGCAACCGGTTTGTCCTCGCCAGTGAGGAATGCTGCCGCTATCGGGCCGCAGTTGGCGGGCTGCGCTGCAAAGATGCGCGGCACGACCTCGGTCTCGCCGGAGCGCAGCAACTCTGAAAAGCCGATCTGGCAGCCCAGCACGTTGGAGCCCGCGCCGCACGGTGTGATGATGTTGTCCGGCACACGGAAGCCGAGATCTTCCCACAGCTCGTATGCCAGCATCTTGGTTCCGTGCAGGAAGAACGGATGCCAGTTATGGCTGGCATAGAAAACCGTCTCAGAACGCCGCGCCGCTGCATTGGCAGTGTCCTGACGCGTGCCGGGGATCAGCTCGACCCTCGCACCATGGGCCCGCATCTGCACAGTCTTTGCCGGGCTGGTCGAGGCAGGCGCCATGATCGTTGCCTGCAGGCCGCCCGCTGCGGCATAGGCCGCAACCGCCGCGCCGCCGTTGCCGGAACTGTCCTCGAGAACCGCGCGCACACCTTGCGCGCGCAGCAGCGACAGCATGACGCTGGCGCCGCGGTCCTTGAAGCTGCCGGTCGGCATGAACCACTCGCATTTCAGCAGCACCGGCGCGCCGTCCAGGCTGCGGCGGATCAGCGGCGTGCATCCTTCGCCCATGCTGATGGGATCATCCACCTGCATCGGCAGCGCCATCCGGTATCGCCACAGGCTGCGCACGGCGGTATCGATCTCTGCGCGGCTGATGCCGGGCAACGATGTAAGCAACAGCGGTGCACGGTCATCCCCGCACCAGCGCGGCTGGTCTAGCGGGAAAATCCGGCCGCTACGCGGGTCGAGGTAGCTCGTGTCCATTGGCGCAGTCTGCGCCTCCTGCGCCACGCAAGGAAATGGGTCCAGCCAGGTCCTCCGATGCTCCGGGCCGAGACCCGTCCTCGTCCGCAACTCGTTGAAGCACTTCCACGCCTTCGCGTTGGTGAACCCACCTCCAGACGGCTTCGACACACTTGGCGAACGCATGAAGACCGCTCGGTTTCTCGGACATCGCAGCCGCGAGGCCATGAAGGATGTCCGGGACCTGTTCACCGGACCGCTCGGTGGGGCAGGTCCGCTCGTTGAGGCTGATGAGACCAATCTGGGTCGAGGGCTGTCGGCAAAGAGTTCCTGCCGCCCGCGTCGAAGGGTCTCGCCCCCGAGCATAGTGAGACATCAATTGCGGCTCATGCTGTAAGGCAATTCTGGATCGAGGAGGCAAAGTCATTCTATTACCGGCAGCTCATCGAGCCACAAATCGGATTGGCAGTCGCTTCCTGCCTTGCTTGCCTCCGTGGTTCGCGCCACGGGCCAAGGTCGCAATCTGCGGCGCAATGGCAGACCCAACGACGGACCTCTGGCATGACTGTAGTCCATTTCATCACCCACCCCGAGGTCACTATCGATCCCGCTGTACCGATAACCGCATGGCAGCTTTCACCAACTGGCAGACGCCGCTTGAGAGCCGCTTTGCAGCGTCCCTGGATCGCAGGAATTGGCTCGGTATTTTGCAGTTCCGAGCGAAAGGCGATGGATGGGGCTAGTATACTGGCAGACCACCTCGGACTGGTCCCGGTTGTTTTCGAGGCACTGGGCGAGAACGATCGTTCGGCAACAGGCTACCTGCCCAAGCCAGAATTCGAGGTCGTGGCCAACGAGTTCTTTGCTCGTCCGGAGGAAAGCATCCGGGGATGGGAACGTGCCATCGACGCACAGCGTAGGATCATCCGGGCAGTCGAGCGCGTGATCGCCGAGCCGAAGGGTGAGGGGGACATCGCGATAGTCTCCCACGGCGGCGTGGGCACTCTCTTGCTTTGTCACTTCAAGGGTGTGCCGATCAGCCGCGCCGAGGATCAACCTGGAGCCGGTGGTGGCAACTGCTTCTCTTTCGATGCATCCGAACATCGTCTCCTGTCAGGATGGCGAGACATTGAAGATTGAAGAGTGAGGTAGTTCCCGCGCGCGAACACGCAATCTGTTCCGGCAAGTGCAACTTGGCCTGAAAGCCCGGGCGCGACCTTTACTAAGGCATACTCTCGATAAGAAAGTGCAGCGCATGACAAGTACCCGCCTGGACCGCGCCATCGAGGCGCTGCCCCGTTGCTACGCCGGACCCGGTGGCGCAGTCGCCGTTCTGCGCAATGGCGAGGTCCTGGTCCGTCATGCATGGGGCTGGGCCAATGCCGAGAGGCGCATCCCCTTCACCCCGCGCACGCTGTTCCGCATGTGCTCCATCACCAAGCAGTTCACCTGCGCTGTGGTGCTCGGCAGCTTTCCGGACCCTTCCGTGCTGGATGAGGATGTGCGGGCGCGCCTGCCTTTGCTGCAGCAGCCGGCTCCGCGCGCGCTGCATCTCTGCCATAACCAATCCGGCCTGCGCGACTATTGGGCCGTTGCCATGCTGTACGGCTCGCCGGCCGAGGCCTCGTTCGGCGACAGCGAGGCCGCCCGCGTGATCAGTGGCACGAAGACGTTGCAGTTTACACCCGGCACCCGCTCTTCCTATGTGAACCAAAATTTTCGCCTTCTGTCGGACATCGTGCAGGAGCGCACCGGCCGCAGCTTCGCCGAACTGCTGCGCACACGCGTGTTCGACCGCGCCGGGATGGCAAGTGCATTGTTGGCCGCCGATACGCGTGCCATGCCCGACGGCACCGAGGGGTACGAAGGCACACCAGCCCGCGGCTTTCGCGCCGCTGAGAATCGAATCGTCTGGACCGGCGACGCAGGTCTGGGTGCCAGTCTCGACGACATGATCGCCTGGGAACGCCACATCGATGCGACGCGCGACGAGGCCGAGGCGCTGTATTCACGATTGTCCTCACCCGTGACCTTTGCAGACGGCGCGGCTGCGGCCTATGGCTTCGGTCTGAGCCGGGCCGTGGAGTTTGGGCGGGCCATCACCGGGCACGGCGGTGCACTGCGCGGCTGGCGCAGCCATCGCCTCTACGTGCCATCTGAGCGGATTTCGGTCGTCGTGATGTTCAACCACATGGCCAATGCGCACGACGCTGCGCTGGACATCCTTGCAGCCGCACTTGAAGAGCAGCCCGCCCCTGTCGCCGCACTCCCGTCCACGGTCGGGTGGTGCGGCTCGTATATTGAGCCAGACGGGCGCCTGGCCGTCCGCATTGATCTGGATCAAGGGAAAGTACGGTTGCGCTACGGCCACCACCCGGACCGGCTCGAACTGCAGTCGGATGGCAGCGCGAGTGGTCCCGGCGTGCGATTGAGGCCGGTCGAGGACGGGCTATGGATGGACCGTCTGAATGAGAACCACTCCACGCTTCTCCATGCCTGCGACAGCGTCCCTGCACTGGACGTCGCCGGCCGCTTTCAGTGCGACGAGTTGGGCGCTGAACTCACGGTCGCCGATGCGGGTGGCGCGCTGTACGGTGCCTTCTCGGGTTTCCTTGGGCAGGGCCGGATGGAACTGATGGATCCGATCGGCGGCGACGTCTGGACGCTGCCCTGCCCACGGGCGTTGGACCATACCCCGCCGGGGGATTGGACATTGGCATTCCAGCGCGACGGCGCCGGCGAGGTCTGCGCAGTGACGGTCGGATGTTGGCTCGCCCGCCGCCTACAGTATCGCCGCACGCATTAACACATTTCGCCACACCCCCCGGTAAGATTCTGTCTCCACGGATCGCCGGGGAGGGTATGTGCCAACCTTTCGCTACTACCTGCTCGATAAAGGCAGCAGCATCATCGGGGCGGATTTCCTCGACTCACCCGACGTGAATTCCGCCATCGTCGAGGTCTATGTCAATTGCAGGAACCTTGGCGCAAACCGCGTGCACGGCTTCGAGATCTGGCAGGATAGCACGCTTTTGCATGAGGAGATTTGCGAGAGCGCGACCAGCCTGTCTTTCTGATGCAGCGCCTTGCCCGACGCTTCTGAGCGTATATTCGAATCGCGGCGTCAGCGCAGATGGTACTGGCGCGACTTGCAGGCGTAGGCCGGAGGGCACACCGTCGCGCCGCCGTGCGAATCCATGAATTGGCGCACCATCTCGTCGACTTGACCTGCGCTCAGTTTCAACCGCATCTGGCCACGCTGGCGTTGTGCCAGGTGTTGCAGGTAGAGCTCATGCTCCGGTGAGAGGTCCAGCTCCGCATAGAGATCAGACCCTTTTAGTCCCTTGCGCATAGACTCGTTCCATGTCTACTGCCGTCGGGAGGGCAATATCGGTCGGCAAGGTTACCGTTGCGTCTACGGACGGGAATTCCTGGAGGCAGGGTGCTACGCAAATATTGCAATGCAGACCGATCGCTTTGAAACTACCTTGCCTCACGCAAAATTAGGGATGGCATGAACAACGCCGAGACGGACGTCGTAGCACTGGCGCGCGATCTTGTACGGATCGACAGCCGAAGCTTCGTTTCGAACCTGCCGATCGCCGACCGCGTCGAGACGGCGCTGAACGGGTTCGACATCGAGCGGATCGATTACGCCGACGCTGCAGGCGTGGCCAAGCGGGCACTCGTCGCACATCGTGGCCCCACCGGCGGCATTGCGCTCTCAGGCCACATGGATACGGTGCCAGACACCGGCTGGCAGGAAGATCCCTGGTCCGCGCAACTCGACGCCGACGGTACGCTGCACGGACTTGGCAGCACGGACATGAAAGGCCCGGTGGCCGCGATCATTGCAGCGGCTCGGTCGCTCCCCGCGCACGTGGCTATCACGTTGCTGATCACCACGGACGAAGAGACGACGAAACAGGGAGCGCGGCTGATCGCCCAGCGCTCGGAGCTGGTGCGGCGCGTGAAGCCCACTTGTGTCATCGTCGCTGAACCCACCGGGCTTGCCCCGGTGCGCGGCCATCGCAGCCATATCGCCTTCACCTGCGTGGCGACCGGCGTGCAGGCGCACAGCAGCACCGGCCGCGGCCGCAATGCGAACTGGGACCTGATCCCGTTCCTGGTAGAAATGAAGGCCATATTCGAGCGGCTGCGCGCCGATGCCAGCCTGCAGGACGCCGACTACGATCCTCCATTCAGCGACTTCAATCTGGTGCTCGACAACCATGGCGCGGCAGTGAATGTGACCGTGCCCAAAGCGACGGCGCGGATAAAGTTTCGCTACTCGGCCAAGGTCGACCCGACGCCGGTACTGACCGCGGTGTATGACGCTGCGCGCCGGTTTGGCATCGCGGTCAGCGAGGCGCGCGAAGGCTTGCCCCCCGAACTTGCGCCGGACCATCCATTGGTGCGGCATTGCGTCGCCTTGACCGGCAAGCCGGCAAGTACGGCGCCCTATGGGACGGACGCCTCGGAGCTGCAGGCTATCGCGCCTTGCGTCGTGCTGGGACCGGGCGACATAGCCGAGGCGCACACGCCCTCGGAGAAGGCGCGCACGTCGGACCTGGTCGCCGCAGTCCCTCTGTTCGCCAGGCTGGCAGACAGCCTGTTCTCCGCCAGCCGCGTGTAATCCGGCGACACTGCCCCTTGCTCAGCCGCCGCCAGATCGCGCACGACGCGATCGGCGATGTCGTGCCGATAGTGCAACCCGTCCCAGTAGTTGCTCACGTCATCGGTGATCGGAGTCGGCCGCATGAAATCGAGGACCAGGGTATTCGGCGTGCGTTCCGCGAGGGTCACCACACGGCGCTTGCATTCCTGCCACACCACATCGCCAGAGGAGTCAGGCCCAGGCATGATCTTCCGGCTGTACGGAACGAAGTAAAGGATCTTGCGGGTAGTGTCGGCGAATGAGGAGATCGCTTTGTCCAAACGTTCGATCGCCGGATAGCGCCAGTCCGCCGGAGCACCGTCCCGGTCACCCGGCGGGATGAATATACCCGACAGCTCCATGTGTTTGGCCACGCGGACCGGATCATAGTCGCTGTCCGGCGGCAAAAAGTCGGTGTATCCATCGCTGTTATAAAATGGCCGCTTGAGCCCAATCAGCACGCCGAACTGCTGCCCTGCCTCCTGAACGGCAAACAGATTGAACATCTCGCGGTAACCGCGCCAGCTGGCATTGTCCTCGTACAACCATGCCGGGAATGCACGCGGCGTGAGCAACTGCTCCGAATCGCCCGTGGCACAGTAGCTGAGATCGAGCCCGACAATGATCATGCGTGCGGCGGGGTGGGCCGACCGGAACACCTGCATCAGGCGCGCCTGCTCATAGGGCGTCGCCGCGTTCATTGCCAGGTTTGCAAAGCTTCCGCCGAGCTCCGTGTCCAACAGATGGGTGCGAAGCAACCGGCTGGTCGATGTTCCGAACACCGCACTGTCGAACCGTTCCGAGCGCGCCATCGACGGATAGGAAAAGCGCTGATTGCTTGCGACGAGGCCGCGATGCAGCGGCGGCGAAAGCGACAGTGTGTCGAACGGGTCCACCAGCGTGACGAAGACATAGATCACCATGACCGCGAGCACCGCCGTGCCCGCGGCAAGACAAAAGAAGTGGCGCCAGGGAGACGCCGCGTCAGAACTGGAAGTAGATGAAGACATTTGGCAGCCGGCCGCCGACCAGCAGCAGCAGATAGGCCAATCCTGCACCAGCCGGCACGGCCAACCAAGGTTTCGGTCGCAGCTTTTCGAGTGCAATCGCCTGGCTCGTCGGGCCAAGCAGGGCGACCGCCGCCCCGCCGATGATGGCCGCGACGAATTCGCGATCCAGCGTGATGTGACCCAAACCCTGCAGTCCCGCCATCGACGACAGGACGGAACCGGCGGTGGCGAAATCAGCGGCGCGGAACAGCACCCAGCAGGCCATGACGAACAACAGGGTAAGCGCCCAGGCGATTGCGCCCGGCAAGCGCAACCCGCGCGCCTGCCACAAATGGTTCACCGCAAGTGCCGTGCCGTGCAGGCCGCCCCAGGCGACAAAGGTCCAGTTGGCGCCGTGCCAGAGCCCACCAAGCAGCATGGTGACGATCACATTGGCTGCCTGGCGCAGCGCCCCACACCGGTTGCCGCCAAGCGGGATGTAGAGATAGTCGCGCAGGAAGCGCGACAGCGTCATGTGCCAGCGTCGCCAGAAGTCGCGAACCGAAACGGCACGATACGGCGCATTGAAATTCAACGGCAGCGACAGACCGAACATCAGAGCCAATCCGATGGCCATATCCGAGTAGCCAGAAAAATCAAAATATATCTGCAGCGTATAAGCCACCGTCGCGACCCATGCCTCGGCTGCGGACAACGACGTGGTAACGGCCTTGCCGAATAGCGGATCGACGACCATCGCCAGCGTGTCGGCCAACGCGACCTTCTTCGCCACGCCGATCACGAACAGCACAAAGCCGCGCGACAGATTCTCCCACATCCCTGGCCGGCACGGATCGAGTCGGAACTGATGAATGATCTCGTTGTGTCTGACGATGGGTCCCGCGATGAGCTGCGGGAAGAACGTCACGAACATGCAGAAGTCGAGGAAGCCGTAGATGTGCCGGTCGCCCCGGCGCAGATCGATCAGGTAGGAGATTTTCTGAAATACGAAGAAGCTGATGCCAAGCGGCAAGATAAGGTCCCAGGGATGAAAGGCTTCGCCCAGCAGCGCATCGGCCGTCGCCCGGAAGAAATCGGCATATTTGCACACCCCGAGTACCACCAGGTTCAACATGACCCCAAGGAGCGGTATCCATCCCGCCCGAGAACTGGCGAACCAGCGCACGATCAACCAGTTGACAACCGTCAGCGCCACCAGCAGCGGGACGAAGCGAATATCCCACCAGCCATAGAAGGCGAGCGATGCCACTACGACTGCTGCCTGCCGTGCGCTTCGATGCGCGTGCAATGCGTAGTACAACGCCAGTACGATCGGCAGGAAGCCGCAGATGAAAGCCTGCGAATTGAACAACATGGCGCGGACGAACGCTAATCGAGTTCCTCCAGCAGGCCAGCCATCAAAGCTGCACGCGGCGCAAGCTGCTGCCACAGGATATGCTCGTGGCTTGCGTGCGCGCCGGCGCCGGGACAGCCGAGACCATCCAAGGTCGGCACCCCCAGCGCCGCAGTGAAGTTGCCATCCGATCCGCCGCCGCGATGCTGGCGTGGAAGCGCGATCCCCACCGTCTCGGCAATTCCCCGTGCCTTGTCGTACAGCGCCAGTATTCCCGGATCTTCAGCGAAGGGCGGACGGTTCATGCCGCCCTCCACCACCACACGGCAGCCCGCGGTCAGCGCCGTGGTCTCCAGCAACAGGCGTTCCATGCGCGCGCCATCGGCAGCGGAGTTCACCCGCAGGTCGATCTCACATCCGGCGTCTGGCGAGATGACGTTGGGTCGCGATCCGCCCCACACCGGGGCGGCGTTCAGTGTGATGCCGCGGTCCAGGTCCACCAGGTCGTGGATTCGCATGATCTGCCGAGCCAACTCCACGACCGCCGACACACCCTCCTGGAAGCTGCCGCCGGAGTGTGCGCCGCGGCCTTCCACGCGCATCACGAAACGGCCCACCCCCTTGCGCGCGGTGACACAGGCACCCCCTTGCCCCGCCGGTTCCGGGATCAGTACGCAGGCAGCCTGTGCGGCCTCGCGTTCGATCAATGCTCGCGAGGTGGGGCTGCCCACCTCCTCGTCCGGTGTGAGCACCAGGACAATTGGCCGCCGCGTCTTGATACGCTGCTGCAGGATTGATCGGACCGCATGGAAGGCGAGGAAACTGCCGGCCTTCATATCGTAAATGCCCGGCCCGTGCGCCTTCCCGCCGTTCACCTGATATGGCATGCCGCTCAGGGTGCCCACCGACCAGACCGTGTCCAGGTGGCCCGCCACGAGCACTGGCTTTGCGTCCCCTGGCGTACGGGCAAGCAGGTTGTCACCAAAACCGTCTCGGCCTGCGATTCGGGTCGTCACGGCTCCCGCCTGAGCCAGCTCTCTCCCGGCGATGTCCATCAGCCTGTTGACCGCGATGGGGTCCGTTGTTGGCGTCTCCAGCTTCACCCAGCCGGAAAGTTCCTCCAACAGGCGCTCAGATGTTCCCACATTGGTATGCGGCATCGGCCAGTTCCGGGCGATTCTCGATCTCGCCTGTGTGCACGCGATTACGCACCTTGTCCACGCAGCGACCGCCCGCCACAACCACAGGCAGACCAGATCGGCAGCCGCTCACGTCATGCCACCTGCTGCCCACTCTTTCATCATCACAAACTTGTAGGTGCCGCTGCTGCATCGAGACCCCGCAAATGGAGCCTACCCCGAACGGCAAGTCATCGCTCCAGAAGCATTAGCGGCCTGTTTTCAGCGTGCTTTGCTCCTGCGCCCAGGCTGCTCCGTCACGCGAGACGCTCTGGACCAACTATGGGCAGCCGCAACCTATACCTTTGAGAGGTGGGGCCAGACCATCTCGCACCCTAGCTTCGGCATGCCGGTATCGTCATTCGGACTGATCCGATTTCTCACCCGTCCTCTCGCGGAGGTCCGTGGCTCACGTATGGCTTTTCCCTCACTCTATTGCCGGCGCCCAGAACGGCTGCATTTCCCGACTCCAACGAGCGCACTCTTGTGAGATCGCATGTGGACCACTGACAAGAGCGTGCCATTGGATGAGCCGGTGGCGCCACCGACCCGTGAGCGGTCGGCGCACGCGACGCTTTGGGCGCTGGCCGATCTCGGCGGCGGTCAGGCAGCGTCGTTCCTGATCTTTCTGGTCCTGGCGCGAGTCATCGGGCCGGCGCAGTACGGCATCTTCGCCATCGCGATGTCGCTGTACACCCTGCTGACGATCATCCAGTACTACGGCTTTGCCGATGCCATCGTGCAGCGCCCCAAGATCGACCGTTGCTTTCTGAACACGGTTTTTTGGTGTGACCTGGTCCTGGCGTTGTGCTTGGTAGCCCTGGCACAGGCAGGGGCTCCCCTCGCAGCCAAGGTGTTCGGCGATCCCGTGCTCGATCCGATGATCCGAGTGCTGTCGCTGCTGAGCCTGCTTCAAGCCTTGGTGACCGTTCCCACCGCATTGTGCCGGCGCGCATTGCAGATGCGGGTCTTCGCGCTGCGGACGCTGCTGAGCTACGCGGCAGGCGGCTGCGTTGGCATCATACTGGCGCTTCGCGGCTACGGCGTGTGGGCCCTCGTCTATTCACAGGTCGCGCAGTACATCGTGATCTTTTGCGTCATGTTCTGGCGATCGCCATGGCGACCCGGGTTCCGTGTGCGGGTCGCCGCATTGCGCGAATTGGTGGGCTTCGCTGGCCACTTCATGTTCGCCTACGGCGTCAAGCTGTCCACCGATCGCACCAGTCAACTTTTCGTCGGTCTGTTCGTCAACACGACGGAAGTGGGTTACTATGCTGTGGCGTCACGGATCCTGCTGACGATTATCACATTGACCATTAACCCATTCGAACGGGTCGGGCTTCCGGTCTTGAGCCGCTATTCCCACGATTTGCCCGCATTCCGCACGATGTACCGCAAGATGGTCCTGGTGGTGAATTCGATTTGGACCCCTTCAGCCGTGGCATTCGGCGCGAGTGCACCGATCCTCATCCCGGCACTGTTCGGATCACGCTGGGCGCCGGCTGCGACCGTCCTGCAGGCGATGAGCTTCATGTCCCCCACGTTGGGCCTATGGTTTCTGAGTGGCCAGGCACTGGCGGCCCTTGGTCAGACACATCGGTTCACGCGCCTCTGCCTGTGCTATGTCGCGCTTGCCTTCATCGCCTTCCCCCTCTCTTCCTACTTCGGAATCGTCGCGGCCGGTGCTGCTTGGGCGATCTTGTCGGTGCTGATGGTGCCGCTGCACCTCCTCACCCTCAATCGAGTATGCGGAATGCCGTTGGGCCCCATCCTCTCCGACTGGTCGCGGGTTACGCTGTCCTCAGGAGTTATGCTGGCGGTCATCCTCGTGGTTCTCGGCTACTTGGAGCCAAGTATCCCGGCGCTGGTGCTCGCATTGTGCGCCGGGAGCTTGGCCTATGTCCTGCTGCTGGAATTCCTGCTGTTGCCTGGATATGTCGGTCGAATGGTCATGTTGCTGCGGAGCGCGGCGAATCCCGATCGTTCGCCCGCTCAAGAGGAGCCCGTATGATCCCGAAACGCCTGCACTATGTCTGGGTGGGCGGCAAGCTCCCGGACAAGCAACGCGCATTCATCGATACCTGGCAGCAGACCAATCCAGATTACCAGGTGGTCGAATGGAACGAGCGCAACATCGACATGAAGCTGCCTGCCATCGCGCGGGCCCATGCTCGACGGCGCTGGTCAACGGTCGCCGATATTGCCAGGTTGATCGCAGTGCACGAACAGGGCGGCATCTATTTCGACACCGACTTCCAGGTCTATCAACGGCTGGACAGCGTGCGGGCGCACCGCTGCTTCTTTGTCTTTCAGCACGAGGCACATCCGACGGATTGGGTCGCCAATGGTGTCTTCGGCGCAGAGGCGGGACATCCGTTCGTGAAACGGGCAATCGGCGAGGTACTGCGGATCAGGCCACTTCCGTCTGTCCTGGAGCGTCCGACAAAATACGGGCCGAAATTGATTACACGCCTGCTGCGCGAACACGGTCTGCAGCACTATTCGCCACGAGGCGTGCAGGTCGGCGATATATTCGTCTACCCGAAGACGGCGTTCTTTCCCTTCGCCTACGGCGAGGAATTCAGCGACCATCGCATCAGCGATGACACGTTGGCGGCGCATTTCTGGGAGAAGTCCTGGAGCAAGGACATACCGGCCCCGATACGTTGGGCACAATCGATGCGCCGCCGGCTGATGCCAACATATAGGTAGCGATCGGATGGCGTCGTCGATCTTGGGCTCGTCGAACTGGACGCTCAGGCCTGGCGACCCCCAAGAGCTCGACTCGCCCAAGATCGCGCAAGGTCAAAAGGTTCACATTTGCGTACCAGGAATAAGCGAAGCTTCACCGCTGATCAGCGTCCTTGTTCAGGGTCTTGCAGGAAGGGCGGAGTTCACTGTGGCCAACCGGCCAGCCTCGACGACGCCATTTTGGCGCTGGACGGTCCGCAGCACTGCACTCGACTGGTTCGGCCGGAGCAAGAGCCCCGCGAATGCAACGGCCAGTTCGGATATTCTTCTCGATCTCCACGGCATCGAGGACGCTGAAGCTCGGCGGGTCTGGCGGGTGGTCGACGCGTTCGGTCGACCGTTGCTGAAGCCGTTCGCCGCCGCACCGCCCGATCGAAGCCTGGTCAGTTCGCTCTACCTGATCGAAAAGGTCGCGCCCGACTTTGGGTGGGTCACGCTGGCCGAGGCACACGTATCTGCCAGGCGCAGTGATCGGAATCTCTTGAATAGTTTGGCGCGCGCCACCGTCTGGCTGCTGACAGCCGCCGTTCAGAGCCTAAGTTCGGAACGGACGGCGAGGCCGCATCCATTCGAACCCATCTCCTGCCGGTCTGTGCACAGATCGAGAGCAAGACTGTCCAGAACCGCAGCCAGGCTGCGCGACCACCTTCGCGCGGACGTTTGGGCCATTTGCACGATCGATGAGCCGGTCGAGAATTTCCTGACATCACGCGTTGTAGCCCCGCGAACCTGGTTCGAGATCGCCCCCGGCGAGGGATTCGTCGCTGATCCGTTTCCATGGCCGGGCCGCGACGGCGCAATCCTTCACGAGCGGTACTCCACGCGGAGCGGACGCGGGACGATCGAAGCCCTGGTGCCGGATCCAGATGGATCCCACCGCACCGTTCCGCTGCGCTTGGATATAGCGACCCATCTCTCTTATCCATTCACCTATGCAGAGGCCGGTCTCGTCCTGTGTGTCCCAGAGATGCTGTGGGAACGGAGACAACTCATCTACAGGCTCGAGCCGGATATCCCGCCAGCCGTGTTTTGCGTGGTTGCCGAGGACGTTGCAATGGCCGACCCAACGCTGTTCCGGCACGGGGGGCTGTACTGGATCGCATACAATGACGCCGATCTCGGTATGCACGAAAACCTGTGCCTGCGATATGCGTCGCGTTTGGAAGGACCTTGGACACCACATCCGCTGAATCCGGTCAAAATCGATGTCCGCTCTTCACGCCCCGCAGGAATTCCCTTCAGGGTGCATGATATCCTTTATCGTCCCGCCCAGGACTGCTCGCAGACCTATGGTTGTGCCCTCGTCATCAACAAGGTCAGCACCTGCACCCCGACATCGTATGAAGAAGAACCGGTTGCCCGGCTTACCCCCGACCCGGCTGGCCGATACCCCGATGGACTGCACACGATGTCTGTTACCTCGCAGGGAATACTTTTCGACGGCAAGCGGATCGCGTTCAACCGCGTGATCATGCGGCGGCGCGCCCAGCAACTCCTGCGGACTATTGTTCAACCTTTGGTTGCTCAATGAGCGCCATATGACACGACATCAAGGCTAACGCCGTTACGTAAACCACCGCGCGGTTGCCGGCGGTCCTCAGCGGACAGTCACGATCTCTTGCGCCCACCTACCCCGATTGTGTCGCCGAGCAAGTTGGCGAATGCCTCAAACTTCGATAGTAATTCGCCTTAAGTCATACCGCATTTTAACCGATGGGGCAGCATGGCGCGGTCAAGCGCAGTTCTATTGGGCGAGAATCGCCTCTTCCGAGATGGGATCCGGCAGATGCTCGCGGCGAGCAGCATCACCGTCGTCGCCGAGGGGCGGGATGTGGGTGACGTCGTCGATGTCGGCGATCCGAATCCTGCCCCGGACCTTATTATTTTCCATGTGGCGTCAGATAGCTTTGCTGCGTCGCCGGTCGAATTCATCGATGAACTCCGCCGGCACTTCCCCGCGGCCAAGTTGGTTCTCCTGGCTGACCCAAGCGCGAAGCCCGTGCTCGCGGCCTTTGTCCAGGCTGATGTGAGCGCGGTTCTGCTGACCGAGATATCGGGCGAGATCCTCGAGCGTTCGCTTGACCTTGTGCTGTCGGATCACCGGCTATTCCCGGCCGACATCATGTCATCCATCACCGGCGGCACGCGTTCCGAGAACGGCGACAATCATGCGTCTGATAACGATCGCGCCGATGAGGGCAACAATCATCTGGCGCTGTCGCCACCTCTGTCCCGCCGGGAGTACCAAGTCGTACGTTGCCTGGCGATCGGCCTGTCGAACAAGACGATCGCTCGTGAGCTGAACATCACCGAGGGAACGGTGAAGGTTCACGTCAAGGGCCTGTTGCGAAAGGTGAAGGCAGCAAACCGGACGCAACTTGCTATCTGGGCACTGCGCCAGGCGAACCTTATGGGAATCGAGCCAGGTCGCCGTACCCCAACCAGCACGAGGCATGCCGCCTGACGCGGGGCCTGGTATCCGATCGCAGAGGAGCGTGAGCCGCTTGCGACACACGATCCGCCGCGTGAATCGGATACTCGAACCAACGAGCGACGTGCCGACTTTCACTGCGGACTTCGGAACCAGAAACCACACTAGCATCGATGGTTTGCTAGTGTCCTCATCGATTCGGAAGTCCGCACCTAGCGGATCCACACTGTGACGGACTTCCCAATCGGGACACTAGCGGCATGACCGTAGACGCAGCGCAGGCTTACGCACCGGCCGCGCTGCAGGCGCTTGCCGCGTTCGGCGTCGAGCCGGCCGAACTGCGTCTCGTGCATCTGGGTGAGAACGTCACCTTCCG